>CADCML010000044.1 GCA_902802535.1 uncultured Bacteroidia bacterium
TCGTCAAGCGGCAGTTACAACAGAAGCAGTTCGCCTTCGAGAAGTTCCTCATCGAGTTCAAGCCGCAGTTCGGGCAGCAGTTATAGCGGCGGAAGCCGTAGCTCGAGTTCGGGCGGCAGCCACAGTTCAGGAGGCGGAAGTCGCAGTTCAAGTGGCGGCAGCGGACGCAGTTCGGGCGGCGGAAGAAGATAAATTTCAACCGAATAGCCAAATTTGACAATAAAAGACTACCTTTGCGGTTCAATTCAAAAGGTAGTCTTTTTCGTTAATATGAAGAGAATCATCACCATAGTTTTTTCCCTGTTCTGCATTTCGGCGACCTTCGCGCAAGGCTCCGATGATGCCTGTCTCTTTTCGCAAACCTTCTACCAAGGCACGGCCAAGGCCTTGGGCATGGGCAACGCTTTGGGTGCGGTGGGCGGCGACATGACCGCCATCTGCATCAATCCGGCAGGCATGGGTATCTATCGCAACCATGAGCTCACCATCACGGCGGGGTTGTTGGACAACTTCCAGCAATCCACCTATTACGGGACGAGCAACAATGCCAACAAGTTTCGCATGAACCTGCCCAGCCTCAGCTATGTGAATGCCAAGCAGCGGAGCAACTTCCGGCCTTTGCGTTTCACCCAATTCGGCATCGGCCTCACGCGTGTCAACGACTACAACATACACACTTTGAGCAAAGGCATCAATCCGACCAGCTCAAAGATTGACAATTACTTGGCGCAAATCAACGGCTACAATCCCGATGAGCTGCAAGAGGCTTTCCCCTATACCGTTTTCCCTGCTTGGAGCACCTATCTCGTTGACCTTTATGAAGATGAGACGGGACCGTACTATAGCTCTCCCGTGCCCCAGGGCCATCTTTGGCAAGGTCAGGACTCCAATTTCAAGGGGCGTTCCGAGGAATGGACCTTTGCGGGCAGTTTCAACTATTTCGACAAGCTGTATGTCGGCATTAGCGTGAACTTGGCCCACATCAAGCGAGAAGGAGAACGGATTTTCAGAGAATCGCATCCCGACGGCACCGACCCTGGGAGCGGTTTCAACCAGTGGAGCTTCACCGAGAGCCTCCGTTCGACGGGTTGGGGCGGCAATGCCAAAGTCGGTTTCATCTACCATGCCGGCCCTTGGTTCCGCTTCGGCGGGGCTTTCCATTCGCCCACCATTTATGCCTTCACTGAAACCTGGCAAACCGAAACAGAATCCGAAATCCTCTCAATTACAAGGAAATACATCAGCCCCGAGTCGCACTACGAGTACACTTTCATCAAGCCCATGAAATGGGTCGGGAGCATGGTGTTCTTCATCGGGCAAAGCGGCATGGTCAGCTTCGATGCAGAATACACCAATTTCGGCGCGGCACGATTCAGAGCTACCGACTATGACTACGATGCCCTGAACGACGACATCAAAGCCACCTACGGCAAGACCTTCAACTTCCGCTTGGGCAGCGAATGGCTGTTAGGTTCCTCCTATTTGAGATTGGGTGCGGCCTATTACGGCAGTCCATTGGGCCTGGGCAAGTCGGACGGCAGCGTCAAGAAAGCCTCCATCGGCATCAGTGTGCCCATCACCTTCGATGTCACCTTCGATTTCGCCTACGAGTTGTCACACGGCTTAACGCAACAATGCCTTTATGATGCCGGGACGCTGGGCATCGAGCCTGTCACGCACAAAGCCTTTCGAAACAACCTCGCCATCACCATCAAGGTGCGCTACTAAACGAGAAAAGGCCACCCGAAGGCAGCCTTTCATTTTAGCATTTCAATCTATCAAGCGTTGTACTGCGCGATGATACCCTTGTCGACAAGGATACGGCCACAATACTCGCAAACGATGATTTTCTTGTGCGAACAAATATCCAACTGATGTTGGGGCGGGATGCGGTTGAAGCAACCGCCGCAAGCCTCATCGAAGATGCCGACCACGGCGAGGCCGTTGCGGGCATTCTTGCGGATGCGCTTGTAGGCCACCAAAAGACGGTCTTCGACCAACTTCTCACATTCGGCCGAACGCTGCAGCAGTTGTTCCTCCTCCTTCTCGGTGCCTTCCACCAGCGAATGGAGCTCGTCTTTCTTCTCCTTCAGCGAAGCCTTCAGCTCGGCGAGGCGCATTTGGGCCTCGGCAACCTTGGCAGCCAACTCATTGTCCTTGGTCGTGATTTCCTTGATGCGCTTTTCTGAAAGTTGGTTGTCCAATTGCTGATATTCAATCTCTTTCGTCAGCGAATCATACTCGCGGTTGTTGCGGACGTTATTCTGTTGATCCTCATATTTCTTAATCAAGGCTTCCGTTTCCTTGATTTTGATCTTGTAGTCCGAGATGTCCTTTTGGTGCTTTTTGCTCTCTTCCTTGAAGTTGGCGATACGCGTTTCCAAGCCGGCGATTTCGTCTTCCATGTCCTGGATTTCCAAGGGCAGGTTGCCGCGGTAGGCGCGAATCTCGTCCACCTTCGAATCGACCTGTTGCAAGGTGTAGAGGGCCACCAACCTCTGCTCAACGCTCACTTCAATCGGATCCTCAACGGGCTTTTGGGGCTCTTCTTTCACTTCCTCTTCTGGTTTTGCCTCTTCGACGACGGGAGCCACCTCTTCCTTTTCAACTTTTTCAGTTTCTTCAACCTTTTCGGCCTTGGGTTTAGCGGCCTTCTTGGCTGGCTTGGCAGCATCGGCAGGCTCCTCAACGGCTACCGGCTCTTCGGCTTTGGGTGCAGCAGCTTTCTTTGTAGGTTTCTTTTCCTCTTTAACCTCTTCATCCTGAGGAGCTTCCTCCACTTTCTTTGCAGTGGTCTTCTTCACGGTCTTTTTGACCTCTTTCACCTCGGCAGGTTGCTCTGCCTCAGCGACTTCTGTATTCACTTTCTTTGCCATATTATTGATTTCTAATTTCTTACAAAATAACAAACCGCATTTGTCCTTGTTTCAGCGATTTCGGCTGCAAAGTTAGGAAATTTTTTCCGAATCAGCCCATATATTAATTCTTTCGTGAATTGTTCGGTCTCAAAATGTCCGCCATCGACCAACAGCAGGCGCCCTTCGGGGACGAAAAAGTCGTGGTATTTGATGTCGGCGGTGAGGTAGGCGTCCGCCTGTTTCCGCAAAGCATCAGCCATGAAAGGAACCCCTGAGCCGCCGCAAAGCGCCACTTTGCAGATTTTGCGCCCCGTCAAAGCCGAATGACGCAAGCAGGGCGAGTCGATCGTAAAGGCCACAAGACGCAAGAAATCAACTTCATCCATCGGCATTTCAAGTTCTCCGACCATTCCTGAACCGCAAACTTCAGGCTCGTTGACAGAAGGCTGCAAGAGATGCTGGTTTTTCAGGCCGAGCCGTTCCGCCAGCACGCGACTTACACCTAAATAGCTGTTGTCCAAGTTGGTGTGCATTGAAATCATAGCGATGTCGTGTTTGACGGCCTTCATCACAGCACGTTCGATGTAGGTTTGAGGCGTTAGGTGCTTCATCCCACGGAAAATCAGCGGATGATGGCTGACGATTACGTCGCATTTTTTGGCAATGGCCTCATCGACGATTTCTTCGGTAATATCCAAGCAAATCAAGGCTTTATGCGCCTCGGCGTTGAGGTCGCCCACTTGCAAGCCGGCATTGTCGTAACTCTCCTGCCATTGCAGCGGCGCCACCTCAGTGATGCAGTTCAGAATGTCTTTTACGGTCATATTTTCAAAATTGAGGCTCAAAATTAGGAAAAAATGTCTAATTTTGACCCCTACAATGAGAATTTTACTGCTTCCCATATCGCTTTTGTATCATATCGTGCTCATTATCAGGCATAAACTTTATGATTGGCGCATTTTGAAATCGTTGCGGTTCGAGTATCCCACGATTGGCGTGGGTAACCTCAACCTGGGCGGGACGGGAAAAACGCCCACGGTGGAATACCTTATTAATATATTGCACCCGCATTACCGCGTGGCGACATTGAGTCGAGGCTACGGGCGCAAGACCAAAGGCTTCCAACGCGCCGACCATCAAAGCACTTATGAGACCGTTGGCGACGAGCCTTTGCAGTATTTCAACAAATTCCCTGATATTCAAGTCGTTGTTGACGAAGACCGCTTGAATGGCATGAGGAAACTGATTCGCAGCAAGAACACGCCCGATGTTTATCTTTTGGACGACGCCTTCCAACACCGAAGAATCAAGGTAGGATTGAACCTTTTACTGACTGAATATCAGCATCTTTACTGTGACGATTTTTTGTTTCCGGCAGGCACTCTGCGCGATGTGAAATCCGCAGCCCAACGCGCCCAAATCATCATTGTCAGCAAGTCGCCGAAAACACTGGACGAGAACGAGAAACAACGGATTATCAAGAAATTGAAACCGAAATCGCATCAGAAAGTGTTTTTCTCCTATTTGGAATATCAGCCCTTGCAACCTTTGAATGAGGCCGCGAAACAAATTTCCACAGAAAACGTCGATTTTGTTTTGGCTTTTTGCGGCATTGCCAACCCGAAACCCTTCATCGAGGAATTGAGAAAAAACTATAAAACCATTGATTTTCTGCATTTTGCTGACCATCATGCTTATAGTAAAGATGATGTAAAAACCATCATGGACCACTTTGAGAACCTTGGCGGCGGAAAGAAAATCATCGTCACCACAGAAAAAGATGCTGCACGATTGACAAATTCTCCCTATCTTTGTCAGTTTGAAACCGCGCCGCTGTTAGCTTTGCCGATTGTGGTGCGCTTCCACGAAGAAGAAAAGTTTAACGAAGAAATATTGAATTATGTACGACAAAATATCCACCATTGTTGAGTATATCAACCAGAAAACTAACCACTTCCACCCTGAGGTTGGCATCGTGCTTGGCTCCGGATTGGACGGACTGGCAAGTGCCATCAAGGTTGAGCATGTGATTTACTACTCGGACATGCCCCACTTCCCTGTCTCTACGGTGAAAGGGCATAGCGGACAACTCTTGTTCGGCACCGTCGCAGGTCGTCGTGTCATCGCCATGCGAGGCCGTTTCCACTATTACGAGGGCTATCCCATGAGCGAGGTTGTCTTACCCATCCGCATGATGATGCGTTTAGGCATCCAGTTCCTCATTGTTTCCAACGCTTCCGGCGGCCTCAACCCGAACTTCAAGGTGGGCGACATCATGATCATCACCGATCAAATCCACATGATGCCCAACCCCTTGATTGGTCGGCACGACGAGCGTTTCGGCGAGCGTTTCCCCGACATGAGCGAGCCTTACGACAAGCGCCTCATCAAGCTGGCCGACGAGATTGCCTTGGATAAAGGAATTTGGGTGCAGCACGGCGTGTATTGCGCCACTTCCGGCCCGACCTACGAAACGCCTGCCGAGTGCCGCTACTTCCGCATCATCGGTGCCGACACCATCGGCATGTCGACCACGTCCGAGGTCATCGTGGCGCGTCAAGGTATGTTACCTGTTTTCGGCCTGTCCATCGTTTCCGACATGGGCAACATCTACGGGATGGAGCAAACCACCGTCATCACCCACGAGGAAGTCATCAAGGCCGTGAACGCCGTGGGGCCGAAACTCGTCACTCTCATCACCGAACTCATCCGCCGCGCATCCGAAATCAATCTCTGATGGCCGTTTATTTCGTCACCGACTTCCATTTGGGCATTCCCACGCTTGAGGATAGCCAGAAGCGCGAAAAGAAACTTTTGCGTTTTCTTGACGGCATCCGTCCCGACTGCGAGGAACTTTACCTGATGGGCGATTTGTTTGACTTTTGGTTTGAGTACAAGACGGTGATTCCCAAAGGATTTATAAGGCTGCTAGGCAAGTTGGCCGAATTCACCGATGCGGGTATTCCCGTCCACATGTTCATCGGCAACCACGACTTGTGGAGTTTCGGCTACCTGCACGACGAGCTTGGACTTGAAATGCACCGTGAACCAGTCGTAAAAACGATAAAAGGCAAGAAGTTCTTCCTCGTCCACGGCGACGGCAGAGGCCCTGGCGACAAAGGCTACAAGTTCCTAAAGAAGGTGTTTGAATGCAAGTTCAACCAATTCTTGTTCAGGCTGATACATCCCGACTTCGGCATCGGTTTGGCCTTGAAATGGTCGCACAAACATCGTCTAAAGAAACTAAAAAACGAGGTGGAACGTGGCTATTACGACAACGTTCCACAAACCCGTCTTTACCAATACGCCCAAGAACAATCCCAACTTGACCCAAGCATTGACTTTTTCGTCTTCGGCCATCAACACAAACCCATGCAATACAAGACTGGCGACCATGCTTTGACGACCATCGTGGGCAACTGGATTTATGATTTCAGTTATGCGGTGTTTGATGGTGAAACCGTTATTTTGAAACAATTCAACAATTAAATAATCAAACAAAATTCATCAAATAAACAATTCAACATGAAAGCAACCGACAAGTACATTGACGAAAACAAGGATCGTTTCCTTGAGGAATTATTTGAACTGATTAGAATCCCGTCCATCAGCTCGGAATCGGCGCACAAGCCGGACATGATTCGTTGTGCCGAACTTTGGCGCGACTACCTCTTGAAGGCCGGTGCCGACAAGGCCGAGGTGATGCCTACCGATGGCAACCCCATCGTCTACGGCGAGAAAATCATCGACAAGAAGAAACCCACCGTTTTGGTCTATGGCCACTACGATGTGATGCCCGTCGACCCTATCGACCTGTGGCACACCGACCCGTTTGAACCCGTCATCAAAGACGGCAAAATCTGGGCACGTGGCGCCGACGACGACAAAGGCCAATCGTTCATGCACGCCAAGGCTTTTGAAACCATGGTCAAGACCGACACTCTCCCCTGCAACGTGAAATTTATGCTCGAAGGCGAGGAGGAAATCGGCTCAGGCAGCCTTGCCAAATGGATTGTCAAGAACAAAAGACTGGTGAAAGCCGATGTCATTTTGGTGTCCGACACCTCAATGATTGCCGCCGATGTGCCAAGCATCACCACAGGCTTGAGGGGTCTCGCCTACTGGGAAATCGAAGTCACTGGTCCGCAAGCCGACTTGCATTCCGGTCTCTTCGGAGGCTCCGTGGCCAACCCCTTGAACGTCCTTTGCGAGATGATTGCCGGGTGCATGGATCGAAACAACCGCATCACCATTCCGCATTTCTATCATGACGTTGAAAAATGCTCCAAACACGAGCGCGAACTGCTCAACATGGCACCTTACGACGAGGAAGAATATAAGAAGAGTCTGGGGGTGAAGGCTTTGCGCGGCGAGAAGGGCTACACCAAAATCGAGCAAGTGGGCATCCGACCCTCCTTCGACCTTTGTGGCATGTGGGGCGGCTACACCGGCGAAGGCAGCAAGACCGTGCTTCCTTCCAAAGCTTACGCCAAACTCTCATGCCGTTTGGTGCCACACCAAGACCATGAGAAGATTGCCAAGTTGGTGCAAAGGTACTTTGAAAAGGAAGCTCCCGACTACGTCACGGTAAAGGTCACGCCGTTGCATGGCGGCGAGGCTTACGTCTGCCCCATCGACCTGCCGGCTTACAAGGCTGCTGAAGCTGCTTACATGAACACCTACGGCAAGCAGCCCATCCCGATGCGTTCTGGTGGTTCCATCCCGATCATCTCTACTTTCGAGAAGGTGTTAGGTATCAAGTCCATCCTGATGGGCTTCGGCCTCGGCGAAGATGCCATCCACTCACCCAACGAGAACTACCGCCTCGACCACTTCTACAAGGGCATCGAGACGATTATTGCTTTCTATCAGCATTATGCCGAAATGGCGAAGTAGTATAATTTTCAAAAAAGACAACTATGAAGAAGGAAGGGCAAATTCATCGCCTTTCCCTCTTTTTTTGCCCAAGATCCATCTGATTCAAAAATAATGTCTAATTTTGCAAAAGAAACGGACAGAAAATGGAAGAAAAAGTCATCAACGACATCAAGCAGACTTTGTTGCTGAACTTGCCATCGGGCGGACATGCCTTGCTCTATGGTTCAAGGGCGAGAGGCGATGCCCATGCCAATTCCGACTGGGATATCCTCATCATTCTTGACAAGGAAAAGTTGTTGCCCGAAGACTACGACACGGTTTCTTATCCATTGCGTGAACTCGGTTGGGAGATTGGCGAGTATATCAACCCCATCATGTACACCGCCAAGGAATGGGAAGAAAACAGTTTCACTCCGTTTTATCACAATGTCATCGACGACGCAATACCTTTGGCATGAAACTGACTGACGATGAAAGAGCCATAGTAGTAAACCTACAAATGGAAAAAGCGCACCGTTTCCTTGAGCAAGCAGATGAGATGTGCAAACAACAGTATTGGGACATTGCATCCAACCGATATTATTATGCCTGCTACCATGCAGTACAAGCCTTACTCATTAAGAATGAACTGGTTGCACATACACATGATGGCCTACTAACCCAATTCGGACTTCATTTCGTAAAGGCCGGAAAAGTAGATTCAAGATTGGGAGCATTTTTGTCAAGAATGGAGCAACTCAGAGAAAAAGGCGACTATAACTGCTACTATTCCATCACGGAGGAAGAGATTGAAACAATCATCGGACCGACCAAAGAATTGATACAGAAGGTGGAAGAGCTACTGAAAGAATGAAAAACGGAAGAGTCGGTTGGCTCTTCCGTTTTCATTATGACTCACTTCGAGAACATCACCTTCTCGCTGTTGAACATCCTCGTGAGAATCCAGACACCGAGAATGGCGTACAAGCAGTTAGAAATCAAAGTGAGGAGAAGGGCTATCGTGCTGGCTTCATGGGCAAAGACTTGCGACATGGAAAGCACACTATTGTAAATCGGGATGGCAAAATACGCAAGGTTGGCCACCTTTGTGCTCGACATCATCGGAATCATGCCGACCAACATCACCACAAGCATCAAGGGTGCCATGACCGCCGAAGCCGCCTTCACCGATTTGGCTTGCGCCGAGATAATGGAAGTGACCGAAACTAAAACCAGTACTGTGCTGAAAATCAGCAAAAGAAGCACAACATAATCCGACACCTGATAGATATTGGCATCCATCCCTAACTCATCGGCGTGAATCAGTTTCGGCAACGAAAGCATCATGCCCATGAAACTCGACAAACCGCTCAACATAGCGAAAAATGACAGGCTCAACACCTTGCCCAAAGCTAATTCACGGCGTTTCATCGGCGTGACCAACAAAGTGGCGATGGTGCCACGTTCTTTCTCGCCTGCAATGGACGGCGGAGCAATGGACATGCAGCCCGTGAAAGCCATCAAAAGGAGCAACATGGGAATCAGTTCGCTGAAGAAGTTGCCCACGACATCCTCGTTAGAAGCCAAGTCATAAACGGCCATTCCATCTTCGGAAGCGTTGATGTCGAAGCGGTTACAGATAGTGCTTTCGTAGCCGTTCAATACCGAACTCACCATCGAATAAGCCTGTTGCGACGATTCCGAAGCCGAATTGTAGAGCAGTTGCACATTCGGAGCGGCCAAACCACTCGCTGGGTCGTATTGCGCAGTCAGCGAATCGAATCCTTCGGGGAATGTCAGCAAGACAAACTTGCTCTCCTTCAAGGCAAGTTTTCCGCGAAGTTGCTCGAAATCAGTGCCTTCGGTCACCATATCCATAGGCAAGGCTTCCAACATCGGGCTTATGCTTTCAGGCACATTCTCCACATAGAGCGTGGCACGACCCAAGTCCTTGGGTTTCATAAAGTTGTTGCCCATGAAGGAATAGATGAGGTAAATCATCAAACCCGGCATGATGACCGTGGTGAGCAGCATAGTGCGGTCGCCGAAGAAACGCGCGCATTCTTTTTTGATAATCGTCCAAGTGTTGTTTTTCATCACTCCATCCCTCCTTTCTTGGCTTTGTAAATGTCGAAAAACCGGTCTTCGAGCGACTGGCCTCCGCAGATGCCTTCCAAAGTGTCGCAGTGCGTCATTTGCCCGTCAATGATGACACCCACTCGGTCGCAAAGTTTCTCTACCAAGCTAAAAATATGGGTAGAAAGGATGATGGTTTTGCCTTGTTCGCGCAATTCCTGAAGATAGTCCGTCACGGTGCGGGCGGTCAGCACATCCAAGCCGTTGGTCGGCTCGTCGAAGATGACAAACTCGGGGTCGTGCACCAACGAAACCACCAATGAGGTCTTCTGCTTCATGCCCGTGGAAAGGTTGGCCACCTTCACCTCGGCGAACTTGTCGATGCCAAAACGCTCAAAGAGTTTGGCTTTGCGTTGCGCAATCACTTCGGGCGCAATGCCGTAAAGTTGGGAGAAAAAGTCGAACAGGTAATTCGGCGTGAAGAAATCTTCCAACTTCAATTCAGAAGTCAAAAAGCCGATTTTCGCCCTGACTTGTTCGGGTTGGCTCACGATAGAGCAACCGTCAATGAAAGCATCGCCCTTGTCGGGGGCAATCAAAGTGGCCAACATGCGCAAGGTCGTGGTCTTGCCCGCCCCATTGGGACCGAGCAGCCCAAAAATCTCGCCCTTGTTGGCGGTAAACGAAAGGTTATCGACCGCCAAAATTTCCTTGCGGTCAGTCCTTTCGATTTGTTGTTGTTTGCGCGAGAGTTTAAACGTCTTGCTCAAACCCTCAACGCGAAGGATTTCGTTCATTATCATTCTATTTTACTGTCATTCAATTGAAAACAACTCCCGATACCGTTCCACAACATAAGCATCTACCCAATCGTAGTATGCCTCAATGTCCTTGGCGTTTTTGGTGTTCTTGCGGAGTTTTTCAAGAGCTTCCTCGCCACGATTAATCACCTCCTTTTCAACGGGTTGGATTTGTTGCAAGATACCCGTTCCTTGTTTGTTGAACAATTGGGAAAGGTCACCATAAGAGGTAGTGTTTCCCGATTCAAGCGAGAAAACCCGTTGCTTCAGTTGCAAACCCTTTTCATTGAGCCATGAATGCCCTGTACCGTCATCGGTGACAATGGCGGGCAGTTTCCCAGACGAAGTAAGCACCAACGGAATAGCCACCGTAGTCAAAGGCCAACCGATAATCGTCCAACTCACGGTGTTCAGCGGCGATTCATCTGGCCTGACACCTTGCACAAGAATCACTGAAGCAGTGGAATAGCGTGCGATGTAATCTCCAAAGGGAAAATACTGCGTATCATTCTCGCTTTCAGGCATAAAATCATACATATCGAGCTTGGTCACGCCATGTTTCAGGTATCTTGAAATCGATGTGATGAGGTAATCATGCTCCAGATTGCCTTCTTTACAAGCCTCGGCCATGAAGTCGGTGATGGCGCAATAACGCTCCACGCCCTGGTCAAGTTTATGGTTGCCCGTCGTACCGAAATTGGTGCGCATCAAGTAACCTTCTGAGGCAACATTCGGGTCGTTGACATCGAACTTCACATAGTCGTAATTGCCTGTTTCATAATAGGCACAGCCACCTTGGGCATCGAGGACGGCAAAATTGGAATTGACCTCGCGAGGCTTATTCATCGTGTCAAGCAAACGTTCAAAATCCTCTAACGTGGCGCAAAGCTCCAAAGCCTTGCGAATCAATATGCCATCGCCGTCAGTGTCGCCGCCATCGCCATTGAGATTATAGGCCGCCGTGTTGATGATGCCGAAACCAGCCTCATTGTGACCGCCCCACACATTAATCGGTGCAGTGTCCTCAGCGTTCACCAAACCAATATAACGGTAGCGGCTTCCCTGCACAACAATGGTCAAATTGTGCAGCGTGCTTGTGTCACGGTTCTTGAAAATCAAGGGGCGACCGTCCTTGGTGACGTGACCCGAAACAATGACTGAGGTACAAGCCTGCACAGGCCGTACCCCAGTCATCATTGCTGCCAACACCACAAGGGAGAACAAAATCTTCTTCATGGTTGGCAATTCTTTAATCAATAACATGCTGATAATAAGTCCCTTCCTGGAAATTCTTGATACCATCCTTCAGGAAAGCCACAAAAGCGTCCTTGTCCAAATCGTAGGCACGAGGCTTCATCAACAAGTTGCCGTTGTGGTCCATCAGGCAGTAATACGGCTGGGCGTTGGTGCCAAACTTCGAGATTTGGAAGTCGGCATACTTGCGTCCAATGGTTTTCTTTTCCTTGCCGTCGTAAGTCGAAGTGTACCATTCCTCCTTGGGCAACGAAGTCTTGTCATCGACATACAAAGCACAGATAATGAAATCGTTGCGCAGCATATCCTTCACACGCATGTCGCTCCACACATTGGCTTCCATCTCGCGGCAATTCACGCAACCGTGACCTGTGAAGTCAACGAAAATGGGCCTGTTCAAGGCTTTTGCGGCAGCCAACGCTTGGTCAAAGTCGAAGTATCCTTTCAGATTGTGCGGCAAATGGAACAAATCTGCGTACTTGGGCTCCTCAGTAAACTCCTCAGTGGTAACGGTTCGCGCTTGGCTTTGCGGTGCCATTGCCACGTTTGCCATCTTGGCATCCACGTACTCAATCACTTTCTCACTGTTCTCCTCGATGATTCTATTGAGGTCGAAATCGAGAGTTTGCTTGGGCGGCAGATAGCCGGAAAGCGCCTTCAACGGAGCGCCCCACATACCCGGAATCATATAAATCACGAAGGTAAAGTCAATGATAATCAGCACCAAACGGAACACGCCCAACTCCTTGACTTCCTTCTCGCCCTTGAAACGGATTTTGCCGAGAAGGTAAAGTCCGAGCAAGGCAAAGCACACAATCCAAATGCCGAGATAAACCTCGCGGTCGAGCAGGTGCCAGTGGTAGGTTTGGTCGGCCACGCTGAGGAACTTGAAGCCTAATGCGACTTCGATGAAGCCCAACACGACCTTCACAGAAGTGAGCCAGCCGCCACTCTTGGGCAGACGCTGGAGCAGATTCGGAAAGAAAGCGAACAGGGCAAACGGCAGGGCGAAGGCCACCGCGAAAGCAAACATCGTCACAATAGGTGCCCAGAACTCGCCGGAAGTCGATTTGATGAGCACCGTGCCCACGATGGGACCCGTGCAGGCAAACGACACCAAAACGAGGGTCAGAGCCATGAAAAAGATGCCACCTAAACTATTGGTACCCTGCTTACTATCACTCTTGTTCACCATATTGCTGCCCAAGGTGATTTCGAACGCACCGAAGAACGAGGCCGCAAAAATCATAAACACAAGGAAGAAGATGATGTTCGGCAGCCAGTGAGTGGCGAGCCAATTGAAGATGTCGGCAGTGACGCTATTGCCACCCACAAGCCAGGTCACCATGATGATGATGGCGATGGGCAAGGTGTAGAGCAACACAATGAAAACGAAGTACATAAAGGCTTTGAAACGGCCTTGAGCCTTGCTTTCGCCTTCGCCATGCATGAAAAACGACACAGTCATGGGAATCATTGGGAAGACGCAAGGCGTGAGCAGCGCGGCGAAGCCCCAAAGAATGGCTTCGAGAATCATGCCCCAGATGTTGGACTTCGTTCCAGCGGTGGTTTCAGGCTCAGCGGCCTCAATCACAGCGGGTTCGCCATAAATCAGGTTGACGTCCTCGGTCAAGGAGACGCATTGGCCATCCTTGCAGGCCTGATAGGAAATCTCGCCCGTAATGGGGAAACTGCCGTCTTTCAGTTTACGGAAGGTCTGGGCAAAAGCCGCCGACCCAGCAAACTGTTTGTACTCCGTTTCGAAGATGTCGTCGTAGTAAAGTGCGACATCGGTAAGGTCACGAGCCTCACCCACGGCCTCGAAATACTCCGAGGTTTGGATGTCGAACACCGTCGGCAAAGGAGCCAAATCGGGCATTTTTGTGGAATAGATGTGGAACTGTGGGTCGATGGTAGCCGTAGCAACCAAGTCGAACTCGTTCTCGTTGAGGTCCTCAATCGTGATGGACCATTTCACAGGGTCAATGATTTGAGCCTGCGTTCTCAAAGGCATGACGGCAACGAAAGCCATCAGCAGGCAGATAAAGAGTTTTTTCATATTATAAATATTTATTATTTAATATATTAGTTCATAACAGAATTACTATATAGCACTTTCCCCTCACGCTCAATGCTCTCAATCAAATCAGTGTTTTTAATCATCGAGAACAGACTCAAATCCACAAAATAAGGCAAATACAAATCGTCAATCTTGGCATCCAAAAGTGCCAATTGAAGATAGGTTAAGTTACTGCCTTTCAATGTCATATCAATATCCGACGAAATCCGGTTTGTTCCCCTCGCCCGTGAACCGTAAATGATAGCCTCTTCCACTTCGGGTACGGAAGCCAATACATCGCGCAACGCCCTAATTTCCTGATTCTTAAGTCCAAATTCCATCGGATTGTTCTCCATAACTCAGTGAATTTTGCGCAAAAATAGGAATATTTTTATTTCCTGCAAAATTTAACTTTCAAGTCTGCAAACAAATATAGACTTTGTTGCATTTGTAATCTTAAATCGGTCATCAATGCGATAACCAACCACCCAAAGGATTTCATTTTCGGCGGAAACCAACAGAAAGACGCTCTGCTTTTGTGCTTCCGTAAACTTCTGATCCACAAAGAAATCGCTCAACAGTTTGGAGCCTTTCATACCCAAAGGATGAAAACGGTCACCATGCCGCCAATGACGCAATGTCAATGGAAACTGGATTTTGTCGGCATCCAACAAGGCCACATCCGATGACTTGTCTATGACGAAATCGGAACTTTTTTCAATTTGGGAAAAACAAAGATGAATGGGCGAAATGATTTCCCCCTTCCCTATTTCGATTTGGATTTCTGCATCTTCAACAGGCTTGATTTCAGAGAGTTGTAATTCGTTTCTTCCTATCACCAACTGATGAGTTGGAGAACAATATTTGTTTCCGATGCCCGTTTCCATCGCCTCAAAAATGAAACGGCATTGATCGGTGTTGAAGCCATACTGCCGCAACCACTCGAAAAGAAGCTGTTCGCTTTGCGTCGTTGAGAGCGCAGTGAAGCAATCCAGATTTAAACGAAAAGACTTAGATAATTCAGGCTGGATTGCTTCGTCGTTCCTCCTCGCAATGACGAGCGCGCCATCCTGGTCCTCTACAATATGGGACAGTTTTTCATTCAACAAAACCCTATACAACTCATTCTCAGCAGAAAGATGCTCCAAGGACTTATACAAACCTTGTCGCGCCTCAGGTTGAAGTTCGTCGAAAACGGGCAAAAGTCGGTTGCGGATTTTGTTGCGCAGATAAACGCTCTCGGCATTGGTATGGTCTTCGCGCCAAAGAATTTGGTTTTTAACTGCATATTGATGAATCTGCTCCCGCGAAGCCCATAGCAAAGGACGAATAATGTCACCATTTTTCGATTGCATTCCTTTCAAACCACGCAGTCCGGCACCGCGCAACAGATTGATGAAAAAAGTTTCGGCTTGGTCATCGGCATGGTGTGCAACTGCAATTTTGTCGTAGTTCAGTTGTTGCCTCAGTTCCTCAAACCACGCATAGCGCAGGTCGCGGGCAGCCATTTCGATGGAAATACCTTGTTCTTCGGCATATTCTACAGTTTCAAAATGCTTCACAAAGCATTGAACCCCATGCTTTTCCGCAAACTCGCGAACAAACTTTTCATCGCCATCGGATTCCGCACTGCGCAAATGGAAATTGCAGTGCGCCACGACAAATTGCACTTTCAATTTCAACAGTAAATCGGCCAGCACCATTGAGTCGATACCGCCGCTCAATGCCAGAATGAGGCGGTCGACTTCAGCGAGAAGGTTATACCTATTAATATATAATTGAAACTGCTTAAGCATTTCTTAATGGCTAACTACAAACCTCCCATAGTTCTTCCCATCGACCTGAATGAAATACAAGCCCTCTGGATAACGGCTCGTTTCAATTCTTACTTGCTGATTATCAGAAACAAACGAATCCATCAATTGGCTTAATGCATTATAGATTCGCACTAAACTTGAACTTTCCACCGTAAGAGTCACAAAATCATCAGCGGGATTGGGGAAAAGACTGAGATTTTGTCCATCATTTTCATTCATCCCTTCATAACAAAGATGTTCCTCTATCCCAATAGCTTCATACGCATTGATAACAGACTGCAAATCAAAAAAATCAAAAGCATACTCGAATGGATACCCTGAATTACAGTTCCAAACGATAGTATGGTCTGGAGCTATTAAAAAATAGTGAGGAGCAAAACTCAAATGATAAAGCATTGCAATTTCTTCACCTCCACCATCCTTACTTATGGTGGGGAACTTCACTCCAAATTCGTCACACCATAGCAAGCATCTTTCATTGTCATCATACTGATCCACTTCAATATAGTAAATGTCCTCCTCATTGCAACCGTAGCGATGATAGGTTTCAACAATATTCGGCATAATCTCTCTGCAACCGCTACAAGTGTACCAAAAATAATCTATCATGACGTATTTCCCACTATCAAGAATATCAAACAAATGAATTTCGTTACCGTGGCAATCCGTTGCAAGAAAATCAATGGCTCGAGGTGCAATACATACCGTATCAGACCCACACTCTGACCCGTCTGCACAATGCGATACAACAGAATAGCAAGCTCCAGAACTCACTTCGCAAACCGTGTCATATACATTCATTATAAACTGTGAATTATACTGTGTATTATAATAAAGATGATAGTATAAAACCTCTTCATCACCTTCCCATGAGAGCTGATATCGATTAGAATCAATGCTTTCAACTGTCAAATTGCGAGGTGCCGAACAGAATCCAAAATTGCAATCATCAGGAATAATACCTGAAGTCCAAAATATTGAATCCAAATCATCCAGATACATAATGTGCTCATGAATAGTATGGTCAGGATGAATTAGCATTAGTCCATACCAACTGGATCCAAAGCAGTCCTGATATTGCTCAAAGAACTCATCTCCTCCTCCATCACCAGTCACCACTGGAAACTCTACTATGTAGTTATCAATCCAAGCCTGCGCGACACTATCATTCTTTTGGGGAAACAATTCAAGAAGAAAAATGCCTCGTCCATTGCAACCGTATCGATGATACAAAGAGCTTATTCCTGAAACATTACCATTAGTATAATCGCGAAGCTCCATCAACACATACTGCCCATTATCAAGCAATTCAAACAGATTATACTCAACACCATAACAATCCGTGAAAGTAAAATCTTCAACTTCGGGCGGACATTCTGCCTTCAAACCTAAACTTAAAACAACAAAAGCCAAAACAATCGCAAGTTTTTTCATATTCTATTGCATTTAAAGTTATTACAACCGCAAAAATACAAATTTATCTCATTTTCAAGCAACTTCATTTCTTTTTCTTCACCGAAAAACCAAAGCCGCCGATTTTCTCCCCGAGGCCGTAATACTTGCCGTGAGAATAGGCCAAAGGCTTGGCGTGATTGAGTTGAAACGCACCCGTGCCCTTGTCGATGAGTTTTTCCTCCGCATTGACGGCCACCACCTCGGCAATGAACATATCGTGCGAGCCTAATTCCTTCACATCCACCACCTTGCACTCGATGCTCAACGGTGATTCGGCAATCAATGGGGCTTTCACGATTTGGGCGGGTTCGGTGTGCAGGTGCATCTGCTTGAATTTGTTGTAATCGCGGCCTGAGCGCACACCGCACCAGTCGGTGGCGGCGGCCAAGTCTTCCGTCGTCAGGTTGATGACGAACTCCTTGTTTTTTATGATGAGGTTATGCGAATGGCGTTCCTTGCGGACGGAGATGTAGCACATGGGCGGGTCGGAGCAAATCGTGCCGGTCCAAGCCACCGTAATAATATTGTAGGTTTCCTCGCAGTCGCCGCAGGTGACCATCACGGCGGGCAGGGGATAAATCAGTGTTCCAGGTTTGAAGGGGATTTTCATAGTTTAATTTATGTAATTGCAAAGAAGGCAACATGCACATTATGATCAGGTGCCATTTCCCAAAAGACAGTTCGAAACTCTTCAAAAATATCACTATTGTCCTTTCGCCACTTAGACAGAGCAAGCACTGGGACAGATATTCGGAAATTCATATTGTTTCTAACACTTATGTAAAAATTTTGACATCTATTTCTCCTTCCATAAGGATGAAAACATTTCATATCCTCCCATTTAATTAACCGATGCTCAGGATAAAATCTTGAGCCTGACAATCTTGCCTGTTCCAAACCCTCGTCGGTTATTTTGAGATTCACTTTCACTTCTGTGATTTTTCGCCCAATAATCCATAACAATGCATAAACAACTAGAGGCATTATCCAAACCAACCAACCAGATGTCTCACTAAAATAATCATTAAAAGCCACTATGAGGACAGCAGAAATCACCAAACCAAAAAGCATTGAAATAAACAACACCCATCCAAAGGCATACTTCACAATCGTATATCCTTCAGGTCTCGGGATGGTTTTCTCTTCGTCATCGGTTTTCTTCTCTTCTTCGCTCATCGCTGATTGTTTTACGATTGCAAAGATAATGATTTTCTCTGTCATCTTGCGGAGAATGGTTCGTTTTTGTATTTTTGCGCATTGAAAACAAGAAAACCATGTACGCCGAACAAACCACATTGAATCCAATCCAGTTGCACCTGCTCGAAATGTTCAATCATTGCGACAGCGAAAAGATGATGCTTGAATTGAAAGAAGTTTTGGCCGAATTCTATGCCAAACAAGTTCAAGAAGAAGCCGACCGTCTTTGGGATGAAGGTAGTCTAAACGGTGAAGCCATTGAGCGCATTTTGAACGAGCATTGGAGAACGCCTTATCCGCCAATGAAATGAGAAGGATTGTTATTGACACCAATTGTCTCCTCGCCATTCTGCCTTCAAAAAGCCCTTATCACAAAGTTTGGACTAACTTTTTGAGCAGACAATTGGAGATTTGCGTTTCCAATGAAATTTTGTTGGAATATGAGGAAATCATTTCGGAAAAGACTTCACCTGCTTTTGCCGAAGCCATCATTAAGACTCTGATAAATATGCCTAACTTTATCAGGGTCTACCCTTCATGGCGTTTTGGTTATATTGTGACAGACCCTGACGACAATAAGTTTGTTGACTGCGCCATTTGCGGAAGAGCAGAATTACTTGTTTCAAACGATAAGCACTTCAATGTTCTGAAAGACATTGGATTCCCGTATGTAAAGGTATTGAGAATACAAGATTTTGTCCAACTATAACGTCAAAAAAGTATAACCTTCAGGTCTGATGATGTAAATTCCATCTCGATTGATTTCTTGTAAAAGATACGGATTCATGTGTTTATGCATCCGAACGACATCAACTGAACAATCCAAAAGACGCTCAAGGAATCGTTTCAATCGTACCATCAAATAGGCTTGAGGCTCCATTTCAACACAGACATCGACATCACTTCCCTCCACCTGTTCATCACGAGACACCGAGCCAAACAGACGAAGCGAGCGAACTCCAAAACCCGTTCTCAATTCATCTTCTTGATTTTCAATTAGTTCAATATATTCATTTTTTGTCTTCATATTGCAAAAGTAATCATTTTTCTAAACAACCACCAAATAATAAAAAAAATCCCGCTCCAAAGAACGGGATTTTTCATTTCAAGACGCTTTGTGATTACTCGATCGTCCAAGTCGAACCGCTGTTCAGCAGGTCGTCCATGTTCTTGATCTTCGAGGCGGCCTTTTCCTTCTCGATGACCTCGACGAGGCTGTCGTTGAAGGTCGGGGCTTTCACGTCGCGGATGACGCCGATGGCCACGGGGAAATGAGGCGGCATCATGTGTGCCAGCATCATGTGGACACCCGTGTCCTCAGTGGTCTTGTCGTGGACGAGCAAGTCCTTCTCGGTGATGCCGTTCTCGCCGATGGTGACCACTTCAAGTTGGTTGCCATTGAGGCGGATACCCTTGTCGCGGTTCTTGCCGAAGATGAGCGGCTGGCCGTGGACGCACTTCACTTGCATGTCGTCGCGGACGTCCTTACCGGTGATGTTCTCATGCACACCGTTGGAGAAAATCATGCAGTTTTGCAAGACTTCAGTCACGGCGATGCCGTCGTGCTTATACGACTCCCAGAAAATCTCGCTCAATTCCTTCGGGTTGATGTCCACGCCACGGGCAAAGAAAGTGGCCTTGGCACCGATGGCGAGTTCGCCCGGATTGAACGGGTCTTCATAAGTGCCTTGCGGCGAAGTCTTGGTCTTCGTGCCACGGAAGGTGCAGGGCGAGAATTGACCCTTGGTCATGCCGTAGATACGGTTGTTGAACAGGATCAAGTTGATGTCGATGTTACGACGGCAAGCATGGATGAAGTGGTTGCCACCGATGGCGGTGCAGTCGCCGTCGCCGGTGATCATCCACACGCTGAGGTTCGGGTTGGCCAACTTCACGCCAGTGGCGGCAGCGGCAGCACGACCGTGGATGCTATGGAAACCATACGTGTTCATGTAGTAGGGGAAGCGCGAGGAGCAGCCGATGCCGCTGACGACAACGATGTCTTCCTTCTTCTTACCCAACTTCGGGAAAATGTCCTGAACGGCCTTCAGAATGGCATGGTCACCGCAGCCGGGGCACCATTTCACCACCTGATCGCTTGCAAAATCTTCTTTTGTCAGTTGGACAGCCTGATTTTCAATATTCTGATTTTCCATAGTCGTGTTATTTTAAGAGGTCGTTAAACTTGGTCTCGAGTTCGCCGATGGTGAACGGCAGACCCATCACCTTATTATATTGCTCGCACTTGTACTCCGGGAAGTTCATGCGCAGGTACTTGGCAAACTGGCCGCGGTTGATTTCGCAGACCACAATCTTCTTGTGACCTTGCAGCACTTCCTCAGTGTTGCGCGGCAACGGCATGATGTAGTCGAAATGGGCATGGGCGATGCTCTTGCCTTCTTCCATCAAGCCCTCGACGGCGGTGCGGACGGTGCCGAAGGTGCCACCCCAGCTCACCACGAGGAGGTCGGCGTTCTTGTCGCCGTAGATTTCTTGCAGCGGGATGTCGTTGGCAACGCGGTTGATCTTCTCTTCACGGAGTTCTGTCATCAACTGGTGGTTCTCAGGATTGGTGGACAGGTTGCCCTTGCCGTTTTCCTTCTCCAGACCACCAACGCGGTGACGCAAGCCAGGCGTGCCCGGAATAGCCCATTCGCGGCGCAACCATTTCTCGTCGCGGCGGTAAGGCATGTAATTCGGATCGTCGGCCTTGGCCAAAGGAGGCGTGATGCTCGGCAGATCGGCCATTTTGGGGATGCGGAACACCTCGGAGCCGTTGCCCAACGAACCGTCACTGAGCATAATGACAGGCGTCATGTGCTCCATGGCGATACGGGCGGCTTCGTAAGCGGTGTAGAAGCAACCGGCAGAGCTGCGGGCAGCGATGACCACGAGCGGAGCGGAGGGACCGCCACGCTGCACGTCGATGATGACTAACGGAAGCTCCGTCATCACGGCAAGACCCATAGCTTCGCTCTTCAGCGAAAGACCAGGACCAGAGGTCGTTGTCACGGCGAGGCAGCCCGTATAGGCAGCACCGATGGACGACATGATGCCGGCGATTTCGTCTTCAGCCTGATATGCCTTGACGTTGAGGTTCTTGTATTTGGTCAGTTCGGCCAAAATGTCGGTGGCGGGAGTGATGGGATAGGAACCGAGGAAGAGCGGGCGACCCGACTTCTCGGAAGCGGCCATCAGGCCCCAAGCGGCGGCGGTGTTACCCGTAATGTTACGGTACTTGCCTTTCTCAAGGTCGGCAGCTTCCACACGGTAGGTATTGGTGAAGAGTTCCCAAGTGTCTGCATAATGGTAACCGGCATCCAAAACAGTGCGGTTGGCCTTAATCACTTGATCCTTGCCTTTGAACTTAGTCTCGAAATAAGCGTAGACGGTGTCCAATTCGCGGTTGAACAGGTACATCACGATGCCGAGGGCAAACATGTTCTTCGACTTGAGCATCGACTTGTTGTCCATGCCGAAGTCTTTCAGGGCTTCCTTGGTGAGTTCCGAAATGGGAGCCTTCACGACTTGATAGTCGGCCAAAGTGCCATCGACGGTCGGATCATCTTCATAACCAGCCTTTTCCAAAGCCTTTTCAGTGACCGAGTCGGAGTCGAAAATGATAATCGTACCTGGGCGGAGCCAGCGCATATTTGCCTTGATGGAGGCGGGGTTCATAGCAACCAGCACGTCGCAGAGGTCGCCAGTGGTGTGAACGGGTTTGTGACCGAAATGCACTTGGAAACCGCTTACGCCAGCCACCGTGCCTTGCGGCGGACGGATTTCAGCCGGATAGTCCGGGAAAGTGGCGAAATCGTTTCCGGCAAATGCTGTTGAATCCGAAAAAAGATTTCCGGTAAGTTGCATACCATCGCCAGAGTCTCCCGAGAAGCGGATGACGACATGCTCAAGCGCTACAACTTTACTTTTTGCTGTCATATTTTTGTTATTTAAAGATTTAATATTTCAGATTTAAAATTTCATTCCGTGAAAACGGAAAAAGATTTTCGGTGCAAAGATACATATTAAATAGGTGCAAAAACAAGGTTTTTCCAATTTTATTTTTTTTCTTTTGGAAGTATTTTGGCACGGCTTTTGAGGAACCGCTAATTTAGAATATGTAAAAATTAGCAAAAAGGGTTACAGATTTACCAACTTGTAGTATTTTTGCGGCTCGAAACTAACATTAAAATCAAGAAAACTAACCTAAAAATTAAACATTATGGCTTACAGAATCACAGACGGCTGCGTTGCTTGCGGCACTTGCATTGATGAATGCCCAGTGGGCGCTATCTCGGAAGGCGACATCTATGTCATCGACCCCGACACCTGCGTTGGTTGCGGAACTTGCGCCGGCGCTTGCCCGAACGAAGCAATCGTTGAAGACTAAAACAGAAAATGAAACTGCATTAAAAGTAAGAAAAGCCTGCCACAAACAGGCTTTTTTTATTTTTTTTTGGCAGTTCTGACAAGTTTGGCAAAGTATTTGCTATCTTTGCAGCGTTCTTTGAAAAGAAAATCTTTAAACAATCAACCTAATTACTAATCTAAAATCATTAAAAAATGAAGAAATTAGCTTTAGCACTCATGTGCCTCGTCAGCGTTGCTTTCTTTGCAAGCTGCACACAAGAGATCACTGACCCGAAACCCACCATCTCCGTCAAAGTTGATGAAGGGTTTGTTCAAGACGGCGACGTCGTTCAAATGTACACCCAAAACCAATTCGGTTTCATCATGACCAGCAACCCTCAGACCATGAAGAAGTTGTCCTCACTGAAAGTCTATGTTGATGATGCCGAATGGGCTAACGTTGACCTCACTGGCGAAACCTCCTATGTCTACACTGATTCAGTGTTTTACCAACTCGAGAGAGAAGAAATCATTGGCGAGTCTGTCATTAAAGCCGTTGTGACCGATGAAGCTGGTGAAACGAACGGCGCCACCATCACTCTGAAAATCCAAGAGCCCGTCATTCCGCTGTTGGGCAAATCCATTGAATGGGTGCGTAAAGGTGCCAACCTCATGGGTAATACTGAAGAGGAAATGGCCTCCTATGGTCTGCAATGGACTGGTAGCTACAAAGACGTGTATGCTACACTGAAACCCATCGATGGTGCCTCGTTGTATGTTTGCGATGGCAACGACTTCGCAGAAATCACCACTTTGGCCGAAAAAACTGCTTACTTCATGAACCTGAATGAGAATGTCGATCCCGTTGATTCGTATCGCAAAATCACGACCGACCACGATGCAGACTACAACGACATGCTGGCCATTATCAATGGTGAAAACATTGCATTGGTTCTTATCAAGCACGCCGATATCGAAACCGGCACTTATGGCACTCAAATCACCATCACTGGTGAAGTCAAATAAGGAATGTGTTTTCTAACAAAAAAGGTGCGCAGTTGCGCACCTTTTTTTGTTCTATTCCGCCAACGCGTGGCTAATCTTCCGATTGATTTGCAAGAGTCGTTTCTCGTTCATCTTCACCACCTTCCGGTCATAGGTCATCAGACCGTTCAACTCGGTTTCACAGTCGGTGGTCTGGGTGTAAACCGCTGCCGAGAAGCCTTGGAAGGCCATCTTGTACAACTGCTCGGCATATTCCACATAAGTATCCGTCACCTTTTCCTCAGTATCAAACTCCACGTAGCCCCAGCCTTGGTCTTTCACCCAAGTGTGACCTTCAACCTTGCGCCCAATACCGCCGTACTCGCCCAACACAGTGGCCCGCATCGGGTCGTAAAGCACCATTTTCGGCTCAGGATAGTTGTGCAAATCAAGGATGTCGCCGCAGGCATAGAAGTTGCCGCCCGAAGCGGGATTCACCAAGCGCGTCGGGTCGAGTTTCTTGGTCATTTCAACGATTTCAGGGGTCTTGAACTGTCCCCAGGATTCGTTGAACGGCACCCAAACACCGATGCATGGCACAGACCTCAAACTGTTGATGATTTCCGTCCATTCCTTTTTGTAACACTCCTCCGATTCGGCGGTGCGCAACGACTCTGGCCCGACGAAATATTGGGTCGTCTGCCAGCCTGGGCCGCGACCACCGCTCGGCATGTCCTGCCAAACGATGAGGCCGATGCGGTCGCAATGGTAATACCAACGCGCTGGCTCCACCTTCACATGCTTGCGGATCATGTTGAAGCCCAAGTCCTTGGTTTTCTGGACATCGTAAGCCAACGCCGCGTCTGTGGGAGCAGTGTAAAGACCATCAGGCCACCAGCCTTGGTCCAATGGGCCGAAATGGAAAATGGGTAGTCCGTTCAGTGTGAGGCGCATGATGCCACTCTCGTCACGCATCGTACCAAAACTGCGCATGGCAAAGTAGCTGTCCACCGCATCAACGATTTTCCCCTTCCGCAACACACTGACATTCATGTCGTACAAAAACGGATGGTCGGGTGTCCAACGCAAGAAGTCTTCAGGCATGTTCACCTCCACAGCTTGCCCGTTGATGGACTTGCCCGTGGCGACGGTCTTGCCTTCAAACGACACTTCCACCTGATAGAGATCGTCCTTGGTCGGGTTCGTGAAATCGAGCTCCACCTTGACCATGGAACGGTCCACGTCAGGGACAATGACGAGGTTCTCGATGTAGTCCTCGGGAACATTCTCGAGCCATACGGTCTGCCAGATGCCCGTCACAGCGGTGTAAAAAATGCCATGCGGCTTGGCCACCTGCTTGCCATGCGGAATATAGCTCTTGTCAGTAGGGTCCCACACGCGAACCGTCATCACATTGTTTTTCTGCTGAACGGCTTGGGTGACATCAAAGGTGAAAGGCGTGTAACCACCTGTGTGTGAACCAACTTTAATGCCATTCACCCACACATCGGTCATCCAGTCCACCGCACCGAAATGCAGCAAAATGCGGCCGTTTTTCCAGTTGGCTGGTACAGCAAACGTCTTTTGATACCAAAGTGCACTATCCTGTCCCACTTCTTTCTGCACGCCCGACAACGACGACTCGATGCAGAACGGAACCAGAATATCGCCCTCATAACGAGCGGGTTGCCTCTCCCCTTTCGGCGTGATGGCATACTGCCACAATCCATTGAGGTTTTTCCATTCGGGACGCACCATCTGAGGACGAGGATACTCGGGCAGTGCGTTTTCAGGGCTTACTTTCGAAGCCCATTCGGTCTTGATTTTGTCGCCAGCGGGGGAGTATTGGGCCAAAGCCATGTTTGCTAACAGCATTGAGATTAGTAAGAATTTGATTCTCATAGAGTTGTGTTTTTTTCATCACAAAACTCGCAAAACCCTCAAAATTACTTGTTTATTTGGGGGAAGCACGCCAACTGGTTGCTTCCCGGCGGCAACACGGTTGTGAAGCCGCCTTTCACTACTCTTTAAGTTTTGCATTGTTTTGCAGGTTTTGTGATTCAGATTATATATTCAAAATGGTTAATCATCATTCATTTCTTTATTAAACGCTTCGGCAGCAGCGATGAGGCTGTGGACAGCACGTGGAATCAATTCCTCAATTTGTGGGGCGCCATCAAGTTGCTGCTCATAACACATCCACACTGACGCGCCGCGCTCGTGTTTGTCCTCGTAGTCGTAAAGCACAGCCTTCACCACTTTGTAGTTCCAATTGACGTTGTTGCAGGCCATGAGCGCCTCGGCGTAGTTGTCATCGGTCACGTCGAAGACACCTGGCAGGATGAGGCGGAAAAACATAGGATCTTCTTTGTCGTTCCACAACAAGAAGTTCCACCCATCATAGGTGAAATTGAGTCCCAATTCGCTCCGCTTCGCAGCAACGCCAATCGACTTCAAATAATTAGAAACCAATGTCTTAATTGTCATTTCAAGCTCTTGTTGAAACCGATACGGGTCTTGGTGGAATAAGTCGGATTCTTGTACTTCAGCACGTCGACGAGAATCTTCTGCGAAATCGGCACGTCGTTGTAAGCAGCGGTCATGGCAGCCTCGTTAACGGCCTCGGTGATGTCGCCTGCGTTGAAATCGTCCGACATTTTGGCTAATTCGTCAAAGTCGAGTTCCTCGCAGGGACGGTCTTTCAGGTGATCCATAAAAATGTCTTTACGCGCCTCGAAGTCAGGTTGAGGCACGAAGAACACACGGTCGAAGCATCCGATACGCATAATGGACTGGTCGATGAGGTCGGGACGGTTGGTCGTGGCCACCACGAGAATGCCCTTCTTGGAGCACTCGTTCATCATGCCGTACAAGGCCGAAATCTGTGGCGTGACATTCTCCTCCCCTTCGCCGTTGGGATTGGGTGCCAAGAATTCGAGTTCGTCGATGCAAATCACAAACGGAGCCTTGATTTCAGCCGCATCGAACATCCGTTGCAGGTTGTCCAACACACCTTCCTGATAGATATGACCCATTTCGGGGCCATGAATGATGGTGTAGTTGAAGCCCAATTCCTCAGCAAAGCTATTCAAAACCAAGCTTTTACCACATCCAGGAGGGCCATAAAGCAACACACCATTGATGACTGGAAGCTTATAGAGCTTTGCCTTTTCGGGATTCTGCAAGGCAAAAAGCACTTCCTTGCGCAGCTGTTCCTTCAGCTCGTCGCGACCCGTCACATTGTCGAAACCGTTGCCTGAGCCTTTTTTGAACGTAATCGTAGGGCCGCTGTTGTTTTGCGTTTCGGCTTGCGGTTTCGCCTCTTCCTCTTCCATGCGTTTCGCCAGCTCAGGCATCACTTGTTCCAACAAAGCTTGGGCGAAATCAGCCGCCGAAGCAAAGCGATCGTCAGGCTTCTTGGCCAAAGCCTTCAATAGGATAGCCTTCAAATAATCAGGAAGTTGCACATCTTCCGTCTCCAAAACGAGGTCTTGTTTCCTTGCTTTTTTCAGGGCATCGGCAATCTTTTGCTTGTCACCCTCAAAAACCCTCAAATCCATGCCTTCCCACGGCGACTTGCCGAAAAGCAGGAAATAAAGAAGCGCACCCGTGGAGAAGATGTCGCTCTTCACCGTGTAGACCGAACGGAAAGTTTCTGGAGCACGGAAATACGGCATCAGGTCCTCATCGACGAAAGTTGGGCGTCCTTTGACCATGTATGAAATATGACCCAAGTCGATGATGGTGGGCATCAACATGCCGTCATCCAATTCTTGGAGCATGATGTTCGACGGACGTATATCGTTGTGTATCAATGCACGGGAATGGATAAATGACAAACCACTCAAAACACAAAGAGTGATTTGCACCGCGTCTTCAAGGTCGAAGCGGCCGTCAGTCCTAACGGCATCCAAAAGGAGGGTGCCACGGTAGAATTCCGTCACGAGGTAATGATAGACCGTGTTGCTTTTCTTCACCTCGCCGTTGTTAACATAGCGGACAACGTTCTGGTTCTCATCCGTGTTCAGCTCCTTGCAAAGTTGGATTTCGTAGACCTCCTTGCCCTGAAACAACTGCTCATGGGGAATCTTGCCAAAGTCGTACACCTTCATGAAATACATCATATCGTCGGAGCCAAGCACCGTATATGACTCAGCCACAGCACCTTTCTTTACGAACGAGTTGATGACATACTTGTCAATCTTCTCTCCTTTTTTGAATGTTTGCATAATCGAAATTTTATTGGGCAAAGGTCACGATTTAATTTGAAACATACAAGCAGAGAGGATGAAAAAATTCTTGTGCCATTTTTTCCAAAGAAAACATCGGGTGGAAAAATGACAAAAACAGACTAAAAATTGGGTGGAAAAATGACAAAAACAGACTAAAAATTGGGTGGAAAAATGACAAAAATTTCACCAATTATTCTTGTAATATACAAAAAATGAGTATTTTTGCATTCAAAAATAAGACACGAAAATGTTGAAGCGAAAAATAGAGGAAGAAATCACTCAATTCTTGTCTGCCCCATCGAACAAAATCCTACTGGTTGACGGAGCCCGACAAATCGGAAAGACCTATATCATCCGACATGTGGGCAAGAAACTGTTCCCCAATTATGTGGAAATCAATCTACAGGCCGACAGTACAGGTAGCCGTATGTTTGCCAATGTACGGAGCATAATTGACTTTTACACCATGCTCGGCACTTTTGCGGGAAACAAACTGCGCAAAAAGGAAAACACACTCGTTTTTTTGGACGAAATCCAAACCTATCCCGTGTTCCTCACTTTGTTGAAGTTCCTGAAAGACGACGACAGATACACCTACATCTGTAGCGGTTCGCTGCTTGGCGTGACTTTGCTCCAAACGCCGAGCATTCCTATAGGAAGCATTGAAACCTTGCAGATGTATCCACTTGATTTCGAAGAGTTTCTTTGGGCAAATGGATTTAACGAGGAAACCATTTCGTTTGTGCGGGATAAATATCATGCGCAGCAAAGCCTTGACGACTCCCTTCACCAAAGGATGATGACACTTTTCCGTGAATATCTTCTGACCGGCGGACTTCCCGATGCCATAAACTCCTATCTCTCGGAACGAAACATTATGAAACTGAGGCGCATACAAACCGAAATCCATCGTTATTATGGTGCAGATGCCTCGCGTTATGATGCCGAACACAAACTGAAAATCCAAAACGTGTTCCAAATGATTCCCTCGAACCTCGAAAACAAGAAAAAGCGTGTCGTAGTAAAGGATATAGAAAACAAGGCAGGGAAGCAATTCTCTGATTATCAAGACGAATTCGACTATCTGATTTCTTCTGGCATTGCGCTTGAAGTGAAAGCCATTTCCAATCCAAGATTCCCTTTGGTGGAATCGGCGCGGAAAAACTTGTTGAAACTCTACTTGAATGATGTCGGTCTACTGACCAACATTTTGTACAAAACCAACATCCTGCCCATAC
Organism: uncultured Bacteroidia bacterium; assembly: GCA_902802535.1. Classification (GTDB taxonomy): domain Bacteria; phylum Bacteroidota; class Bacteroidia; order Bacteroidales; family F082; genus Limimorpha. The sequence continues at coordinate 29,178 of CADCML010000044.1, forward strand.
TCGAAGATACGCCAAGCATCAATTTAGGTTCTGTTTATGAGTCGGTGGTTGCCCAGGAACTGAAGGCACATGGCCACAATCTGTTTTATTACGACAACAAGCACCACGGCGAAGTGGATTTTCTCATCGACGACTTCGACAACCTCTCAGTGTTGCCTATCGAGGTGAAGTCTGGGAAAGACTATAAAATCCATGTCGCACTGACGCACTTCACCCAGACACCTGACTATCATATCAATAAGGGCATCGTTTTATCAAACGGCCAGAAATGGGACAAACGGCCAGAAATGGGAAACCAAGGGAACAATCATTTACATGCCTGTCTATTTCGTGATGTTTTTGTAGTTTTATGCAAATCATAAAAACCGATTTTCAGATTTGCATAAAACAAGAAGACAAAAAAGGAGAGCCGTCTGGTTCTCCTTTTCCGTATCATATTGAATTCCAATGATTACGCATCGATATTCGCGTATGTGGCATTCTGTTCAATGAACTCGCGGCGCGGTGCCACTTCGTCGCCCATCAGCATGGAGAAGATGTGGTCGGCCTCCATGGCGTTCTCGATGGTCACTTGGCGCAGGGTGCGGTGGGCAGGGTCCATGGTGTGCTCGGGATTCATCTCACCGAGACCTTTGTAACGCTGCACGTCGTAGCCGCTCACGGTGCCGTTCTTGGACAATTCGGCCATGGCCGCGAAACGTTCCTCGTCAGTCCAACAATAACGGATAGGCTTGGTGCCGCGCTTGATGAGATACAAAGGAGGTGTGGCGCAATACACATAACCATTTTCAATCAGTTCGCGCATATAGCGGAAGAAGAAGGTGAGAATAAGTGTGGTGATGTGGCTACCGTCGACATCGGCATCGGTCATGATGATGACCTTGTGGTAGCGCAGCTTTTCAAGGTTAAGGGCTTGGCTGTCCTCTTCGGTGCCAATGGTCACACCGAGGGCGGTGTATATGTTCTTGATTTCGTCGCTGTCGAACACGCGGTGTTGCATGGCCTTCTCGACATTCAGAATCTTACCGCGCAAAGGCAGAATGGCCTGGAAATTACGGTCGCGGCCTTGCTTGGCGGAACCGCCTGCCGAGTCACCCTCCACGAGGTAAAGCTCCGTCTTGGCGGGGTCGCGGTCGGAACAATCGGCCAATTTGCCTGGCAAACTGAATCCCGACAGGGCACCTTTGCGTTGCACCGTCTCACGAGCCTTGCGGGCGGCTTGGCGGGCTTGGGCGGCAAGGACAATCTTATCGAAGATGACCTTGGCCTCTTTGGGATGCTCCTCAAGATAGTCGGAAAGCTGCTGTCCAACGATGGAGTTGACAATACCCATCACCTCGTCGTTGCCGAGCTTGGTCTTGGTTTGGCCTTCAAACTGCGGCTCCGGCACCTTCACCGAGATGACCGCCGTCAAGCCTTCGCGGAAATCGTCGGGAGAAATCTTCACTTTCGTCTTCTCCAACTTCTCCGACAGGCCGCTCTTCTCGACATAGGCGTTGAACGAGCGCGTCAAGCCCGAGCGAAAACCCTGCAAGTGGGTACCACCTTCTATCGTGTTGATATTGTTGACGTAAGAGTGCAGGTTTTCCTTGTATTCATCATTGTATTCGAGGGCAATCTCAACTGGCACGTCGTTTTTCTCGCCCGAGATGTAGATAGGCTCGGGTATGAGCTTCACACGGTTGTCGTCAAGGTAAGCGATGAAATCGACAAGGCCATTCTCAGAGTAGAAAGTCTCGCTACGATAGTCGCCATTCTCATCCTTCTCGCGCTCATCGGTGAGCGTGATAGTGATGCCGTGGTTAAGATAGGCCAGCTCGCGCATACGGTTGGCCAACGTACTATAGTCGTATTCAGTGGTTTGGAAGATGGAACCGTCGGGTGTGAAGGTAATGCGTGTACCGTGTTTGTCGGTCTGGCCCACCACTTTCACGTCGTACAGCGGCTTGCCACATTCATATTCTTGCTTGAAAATCTGGCCTTCGCGATAGACCTCGGCGGTAAGGTGAGTGGAAAGAGCGTTCACGCAGCTGACACCCACGCCATGCAGACCGCCAGAAACCTTATAGGAGCCTTTGTCGAACTTGCCGCCTGCGTGGAGTACAGTCAACACGACTTCCAAGGCCGAACGGTGCTCTTTGGGGTGCATTCCCGTCGGGATACCACGACCGTTATCAAGGACACTAATCGAGTTGCCTGGCAGGATGCGGACATCGATAGTGTCGCAGAAGCCGGCCATAGCCTCATCGATGGAGTTGTCGACCACCTCATATACCAAATGGTGCAAGCCTCGGAAATGCACATCTCCGATGTACATGGCGGGACGCTTGCGCACTGCTTCCAATCCTTCAAGCACCTGAATTTTACTGGCACCATATTCTTCGCTTGCCAATTCTATTTTCTCTTCTTCAGTCATTTTCAAAAATTTGGGTTATTTTTCAAATAAGGTGCAAAGGTACGCAATTTTTCGGCACGAAGCGCAAAAAAGTTGAAAAATTTGTTTCAGGGCAAAAACGCCTCTATGCGCCTAAAAACGGGCAAATTTTTGAAACACATGAAAATTTTCCCTCGCAGGAAAAGAGAAGGTCTATCGGTGAAAAAGGGATTTTTAAAGCATTTAAGGCGTTTTCAAAATTTCAGCTTCACGCCAGCAAAAAACTGGATGCCCGTGACAGGATAGTTCAAATAAAGATGATACTTCTGGTGCGCCACATTGTCCAACAGCGCAAACGCCGTGATTTGGTCGTTCACCTTATAATCCGCGCCGAGGCTGAGGTCGAAAATGTCCTTTATCTTCACTGCTTTCCAACCGGCTTCACCATTGTAAATCTTAGCATAACGTCCACCTTGGTAAAGGAACGAAGCATTGAAGGCAAGATTGTCGTTCAAATCGTAAGTCAGTTTCAGTTTGCCTTCTATCGTGGGACGATACCATGCGTATTCCTCCACCGAAGGACGGCAGCTGTTGTAGGCAAAGCCCAGATCCGTCGTAATGCCATTGCGCAGCTTCACGCGAGCATTGGCCAACACATTCACCGTCTTGGTCTCGTCGTAAATCAATTCGTAGCTATTCCAAATCGGAATTTGGCTTTCAGGAGTGATGGGCAAAAACAGCGTGACAATCCTCTGCTGATATAATGGGTCGTTGACCGTACTACGGTAACGCACGCCCAAGTGCAGGTCGACAATTTCGGCAATGTTGGTACGCACTCCGCCTTCGAAGCCGAGTTTCACATTTTGCACACGCCAATTAAAATAAGGCAAATTGCAATAAAATGGGTTTTCTTCAATAATTTCACTGAAAGTCAACAACTTGCGACCTCCGTTCAAGTTTGCATAGAACTCCAATTTCTTGCCTAAAACAAACAGGCTTCCGCTCAAATCAGGTCGAATGGCGAGAAATTTGTCATCCAAATTGACTATTGTAGCTCCATCCATACGGACACCCAAACGCAAGCGGAAAAAATCGTCACTCATTTCAAAGAAAGGATTGACTTTGAACAAGATACGATTGTCGGTCGAAAGTCCATTCTTCAACATGAATCCATCATACTGGAAACCCAAATCAACGCCAAACTTTTGCGGATGGTTCTTATCACCCCACAAGTTTTGAGCATATCCGAGAGCATAGGCTACATCCACGAAATGTTCATGCGCGTCAAGTCTGTCGAAGGTGTAATGGTAATCCACGCTGCCGACATGACTCAGCTCGCCTGTGCGGTTCGAGGTGGAGGACAAGCCGAGGTGTGCTCCGATGGTATTATAGGTCTGACGGGGACATGCCTCTTCCATTTGGGCTTCCGTCAAATTGACGGGAACCTCCATCAGATTCATGCCATAATAATGGTACATGTCGTTTTTGTAACACACGCCACCGTCCACTTGCAGCCCGTCGAACATGCTGGTGCTCAGGTTGACATCAAAGAGATTGTTCATGTAGCTCGAAGGCGCGTAGTTATCGATGTTGAGCCACGACGAGTTGTGTTTCACACCCACACCAAGGCCGAGGGTCTTGGTCAACATGGAGTTGTGCTTATAGAGGAAAACCGGTGAAATTCTCGTGCCGAAACCTGCCATGAGGAAATTTTGGGTCGGGTTGACGAGTTTGTCATTCTTGGAAGAAAAGGCCGCTGGTGCGATTTTCTCCAAGTCGAGGGCAAACCTCTGCGTAGTCTCCTTCGGGCTGACCTCCGAGCTGGGGAACTCATAGGTGGGTCGTGGCGTCTCAGGTGTCAGTGTCAACTTGTTGACCTTGTTCACCTTGGGACGGTATTTGCCTTCCACTGTGACTTGTTCGTCGTGTTGGGCGAAAGCATTGGCGGCGATGAGGGCCAGCGTGATTAGGATGATATGTCTTTTCATTGTTCTTGGTGTTAGTGCAGAGACTGACATCCCTGCTTACTGATATGTCGCCCCTACGGGGCTCGGTTAATCCATTTCTATAGGTTCGATGCCGTTGCTGTTGCCCACCTTGGGTTCGTTGCGCTCCACCTCGGCAAGCTTGGCACGGGCTTCCTGTTTCAGGTCGCTGCCTTTGTAATTGTCAATAACGCTTCGGAGCGTTTCTTTGGCCTGGAAGTAGTTCTCCTTGGCCACATACACGTCGGCCAACGCGATGAACGACTTGGCAACCCAATAATCATATTTCGAGAAGTTGTCGGCAATGCCAAACACCTTGTCCTCAGCCTCGTCATATTGCTTCAGTTTGATGGAAGCTAAAGCGGAATAGTACGCACTCTCAGCACCATACACCGACTTGTCGTTGCGCGCGCTCTTGTCAAGTCGCTCAATGGCTGCACTGTAGTTGCCCTTCTCGAAGTACGACTTGCCCATGATGTGATTGATTTGGTTGACCTGCTCGTCGGTGAGGTCTCTCGACATGCGCAACACCTCACCCATCTCAATGGCCTTGTCGTAGTTGCCCAGGAAGAAATTGCTCTTCATACTGCCTTCGAGGGCTTCAAGTCGCTTGAGCGGTTCCTCGCTGATGCGCGACAGACGCTCATAATATTCGCCCGCCTTCTGGTAGTTGCCCGCCTCATATTCGATGCGAGCCATTTTCAGCAGGGCGTTGTCGGTATAGTCATTGTCGGGCTGGGACAATATATAATTAAGGTGTTCGATAACCTGCTCCTCCGTTCCGACGCGCTCGGCACATTCGAGACCGTAATAGTGGGCCTTCAGCGCATAGGCACCGTTGCGGAAGTTGTCGAAGTAATACTGCAAGGCGGTCTGGGCCTTTTGGTACTGACCATCAAGGAAGAAACCCTCAGCATTGGCGAAGGCCAAAGAATCTTGTTGGGTCACCTTCACCTGGCCACCGTTGGCGTTGACATAGCCGAAATAGTCATCCAACTTATTCTCTTCCATATAGATACTACGGATGATGGTCAAAGCTTCCCGCGACTCGTCGGTATTGGGATAGGAGGCCACCAAATTCTTCAAGTTGGTGATGGCTTGGTCGTATTGGTTATTGTTGTAATAAATCATGCCGGTCTTCAACATGGCTTGACGTGTGTAGCTCGAGCGCGGGCGTTCCTTGATGAGACGACTGAAACTGGAAAGTGCCGAGCGTTTGTCGCCGTGCACGAGGTAGGTGTTGCCGATTTCAAACAAGGCCTGCTCGTAATAGGGCGTGCTGGGATAAGACTGCACAAGGTCATTGAGCATAGCAACCTTATGGTTCACATTGCCTTTGGCACCGTAACAAAGTGCTTGCTGATAAATGGCATAGTCGGCATTGCGCTTGCCCATGCGCGTGGCAAGGTCGTAATAATTGATGGCGTTGACGTAGTTGCGCTCCATGTAGGCGCAGTCGCCGAGGCGGATGTAGGCATCGGCCTTGAGGTCGTTTTGGCTGTCGTCGCCGCGATCGATGAAACTGTTGAAACATTGTTCAGCGGCATCATAATCGGGTTTCTGATAGTAGATGTAACCGAGGTCGTAATCGGCCAAAGGATATTCGGGAAGGCTCGTCGCCGCCTTCATTTCCTTGAACTGTCTCAGGTATTTGGCAGCGTTCTCAAAGTCACCCAACTGATAGGCCGACTCGCCCATCCAGAAGCAAGCCTCCGCCTTGTTGGTCGCACTTTGGCGGCTGTTCATGATTTTCGAGAAGTAGGTCTGCGCCCTGTCGTAGCTGCCTTTTTGGACATTTTCAATACCTGTGGCATAGAGCAGCTCGTTGTAAACTTTCTGCAACGCTGAGCTCTTCTTCTTCATCGCTTCAAGACGCTTGAGAGCCTCATCGTTCTCTCTCGCATTGAGCAGCAGATAAATAGCCATCTCTTCAGCCTCGGCCTTGCGCTCCGAATCGGGATGGGCGGCGATGAACTGATCCAGCAATCCCACGGCTTCATTGAAAGGGTCGACCCCAGGAATGAGGCTCAGTTTGGCATAGTCGAACAGGGCCTCTTCGCTGATTTCAGCATCAAAACCCGCAGAATAGGCCGTATGGAACGCGCTTCGGGCATATTTCAGCTCGTCGGTCTTTGAATAGCATGAGGCTAAGTAGTAGGAGGCATATTGTGCGAGAATGTCGCTACTGCCCGCTACCTTCTGGAGGTCGGCAATGGCACCTTTGTAATCCTCCTTCATCATCTTGCTGACACCCATCTGATAGTAGGCCTCGCGCGAAACACCGCGTGTGAGATTGCGCTTGTAAAGCTCGTAATATTCAAGGGCTTTGTCGTAATTCTTCTGCTGGAAATAGGCATCGGCTACGATTTGGGCCATCTCCGACTTGCGTTTCTTGTCGGCCTGCTGGATATAGAGCGCACCGTCTTTAATCACCGCATCATAGTCGCCGTTCATGTAGTCAATCTGCATGATGTAGGCTGGCACCACCTTGGCAAATTCGGGATGCGAACGCAAACGAAGGAAGCTCTCCAAGGCATCGCTGTATTTTTCTCTAACATACTGGATATGTGCATAATAATACCGCGCAGAATCCTTATATTTGCCTTCATTCAGCATCAAGCCGTGGAAAAGAGGCAAGGCCTTATCCAAGTTGCCCGACTGGAAATAAGCATAAGCCATATTGAACTGCATCTGCTGCGCCTCGTCGGTGGTTAGCGAGAAAGCATCCGTGTTTTCGTAGATGGCCAAAGCCTCCTTGTATTTCTTGTCTTGGAACAAACTGTTGGCATACAAGAATTTGGCGTGTTTGGCCCAAGTGCTACCCGGGTTGTCGTTCACAAACTGCATAGTCTTGGCTGGACCGTCGGCATGGCCAAGATAAAGCGAACTGACCGCCTCGTAGTATTGCGCGTCAACATAACGTTGCGCCTTGACATCGGCGGCCTGAGCCCTGTATTGGGCGAATGTCGACAAGGCGGCACCGTATTCTTGGTTCTGGAACAGGAGTACACCTTCGTCGAAAAGAGCTTCCGGATTGTAGTTTCCAATATGTTTTTGCGCTGATGCAGAGATGGTTAGCAAGACCAACATTCCCATCATCAAGCCAAGTTTCAATCGTGATTTCATAAGACAAAATTTGGGCGAAAATACAGAATTCTCCGTTATGCTCGGCAAAAAGTTACAAAATTCATGCCGAACGGAAAAAGCAAGGGAGTTCCGCTTCAACGAAACTCCCTGTAAAACAACGATTCAGGCGAATAAGCGGGATTCTGTTCCCCTTGCGGGGCGACTGTCATTTCTCTAGGCCTGCAGTCGCCCACAGGCTCAAGCGCCCTACCCTGAGACGACGGACGAGCAGCCCTCTCGCTCCCGAAAGAGCCTTGCCTCTATACTTGGACTTGCAGCCCATAAGGTTTGCCCCGGCGGAATGTCGCCACCCGCCGCGTGAGCCCTTACCTCACGTTTTCACCCTTACCCTTGCGGGCGGTATATTTTTCTGTGGCACTGTCTGTTACACTCGCGTGTACCTTCCTGTTAAGAAGTATGGTGCTCTGTGCTGTCCCGACTTTCCTCGCGCCGGCTTTCCCGACCCGCGACAGTCTGCCTGAATCGCGGTGCTTCCAAACATCAACGATATAGATGGTTTGTTGTTGTTCGTCAAAGCGGTAGATGAGTTTGATTCGTTTTTGGATATGAACATATCGGTACGTCAGTTCTTCATTTTTCAGCAATGGTTCAAGTGTGCCTGATTCAGGGAATTTGCAGATTCTTTCAATCTTTTCTTCGGCAATTTTTACAGAATCCAAGGCTGTTCTCACCCCAAAGGTCTCGGCGCAATACTCCAACTGCTCATCCCAATGCTCTTGGGCTTTTGCGAACCACTTAACAACCATAGTGTTTCAGTAATTCGTATGAATGTCTCATCACTTCAGCATGAAGCACGACTTCACCATTAGCGATGCCTCGCTCGGCTTCCATAATGCGGCGATGGGCTTCCTCGGTGGTGGTGGGAGCGTAATCCATCATTACCACATCCTGTTCTTCAAAACAATCCACATTCAACATCTTTATGGCTTTTTGTGTTGCAAAAGTAATCATTTTTCGCAAACTATAAGACAAAACCTCCGTTTTTCAGCAAAATCCTCCAAAATATCAGCCTTGGCAAAATCCATTTCGCGGCAAAGCGAAAGCATTTCCTCCCCCATCCGCTCATTGATTTCGAACCAAATCTGGCCGTTAGGATTCAATTGGTTTTTGGACAAAGCCAAGATTTGGCGATAAAACCGAAGCGGGTCGTCATCAGGAACGAACAAAGCCATTTCAGGTTCCCAATCGAGGACGTTGGCTTCCATTGCGGCACGCTCGCTGTCGCAAACGTAGGGCGGATTGCTCACCACCAAATCCACGGGCTTGCTGAAATAGTCGGATGTCGGATTCAAGACATCTTCTTGCACGAAAGTCACTTTGGCATCATTGCTTTCGGCATTTTCCTTGGCCATTTGCAAAGCCGCTTCCGAAACATCAAAGCCGATGACTTCGGCATTCACGAAATGCTTCGCCAAGGCAATGGCGATGCAGCCCGAACCTGTTCCGATGTCCCAAATGCGCAAGGTTTTTTCCTTCGGCAATGAGGCGCAAATCTTCTGCACCAGTTCCTCTGTTTCGGGTCGCGGGATAAGCACCGACGGCGACACCTTTATTAACAGGTCATCGAAACTCGCCATGCCTGTCACATACTGTACCGGTTCGCCTGAAAGCAAACGTTCGACTGCCTGTTTCAGTTGAAAATGCTGTATTTCATCAATGCCCAAGTCTGGGTTCATCAGCTGTTGGTTCCAACCGATGCCGAAAAGGTCTTCGAGCAGGATACGCATCAGCTGCTCCGCCTCACGCTGGGGGAACTTCTCGGCCAGTGATTCGATGAAATGGCGTTTTGTCTTTTGCAAATTAAATCCAATCATGGGGCAAAAATACGAAATAATCGTATCTTTGCCGCGCAATTTACACCTTAAACTATCAACCAAGTTTTAATCATTATGAGAAAAGCATTATTAGTTCTAATTGCTGCCTTTGCGCTCAGCATTGGTGCCTATGCACAAAGACAACCAGCATGTTACATTGGTGTTGGTGTAGCCACCAACCTCAGAAGCGCTACAGAAGGCAAGACTGGCCCGGCAGTGGCTGTCGGCTTCCGCAACTACAACCGCGACATGTTTTTGTCATTCGGCTACGGCGCAGAGTTGTTCGGCTATTACATCCCATCCAAGACGAAGTCAGCATTCGGCGCCTTTGCCAATCCTGAGATTGGACTCGCCATCGGACCGAGGATCTTCAAAGTCTATCCTCACACCGGTTTCATGCTGGGATATGATTCTGCTGCTCTCAATGCCAATGGAGAGAAGCAAGGCTTCGGATGGGGCGGTAAGGACGGTATCGCATTCGATTTCGGCAGGTTTCTCACCATCGACTTCTCAGCATACGTACCCAAGTACCAATTCAGGGAAGCACTCTACGCCGCCAGTATAATCGTACGCCTGGGACGATAATCGTTGCCTCGTGGTTTATCTCATCCTTGCCATAGTATGCTCCACCGGCGTTTTCGTAGCAATGCGCCTCTTCGAGCGCTTCAAACTCGACAACCACCAGGCGCTAATGTGGAATTATGTCTTTGCCGCAGGCACAGGCTTTTTGATGTGCAAGCAGTTTGACACACCTGCACAATTGGTCGCCGAGCCATGGTTTGGCCTCTCGCTTTTGACGGGTTTCTGGTTCATTTTCACCTACTTACTGATGACGGTTTCCTCCCAACGCTCAGGCGTGACCGTTACCTCATTGTCGAGCAAGCTCTCGGTGGTATTGCCTACCTTGGCAGGCGTGGTGTTGTTTAGCGAGAAGCTGAACCTCATCGCCACGATGGGCATTGTGCTGGCTTTGGTAGCATTGGTGTTGGTGGTAGGTGGAAAAAGCCAAACAGACAAATCAAACAAAATCAATTGGTTATTGCCAATTTTCATCTTTTTCGGGACAGGCACTGGTGACATTTTGATGAAACTCACCGAACAGCGCAATCAAGGCGACAATATGAGCTTTATGATTGCATTCATCTACTTCATTGCTTTGCTTTTCGGTATCCTCCTCGTCGTTTCCGACTTCATCCGCGGCAAGTCGAAATGGCAGTGGAAAAGTGCCCTGGGCGGCATTGGCCTGGGTGTCATCAACTATTTTTCCACATACTGCGTCTACAACGCCATGCGCTGCTTCGACAACGTCGTGCTGTTCCCCATATATAATATAGGTGTGGTCAGCCTCACCGCATTGACCGGCTGGCTGCTCTTCAAGGAAAAACTGACCTGGAAGAACTACCTCGGCCTCGCCATCGCCATCATCGCCGTCATCCTTATCACCCACAAGCCATGAAAGAAGACGACACCTATTATATGTTAGCCACGCGCGGCGAGGGCCTGTACAAGGAGAAAGGCAGCAAGTTCATCGCCGAAACCTTCACCGTGATGAGCGAAGACGAAGCCAAGGCAGCCGTGGCCTCGGTCAAGAAGAAATACTTCGACGCTCGGCACCATTGCTATGCCTACATGATTGGTCCCGACAAGAAAGTTTTCCGCTCTTCCGACGACGGCGAGCCCTCGGGCACGGCAGGCAAGCCCATCCTCAACCAAATTCTTTCGAAAGATGTTACCAACGTGTGTGTTGTCGTGACCCGTTACTTTGGAGGCATCAAATTGGGTACATCGGGACTCATCAACGCCTACAAAACAGCCGCCCGCGATGCCCTTGACAGCGCGCAAGTTGTGGAAAAAACCATAAATGAAATTTACAGTTTGGAATTCGAATACCCACTGATGAATGACGTGATGCGCATCATGAAAGAGGAGGATCTGGAGCAACAAAATCCCCGCTTCGAATTGGACTGCTATTTGGAGTTTTCAACAAGAAAAAATTCCGCTTCAAGAATTTTTGAAAAATTCAGCAATTTATTCGGCGTAAAAATAGAACATATTAAATCAATGTAAATCAAATAATTACAACGTTTTCAAATTTTAAAAAACAGAAATCCTCGTATTTTATTGAAAAGAAAATTAAAAATCAATAGAGAAATTATTTTTTTATGAACAATTAATCATCTACCTTTGCAAGGTCAACAAAAGCCCCCAAAAAGGACGAATCGAGGTCGCTTATGGCCTCAAAAACAACTTGAAATACAATAGAATAATACGCGATTTCGATGACCGGCAACCCTGTCGAGATATGGAATAAATGCCTCGTTGTGATCAAAGACAACGTCACGGAGCAGAGCTTCAAGACGTGGTTTGAGCGCATCGTGCCGCTTTCGCTTGTCGACAACACGCTCACCATCCAAGTGCCCACTTATTTCTTCGTGGAGTATCTTGAGGAGCACTACATCGACCTGCTGAAGACGGTCATCAGGCGGTTTGTGGGCGACAAGGGCAAATTGGACTATAAGGTGGTTGTCGACAGCACCGACAGTTCCGGGACGGTCATCGTGCCAAGCGCCAACCGCACCTTCCCGAAGAATCCCATCGGCCAACCCACACCGCAGCGTTTGTCGGAAGGTCCCATCAATCCGTTCGTCATCCCTGGGCTGAAAAAATTGCAAATCGATTCGCAATTGAACGAAAACTACACCTTCGACAACTTCATCGAGGGCGAATGTAACCGACTGGCCCGCTCTGCCGGTTTGAGAATTGCCAAAGAACCAGGCAAGACCGCATTCAATCCTTTGGTCATCTATAGTGGAACAGGTTTGGGCAAGACCCACCTTTGTCATGCCATTGGATTGGAAACCAAACGGTTGCACCCAGAAAAGACCGTGCTATACGTTCAAGCTGAACAGCTCTCCACCCAGTATGTGACCGCCAACAAGAACAACAATCGCCCTGATTTCATCAACTTCTACCAGATGATTGACGTGCTCATCATCGACGACATCCAGTTCCTCTCGGGCAAGGCGGGCACACAGGACGTGTTCTTCCACATTTTCAACCACTTGCAGCAAAATAACAAGCAAATCGTCATCACCAGCGACAAGTTCCCGAGCGACTTACAAGGCATGGAAGACCGACTGCTCTCCCGCTTCAAGTGGGGCTTGACGGCTGACCTACAGTCGCCCGACCTGCCCACCCGCACTTCCATCATCCGTGAGAAGTTGCACGACAACGGCATCACTTTCCCCGAGGAAGTCATACAATATATCGCGAGCAACGTGCGCAACAACATCCGCGAGCTTGAAGGCGTGATGAATTCCCTCATTGCGCAATCATTGCTCAACAAGCGGTCGGTCACCCTTGAGATGACCCAGCAAATCATCGACCGGTTCGTGCGCAACACCGTCAAAGAAGTGTCGGTAGAATACATCATCAACATCGTATGCGAATATTTCAAGATTTCGCCCGAGCAAATGGCCCTCAACACGCGCAAACGCCAGGTAGTGCAAGCCCGACAGATAGCCATGTACCTGGCCAAGAAATACTCCAACGCCAGCCTTGCATCCATCGGGCAACAATGCGGCAAGAAAGACCATGCTACGGTACACCACGCCTGCAAGACCATCGCCAACCAATTGGAAACCGACAAGCAGTTCAAGGTAATGTTTGCCGACATCGAGAAAAAAATCGCCCTGCAATAACTCCCTCATGACCAACAATTTCGGAAAACTTTATCTGGTACCCAACTTGCTTGGTGCCACCAAACCCGAACAGGTTTTGCCTGCCGGAACGCTCGAAACCGTGAAACGGCTAAAGCATTTCGTGGTGGAAAACACCCGCACCTCGCGCCGCGTTTTGAGCCGTATCGGGATGGATTGTCCCATTGACGACATCGAATTCATCGAACTCGACAAGCACAACGCCCGCAACCTCGACCTGATGGAGCACCTCGGCGCGTGCCTTCAAGGCGAGGACATGGGCCTGATGTCGGAAGCCGGAACACCCTGCGTCGCCGACCCTGGTGCTTTGGTGGTTGACTTGGCACATTCTGCTGGAATTCAAGTGATTCCTTTGGTCGGGCCCAATGCGATGATTTTGGCTTTGATGGCCTCGGGCTTCAACGGACAAGCCTTCGCTTTTCACGGTTACCTGCCCATCAAAAGCCCTGAACGGCAGAACGCCATCAAGGATTTGGAGCGGCGGTCGATGGCCAACAACGAAACCGAACTGTTCATCGAGACGCCTTTCCGCAACAACGCCATGATTCAGGACTTGTGCAAAAACCTCCACCCTGCCACACGTGTCTGCGTCGCCTGTAACCTCACTTGCGAAGATGAATTGATTATCAGCCAAAGCATTGGAGAATGGAAGAGCTTCAAAGGCGATTTGAACAAGAAGCCGGCGGTGTTTTTGGTTTACAGCGAGCCGAGACGGGGATTCCAGAAAAGGAAATAACTACGAATTAGACGAATTAAACGAATCGTATTTCGAATTTAGCAGCTAAAGCTGCAAATGATTACGAATTAGGGGATATTCAACACCCTGTGAATCTGCAACGAAAGTCGCCAATTCGGGTGACTTTTCACAGCCTCCACGCAGGCCTGCATATTGACTTTCCGTTGTTTCAAATTCCCAACAAAACAGGGTTGCAAAAAGCGGTTTTTCGTTTGAATTTCATCGTATTGCGCCAAATCCTGTCCGAGATAGACCACCTTCAATTCATCGCATGTTTTCAACACACAAAGCTCTACGTCACCTCCTTCAAAAGCGGTCTTAGGCGATAATGTCACCCAATCTATATTGGAAGGTAATGGTCGGGTGCCATTAGTCTCTATAGCGATTTGTTTGCCTGTCTTTTGTTTCAGCTCCGCCACAAAAGCCTCATCGATGAACAAAGAAGGTTCGCCGCCTGTCAAGATAACCAACGGAGCAATTGGATATTTATTCACCTCATCCACAATATCTTGCAATGACATCATTGTGCCTTGTTGATGCTGTGTGTCGCAAAAGGCACAACGCAGGTTACAGCCACTGAAGCGCACAAAAACGGCAGGCGTTCCGCTGTGGTAGCCCTCACCTTGCAGGGAGTAGAATATTTCGTTTATTCGATACATTTAACTACAAATTACACGAATTTGACGAATTATTTCTCTGAATTTTGTAGATGCAAGCATCTCATTTTTACGAATTTGTCGCTACGCGAACAAAAGATTCGTAAAATTTGCAGCCTTGGCTGCCAAATTCTCAACAACTATCATTCGCAACATTCGTCAAATTCGTAGTTTCTTTAATCAAAGTTTTGCGGCGCGTCGTCCTTGATGTAGGAAGCCTTGTTGTCGCGCGACTCCCACACATCGGCGCGGTAGCAGTTCGGGACGGTGTCCACAATCCATTTTGCCAAATTCTCCGCCGTCGGATTGAAATCTAATACCTCATTCAGGTTCGTGTGGTCTATCTTTCCGTGAATCAGTCGCTTGATTTCTGTGAAATCGCACACCATGCCGTTGTTATCCAACTTCTCGGCGCGGCAATACACATTCACCTTCCAGTTGTGGCCATGCAGGTTCTCGCACTTGCTCTCATAGTCTAAATAGAGCTGGTGGCAGGAGGATATTTCTAAGGTTTTTCTGACGTAATACATGAGATTGCTGTTTTTTATTCAACTACGAATTTCACGAATGAAACGAATTATTTCAGATAGAATTTTGCAACTTCGTTGCGGATGGGTACGAATTTGCTGTTTTGGCTGCAAAACTCATATCTTGACATTCGTATAATTCGTGTAATTCGTAGTATCTTTTCATATTATGTTTGATTCGTATTCTGTTTTGTCATCAATGCCAGCGGCACGTAAGGCTTCAATGCGTTCACGACAAGTGCCGCATTTGCCGCAGTGCTTCTCGCCGCCTTTGTAGCAGGAATAGGTCTCGGTATAGTCCAGACCCAAGGCCTTGCCGTGTTCGGCGATCTCCTTCTTGCTCAGGAAGGTATAGGGCGCATAAACCGTGATATTTTCATAGGTTCCTGCCGACATGGCCTCCGACATGGCATCGACGAAATCCGGGCAGCAGTCGGGATAGATGCAATGGTCGCCGGCATGGTTGGCAATCATCACGCGCTTCAGGCCATTGCTCTCGGCGATACCTGCAGCGATGGCCAGCATGATGCCGTTGCGGAAAGGCACCACCGTCGATTTCATGTTTTCGTCGTCGTAGTTGCCTTCGGGGATGTCGTCGGCGGTCATCAGTAGGGCACTCTTGAAATAGCGGTGCATGAATTCCAAAGGCACAATAATGTGCCTGATGCCCAAGCGTTGGCAATGCGTCACGGCACAAACGCGCTCGCGACCGTTTTGGGTGGAGCCGTAGTCGAAAGTGATGGCCAAGGCGATTTCGTCCTTGAACTCGTAGAGCATCGTCGTCGAGTCCATGCCGCCGGAGATGATGATTACTGCGTCTTTCATAGATTTTGTATATCAACTATTTAACTACGAATTATACGAATATAACGAATTTGAGTGAGAATTTTAGATGCAAGCATCTGAATGATGACGAATCGCCAAATAATTCGTATTCATTCGCGGCTTTAGCCGCAAAATGCAATCGATAGTATTCGTATCATTCGTACAATTCGTAGTTTTCATTTCATTATGAATTGTGGAAACAGGCTAAAAGGCGTTGTTTCACCATATCTTGATGCTCGGCATCGCCGTAATTAGCGAAAGGCTTGATGGAAATGCCCCCGCGGGGTTTGAACAGCCCGATGACTTCCAAATATTTGGGATCCATCAGCTTGACCAAATCTTTCATAATCATGTTGACGCAATCCTCGTGGAAGTCGCCGTGGTTGCGGAAACTGAAGAGGTAGAGTTTCAGGCTCTTGCTCTCCACCATCAATGTGCGCGGGATATAATTAATAATAAGGTGTCCGAAGTCGGGCTGGCCTGTCTTGGGGCACAATGAAGTGAACTCGGGACAGTCCAAAGTCACAAGATATTCGTTCTCAGGATGTTTATTCTCAAAAGTCTCCAACACCTCGGGCGTATAGTCGTAACTGTAGTGGGTATTTTGATTACCCAACAGTGTTACACCTTGCAATTCTTTCTCGTTCCTTGACATGGGTTTTTATTTTGGCTGCAAAAATAATAAAAAATGTAAGGCTGCCATAATATGACAGCCCTACAAACGTATTAAATTGATTCTCAACAGCCCGACGTTGCCCTCTCCAGTCGCTTCATGATGGAGAAAATGAACACGGCGGAAAGCAGACAGAGCGCGACGAGCACGCCCCAGACCATCCAAAGCGGCATTCCTGTGCCCCAGATGCGGGCGATGACGCTGGTGAGGTAGTTGCCGATAGCGGTCACGCAGAACCATAGACCCATCATCATGCCCTTGTATTTGGGCGGAGCCACTTTCGTAACAAAGGAGATACCGATGGGACTTAATAATAGTTCGGCGAAAGTCAGGACGAAATAGGTGCTAATCAGCCAATTGGGTGAGACCAACGTGCTGCTCACACCACCTTGAGCCTTCAACTCAGCGGGACTGGCCAAAGGGAAGGAACAAATTACCAAAATGAGGAAGCCAAGGGAGGCTACAATCATGCCCAAGCCAATCTTGCGCGGCGAGGAAGGCTCTTTGCCTTTCTTTGCCAACGCACCGAACACCGCCATCGAGACGGGCGTCAAGGCAACCACGAAGAAGGGGTTGAACTGCTGGAACTGTTGCGGCAGCACGTTAATCGGGTCGGGCATGACTCTATAGACCGTCCATGCCATTATCCACAGGAAACACGTAACACCGCAACAAATGCCCCGGTTCATCGGTTTTGTTGCTTGAATCGCTCCAAACAAGGTATAGATTGAGATGGCGACCAAGGTCAGCGACCAAATGTTGAAGCCAAAACGCGTGAAACCGCTCACGGTGCTTTGCGTGTAGTCGCGGGCGAAGTAGGTCAGGCAAAGGCCGGCCTGCTGGAACGACATCCAGAAGAAGATGACCACTGCGAAGACCATCACCAAAGCTGTGATGCGCTCGCGGGTTTGCTCCTTCGAGAGTTCCACCACATTCACTGTGGTGCTTTCCATCGCCTTGGCCTGCTTGGTATTGACATCGGCGTGCTTGAACCATTTGCGGCAACTCAGGTAAATCGCCATGGAAAGAATCAGCGAGAGGCAAGCCACACCGAAACCGTAGTTGTAAGCCCCCGACAAGGCATCAATGTAATTGTTGGCAAAGCTCGCCAAATTGGTAATGTCGCCACCTTGCTGCACAGCCAAAGCTTCGAATTTAGCCAAGGCGTCAGGCGTGATGGTGCCGTCCAAATATTGATGCGCCAAGGATGGAATTTGCGGTACGTAGGTGAAGCCCGCCTTGCCTAAGAACAAATCCGTGACTTTGGTGGCGGTAATAGGCGCGAACATCGAGCCGATGTTGATGGCCATGTAGAACAGGCTGAAACCGTTGTCGCGGAAGGCACTGTACTTGGCCTCATCGTAGAGGTTGCCCACCATCACTTGTAGGTTGCCTTTGAACAATCCCGTTCCGATGGCGATAAGCGCCAAAGCGGAAAACATGGTGACCTTGGCCGTGGTGCTTGCCATCGGCACCGCCAAAAGCAGGTAGCCAAGGAACATCACTACGATACCGGCGCGCACCATCTTGCCGTAACCGAAACGGTCGGCCAGCATACCGCCGATGAGGGGCATGAAATAGACGCATCCGAGGAAGATGCCATAAATGTGGCCCGCCTGCGCCTCGTTGTAGCCGAACTTGGCTTGCAGGAAGAGCACGAAGATGGCCAGCATGGTATAGTAGCCGAAGCGTTCGCCCGTGTTGGCCAATGCGAGGGCGTAAAGCCCTTTAGGGTGTCCTTTGAACATGATTTATACTTATTTAAAAAAACAACAAATTAACCATTTAATAATACCAATTCTTTTTCGCCATAATTGTAGTTGTTTGCCCACAAACTATTCTTCCATTGTTTCAAACAAGGCCACCGGACCCCAATGCCAAAGTTTGGTCTCTTCTTGTTCCAATCGCCTATATAAGGTCGAACGATAGAAGTGCTTCAAAGCATCCAATCCGCTTCCGCCATGCGCCTCCTGATAGAGGCGAGCCACTTGCAAAGCCTTGCTCGGAAGCAATAGATACAGGTTTTCATTTGTGATTTCCGTGTTCATTGTGTTTTCTCTTTCAGATAATCCTTCATTTCTTCAATCAGCCAACGATGGCCTTGGGTATGCAACACTTCATAATTCTCTGAGAGATAGTCAAGCAAGCCATTTCGGTCGAACAAATCCATCACTTCTGAGCCGCTCATGCCCATCTCGTGCTTGTATTGCTCGATGCAAAACGAAATGAAATACAATATGTCTTGTTCCTTTTTGCTCATAGCGAGCGTCTTTTCGTTTGCAAAATTACACATAAAACCCAAATCAAGTATCCATTTGTCTATAAAAATGGGATTAAAAGAAAAAAGGCTTGCCGAAGCAAGCCTTTCCCGTTTGTTCTTTTATTGATTATTTCGCAACCCTTTCAAGCCACTTCAACATGCCAAGCATGATGGACATCGAAACGAGGCAGATCAAAGCGAACACGCCCCATGTCATCCACTGGTGCGGGAAGGCGTTCAGCATTCTGACACCGAGGAAGATGAGCAAGTTGCCGATAGCGGTGGCTGACAGCCATAAGCCCTGGCACATACCCACCATGTGGCGCGGAGCAATCTTGGAAACAAATGACAGTCCCAAAGGTGAGATGAGCAGCTCTGCCACGGTTAGGAAGAAGTAAGTAACAATCATCACCCACTGTCCGGTCTTCATGGCCATCTTTTCAGCTTCAGGAAGTGCCTTGAAAGCATTGCCAGAAGGATAATTGTGTACTACAGCTATGATAATCAAGAAGATGTATGCGCAAGCCGCGATAAACATACCCATTGCAATTTTCCTAGGTGTCGATACTTCCTTACCCTTGCGTGCCAATAAGGCGAAAATCCACATGACAATAGGCGTCAGCACAATCACGAAGAACGGATTGATGAATTGAAGAATCTCAGGCGGAAGTGCGCTGGTATCCAAGAAGTCGCGGGCGAAGATGGACAGCGACTGGGCATTTTGGTGGAACGAGAGCCAGAAGAACACGGCGATACCAAGCACAGCATACAGGGCGGCCATACGCTGCTTGATTTCCTTGGCATCGGCTTGACGTTCTGCTGCGGTATATTCCTGAACGCTGGCCTTTTCTTTCTTCACAGGATTCGGCAGCTTGTTGCGGACAGCGATGAAGATGCACAGGGAAATCAACATAGCAATGACCGAAACGATGAAGGAATAGTGAACGCCTGTGTTGTACACCTGGAGGTAGTTCTCGCAGAATCCCGAAAGATTCTCGGCGGCACCAGCATAATCTTGTGACAAGGCGGTGAGGTTGGTCATATCGTTACCTTCCATCGTACCCATGATAAACTTGTGGCACAGACGAGGGAGGTCGGCATTGTAAATCAACCCCTTTGTCTTCAGATACCATTCGCGAATGATGGGAGCCACAAACGGGGCAATCACACCACCAATGTTGATGAACACGTAGAAAATTTGGAAACCGCTGTCACGCTTTTCCTTGGCTGCAGCCAGAGCCTCAGGACCTTTCTTGGCAGCTTCGGCCTCGAAGTCGTCGTACAACTGACCTACAATGGCTTGTAAGTTGCCTTTGAACAGACCGTTACCGCAGGCGATGAGCAGCAAGGCGATCATGGCAAGAACGAAAGGCCATCCCATGCCACCACCCTGGCTGAACACTGGAATGGAGAGCAGACCATAACCAATGGCCATTATGACGATACCTGTGATAATGGTCTTCTTGTAGTTTTGTGTACGGTCGGCGATGATACCACCGGGAAGCGCAAGAACATAAATCAGGAAATAGAACACACCGAAAATCACGCCTGAGGTCTCGTCGGAGATGCCAAACTTGGAGCAGATGAACAACACCAGCACGGCGTTCATGATGTAATAGCCGAAGCGCTCGCCCATGTTACTCAAGGCGGCGGCAATCAAGCCTTTAGGATGCTCTTCCCTAGCCTTTTTCAAGTAGAAGATTAGGAAAGGGATGACAATGATAAGAATCACGACAAAAACCACCAATGTCCTATGGTCTTGCCAGAGAGTTGATAATGTACCCATAATTGAGATTTTTAATTATTATTGAATTTTGAATTGATTTCTCGTTTTCCAACAGCGGACAAAGATAGGGAAAAATGTTTTGCAATTGCAAAAATGAAGAAAAAAGTCTGTGGATAGCCGAAAATTCCCTACTTTTGCACTTCATTTTTACGACTATGGAAATCAGTAGCAAATACAGCCCTTCGGAAGTTGAAGGCAAATGGTACGAGCATTGGATGGACAAGAACTACTTCCACTCCACGCCTGACGAACGCGAACCCTATACCATCGTGATTCCGCCACCGAATGTGACCGGCGTGCTTCACATGGGCCACATGATGAACAACACGATTCAGGACATCTTGATTCGTCGCGCCCGTATGCAGGGCAAGAACGCCTGCTGGGTGCCTGGCACCGACCATGCCTCCATCGCCACCGAAGCCAAGGTGGTGAACAAGCTGGCGCAACAAGGCATCAAGAAAACCGACATCGGCCGCGAGGAGTTCCTCAAGCACGCTTGGGACTGGACCCACGAGCATGGTGGCATCATCCTCAAGCAATTACGTCGTCTGGGCTGCTCATGCGACTGGGAACGCACTTCGTTCACCATGGACGACATCCGCTCGAAGAGCGTCATCCGCGCTTTCGTGGACCTATATAATAAAGGACTGATTTATCGCGGTGTCCGCATGGTCAATTGGGATCCGAAGGCTTTGACGGCTTTGAGTGATGAGGAAGTGGTCTTCAAGGATGAGCATAGCAAACTGTTCTATCTCCGTTACTACCTCCATGAGGATGACGGCACAGGTGCCACAGGTGCTGAAGGTGAAATCATCCATACCGACGAGAAAGGTCGCCGCTATGCAGTGGTGGCCACCACACGTCCCGAGACCATCATGGGCGACACCGCCATGTGCATCAACCCCGCAGACCCGAAGAACCAATGGCTGCGCGGCAAGAAGGTCGTGGTGCCGTTAGTCAACCGTGTCATCCCCGTCATTGAGGACGACTATGTCGATATCGAGTTCGGTACAGGCTGCCTGAAGGTCACCCCTGCCCATGACGTGAACGACTATATGTTGGGCGAAAAGCACAACCTACAGAGCATCAACATCTTCAACGACGATGCCACTTTGAGCGAAGCCGCTGGATTGTATGTCGGCATGACCCGCGAAGACGTACGCAAGCAAATCATCGTCGACATGAAAGAAGCTGGTCTGTTAGAGAAGATCGAAGACTATAATAATAAGGTGGGTTACTCCGAGCGCACCAATGTGCCGATTGAACCGAAACTCTCCATGCAGTGGTTCCTCAAGATGGAGCACTTGGCCGACATCGCATTGAAGCCCGTGCTGAATGGAGACATCAAGTTTTATCCTGCAAAATATGTCAACCTCTACCGCCACTGGTTGGAGAACATCAAGGACTGGTGCATCAGCCGCCAGCTGTGGTGGGGTCATCAGATTCCGGCTTACTACTTGCCCGAAGGCGGTTTTGTGGTGGCCGAAACGCCTGAAGAAGCCTTGAAGCTCGCCATCGAGAAGACTGGCAACAAGAATTTGACTCTCAACGACCTGCGTCAAGACGACGATGCCTTGGACACTTGGTTCAGCTCATGGCTGTGGCCTTTGTCGCTCTTCAATGGCATCCTTGACCCCGACAACGCCGAGTTCAAGTATTACTACCCCACCAACGACCTCATCACCGCCCCCGATATCATCTTCTTCTGGGTGGCCAGAATGATTATGGCCGGTGAGGAATACCAGAACGAAGTGCCGTTCAGGAATGTGTATTTCACGGGTATCGTGAGGGATAAGTTGGGCCGCAAGATGTCCAAGTCGTTGGGCAACTCACCCGACCCGATTGAACTCATCGACAAGTTCGGCGCCGATGGTGTGCGTATGGGCATGATGCTCAGTGCCCCTGCCGGCAACGACATCCTCTTCGACGAGTCGCTCTGTGAGCAAGGCCGCAACTTCTGCAACAAGATTTGGAACGCCCTCCGTTTGGTGAAAGGCTGGAATGTCGATCAGAACGCCGTCCAACCCGAGGCCGCCAAGATGGCCGTGAAGTGGTTTGAGGCACGCTTCAACCAAGTGCTGGCCGAAACCAACGACAACATCGACAAGTACCGCCTGAGCGATGCCTTGATGGCCATCTACAAACTCACTTGGGACGACTTCTGCTCATGGTACCTCGAGATGGTGAAGGCTCCGCAAGGCCAGGGCATCGACCCTGTGACCTACGCCGCCACCATCCAGTTCTTTGAGCACCTCATGCTGATGCTGCATCCCTTCATGCCGTTCATCACCGAGGAAATATGGCACGCCATCGCCGAGCGCAAGGACGGCGACGACATCATTATCGCACAGCAACCCAAAGCACAAGCCGTGGATGAGCAAGTTCTCAAGCAGATGGAGTTCACACAAGAGGTCATCAACAATGTCCGTAAGGTGCGTTCCGACAAGAACATCGCCTTCCGCGACGCCATCAAGTTGGTGGTCGTGGAGAAGAACGGCAACGCCAACAAGGACTTCGACTGCGTGATTGCCAAACTCTGCAACGTGAGCGAGATCGACTATGTGGCTGAGGCTCCCGCTGGTGCCTTCGGCTTCATCGTGGGCAGTACCGAGTTCTTCGTGCCGCTCACCGACAGCGTCGACGTGGAGGCCGAAATCAAGAAACTCGAAGAGGAGCTGAAATACGCCCAAGGCTTCCTGAAGAGCGTGGAGGCCAAGCTCTCCAACGAACGCTTTGTGAATGGCGCTCCTGCCGCCGTAGTGGAGAAGGAACGTAAGAAGAAAGCTGATGCCGAGGCCAAGATTGCTGTTATTGAGCAGCAGCTGGCGGGGTTGACGAAATAGTAAATGCAATAACAATCAAGGGCTGTTTTTGGCACATAATTGTTATCAAATCAGCCCTTTAAACTTCAACCACAGGGCAAAAAACTGGTCATATACCGAATAGACATTTTTGTCCTCAGTGATAAAATCTTTATCCAGCAAGCCTTTCAACGCAGAACTCACACTGCTGGCCGAATTAAGTTTATTCCTTTTGATAAACGCCCCACTTGTGACCTCTGAGGCTTTCCCTTCTCTTGCAATAGCCAAGAAAAGGAAACGTTGTTTTTCAGGCATTTGATAATACAAAGATTCGTAAGTGTCGGAAGAGAGCCTAATGATGAACTCCACGGCCTCATCCACCATCGAAACATCACAGGTTGCACCTTTATCCGTTCTGGAAAAAAGCACATTCATCACACGGTGCATATAACTTGTCACCGCCTCAAAACGCTCATAAAGCAAAGCAACGACCTCTGTATCAAGATGTTTTCCCGCTTCCTCAAACTTAGCCACACAGAAATCCGTGTACACTGCCAAATCCAACGGCTGAAGGTTGATGATGGTAACCGCCTGATAGAACGGACGTGAAGGAGAGGTAAACATCCCATTCATCATGTGACGTTGGGAACCTGAAAAAATAAAGTGGGCATTGGTGCAACGTTGGACGTAGGTCCTGATGGTCGCTTCGATGGTTTCGTCTCCGTATCGGGTAATCTGCTGAAATTCATCAATGGCCACTAAACAGGGTTTGTCCGCTTTCTCCAAATAAGTAAAAATCTCATCCAAGGTAACTGTCGGATTATTAATCGAACTGAGCCCTACGCCCCAGACAGGCATTCCACTTATATCAAACGAGATTTCACTGCGCAACGATGCTACCATAGTCACAAACTTTTCCCAAGCCTTCCTGCCTTTGGGACGAAGCTCGTCGACTATTGCTTTGCCCAACATGTTCACAAAATCGCCCAAATTCTTGGTGGCATAGATGTCGACCACAAAACAATGGTAGTTCTTTTGAATCTCGGGATCATCGAACACGTGCCAAATGAGATCCGTCTTTCCTATACGTCGGGGAGAGATCAATGCGATATTGTTCTCGTTGACAAGGAGTTCACGCAAAATTTCGGTCTCCTGGACCCGGTCGCAGAAATACTCGGCACCGGCATAACCATTGGTAACAAAGGGATTCTTCATAGGATGAATTTATTTCACCCGCAAAAATACAAAAATTTTGATTACTATAAAATGATTACCATAAAATAGTAATCATAAAATGGGAATTTGATAAAGATTATACAAAATCGTTCCATAAAACACGAATAGCGAAGGTATCCACCCCCGCTATTCGCCATTCCTCAAGAAATTGCTTCAAATCACAGCAACTTCTTCTTCAAAGTCTCAATCATGTCGACCGTCATCTTGTCGAGGTCGTACTTGGGATTCCAGCCCCACTCCTTGCGGGCGCAGCTGTCGTCCATCTTGTTAGGCCAGCTGTCGGCAATGGCCTGACGAATCGGGTCGAACTTGTACTCCATCTCGAAGTTCGGATAATACTTCTTGATGGCGTTGTAGATGATTTCCGGGTCGAAGCTCATGGCCGTCACGTTGAATGAGTTACGGTGCACCAGCTTGGTTGGGTCGGCCTCCATGATGTCGACCATGGCATCCAAAGCGTCGGGCATATACATCATATCCATATAGGTGCCTTTGCTGATGGGGCAATAGAACTTCTCGCCCTTCACGGCAGCGTAGTAAATCTCTACAGCATAGTCGGTGGTGCCGCCGCCGGGCAAGGTCAGGTTGCTGATCAAGCCTGGGAAACGGACGCTGCGGGTATCCACACCAAAGCGGGTGAAGTAATAATCGCTCAGCAGCTCACCCGTGACCTTGGTCACACCGTAAATGGTGTTTGGGCGTTGGATGGTGTCTTGCGGCGTGTTGTCGTGCGGCGTAGAAGCACCGAAAGCACCAATGGATGAAGGCGTGAAAACGGCGCAGTTGAAGACGCGAGCCGTTTCAAGGCAGTTCACCAAGGAACCAATGCCGACATTCCAACCCAACATAGGATTCTTTTCAGCCGTGGCCGAAAGGATGGCGGCGAGGTTATAAATCGTGTCGATGTTGTAGCGTTTCACCACGTCCACGATTTGCATGATTTGCGTCGAGTCAATTCTTTCAAAAGGACCGGTCTCGGCAATTTCACCGGTCAAAGGGCGAAGATCCGAGGCCACCACATTCTCGTTTCCGTATGTGGCACGGAGCTTCTTCACCAATTCTGTTCCGATCTGTCCGCCGGAACCAACTATCAATACTTTTTTCATTTCTATCTATTTTTCTCAAAATCAAGGCTTGCCATCTCGCGGTAGCGACAATGGGGCATGCTCCATTGTTGGCAAAGCCTCGATTCCTACTATTTATTTCAAAATTCCCAGTTCCTTACCAATCTTCACGAAGGCGGCGATGCACTTGTCAAGGTGCTCACGCTCATGGGCGGCGCTCACCTGCACGCGGATACGGGCCTGTCCCTTCGGCACCACAGGATAGTAGAATCCCGTGACGAAGATGCCTTCTTCCTGCAACTTGGCGGCGAACTTTTGCGACAAC
>CADCML010000045.1 GCA_902802535.1 uncultured Bacteroidia bacterium
CGAAGGCGATGAGGGCAGCCATGGCCGCTCCGCCATAGAGCATGATATAAAGCAGTTGGCCTGAAGGTATGTCTTGGATGAACATTGGTTTGTGGTTTTATACCTTTTCAAAGGTGCAAAGATACAAAATTCATGGGGCAATACGTGGCATAATTCAATGAAAAAACGTGTTTTTCCAAAAAAATGACTAACTTTGCATGGTTTTTTACAACCTAAATTGAACGTAATTGATTAAAAATCATAAATTTACAAAGATGGAAAAAATTAAAGTAGGTATCAATGGTTTCGGCCGCATTGGCCGCAACGTGTTCCGCATCATTTGCGAACGTCCGAATCTGGAAATCGTGGGCGTCAACGACCTGACAAGCACCAAGGTGCTGGCCCACCTGTTGAAATACGACTCCACGCAGGGCAAGTTCCCCGGCACGGTGGAATACGACGAAACCGCGCTGATTGTCAATGGACAGCGCATCCCCGTCACGGCCGAGCGCGCCCCGCTAAACATCAAGTGGAGCAAGACCCCTGACGTAGTGGTTGAATCGACGGGCGTGTTCCGCTCGAAGGAAAGCAGCAAGGGCGGCTATGGCGACCACCTGAAAGCCGGCGCCAAGAAGGTCATCCTTTCGGCTCCCTCAAAGGACGCCATCGACGCCACCGTCGTGGTGGGCGTGAACAACAACGACCTCACCGACGACGTGGAATGCGTGAGCAACGCCTCCTGCACCACCAACTGTTTGGCTCCCGTGGCCAAGGTGTTGAACGACCGCTTCGGCATCGAGCAGGGCTACATCACCACCATCCACAGCTACACCAACGACCAAGTCATCCTCGACGGTCCTCACAGCGACCTTCGCCGCGCCCGTTCAGCCGCCATGTCGCAAATCCCGACCACCACTGGTGCCGCCAAGGCCGTGGGTATCGTCATCCCCGAACTGAACGGCAAGCTCGACGGTATCGCCGTCCGCGTTCCTACGCCAACGGGTTCGTTGGTTGACCTCGTCTGCACACTGAAGACCGAAGCCACGAAGGAAGAAATCAACGCCGCCATGAAGGAAGCCGCCGAAGGCCCGATGAAAGGCGTCCTCGAATACACTGAAGACCCGATTGTGAGCTGCGACGTCATCCACAACCCGCACAGCAGCATCTTTGATGCACAAAGCACGATGGTGATGGGCAAGATGGTGAAAATCATGTCGTGGTACGACAACGAATGGGGTTATTCCAACCGCATGGTCGACCTCATTGAAATGATGAAGTATTGATTTATGGGATATTCCTTCGGAATAGAAATCTTTCAAAAATCGGATGAAAATCAATCAAAACAAAAAATAGAGTTTTGAACGATTTAAGATGGGTTTGGCCTGCGGCCAAGAAATCTTTCAAAAATCTCAATTAGAATCTTTCAAAATGATTTTTGTTTGATTTTGAAATTGATTTTTGAAGAATTTCTTGCGAAGCAATCCAACAAATTATTGTAGAGACGGTGCATGCACCGTCTCTACATTTTTTATCTGACGATGGTGATGGACCCTTGCAGATGCAGTTTTTCCTCGCCAGTTTCGCTTTGGTAGGTGATGTCGCAAATGTAGAAATAGGTGCCGGGCGGGCAGTCCATTTTGGTCAGTTTGTTTTTGCCGTCCCATTGGATGAGCGGGTCGTCGGTGTCGTGGAGGATGTTGCCCCAACGGTTGAAAATCACCGTCTTCGCACTGACAATCAAGTCAATACCAGTCACTTTGGGCTCAAAGACATCGTTGTAGCCGTCGTCGTTAGGCGTGAACACATTGGGCAACACGTAAGAAAACTCCTCCGTCGGTTCCTCGTGGCCAATCTGCACCGTTTTGATGGCAGAATAGTTCACCAAAGGCCGCACAATGCCTTCCAAAGTATAATGACCGTATGTGGCCACATAGTAACGGTAATACGCATCGGGTTCCACTTCCATATCGGTGTATTCCATGCCGCTTGTTGAAGCTATGTTGACGAAATAATTGTTCATTTCCTTGAAAATCAATGTACTGTCTACCATCCAAGGCACTATTTCCGTCCAAGAAAGGTAGGCTTCGTTGTCGGTTCCACTGGCCGAAAGCATCACCGCCGAGGCTGTCGTGCTCTCGCCCATGAACTGCTGGTGGGCATCATACATCGCCACCTTATATAATAATGTGTTAGCCTCCGCCAAATTGACATTCGCGTCAAGGAAGCTCGTTTCGGCACCTTCGTAAACAGTGGAACTTGCGCCATCGAAGATGCGCGTCAAGGCATAGCTGAACGGTGCAATATATTGGTCGTCAATCTCTTTCGGCTCGACCCAACGGGTGATGACATGACCCGAAACAAGGTCAGTATCGTCGTTGCTGACATGAGTCATCAGCGGGCAGTCGTTCTTCAGGATGACGCAAGCCGCTTCGCTGACGATGCTCAATGCGCCATCGGGGAACTGAGCCAATACGCGATATTCATAAGCAATGCCTTGCGGGAGATTGGTATCGGTGTAAGTCGTGGTTGCTGTATTGTTCAAGGTGGCGATGAGTTGGTAACCGTCTCGGATACCTGTTTCGCAAGCATCGGGGATATAGCCGTCGCAACCTGCCCTGCGATACACCAACAAAGCCGTTGCATTGGGACAAGGATAAGCCGACCACGAAAGCTTTGCATCATGACCCTGCACCTCGGCAGTGAAGTTAGTCAATCGCGGTCCCATCACGTTGATACTCACCGTTTTCACGTTGGTCAAACTGACAGGCGAGCTGTCGTCCTTGGCGTGAATCACCACCTGATAAGGCGTCTTGCGGATATGGGCGTAGTTGGTATTCCACAGGAACTCCATTTGAGGCTGGACACCAAAAGCCATTTCGGGATGCAGAATCGCGGGACTGACCGCCACCTCAAAAGGCGCGCCCGAAGCCGTCAGCGTGACGTTGTCGCCATCAGGGTCGGAGGCAGAAATGACGAAATCCAACTGCTCGCCCGCCAGGATGCAAAACTGCTCATCGCATTGGATTTCAGGTAAGTCGTTGTTGCAGTGAGAGATAAGGATTTGCATATCGCGCACGACCGAGCCGATTTTCACGCCGTGTCGCCATTCCTCCACCATGATTGCGATATTGTACTCGCCTTGTATGACTGGATTCTCCCACCGTAACTCACCCGTAACAGGATCGATGTCAAATGATTGCGAAGCTTGAGGCAAGGTGTAGCCCGCAATTTCGATGCCGTCCTGACCCTTGCATGTCACCAAGCGGTAACTCAAGCTATCGCCATCGGGGTCGTAAGCCGATGGATTATGCAAATAAAGCTTGCCCACGCAACCCCTATCGACAGGAGCGTTTAGCAGTTGCACCGAGTTGTTGTAGCCCAAAAACGGATTGATGACCAATTCCGTCTCAATGTGCATAGGCACCATCACCGAATTAGGTACGTTGATTACACCATAATTACGGTTGGCGTCCTCCATGCTGATGGTGTAAGTCCCTGAGGTTGAGTAGTTATGGATTCTCTTGTAAACATTCAGCGTGTAGTCGTTGCCGAGATTTTGTAGCACCACACGGGGGATGTATTCCTCCGCGCCATCACCCCATTGCACGAGCAGCGAGTCGCGTTGCAGACCCGCTGGACTGGGCGTATAGGTATAGCATGTGAGCGTAAACTCGTAGGCATTGCCGCCGAGCCATGTGTAGGTGATTTCGGCCGCACGCTGGTGGGTCGCCTTCGCAGTGAAGACAAGGCAAAAGAAAAAGCCTAATATGAGCAAGAGTTTACGCTTCATTGAACTACTCTTTGAAATTGCAAATGTAGTGTTTTTTGGGAAAACAGTGATGATTTCTGAAAAATGGATTATTTTTGGCTATTTGAACACATTTTTATGGTAAGATAGCCAAAAATAATATCAAAACAAATCATCTAAAATGATTTCTTGCCGTACATAATTAATTGAATATTTATTCTTTACAAGTCCATTGGAAGTCACCATTGCAAAAAACAAGGTCTTACGCTTGAAGTAATTTTGAACCTCGTTCAAGCGCGTTTCTATCTTATCCCATTCCGCTTTCGTGATGAGGTAAGGCCGCTCCGAAAATTTCATCTCGCACACCGTAACGGCCCGGTCGGCACGATCGATAACCATATCGACTTGCGCTTGTCCAGAATAATAAGAACAGGTTTTGGTCAGGATGCCAGAGATGCCTAATTTCTGCTTAATCTGCTGTAAGTGAGCGAAGCACAATCTTTCAAAAGCCAAACCTCGCCATGTAGTGCAAGTGTTCGTCGTCAGCAAATGCATCCACGTCTCATGGTCGGAATACGCACCGTTTTTCAGGAACTGGAAATAAAACAAGGTGAAGCTGTCCGAAAGCTGATAAAGATAAGGCACCTCACCAATGGTCTTGTATTTTCGGATGAAACCGCACTGTTCAAGAGCGATGAGTTTCCGCGTCAAGCCGCCGCCATTGCTCAGTTTGGAGCCTTTGGCAATCTCATCGCGAGTATAGCCTGATTTCTTCTTCGACAAGGTCTCCACAATGCGAACATAATCCTCTGATTTCGTGAAAAGTGAATTATAAAGATTGTCGAACTCATCGGCCAGAAGTGCCGATTCTGCGAAGAAAAGCCTGTCCACGTTTTGGGCCAGGCTTCGGCTCTTGTCAAGCAGATGCAGATAATAAGGTATGCCTCCGAGAATCATATAGCACTCCGCCACACTCATATTATCCCACTTAAACTTTTGGCTTTCAAGATATTCCTTGGTCTCAGACAAGGTAAATGGTAGCAGTTTCATCTTGCAAGTCAAGCGGTTATGCAACCCACCGTGATTATTGATGACCTTGTTGACCATCCACGAGGCCGCCGAGCCACACACCACAAGCACAATGTCGTTGCGCGCCGAAGCCCATTCGTTCCAAAACAGTTCCAAGGCCTTCAAAAACTCCGATTTCTGCGTATCCATCCACGGCAACTCATCCAGAAAAATCACTTTCCGCTTCTTTTTTGATTTCGCGACCAAAGTCTCAAGCCGTTCAAACGCTTCAAACCAATTGGAGGGCACGGCCTGTTCGTCAGGCGAGCCATAACGAATCAGTCTATTATGGAAATGCGCCAATTGTTCTTTACGGTTGCCACGCGCCACCCCTGTAGCATAATACACAAAATTATCTTGGAAGAACTCCCTAACGAGATAAGTCTTCCCTACCCTGCGGCGGCCATAGACCACCACAAATTCCGAACCCGTTGAATCATAAATTCTTTGCAGTTCTTTTATTTCTTCTTTTCTGCCTACTATTTGCATTGCTTCAGAATTATTTCTGGCTGCAAAGGTAGGATTTTTTCATTATATAGCCAAAAATGATATTATTTTTGGCTATTTGAACACATTTTTATGGTAAGATAGCCAAAAATAAGGGCGCACCTCTATCAAGCGCGCCCTATTCATTTTCAATCTGTCTGAAACAATCACTTGTTCTTCAGCAGGTCGCGAATCTCGGCAAGGAGTTCCTCTTGCGTCGGGCCGGCAGGAGCGGCAGGCTCGGCAGGCTTCTCTTCTTCCTTCCTCTTCAGTTGGTTGATACCCTTGATAACCATGAAGATGGAGAAGGCGATGATGATGAAGTCAAAGATGACTTGCAGGAAGTTGCCCCAAGTCATGGTCAATGCCGGTTTGACGACGGTCTCCCCGTCCATGACGGCTTCGCGAATCACCCACTTCCAGTCGGTGAAGTTGAGTCCACCCGTGATGGCACCAATGAGCGGCATGATGATGTCGGCCACCAATGAGGAGACGATTTTTCCGAACGCGCCGCCGATGACCACACCGACAGCCATGTCCATGACGTTGCCCTTCATGGCAAACTCCTTGAATTCTTGCATAAATTTACCCATAGCTCAATGATTTAAAGGTTAAACATTGGCACAAAGGTAGAAAATATTTCTTTTATTGAGCACGAATTTCCATGAATTAGACACAAATTTTCAAAAATTATAATTTATGAATCAATTTATGAATCAATTTATGAATAATTTATGGTCATTCGTGTTTACTAAAACTCCGAAGTGAAGTGGAACTCAATGTCGGGGTATTTCTCCATCGCCATTTGCAGGGCGTAGGGCGACTCGGCCAGGAACACATCGCGGCCTTCCTTGTCTTCGGCGAGGTTGAGAGCCTTACGCATCTTGAAATCAGCCAATTGTGCCTCGTTGTCACTGGTAATCCACGCGGTTTTGTAGAGCGAAATCGGCTCGTAACGACAGGAGGCATTGTACTCATGCAACAGGCGGTATTGAATCACCTCAAACTGCAACTCACCCACTGTGCCGATGATTTTCCTACCCGTCATCTTGCCCGTAAACAGCTGGGCCACACCCTCATCCGTCAATTGTTCCAATCCCTTGGCCAGCTGCTTCGACTTCATCGGGTCAGCGTTCTCCACATAGCGGAACTGCTCGGGCGAGAAACTCGGAATGCCCTTGTAGTTCAGGATTTCGCCCTCAGTCAAGGTGTCGCCAATCTTGAAGTTGCCGGCATCGTAAAGGCCCACAATGTCGCCCGGATAAGCCTCATCGAGGACAGACTTTTTCTGCGCCATGAAAGCCGTCGGGTTCGAGAACTTCAGTTCGCGGCGTTGGCGCACGTGGAAGTAGTTCTTGTTGCGCTCGAAGCGGCCCGAAACCACGCGCACGAAGGCGATGCGATCACGGTGGTTGGGGTCCATGTTGGCGTGAATCTTGAAAACGAAGCCCGTAAACTTTTCCTCCGTCGGCTCGATGCGGCGTTCCACCGTATCACGACCAATCGGGGTGGGCGCTATCTGGATGAAGCAATCCAACAGTTCCTTGACACCGAAGTTGTTCAAGGCCGAGCCGAAAAACACGGGGCAGATGTCGCCATTCAGATAGGCATCGCGGGAGAAATCGTCATAAACACCCTGTACCAGTTCGGTCTCGGCCCTCAATGTTTCTGCATCCTCGCCCAACATCTTATCGAGGTCGGGATTGTTCAGGTCGTCGAAAGCGATGCCTTCCGTAATATGCTGTTTGTCAGAATTAAAAAGATAAAGGCTCTTGTCGTAGATGCTGTAAACACCTTTGAATTTCGGTCCACTGTTGATGGGCCAGCTCAGCGGCGTGAGGCGAATGTTCAACTTTTGCTCAATTTCGTCCAACAGCTCAAAGGCATCCTTGCCTGGACGGTCCATTTTGTTGATAAACACGATGATGGGCGTGTTCCTCATGCGGCAAACCTCAACCAATTTCTCTGTCTGCGACTCAACACCTTTCGCGGCATCAATGACCACGATGACGCTGTCCACTGCTGTCAAAGTGCGGAAGGTGTCTTCTGCGAAGTCCTTGTGGCCAGGCGTATCCAAAATATTGATTTTGATGTCCTTATAGTCAAAACCCATCACGGAGGTAGCCACCGAAATGCCGCGTTGCCGCTCGATTTCCATCCAGTCGGAAGTGGCAGTCTTTCGGATTTTGTTCGACTTCACGGCACCTGCCACCTGAATGGCACCGCCGTAAAGCAGCAGTTTTTCGGTCAAAGTGGTCTTACCCGCGTCGGGGTGGCTGACGATGGCGAAGGTTCTGCGTCTGTTGATTTCTTCAAGAAAAGACATGTTTCAATCGATTGATAATATTCCTAACTTAATTCAAACGGCAACAGATTGCAACTCTCTGCCGAGCGAATGTAAGGCATTCACTATTTTGTCCGTTTGTGTCGGACGCGGATTGCTGCGCCCGCAGATGTAGTGTCCAAGTTGTCTTTCGTTAATGCCAGTAAGCCTTGAAAGCGATGCCCTTGTGAGAATCTTGTCGTAGCAATACAAAAGGCTTTGAATATCCATTTTATAGGTCAATTCATACTCGCCGTCAAAAACAGCCGGATAATCATCGCCATCGAGTTTCGCACATTCCAAATAGAAGTCGATGCTTTCCTGCACATAGTTTGCAAAATCCGAGAAACTGCCCGAAAAGGCCACCACCCATCCGGGAAGCAAGTCGCAACTTGCGCAGAAGCCTTTTTCTGTTTTCGATGTAGTGATAATTACTTTTTCCATGCTTTTTTCCTTTCTTCTGTTTAGGGATTAGAATTTCAACCCCGATTGGTTTTCAATGCTTTTCAGTTCGCTCCCCCAAGTGTCATCGCTCTCTTTTCCGTTCACGGTAACTTTACCAGGCTTTGTCGGGTGCTTAAACTGGCGATGGCTTCCGACTTGATGAACTTTCACCCATCCGTCTTCCGCCAACATTTTCAATATTTTACTGACTTTTACAACCTTCACTTTTGAGTTGATGATTTGCTTTTGACCCTGCAAAAATAGTAAATTTACTATTATTACAAGCAAAAGATAGTTTTTTACACGACAAATGGCAAAATAAAAGCGCAGGTCTTTTGGACTTGCGCTTTGAGCGGTCCGGACGAGACTCGAACTCGCGACCTCCTGCGTGACAGGCAGGCATTCTAACCAAGCTGAACTACCGGACCAACCAGAAAAAGAACTCTATTGCTTTGCTTTGCGGGTGCAAAAGTACTACAACCTTTTTCGTTACCAGCAAGCATTTTTTTCATTTTTTTGAAACTTTTTTCGCAATTAAATTGTATCTCGCTGATTTACAATATTTTTAAAACTCAACCTCTAAAGCACCGTCACCAATATTATAATAAGGTATGTTCAATGCCTGGGCCTGACTCGCCCAACGTTCGGCCAAATAATAGGGAACGGAGCCGTCGATGAGGAGCGTCTTGGCCTCATAACCATTCACAATGGATTGTACATCAGGGTTTTGTTTTCCCGTGACGAGCAGATAATCCACAGGCAGGCGGTAGGAAAGACTATCCTCAACGGCCAAAGCATCATCCCAAAGCGCCAACAATTTGTCTTCGAAAGAAACAAGGTTGTATCGCTTACATAAAAACAAGCCTTCATAATCGTCCTCAAAACCAATGACTTCTGGAGAATGTGTGAGGTTTTTGAGCGTCCAAAAGCCCGTCATGCTGTAATCCACGGTAGATGGGTCGGCCATCAATGTAGAATCAGCCAAAAGGACATGATGCCCATCCCTAATGAAATCGACGGCAGTATGTCGGCGAAGACTGAAAAACGTCATGCCCTCATACGCATCCGAAACATATCGCCGTAACGTGACCGAAACCATAAACAGCAACAAAGTGGACAGCATGGCGATGAACAACCGTTTGCGATGCATGGTAAAACAAAGCAACAACAACATGAAGGCCAACAAGAGCAAAGCAAACTCAAACTGACTGACATACAATCCTTTGACGATGGAAAACGGCAGACTTTCTATCCAAGAAACCAATTGGTTCATCAGGTAAAGCACGCCCCAAACGAGATAACCCAAGCCAATGTTGACGTATGGTATCCACGAAACCAGCAGCAACACCACACCGCCCATCACCACGAAGAAGGAAATTGGGGTCATGAAAAGATTGCTCAACCAGAAATAAGTCGTGAACTGATGATAATAGAACAAAGTGAACGGCATGGTAGCCGCCTGAGCTGCCAGAGCAACGGCAGTGATGTTCCAAGCCTTGTCCAATAGTTTGTTTTTCAAGTAGAAAAGGTGATAAATCGGCTTTTGCAGCACCACAATACCAATGACCGCAACGTATGAAAGCTGGAACCCGATTTCAAACAAATTGTTCGGGTTGACGCATAGCAGTATGAACGCCGATGCTGCTATCGAGTTGATGACGAAGCCTTTACGATGAATCATTTCCCCAATGATGACGAAAGAAATCATCAGTGTAGCGCGAAGGATGGACGGTGACAGTCCGGCGATGAAAGCATACATCCAAATCAACAGTAACAGCAAACTGTTTTTCAGCACCTTTTGCCACCTTTTACGGTTGAGGAAACCCAACAGAAACGAGGCTAACAGGTAGATAATGCCCACATGCATACCCGACACGCAAAGGATGTGCATGGAACCTGCGGCCACGTAGTTCTTTCGCACCTCGTCGGCGAGGCTGTCATCATAGCCCAACAAAATGGCTGCAGCCACGCCAAACTCCTTGTCTTTCATGCCGCAACGCTGCAACGACAGCAACAAACGGTCGCGAATCCGATACGAAAATGCGAACAACGGGTCGGCTTTATTAATTTGTAAATCAATCCAATCCGCATCCTTCAACCAGCATTGCCCCGTGATACCCTTGCGCATGAGATGGCTGCGATAATCGAACTCGCCCGGGTTCTTAGGTGGTGCCACCTCCCCTATCGGCGCATCAATGGCTAAGAGGTCGCCGTAACGCAACGCAAAGGCAGAATCAGTTTTTTGGAAATAGGCCACCACCTTGCCCGTCACAGGTCGCGAGGGCAGGGTGTCGCCAAACTGATATTCCAATTCCAGCAGTGCCTTGATGCTGTTTGCACGCTCGGTGGGATAGTCATAAATCCTTGCCACATAGATTTTTGCATCTGATTCATAGTTGCGGAAATAGTCTTTTTTCACCCAAGCTTCGTGCGAGCAGGTCATTGCATAGCCGCCGAGGAAAAGGTAACAGCCCATGATGGCACCGAAAAGCCAGTTGAGGTGCAAGGATTTCAAGATGCGACTCGTCAGCACGGCCACACCGAACAAGGCAAGCATGATAAGCAGCAAGGTAAACAAGGGAAGTCGGAACGAGGCAAAAAACATGGCACACCATATCCCCAATGCCGTGGGTATCAACATTCTGACGAAGGGATATTTGCTCCAGTCGGCCATAAGCAGGGGCGGCTTGAACTTTTTAATGTTTCATTCGGGCAGCATTGACAACTATCTCAGCCGCCTTTTCAGAGGCACCCGCATTGCCCAAACGGTCACGCAACTCGTCATAATCTTCAAGGATTTGCCGTTGACGCTTGCCGTCATGCAGCAGCCGCTCCAGTTCAGTTACGATATTTTTTTCGGTCAAATCACTTTGTATCAACTCTTTGACCACTTCCTTATCCATCACTAAATTGACCAAGGAGATGAATTTGACCTTAATCATCCACTTGGCGAGCAGATAAGAGAATCCCGTCGCCTTGTAGCACACCACTTCAGGCACGGTGAACAACGCAGTCTCCAAAGTGACGGTGCCCGAAGTGACAATGGCCGCGCTCGAATTTTGGAGCAACTCATAAGTTTGGTTCTCAATCAAGAACACATCCGTGTTGCCGATAATCTTCTTGTACAAAGATTTGTCGAGCGACGAAACGCCACCTATGACAAACTGATAATCAGGGAAATGTGGCACCACTTTGAGCATCACGGGCAAGATACGCTTCACCTCCTGAGTGCGACTTCCAGGCAAGAGGGCAATGATTTCGCGCTTCTCGCCAAGACTGTTGCGACGCAGGAATATCGACCTGTTGGGCGTTCCCGATTTGGACAACTCGTCCAGCAAAGGATTGCCAACATAGGTGACGTCAACGCCATATTCCTTATAAAACGCCTCCTCGAAGGGGAAAATCACAATCATCTTGTCGACCGACTTCTTGATTTTTTTCACTCGGCGACGTTTCCAAGCCCACACTTGAGGCGAGATGTAATACAGCACCTTGAAACCCTTCTCATGAGCGAAATCGGCAATGCGTAAGTTGAATCCCGGATAATCCACGAGAATGAGGGCATCCGGCTGATACTCAACGATGTCCTTCTTGCATTGGGCGATATTGTCCAACACCTTACGCAGGTTGACCGCTACCTCCACGAAGCCCATGAAGGCCATCGTGCGGTAGTGTTTCAGCAAGTCCACGCCTTGGGCTTTCATCAAGTCGCCACCACATCCACGAAACTCGGCCTTTTTGTCCTTCTTCTTGATTTCGGCCACGAGATTGGAAGCGTGCAAATCGCCTGAAGCCTCTCCTGCTATGATGTAGTATCTCATTGGTTAACAATTATTTATACAAGAAAAACACCAATAACATACCCACCACTGTTAATAAAAGAATGCCACGTCCGAAACGGTCAAGGCCCCATTTCACCAGAGCCATCCTAAAAATGACGATGCCCGGAATGAAAGCCAACAAATAAGGTGCACGACCGTAATGCTCGCCCCACGGGATGAGACTCAGCAGTAGGAAAAACAGCCCGAAACTGGCTGCGCCTGCCAACAATCCAAGCCAAAAATTATCATTGATTCTCATGGTTTTACACTTAAAAGTTCGTAATCTTTCATCGGTTCGATGCAACGGTGCGCCGTCCAGTCGAAGCAAGTGGGCACCACGGAAACATAGTTGTTATGCAAAGCCCACAAATCAGTGTCGGGTAGGATGTCATCGCTCTCGAAAGTGCCGTCCAAGTTATAGTAGCATTCGCCGTTCTCGTCGTAGAATTCCTTGAAATACTCCACCCATCGACAGGCGGCCTGTCGGCACACCTTGATGCCTTTCATCGGCTCATCGCAGCGTTTGGGGAAGTTCACGTTGAGGCAGACACCCTTGGGCAGGCCTTCTGCCAGCACCTTTTGGGTAATCCCAAGGATAGCCGTGTCAAGATGGTCGAAATCGGCATCGGGGTCGAGGCTGAAAAGGCTGTAGCCGATGGCCGTCAAGCCGTTCATACACGCCTCGACAACCGCAGCTATCGTACCCGAATAGACCACCGTCGTCGCGGCATTCACCCCGTGATTGATGCCCGACACCACCAAATCAGGCCACCTGTCGCAAAGCTTTTGATAGGCCAACTTCACACAATCGACAGGCGTACCATTGCAGCGGAACTCCTTGAAACCCAATTCTTCACGAACCAATTTTGCATATATGCGGTTGTGAATGGAACAAGAATGACTCTTGGCCGACATCACCTCGTCGGTGGAGATGAGCACCACGTCGCCAAGTGTGCGCATCAGCGTTACAAGCTTGCACAAACCTTTGGCGGCATGGCCGTCGTCGTTGGTAACCAGTATTAAAGGGCGTTTTTTGTCCATATTGCAGCATTAAGCCGCAAAGATAGCAAAAAACTCAAAACGTTTTCAAGCATTGATACAATTTTCGTGTCGGCAGACCCATCACGTTATAAAATGAGCCTTCCAATCCGCTGATGCCCACGTAGCCAATCCATTCCTGAATGCCATAGGCGCCTGCCTTGTCGAAAGGCCGGAAACGCTCGATATAGTAGTCGATTTCCTCGCTGTCGAGTTGGGCAAAAGTCACATCAGAGCGCACTGCAAACGACTCGGTCTTCTCCTTTGAGCGCACCGTCACTCCCGTCACCACATGATGCGTCTTGCCCGAAAGCAGTTGCAACATCCTGGCAGCGTCTTCCCTATCCTTCGGTTTGCCCAAAATCTCGCCTTCGCAAATCACCACCGTATCAGAGGTAATCAGCAGATAATCAGCGGGAAGCTCATCGTCCTTGAAGGCTAACGACTTTTGCAGGCTGAGGTATTTCGGCACCTCTTCCAAAGGCAAATCCGATGAGAAGTCTTCGGGCGTTTCCTTGGTCAGTATCTCAAAATTCACACCCATACCGCGCAACAACTCCTGTCGACGCGGGGACTTGGACGCAAGGATAACACGATAGTTTTTCAGGTTGGAAAGCATAGCATTGCCATCAATTGCATCCCTCGCAGCCACCATCGCAACTGCCGCCACAACCGGCACAGCCGCCTGCGCTGAAGTCCTCATCCGTGGACTCACGCACGTCGAGAATCTCACCCGAGAAATGGAGGTGCTTGCCCGCCATGTCGTGGTTAAAGTCCATCTTCACGTGGTTGTCGCCGATTTCGCGGACGATGCCAGCAATCGGGCGACCGTCGGAGGTCTGCATCATCAGTTGGGCACCGACTTTCACCATGTCCATCAACACATTGTTTTGCATGAACATGCTCTTGTCTAAGTCCATGATGTAGTTCTCATCGCGTTCGCCGTAGCCCTCTTCGGGGGTCAGGTGGAAGGCGTACTTGTCGCCGGGTTCCTTGCCCATCAGGTTCTCCTCGAACTTGGGCAGCAGTTGGTGCATTCCGAAGATGCAGACAAAAGGATTCTCTTTGGTGGTCTCCTGCAGGATGGGACCGTTTTCGTCGTTCTCGCGCAAGACGTAGGTCATGGTGACGACGGATTGATCTTGAATTTTCATAAAGCGTTAGTATTTAAAGATTTAAAATTTAAAATTCAAAATTTAAAGATTCGGCATTCAATATGAACCAAACATTTTTCGCAACACCCACTCCACTGCAGCCAAGCCGATGAGGACAAAGAAAATCCATTTGGAATGGATCAGGTCCTCGAAACGGCTCTCGTGGTGCTCGACGGAAGTGATGCGCGTGTCGTTACGCAAATCCGCTGCAAGTTGGTCGAGTTGGCGGGCAGTATAACAGTTTCCGTTGGTCAGGCGAGCCAAGGTGCGCATCCGGTCAATGTCGGCGGTGAGTTGTTGCGCCTCGATGCCGATGGCGACCACGCTGAAGGTGCCGCTCACACTGATTTTGCGTTCTCCCATCTGCGCCTGCACCTTATATATATATAGGCCCTCGGGCAGCAGGCCAGCATTCAGTTCATAGTCGTGGTCGCGCTTCGAGAAGGTGTAGTCGTAGGTCTCGCCCGTCAGTTTGTTCTCGATTTGAATCGTCATGTCAGGGTCGGTGACCAATTCGTTGTTCGGATTGCGCAACTCGGCCGTGATGATAACTGGCTCGTTGCTATAATAGGTTTCCTTGGCATAGATGGCCGAGCCGTCATTGGCGGACAGCAGCAAGTATTTCAGCGACTTGGAGAACATCTCATCGAACACGTCGTGGTTTTTGTTTTGGTAATACTCGAACAAACGCCAACGCCAGACATTTGTGCCGAACAAGAAGGCCATCTTGCGCCCATCCTGGGCAAAACTCAAGAGCGGTAGTCCAGACTTGATGCCCATCACCTCCTGCAAAAGCAAATCGTCATGTGATTTCAAGGCATTGATTTCAAGATGAGGCAAGGCCAAAGGCGGGTATTTCGCGATGAGTTGTTCCGATTTTGAATCGAAAGTGAAAGTCGAGAAGGCCGTGTTTTGGTGCGCCTTGACATCCAATTGAGTGTTGGTCGCTCCAGAATGTAAGGCAAAGACACCTTGCAACTTGCACAGCATATCGCGTTCGGTGTCATTGCCAACGATGAAGAAGACGGGTAGCTTAACGTTTTTGTCCAACTGGGCTTTCAAAGCGTTGAAATCTGTGCGCGCCGATGGCACTTGATGTAGGATGACCAAGTCGTAATTGCTGAACTCAGGCAAGGTTTCCTTTCCGAAACAGAAGTCCACTTCGTAGTTGTCGTTAAGTACACTTCGCAATGCACCCAGGTCGGGATGCGGCGAGGCCGCCACGCACAGCAGTTTGTATTT
This sequence comes from uncultured Bacteroidia bacterium, assembly GCA_902802535.1. GTDB lineage: Bacteria > Bacteroidota > Bacteroidia > Bacteroidales > F082 > Limimorpha. The sequence goes on from CADCML010000045.1 coordinate 15,304, forward strand.
CTGGTCGAGCACCTCGACATAGATATGCCGCACATTGTTCAGGAGTTGCTCCTCCTCGGCGATGCCGCTCACCTCGATGTCGAGGGCCATCACACCTTTCTTGGTGGCATCGAGCATGAAATCTATCTCTTTGGAGAAGCGGTTGGACGGGATCTCGATGTCGCGTTTCTCGATGACGCGGCCGCTTTCCTTGAGGGTCAATTGGGCTTTGCGTCCGGCCAAGTCACGGGCAGCCACCGTCACGCGGACGGGGAAAGTCGCGCCAAGCGACACCACCTTATTATAATGCACATCGCGCACGGCAAGGTCGGGATAGGCCACCGTGTCGCCCAAGACCACGGTATGAATGGGATACGGGAAATTCTCGGCCAACAATTCTGGCTCGAAGCCACGATTATAGATACCATCGGAAAAGAGCAGCACCGCACCGACATTGCGCTTATAGTAACGTCGGTCGAGGGTGTTCAGCAGCGAGGAAAGGTCGGTGAGTTGGTCGGAGAAATCCAATTGCTCAAAATCGCGGACTTCCTCGCCAAAAAGATATTCATCAACTTGGAAATCAGCGTTTAATTCCTTTCGGAAGGCTTTAAACTGCGTCTGATAGTCGTTTTTGTAGAACGCGGAATCCTTGCAAAGGACGACGGACGAGGAATTGTCGTGCGCGAGGATAATCGTAGGCGTTTCCACCGAACTGAATTTCTGCCTTATCAGCGGGTTGAAAAGCAGCAAAACCACCAAGCCCACCATCATCGTTCGCAGTGCAAACAATATGATTGTCAAGACTTTTCCATAGTGTTGTTTCTTGTTTCGGAAATACAATACTGTGGCCGCTGCTACACCTGCCAGCAGCGATACGATTAACATCCAAAACGGGATACCAATGCTCATTAATTAATTACTTAACTTATCAGTCTAACAACCCTGTCAATAAACTCTGCCGTTTTTGCTATTCGAGGCGCAGTGTCTTCCTCTGTTGCATAATATGCAATTATAATTGCTTTTTTCCCATAGAGTCATACCAATACGATTTTATCCTGTTCCACATTTTTGTAATAAGGCAAGAAACTCATAGCATCCCATTCCTGTTGGGAATAGGTTTGCACGCTGAAATACTCTCCCAAGTCAAACCCAAGTTCCATAATAGGATAGGCAATATTTTGAAAATCAGATGCTTCTTGCGGACGGTTGAGCAAAACAAGCAAATCCCAATCGGAGTTCTCACGGTAATCACCTCGTGCGCGCGAACCATAAAGCAACAAATGGGCTTCTTCAGGAAGAAGTCGTCTGCCCAGTTGCTGAATTTGATATAAAATGTCTGCGTGACTCATGGCTTTATGCTATTTTGCTGCAAAAATACACAAAATTATTGGTTTTGAAAGATTTCGTTGCAAAGCCACACCCAATAACGAAAATAATTATAGACGAGGCTTGATTTTTTCAAAAATCGAAACTTATAAGTTGCAAATTTTCAAAAAAAGTAGTACTTTTGCATCAATACACCTCCAAAAAGATATTGAACCATGACACAAGAAGAAGCCATTGCTCGCTTGAGCCGTTATCAGTCCACCACGCCCTCGGCTTGGCGCGAAGAAGAAGAGAAACGCCGTCAGGCCAAAGCCGAAGGCTGGCTACAGTATTCCCGCAAAATCGCCATTAAGCTGGCTCTCGCGATGAAACAGCAAAACCTTACAAGGCAAGATGTTGCAGAACGAATGGGATGCTCACCGCAATATGTTTCGCGCCTTTTGAAAGGCGAAGAAAACCTTTCGCTCGAAACTATATGCAAATTGGAGGATGCGCTTAACATCTCAATTTTGCAATATGAGTTTGCATGATTTTCTATGCGAAGCAATTTTTGTTTACCCTAGCAACCACTTCCAAAGCGGCATCACCTGAATGGTCTTGCCGTCCTTTTCCAAAATAGTTTCTTCGTCTTTGGTGATAATCATCAGATCGTTCGCTTCCAAGCGCTTGGAAACCTTGATTAAAGCCTCGGTTTCGCGTTGGAAAGTGCTTTCATCTTGCAGGGAATAAGAGGTTTGAAGAAGTTTTTTTTGCTCGGGCAAGTAAAAATCGACCTCCACGCCGTTATGGTAAAAACAAACTTCGTTCTTGTACTTTCTTATCAAGTTGATGGCCACCATGTTCTCCAAAAGACTGGTCTCAGGATCTGGCAAAAACAGGTTGAGAATGCCGTTGTCGATGAAATAATATTTGCGTTGGGTGTTGCGTTCGGTCAATTTGCCAATGATGTTCTCCAACGGCAGCAGCAGCCACGATTCGCACATGTAATTCACATAATCAATGACTGTGTCAGTGCTGGTCTTTTTGCCAGTCGAACTCACCACATTGGCCAAACGGTTGTAGGATGAAGGCTGTTTTACGCTTTCTGCCAACTTTTTGGCCAAAATGCGCAGACCAAAGTCGTTGCGGATGTCGTAACGCGCAATCAAATCGCCAAAGAAAACCTTGTTGAACAATCCGCTGAGCGGAAATAAGTCTCGAAATGCTTCGCAATCTCTTTTCTATGAAGATGCAAAGCGTTCTTTTCCTTTACATTAATGCCCAAAAAAGACAAATACTCAGCAAATGAAAGCGGAAACACTTCCTTAATCATATAACGCCCGCCCAAAATAGTCGCAATTTCCGAACTCAACATTTTGGCATTGCTGCCAGTGATGTAAACCCTATATTTTTGGTCCGCCAACCGTCGCGCAAACTTCTCCCAACCTTCAACAATCTGTATCTCATCGAAGAAGAAAACAGGCTGGGTATCAAACATTTCCTCGTATGCAGACTTGATGATGTCCAAATCGGCCAAAGTCATTATTCCTAAACGGTCATCCTCAAAATTGAAATAGCAGATCTCCTCCATACGATAGCCTTTTTCCAATAATTGATGGATGCGCTGATACAACAAATATGACTTTCCAGCGCGGCGCAAGCCCACAAGCACATAATTCTGTGCGTCCTCAAACGCATAATCGCGCTCATGAAAACTTACCGATGAAATAAAACGCTGATTTTCAATGATAATATCCTTTATTAAATCTTTGCTCAACATGGTTGTTCATATTTTTCTGATGGCAAAAATACAAATTTATCGATTACATTCGATAAAAACATATACTTTTTATCGTTTATAATCGACAAAAATACCCCATTTTCATCGATTATGTTCGATAAGATGGGAAATTTATCTTTTCTTGACCAGCCGTTGAATGCGGTTAGCCACCTCTTCCGGATAATCTACAAGCAGTTGTCCGTGATTCATTTTTGGGAAGACCTCCACGTGAGCATCGGGGCATAATTTGAGCAGATAATCGGCCTGCGGCTTGGCCACAAAAGCCTCCTTGGTGCCATACCAATAATGGATATCTGCCCCATGAATGGATTCCAGTTTATGGGTATAGACATCCTTGTAGCCGTCTCGCACTGCCTTTCCTTTCCCGTATGGCCACACTTTCTTACATTCTTCCAACAGCACATCGAAATAGTGCGAATGGAACACAAATTTCCAAAAGCCAGTCCAATGATAGCAAGTCCACACGTTGAGACTTTGGTAATATCGAATCGGATTCACGCTCCACTTGGGCAGGGGCAACAGCGGTGCCGCGTCCATGATGGCGTGGTCCATCACGATTTCGTTCCGTTCCATGATTCGGGACAGTATCTTTCCGCCCAAAGAAAGTCCGTAAGCAACGTCCAAATGCCCATTCAAGTTTTCCCGAACGTATTGAGTCGCCTGAATAGCTTGGTCATCGACTGATGTAAACTGAGACTCCTGACCGAGCAGGAATCCGTCAATTCCAACTGCGACAATGTAGAATTTGTCTTTCAGCAGCTCTATCAGGGGCAGGAATATCTCGTGGGATACGCCCAGCCCTGGTATCAGTAGCAGGTTTTGGTTTTCTTTATTTCCGTAGGTGCAGAAATTCATAAAACGAATCAGCCTCTCAGGGCATCACGCACATCCTCCACTTTCTTTTCGAAGCGGTTGATACCAGCTACGGCCAACAGGTAGGCCAAACCTGCAACGATGATGCCAACACCAATGAACAGTGACAGCGTCTTGGCTGAAACATCAGGATTCTTCATACCGAGGAAACCAAAAACGACGGCTGCAATGCCAAAAAGGAGCAATGCCCACCAAGAGCCGAAACCAACTTTCTTGTAATCGAAACTCTGAACTGCAATAATCAAACCTTCAACCGTCACCCAAAGGGCAAAGGCCATAGGGAGAGACATCGCAACAAACAGATTGTTGCTCAAGAACATAACACCAATGATGATTTGCAACAGACCCGACAGCATTCGCGTACCGCTATTGGGCAAAAAATGCTGGGTCCGGAAAGTGAAAACCATCTTGGAGATACCGGAAAAGAGCGTGAAACAGCCTATGAGCCACGCTGTTGAGAACAATGTAGCGGCGGGTTTGGCAATGCACATCACGCCTAACACGATGAGAAGGATGCCCGAAATGACGAGCCAAATCTTGTGACTTGTTTTCATAAAGTTGATTTTTAATTGATGATGAAATTATAATTTTTGGATTTTGGCTGCAAAATTAATAAAAATCATTACTTCCAACCAAATCTACCCTTTTTTAATGAGATTTGGTTGAAACTAATGCGCTTTTTGCGTTACTTTCAACCAAATCTATGTATTTTTTGGTGGATTTGGTTGAAACTTCGTAAAGATATCTGTCGCCATAATCAATCGTGATAGTCGCTGTCTTTCCATTCGAACTTTACCGTTTCGGGTACAAGGTACTTGCCTATTTTGTAGTCAATGTTTGCTTTGTGAGCCTGACTCAACTGGTAGCACCGTGGCACACGAAACATCTTTCCGTCCTTGATGAAATGGGCACCCGTCTGATGAAAGCGGAAGGCGACATCTTTTGCGACACATTGCTCGCGAAGAGCAAGTACCCAGTCGTAATTGCAAGGCCTTGCATCGACTCCTGACTCCCCGCCCACCGACACTTCATCTATCGTTTCATTGAGATAAGGGGTAAGATTCATAGCAGTAATCAACGGAGAAGCAATAATGCTCTTGTGCTTGATGGGAAGCGACAAGAAAATGGGCAAACGATAATCCGCCATCTCCTGATTCTCCACCGTGCAGCCCACGATGATATTGTCGTAACCATCGCCCCAGTCGTCGGGCACACACTCCATGAAACGGTCGATGCGTTTGGTGAAAAAGAAGAACCAAAGGTCGCTCCGCTGCTTCATCATCCGCCAACATTCCGGCCGCCATTCGTCTGCATCTTTCAAAAGGAAATCAGAAGTGAAGCAAGTGAACACCAACTTGCCGCTCTCAATCTTCCACGACTTGTCGCGCTTCTTTTTTATCGGAAGGTTGAAGCTGCCTGTCTTTCTGCACTCGCTACTTGATATCTCACTACCGTACATCTCGTCCTGACGATACACATAGCAATACTTGCATCCAGGGCTAATTTTGGTACAACCGTGCCATGGATTCCAGTCGGCGTATATTTCCCAGTGTTCAGACATAAAGTCTCGCGAAAAGTCCACAAAAATAAGAAAAAAAGTCTACTTTTGCGGAAATTTTGAACACATGAACACGCTATCGGTCGTCATCATTACCTTCAACGAGGAGCAGAAGATAGGACAATGCCTTGATTCTGTGAAGGATATCGCAGACGAAATCATCGTCGTGGACAGCCATTCCACCGATGCAACCGAAGCCATCTGCGACCGCTATGGCGTGAAGTTCTTCTCTCAAGATTGGCTCGGCTATTCCGACCAAAAGAACCTCGCTGACGACCTTGCCACCTGCGACCTCATTTTTTCCATTGATGCCGACGAAGCCCTCTCCGATGAATTGAAACAATCCATCAAAGAATTGAAAAACAAGGACATCGCCGAAAACGAGGTCTTCGCTATGAACCGCCTCAACAACTATTGCGGTCAATGGGTCAAAGGCTGTGGGCTTTATCCCGAGACCAAAATCCGCATCTGGAGGCGAGGCTTTGCCCAATGGGAAGGACTCATCCACGAATGGCTGAACTTCAAGGAAACGCCGAAGAAAACCCTATTGCAAAGTGACCTGCTACATTATTCTTGGGACACGCCCGAAGCCTTCCGCAAACAACAATTCCACTTTGCGGAGTTGGGCGCACAGTCATACTACGAGCGTGGCAAGAAGACAGGCATTTTGCCCTATCTTTTCAGCCCAAGCATCAACTTCATCCGCACCTATATTATAAAAGGTGGCTTCCTCGAAGGCAAGACGGGACTTTACATCTGCCGCACGATGATGCAAGCCAATAGACACAAGTACAACCTGTTAAGAGAAAAATTGAAACAAAAAAAATAGACTATGGGACTACGAGACTACGGGACTACGGGACTGCGAGACTACGGGACTGCGGGACTGCGAGACTGCGGGACTGCGAGACTACGGGACTGCGGGACTGCGAGTCTTTGGTATTACACAAATAATTAGACTTAGACGATATGAAAGCATTTGAAGATTTAAGGATTTGGCAAGATGCACAAACACTCGCTGTAGATGTATACGTGATGTTCAAGGAGAACAAAGATTTTGGCTTTCGTGACCAAATTCAAAGGGCAGTGATTTCCATATCAAACAATATTGCAGAAGGAGCAGAGTATAATTCGGACAAAATGATGATTCGCTACCTGAGAATTGCAAAAGGCAGTTGCGGCGAAGTGAAAAACATGTTTTATCTTTGTCCAAAGTTAGGATATTGTTCCGACGAAAAAGGAAAAGAAATGATAGAAAAATGCAAGGCTTTGACCAATTCGATTGGAGCCTTCATAGGTTATCTTGAAAATAAATAGTATTGTTTAAGATTTCGTTGTAGTCGAGTCCCGAAGTCTCACGTCTCGAAGTCTCGTAGTCAAAACATAAGCCTTATGGAAGAATCATTTGAACAAGAAGTGGAACGCACTGTTGCAGTGCTGAAAGCCGGAAAAACCATCCTCTACCCCACCGACACCATTTGGGGCGTGGGTTGCGACGCCACCAACAACAAGGCCTGCCTGCGGGTTTACGCCGTGAAGCAGAGACCGCTCAACAAGAGCCTCATCATCCTCGTCGATTCGGTGGAAAGGCTTCAAGATTATGTGGTTAGCGTGCCTGCCATCGCCTACGACCTCATCAAAGGCGCCAAAAGTCCGCTGAGCATCATCTATCCCGAAAGCAAGAACTTGGCCAAGGCCGTTTCCGACGACAAGAGCATCTGCATCCGCGTGGTTGACAATGAGTTGCAAGGAAGTCATTCGTCGCCTCGGGAAGCCCATCACCTCGACCTCGGCCAACCTTACCGGACAACCTTCATCGATGATTTTCAGCGACATCTGCGATGAAATCAAAAACACGGTGGATTATGTGGTGCAGCTCTATCACGACAGTTTCGCCAAACCCAAGTGCTCCACCATCATCAAATTGAACCAGGACAACACTTTTGAGATTTTGAGGCAGTAAGCAATTCGCTTGTTATTTCAAAAAAGTTCGGTATTTTTGCAACTCTCATATAACATATAAAAAGTAGCCCTGTATGAACAAAAAAAAGAGATTCCTGACACTTGTAATTGCACTCTTTGCTTTTTCCATTCCGCTTTTTTCCATCGTGAATGGACGCCCCTTGACGAACACACTCCGGGATCTGCGCACAGAACTGCAAACGATTTATCAGCAGCGCACAGAGGCGCAGCAACGCTTCGATGAAGAATATGAGCGCCAGCATCAGAATATGGTTGACATCATTTCGAAAACGAACGAACTTTCCATTTTGCTATACACCCAGGGGCAGGAGATGACCTTCGACCTCGCATACGCCTTGAAAAAGGTGACTACGGACTACAAGGATTTCAGCAAGGACAGAAAGCCCTATGACCACATCGTGAACAACCTGAACATCGAAATCGACCGCTATGCCCGCCTGCTTGAAGCCCTCCGCCGACTCCCTCCCATGATGAAGGAAATCGAGATTGAAATCCTGCCCGACAGTCTGTTGTATCACAACGATTCGTTGGACTTGCAGTTTTTAGACGGCATTTCTTCCTTGGAAAGAGAGGTTATCCAGATTGCCATCAAGGACTCGTTGTCGGCCCCCTTTGTTTTGGACGAGGAAGGGGAAATCCACCGCGATACTTGCATCAAATATGTTTCCGAGCTCCTGAAGATGTATGCCGACAACCGCGCCATCATAGTTGCCGACAGCACGCACTATCAGGAAGCCTATTTGCGCATGAAGGAGACTTACGACTATGCCGAATCGCGCTACCGCGACTTGGAAAGATATTTCTTTGTGGACGGCCAGACACCTTTCTTGGAAATTCTCGCCGACCCCAGCACCTATTGGAGAAAAACCATGGTGGACTTGCGGGATCAGTACAACTTTCACATATTTGACGACGACTACAGCCCATCGAACGTTTGGGACATTCCAGACTCCTTACTCATCGCCTATCCAGACTCTTTGGCTTTAACACAAGACACCTTATCGGTCGTTTCAATCGCCTCATCCGCCAATACTTATGATGATGATGATGATGAAGCATTTTACAACAATCTCACCAGCTCAGGCGTAAATGCCTACCTGACGGTTGTTTGCGTCATCCTGTTGGCCTTTTTGGTCATTTTCTGGGTAGTGACTTCCGTGATCATATTGTTGCTTAGCCGCATTTTCAAGCGCAGACGTTTTGTTCCCAAAAACAAGCGGACAATAACCTCAATACTGGTGGGTACTATTCTGTACTTCCTGGTAGTGGGTTTCTCTGCTGCAGTCGGAGCTGATGAATACGTCCAAATGGGTGTCAAGCACATCAACACCTTCCTGTGGCTGCTTATCGCCATCTCGGGTTCCCTGCTGCTTCGCGTGAAGCCCGAACAAATCAGAAACGACATCCACCTCTATACCCCCACCTTCTTCATTGCCATGGTAATCATCCTCTGCCGCAATGCTTTCGTTCCCGACAAGATGATGGTGCTCTTGTTCCCGCCCCTTTTGCTCTTGGTTGTACTGCGCCAGCTGTTCTTCTGCATCAGGGAAAGTGGGAAGGCCACGCCCATCGATAGCACTTTGGGCTGGGTTTCGTTAGCCATCTATCTCATTGCCTTCGTCGCTTCCTTTACGGGCTATACTTTCGTGGCTTTGCTCATCCTGATTTGGTGGTATTTCCAATTAGCCGTTTTGCTCACCATCGTCTGTATTGCCGACCTGATAAGCCGCTACAAAGCACGGAGATTGAACAAGCGTGTGGACGCCATGCGCGAAAGCATCACCTACGTGACTGGCAACGACCGTGAGTCGCTGCTGTTTGGTGCCACTTGGTTCTACGACTTCATCAAGCAAGTGGCCATCCCCGTAATGTTGCTGCTCTCCTTGCCGCTCTGCGTGCACATGTCATTGGACATCTTTGACTTTCAAGACCTTTACATAAAGATATTCCACGACCCCTTCATCCAATTGACGGACAAGAATGGATTTGACACGCTTCGCATCTCCGGCAGGAGCATCATCGGCCTTCTGATCCTGTTTTTTGCCCTGCGGTATTTCAACCGCGCCATTCATGCCATTTATCAGTACCTCCGCTATGCCACCTTCATGCGCAAGCACAACCGCACTTCCATCCGCGACAATGAAATCAACCTCTCGTTGGGTAACAGCATCCTCAGCGTCTTGGTTTGGATGGCCTATGCCATAGTAATTGTTGCCGTATGGCGAATTCCGATGGGCTCCCTAAGTTTAGTGGCTGGAGGTTTGTCGGCTGGTATCGGTCTCGCCCTCAAGGACATTATCAACAATTTCATCTATGGCATCCAGCTGATGGGCGGACGTTTGCGTGTAGGCGACTGGATTGAATGTGACGGCATGCGCGGACGTGTTGTCGCCATCAACTACCAGTGTGTACAGATTGAGACCCTCGACGGCACCGAAATGTCGTTCCTCAACGCCTCTCTTTTCGGCAAGAATTTCAACAACCTCACCCGCAACAATGCCTACGAGTTCACTAAGATTATCGTCGGAGTAGCCTACGGAACCGATGTCAAGAGGGTGCGCGAGGTGCTGTTGGAAGCCATGACGCAAATGCGCACCAAGGACAAATATGGCCGCGACATTGTGGACCCGAAGTACGGCATCAAAGTGGTGGTGAGCGACATGAGCGACAGCTCCGTTGACATTGCCGTGAAGCAGTATGTGTTGGTTGCCGAACGCATCGGCTATGTTGACCGCTCGAAGGAGGTGATTTATGAGGCACTCAATGACGCGAATATCTCTATACCGTTCCCTCAGTGCGATGTGCATTTGATTCACGATGACAACAAAGAGGACAATAAAATAGAAGCATAAACGACCATGAAAAGATTACACTGTTTCCTCACTTGTTTGGTCTTTCTACTGGGTTGTCTGCCTTTGCGGGCGCAATGGTCTGGCAATGTGGAAATAGCAGGCGGTCTCGGAGGGATGGAAGGCAGCGTCGTCAATGACGATGCCCCCATGTTTCACGGACTTTTGGAAGGCGCAGTTCGTCTGAATTATCAGACAGACAAATTCAGCTGGACTGCCAGAGTATATGAAAGTTGGGAACCCAATACCACCGACAATGCCCGTCTACAATACAAGAACGAGCAGGTAAATATCGTATACAAAGCCGCCACTACCAAGCCTCTCACTACAGGTTTGAGATCAGATTTTCTTTGGACACCCTCACCCGACAAAAAGATTTCATCATGGGTTCTGTATCAGTACACCAACGACCGAGCCCGCAACCACACCTTGAATTTTGACGGTGATGTTGAGGAGATGGAGAATTTTTCATACTATTATGAACTTCCTGTCTTGGACGAGCAGAAATTGGAGACGGGACTTCAAACCTATAGGAGCTACAACTCAGGTCGCAAAATCTTTCGGAGTTCGGTAAGTTTCCAAACCATCCACAGCGATAAAGTCAACACCTGGACTGTGTTCAAAGCAGGAGAAGGAGTAGAAGGAGGAACGGCTGTAGATATCGATGATGCCGAGGCCCATATTTGGAAATACCGCATCACCCCAAACAGCACGGATTTCGACCTCAACGGGGACATTCATCTGCAAAACACCCTCATAGACGGAGAAGTCCAGCTGAAACTCACACCAGGAGTACGTCTTTCAACAAGACATGCTTTAGATCACAACAGCGGTGCCACATTAGTCATATTGCCGGATGGGGATGGAATTTGGGTGGACTCAGCCAGCTTGAGAGAAAATTTCAATTTCTTGAGCCTCAGGGTTGAGCCGTTTTTGGCCGCTGATTTTAAGTGGAAGGACATCGAAGCTCATGCCAACTATGCCTGTCAGGTGTACGGACGCCGCTTGAACGACGACACACACCATCAGCCATTGAAAATCAAAGGGGTATATCCTGTAGGAAAAGCCAACATAAAGTGGAACATTAATTCCAGACATTCACTCAACCTAACCAACCTAATGAGCGTCACCCATCCGGATTACATCAAAGTGTGTTGGTACGACAGAACCGCTGGCTATCTGGATCAACTGTATCGGGGAAATGAACAGCTCTTATCGCCTCAGACACGACGTTATGCGCTTGAATACGAATTCAAGCAGAATCGCTTTGTCACTCAAACTGCCGTTTCCTACACCCGCGTGGTCAACGAGATAGACCAAACCTGGTCGAATGAGGAGATCGGAGGTCGCCAGTATAAAGTGTTCAAATGGCTCAATGCGGCAGACAGCCGTACCGTTGGGGTCTCGGAAAAACTGGGGTGGCATGGAGGAATCGTCACGGCCAATTTAGGCGTATCCTATAACCAGTCGCGCCGCAAAGCCAAGAGCGACGGTGCCATCAAAGACTCGTATTATTGGACACTCAATGGCGATATTTCCGCCAACTTGGGCAAGGGCTGGAGCGTAGGAGCCGATGCACATTACCAGAGCCAGGTGGCCACCTTCTTCACCCTCTTCAAAGAATACTGCGAACTCAACGTTCATATCAAGAAAGACTTCAAACGATTCTCTTTGTACCTTGAAGGCCGCGACCTCTTGGACCAGGAGCGGGAGACAACTTTCGAGTCGGAAGAGACACAGGAGTTTTGGATTGAAGAAATTCGAGGCAACCGACGCATCATCGTTTTGGGAGCCAGTTGGAATTTCTGAAAAAGGATTGCATCGGAGAAATGGAAAAATTGCTTATTTTTGCACCCTGAAAAGTTTCAAAATGGGCAAACTGGCTTTCATACTTCAATTCATTCTTTCCGTTTTTCCTGCCGATGCTCTGGAAAATAGGCGGCATATCCATGTGGTGCGTCGCGGCAGCAAAATAATGAACATTGGAACGAACTCAACAAAAGCATTGACGAAGTATTTGCCGGAAAGAAGATTCGTATTAAACATATCAAATAAAGGAGAAAGCATTATGTGCAAATTCAAAGACACAACATTAGGAATAAAGAAACTCGATTTCAGTTTGAAAAGAGGAGCAATGGCTGTCTTTCTGACCGACGGACGTGTGGTCATCGTCCCCATTTCCATGTTCCCCGACATTAAACGCCTGACAAAAGCGCAGCGCGAGGACTACATGATTATGGATGACCAATATTTCTCATTTGAAAAACTCAGCAGAATCTTCTCGGTGAAGGATGTTTTGAGTTGCTAAACACTTTGACTTATGAAATCACTGAAATCAATCCTTTTGGTCTTGGTCTGTTTCATTTCGCTTACCACGATTGCCCAAAAACAGACAGACAACGACACCACCATCTACTCCGTCGTTGACGAAATGCCCCAATTCCCAGGTGGCGACTCAGCCATGGTGGCCTATCTCACCCACAACCTCCACTATCCCCAAACCGAAAAAGAAAAAGGCATTCAAGGCAAAGTGTTTGTTGGCTTTGTGGTGGAGAAAGATGGTATCATTTCCAATGTAGAAGTCAAAAAAGGCATCGGTGAAGAATGTGATGCCGAAGCGGTTAGAGTCATTAGGGAGATGCCAACATGGAGTCCTGGAAAGCAAAACAGCGAGTGTGTTCGGGTCAGTTTGGTTTTGCCCATCAATTTCAAGATTATTGAGCAACCGCAAGCACCTACCATTGACACGTTGAATTGGGTAATAATAGAAAAGATGCCAACTTTTCCAGGAGGCGAAGAAGCATTGATGGACTTCATTGGAACAAACATCAGATATCCCAAATACGCTCAAGATCATGGCATTTCCGGAAGAGTGTTCATCAAATTTGTTGTCATGCCCGATGGAAGCGTATCAAATGTGGAGGTACTCAAAGGTATTGGCGGTGGTTGCGACGAGGAAGCCGTCCGTGTCGTCAAGATGATGCCCAAATGGATTCCTGGAGAGAAAGATGGGAAAAAAGTCATGGTTATGTACACCCTACCCATCAGTTTTCGCTTAACATCACTAAGACCGCAAGACTATCGACGGTAAACCTTTGTATTACAATTTCTTATACTCTACAAAAATATCGAATCCATCTAAACAGAGCTTTCCCTTGAAGCGATTTCCTGATTAAAACCTATTTGACTATCGAATGTACGATAACGAAAACGCCTAAGCCAATAATTGCTACTAATATTATCCAGAGAGGAACTATCACAAAACAGACATTCAATTTCCTAATTGTCTTATCTGGCAGCCTATTGTTTCCTTTCTTTAATTTATTGTGGCCTAATCTGTATTCAAGAACGGCTCCAACGACAAATCCTAACAGGAGCAGAACAAACCAAATAATCAATATGATTAGATTAGTGTTTTTATCCCATTCACCCCTCAACGAGAAATAAAAAGCTATAAACATGAAGATTGATGCCCACATACTAATCGACCCTCCAACAGCAATCCCAGCTCCCCTCATTCCCCACAGCCACTTCTCATACTTTGGGTTTCGCTCCATCTTTTGTAGATTATATGTCATCCGATCCAATAGCATAACTCCTATTTCATTATAGTTTCACAGCACAAAGATAATCATTTTCGGCCAATTGTCCGTCTTTTCACGAAAAAAATCGTTATCTTTGTGCCCTTAAAAACATCATTTTTACTCATGAAAACCCTGAAAACGTTAATCTTAGCGATTGTCTGCCTCTTTGCGACGGCGGCAATGGCTCAGCAGCCCCAATCGAAGGGGCAGATGAATTCCCAAAAACTCGCCACGACGCTTTATCTCATCGAGAATTTTTATGTCGACACGGCCAACCTTGACAAGGTGACGGAAGACGCCATCGTCGCGGCACTGAAGGAACTCGACCCGCACTCGGCCTATATCTCGAAGAAGGATGTGGAGAAGGCCAACGAACCCCTCGTAGGCAGCTTCGAGGGCATCGGCGGCGACCAGTTCATCAAAATCGACGGAGAGGAAGCCTTCGGCAAGAAAGTCGACAACGAATACGTGCAGAAGCACCTGCGCGGCAAGAAAGGCACCAAGGTCACCGTGAGCGTGAAACGCGGCGACGACACCGAACTGCTTGATTTTGAAATTATCCGCGACAAGATTCCGCTGAACAGCATCAACGCAGCCTATATGCTTGACAACCATGTCGGCTACATCAAGCTTGACCGCTTCGCACAAGAATCGACACAAGAATTCAAGGACGCTTTCGCCAAGCTGCAAAGCCAAGGCATGGAGTCGCTCATCTTCGACCTGCGCGGCAACACAGGCGGCTATCTCAACACCGCCATCGAGCTCGTCGACCAGTTCCTCACCGAAAACCAGCTCATCGTCTTCACCGAAGGCATCCACTCGCCTTATCAGGAATGGCGCTGCACCAACGAAGGACTTTACACCACTGGCAAGTTGGTCGTCCTCATCGACGAAGGCTCGGCCTCGGCCAGCGAAATCCTTTCGGGTGCCGTCCAAGACCACGACCGTGGTGTAGTCATCGGCAGGCGTTCGTTTGGCAAAGGTTTGGTCCAAAGACCCTTCAACCTGCCCGACGGCGCACAAATCCGCCTTACCACTTCACGCTACCACACGCCTTCGGGTCGCTGCATCCAGCGGCCTTACGAAAAGGGCGTTGAGGACTATGCCAAGGAGATGGTGAAGCGCCTCGAACACGGCGAATACTACCACGCCGACAGCATTCACTTCCCCGACTCACTGAAATACAAGACCGACGGCGGGCGCACCGTGTACGGCGGCGGCGGCATCATGCCCGACCTCTTCATTCCTGTCGACACGGCCTACAACAGCAAGCTCTACACCAACCTCGTCCGCAAAGGTGCCTTGAACCGCTTCACTACCGACTACGGCCTGAAACACCGCGAGGAAATCAGGGCACAATATGGTGATTTTGAGCGTTTCAACAAGGATTTCACCATCGGTCAAGACCTTGTTGACGGACTGAAAGCCGCCGCAACAGAAGCCAAAGTGGATTGGGACGACGAACAGTTTGCCCACTCCGAGAAGTTCCTGCTCCTGCAAGTGAAGGCCTTGATTGCCCGCAATGTTTGGGAAACGCAGGAATATTACCGCGTGATGGCTTCTATCGATACGGGCATCCAAAAAGCCTTGGAGGTGCTTGGCAACGAAAAAACGTACAAAAAAGTGCTGAAGGGGAAATAGTTTTTTGTGAGATTAATGCTACAAAAAGGAGAATTTACTATTTTTGCGGTTTCTAATTCTCGTATTCAATCAACTTAAATCAATAACAACTAATCATTTACACATGAAGAAATTCGGTATCATTTCCGCAGCGTTCCTTCTGATGGGACTGTTGTTTGGTTCGCAAGCGATGGCCCAAGGCCAAATCGACTTTCGCACCAACTCAGCGCAACAATGCGCCAACGTGAGCCAAGACGGCTTCACGGCCACCTTCTCCTTCAGCGGCATCCAAGCCACTGAAATCACCACCGAAAAAGGTGCTTTCTCCGAAATCAAGATGGACGGTACCTATCCCGCAGGCAATGTGGGAGAGCCTTCATTGCCCGTTGCCAACAAACTCATCGCCATCCCCTACGGTGTCAAGAACGTCACCGTCGAGGTGAAGAGTTACAACACCAAAGTCTATGCCCTAGCCGACTACGGCGTCAAGGCCCTCTATCCCCAGCAGCCTCTGCTCTTCAAGAACCAGAAGCCCGAGGATGTGCCTTTCGCATACAACGAGAAAGCCTACGCCCACAAAGGCTTTGCCGAGCGTCCTATCGCCGAGGTGAAGATCCAAGGCACGATGCGTGGCATCCAAGTCGGTGCCCTGACGGTCAATCCCGTGCAGTATGACGCCGCCTCCAACAGCATCCGTGTGTTTAACGACATCGTCGTCGAGGTGCGTTACAGCCAATACGACAAGTCGACCGCCTACAATGAGTTTGCCCGCACCTTCAGCCCTTATTTCGCTGGTGTCTACGGACAGATGTTCAACTGGCGCGACGACGTGTACGACCAACACCCCGACCTGTGGCAGGCTCCCGTGAAGATGTTGGTCATCGCCAACCGCATGTTCGAAGATGCCTTGCAGCAATGGCTGGCTTGGAAGACCACGAAGGGCTTCTACCTGAACGTGAACTACACCGATGAGATTGGCAGCAACGCCTCAGCCATCCGTGCCTTCATCCAAGAAGAGTACGACAAGGACGCCCCTACCTTCCTCGTGATTGTGGGCGACAAGGAACAAGTGCCTGCCAGCGCCACGGGTAGTGAGACCAACTGCGTCACCGACCTCCAATACTCGAGCATCGACGGCGACCAGTTCCCGGACATGTACCACAGCCGTCTGTCGGCCACAAGTGCCGCCCAGCTGACCGCCATGCTCAACAAGGCCTTAGAGTATGAACAATACACCATGCCTGACCCGAGCTACCTGAACAACGCGCTGCTCATCGCCGGTGCAGATAACGGCTATGGTGTTGAAGTCGGCCGTCCCACCATTTGGTATGCCTCCAACTACTACTATAACACCGAACACGGATTCGACAATGTATACGAGTTCAGCCACGGCTCCTACACCAACTGCTACAGCTATCTGAGCAGCGGTGTCGGTTTCGCCAACTACACTGCCCACGGCAGTCAAACCAGCTGGGCTGACCCTGAGTTCAACGTTAACAATGTCAACAACCTTACCAACGAGCACAAATACTTCCTCGCCATCGGTAACTGCTGCCAATCTGGCGACTGGGGCTACGGCACCTGCTTCGGCGAAGCCATGGTGCGTGCCGAAAACAAAGGTGCTTATGCCTACATCGGCTCTTGCCCCAACACCACTTGGTACAATGACTATTACTTCGGCGTTGGTGCCACCAACCGTCACGACGGCACCATGCCTACCTTTGAAGAGACCACAATGGGTATGTACGATGCCGCTTGGGTCGACGATGCCTACAACACCGTTTGCTCCTACATGTTCATCGGCAACCTAGCTGGTAACGCCGCTCAAGCTCTGGGATACCAGATGCACAGTGCCACCCTTTACTACTGGCAAGCCTACCACGTGTTGGGTGACGGTTCCGTCATGCCCTTCCGCGTGCAGCCTACCCAAAACAGTGTGAGCCACATGCCTACCCTGCCTATCGGCATGGATTTCTTCACGGTCAGCGCTGACCCAGGTTCCTATGTGGGCATCACCAAGGACGGCATCCTCTATGGTGCTGGCATGATTGGCGAAAGCGGCACTGCCGATATCGCCATCAGCCCCATCACAAGCGGTGGTGATGTCACCATCTGCGTGACCCACCCCCAACGCATTCCTTATATCAACGAGATTCCCGCCGCTGCCATGGAAGGTCCTTACATTGCCTTCGATAACGTGCAGTGCGCTCAACCTCTTGTCACTGGTGCTTACGTGGCTCCTACCATTGCCCTGAAGAACGTTGGTATTGAAACCGCCAGCAACATCGATGTCGTTTTGAGCACCGAATCGGAATATATCGATCTCATCAGCAACACGGCCACCGTTCCGGCCATCGCTCCCGACGAGATTTATGAGATTGCCGATAACTTCGCTTTCAACGTGGACGTCGAAATCCCCAACAACAAGAAGGTGCGCTTCTTCCTGACCTGCACCTCCGGCGACAATGTCTGGGAAAGCAAGTTCGACCTCACTTTCAGTGCTCCTGAGTTTACCATGAGTAACATCAGCAACACCGAGCTCAACCCTGGCGGCAATGGCACGGTCACCTTCCAGATTACCAACGATGGTAACGCAGATGCCGAAAACGCCATCTTCGAAGTGTATGCCAGTTCCGACGACCTCGCCATCGAGAGCAATGTCATTGAAATCGGTGCCATTGCCGCTGGCGAGACCGTTGAAGTTGTAGCCAACATCACCGTGGGCAGCAATGTCGAAATCGGATCGACCTACGAGCTGAGTTACCTGATGTCCGCCGGCCACTACTCGGTGGATGGCAGTTACATCATCACCGTGGGCAACATCATTGAAGGCTTTGAAACGGGCGACTTCAGTGCATACGAATGGCAATTTGGCGGCAGTGCCAACTGGACCGTGGTGAACACCGAAGCCAACAGCGGCACTTACAGTGCCAAGTCGGGCACCATCTCCGACAACCAGCAGACCGACCTCATTCTCACTGTCGAAATCCTTGCCAACGGCCAAGTCAGTTTCTACAAGAAGGTTTC
Organism: uncultured Bacteroidia bacterium; assembly: GCA_902802535.1. GTDB lineage: Bacteria > Bacteroidota > Bacteroidia > Bacteroidales > F082 > Limimorpha. The sequence continues at coordinate 33,883 of CADCML010000045.1, forward strand.
TTCAGAAAGCGACTGGGACAAATTATTCTTCTACATTGACAATCAGGAGAAAGGCAACTGGTCGGGCAATGAAGGCTGGAATCAGGTTTCTTTCCCTGTGACTGCTGGTACGCACACCTTCAAGTGGACTTACAAGAAGGACAGCAGCGTGAGCAGTGGCAGCGACTGCGCTTGGATTGACGACATCCAATTCCCGCCCACCAGCGTCACCCTCGCCCTCGACCCCGTCACCGAGCTTATGGCTGAAGTGGACGACCACATCGTGACCTTGACTTGGGAGGCTTCCGAAGGCGGTTTCGAATACATCGTCCGTCGCAATGGTGAGGTAATCGCCACCACCATCACCCTTACCATCTCCGATGCCATCACCGAAGACGGCATCTACACCTACAGCGTCGTTGCAACCGACGGTGAAGGCCTCTATTCAACACCTGAATATGTCACCGTCAGCGTTGGCACAGTCGGCATCGAAGAGATGGATGTGAACGAGTTTGGCATCTATCCCAACCCTGTTAACAGCACCTTATACATTAATGGTGGCAACGTTGATTACAGCTACGAGATGTTCAACAGCATGGGACAGAAGGTGGCCAATGGCAACGCCAACGGCAACACGCAAATCAGCGTCAATGACCTGAAGAAGGGCGTTTACTTCCTCCGCCTCACCACTGGCACGCAAGTGCGCGTGGAGAAGGTTGTGGTGGAATAAACTGATTCCCTGCAATGAAAAAAGGCAGCCGCATGGCTGCCTTTTTTGTTTACATCCCCCGCTGCTTCTTAATCGCTTCGTAGGCTGCATTGATTTCTTGGAACTTCTTCTCGGCGGCTTGGCGGACTTCTTCGCCGAGGTTGCTCACCAAGTCGGGGTGATTCTTCTTGGCCATTTCGCGGTAGGCGCGTTTCACTTCCTCGTCAGAGGCATTGGCATCCACACCGAGAATCTTATAGGCACTGTCGGTTTCCTTGATGAACATGGCCTTCACCGATTGGAAATCGCTGTTGGTGATGCCCATGTAGTCAGAAATCGTGTTGATGACACCCAGTTCCTCTTGCGAAATGCGCCCATCGGAATTGGCGATACCAAACAGATAATGAAGCAGTTGTAGGCGTGAAGAATAATCCATGTAGCGGCCCACTTGTTGACTGACTTCGTAGATATTGTATTCCTTGTCGAGGATTTCGCGCAGCATTTTGATGTAGTTTTCGGCGCGTTCCTGCCCGAAATTCTGCAAGAAGAATCGTTTCACATAGTCGAGTTCCGACTTCCTCACGTTGCCGTCGGCCTTCATCACGGCAGCTGAAAGCACCAACAAAGTCACGTTGAAGTCGCGCTTTTCCTCGGTGTTTCCAAAGGTATCCGTCACTTCCTCACGGATGATTCTCGGCCTGTTGCTGGAAAAAAGGCTTCCGATGGCATAGCCGATGATGCCTCCCAAAGGGCCGCCAAACGACCAACCCAAGCCCGTCAGTATCAATCTCAAAAAGAATCCCATTGTTGCTTTTATTTTTTTTCAATTCGGCGGCAAAAATAAACAAAATCTTCGTACTTTTGCCCCCCTAAAGTCCACATAACTTTTGCAAATTGAAAACAATCCAATCAATTCATCACTAAATTATCAAACACAAATGAAAAAAGTCCTTTTATCCCTCGTGTTTGTGGCCTTGTCAGTAATGACATACGCCCAAAAATGGACCAGCCTCGGCGAGAGCACCCCTACTTGTCCCGAGGTGACTTTGGTTTCGAGCAGTGAGCAGCAAGTCGTCGTTGACTTCACGCTTGGCGGCTTCAACATGACCAAAGTGGAAACTCCCAACGGCATCCAGCAAGTCGTCTCCGTTCCAGAGATGGCCACCATGCTTGAGGCCGGTGCGCCCGACCTGCCGCAATTCCCCGTGCCCGCCATCATCGGCGACATGGCAGAGATGCAGGTGAGCATTATCAACAGCACCTTCACCGACTACGAAAACGTCGAAGTGGCTCCCTCGAAGGGCAACTTCAGCCGTCAGATCGACCCTGCAAGCGTGCCTTACACCTACGGTGAGATGTACAGCCAAAACGCTTTCTATCCGGCTGAGCAGGCAGTCCTTGAATCGCCTTACATCCTCCGCGACTATCGTGGCCAGAACATCATGGTGCGCCCCTTCGCCTACAACCCTGTGACGAAGACCCTGCGCGTGTACCATCACATGACCATCGCGATGAACAAGGTGAGCGACAACGGTGAGAACCCCAAAACCACCCGCAAGTCCATCCAAAAGGTGGCACCCGAAACGAAGGCTGCCTACCAAAGCCGCTTCATTAATTATAAGGAGTGCCAAACGAGGTACAACTTCATCGAAGACCGTGGCGAAATGCTTGTCATCTGCGCCGACCAGTTCATGGCCAAAATGCAGGCTTTCGTCGATTGGAAGAACCAGTCGGGCCGTCCTACCACAATGGTCAGCGTGACCGAAGTCGGCGGCAACAGCGACAATGCCATCAAGAACTACATCACCAACCTGTACAACGACCCCGAGCACAACCTCGTCTACGTCCTGTTTGTTGGTGACTACGAACACATCACCCCTCACTCCGTCAGCGGAGAGCGTTCCGACAACTGGTTTGGCCAAGTTGCTGGAAGCGACCACTATCCCGAGGTCTTTATCGGACGTTTCTCGGTACAGAACGACCTCCATGTGGAGTCGCAAGTGAACAAGGTCATCTACTACGAACGCGACCTGAGAGACAACACTCCTGAAAAAGCCACCAACGAGCTTACATGGGTCAACAAAGGCTTGGGCATCGGTTACATCGGCGCAGGCAACGGTCACTACGGTGAAGACGACTACCAGCACATCGACCTCATCCGCGACACCCTTGAGCACTACACCTACGAGCACGTTACCGAACTGCACGGCGGCGGTGGCGGTGCCAGCACAACTTCCATCAGCAACACCATCAATAACGGCGTGAGCATCATCAACTACTGCAACCACGGTTCGGAAACCAGCTGGGGTGTGGCCAACTACAGCACCAGCCACGTCAACGCCTTGGTCAATGACAACATGTGGCCCATCGTTTGGTCAGTGGCCTGCTTGTGCGGCAAGTTCAATTACGGCGGCGCAAACGGCGAATGTTTCGCTGAAGCATGGATGCGTGCCACCGACAACACTACGGGCGTGCCCACCGGTGCCATCGGCGGTATGTTCTCATGGATGAGCCAACCTTGGATTCCGCCCATGTACGGCCAAGATGAAATGGTTGACATCCTTTGCGAATGGCGTTCGACCGACTTGTACAACCATACTTTGGGTGCCGCTTCACTCAACGGCAACATGAACGTCATCGACATGAGTGGCAGCCAGGGTTACGACACCCACGACACATGGGTTCTCTTCGGCGACCCGAGCCTGATGGTGCGCACTGACAATCCCGTCAGCATGAACATCACACTCCAGCCTGCCGTACTGATGATCGGCATGTCAGAACTTGAAATCACGGCCGAAAACACTCCGTTCGGTATTGCCACCCTGATGATGGACGGCGAAGTGCTTGCCTCGAGCTACATCGAAGACGGCAGCTGCACCCTCAGCTTCCCCCCGATGAGCAACGTGGGCGACGCCACCCTCACCGTGATGGGCTACAACAAGATTACCGAAATCATGACCGTGCCGGTATTGCCTGCCGAAGGTCCTTACGTCACTGTGACCAACTTCACACCCAACTTTGCTCCCGTCAATGTGGAAACCAGCCTCACCATGAGCTTCAAGAACGTCGGTGTCGACCCGACCAATGGCAACACCAACGTCACCTTGAGCTGCGCAGATGACCGTGTGGAAATCCTCAACAGCACGGCCCAATTTGGCGTGTTGCCCGCCGATGAGAGCATCACGTTGCAAGACGCTTTCAGCTTCATCGTTGCAGAAGGTGTTGAAGACGGCACCCGTTTCCAAATCGACGTGGAAATGACCGACGGCAGACAGACTTGGAGCGGCAGAGTCTTCATCACAGCCGGCCAAGCCAGCCTCGACTACAGCGGCGCCGAATGGGCAGGTAGCTATGTGCCCGGCGATGAGCTTACCATCCTTGCCAACTTCAAGAACATCGGTCACTATATGGCCACCAACGCCATCGCCACCATTGCCTGCGAAAGCGAGTATGTCACCCTGCTCAACCCGACCATTGAGTTCGGCACCATCGACCCCGACGGTACGGCCCCGTGCGTGTTCCATATCGCCATCGACCCAGAGTGCCCGGCCACTCAACAGATTCCAATCAGCTTCACTATGCAAGCCGACGGCGAAATCTTTGCCGAGGGTAGCATCATCTTGAAGAACAGCTGCATCGTCATTGTCGAAATGACCGATTCCTACGGCGACGGTTGGAACGGCAACAAACTGAGAGTTGCGTTTGACGACGGCACGCCTTCCGTTGACCTGACCCTCACTGACGGCAACTCTGGCACCGAGACCCTCGAAATCGGCAGCGGCGTCCATGTGACCTTGACTTGGGTCAACGGACAATATGCCTACGAGTGCTCTTTCGTCATGAAGTATGAAGACGGCACCATCATCTACCAAGGCTCCAACCTCAGCGCTGGTGTCCTGCACGAGTTCGACTGCAACTGCAACGGCGAATTTCCTGGCGGCAACTTCAATCCTGGCGTCGAGAACCTTATGGGCTCGGTTGAAATCGGCAGCGTCATCCTGACTTGGGATGCTCCCGCTGATGCTTTGGATTACACCGTCTACCGTAACGGCATCCAAATCGCCCAAGTGGAAGAACCCGCCTACGTTGACCAAGTTTTCTCTGAAATCCACTTCACTTATTGCGTCGTCGCCAACTACGAATCCGGTAGTTCCTACCCAGAGTGCATCGACGTGAAGGGCGAACTGAGCCTCGAAGAAAACGAAAGCGAGTTTGCCATCTATCCCAACCCCACCAACGGTACGCTTTACATCAACGGCGGCAACACCGAGTACAGCTATGTGATGTACAACGGCATGGGTCAGGTGGTGGCCAACGGCAATGCCAAAGGCACTGAACAAATCAGCGTCGAAGGCATGACCAAGGGCGTTTACTTCCTCCGCCTCACCTCTGGCACACAAGTGCTCGTGGAAAAGGTTATGGTGAAGTAAAAACCAACGACTCAACCTTACTTGAAGAGGCGGCCTCGTTGAGGTCGCCTCTTCTCATTTAACTATAAGACAAAAAGTTATTCTTGGAATACGCTTTCGTGATAGATGCCCTCGCCTTCGATGACCGAGGTAGCATTAAACCAGCCAATCGCATCGCAATTGGAGAAAAGGTTGCTGAACATGGCGGGGAAAGCACCCATGATGGGATTGACACCAACGGCCAATTTCTGTCCCACCAAAAAATACATGTAATCCTTCGAAATGCTGTAGAGCTTCACCTTCACCACATCGCCCTCGTGCAAATAGGACTTGTTCATGATGCCGACTGGAACCTCTATGTTGTCCTTCAGCATTTCGGGACCATTGAAATAACCGTAATCAGCATAACCTTGCATGGGGAACAAGTTAAACAACTTGGAAGGCCTGTTCTTGAAGTGCCTGCCATTCAAATACAGCTCTACATTGTAGACAATGGAATTATCATGAAGCATCTGGAAATAAGGGCACACACAAACGGCGGCCTTCTCATCGACGAATGGAATGCCCTCCTCGTTGCGCAAAGGAAGCAGCCCAACCGAGTCGATGCAGGTGGCGTTGTTCGACATTTTGGTGTCGGCTTCCATACTAAGAGCTCTTTGATAAAGTGTATTCTCCTCTACTTTGATTTGAAGATGATACCAGCGATTCTTCTTTCCCGCCACCGAATCCGTGAGATAATGGCCTGGCTTATTTGCCCGTTCATGAAAATAAATCGTGTCACCCGCGTCTTGATACTTGCTGCTCTCCACCACATACACGTTCGCGCCAGAAATCATCTCAGCGCCAAGCGTATCGTACATGGCCGAAGAATAGCTGAGAATCACCTCGTGACACTTGTATTCATCAGTAATGGAGCCTTCCACCACGGGCCTCTTTTTTCCTTCAGGCACATCCATGATGATGTCCTCGGTGCAGGACGCCGCCAGCAAACCTACCCCAACAAACAAACTATTGACGAAAAACGATTTAAACAATTCTTTCATGGCAATCAATACTTAAAGTTGTAAGAAATGGAAGGCACTACCGAGAACAGATACATGTTCTTGGTCGCGATGCTGCCGTTCGGGCCTTGCTCGAAAGTGATGGCCCATGTGTTATGACGGGCATAGGCATTATAGATCGAAAGATTGAGTTCGTGCTGCCAACGGCGATTGTCGAGTTTGCCCAACTTGCAGGTAAACGACAGGTCGAGGCGATGGTAGTCGGGATAGCGGCACTCATTGCGCTTGCCGTTATACACCGCATAAGTCGAGCCATTGATGGTGTACTGCGCATAGGGGAACGTCACCGGCTGACCCGTATTATACACCCAATTGGCCGCCAAAGTGATGCGCGGAGACACGTCATAGCTGCCCACGATGACAATATTGTGCGGGCGGTCGAAAGGCGAGCGGTATTCCTTGCCGTGACTGATGCCCTTGATGGTACGGAACGAGCGTGAATAGGTGTAGGAAATCCAGCCCGTGAACTTGCCCACATTTTTCCGCACCAAGAATTCTATGCCATAAGAACGTCCCTTGCCCGAGCGCACCTCGGCATCGACAAGTATCGACCCCAAGGTGATGGCGTTGTCCTTGAAATCAATCACATTCTGCATGTTCTTGTAATACATCTCCACCGACGTCTCAATGGCATCGTTGTGGAAATTGTGGAAATAACCGATAGCAAACTGGTCGCATTTCTGCGGCTTGATGTTGGGACTGACGGGAAACCACACATCGAAAGGCAGGCCACCCGTCGCCGACGAAGCCACCTGCGCATATTGCACAGTGCGCGAATACGAAGCCTTCACCGACGAGTGCTCGGTCAGCTGATACATGGCGGCCACACGCGGCTCAGGATTCACTTCCGTATTGAAAATCTCTCCCCTTCCGTAATGAATGGTGTCGGTAGCGATATAGATGATGGGATCGATGACGTAAAAGTCCTCGGCACCCATGTTCTGGAACACCGACAGCCTCATGCCTGCGCGGAAAGTGAGGCGCGGCGTGGGCATGTAGTCATGGCTGAAATAAACGGCATGTTCCAAACCCTTGCGCGACACTGCCTCCGTATTGCTCACTTGAAGGAATTGCGAGAGGGCACCGCCACGGTCGTTGATTTCGCCTTGAAGGTAATATTGAAGTCCCGTCGTCAAGCCGAACTTCGAAACATGGCGGTCGTTCCAATGCATGGAGAAGTCGTAGTTGAGGCTGATGGCATCGGTACCCGCCGTAACGTCGAAATCGTATGGGGCATAATTCATGTTGATACCGTAACGGTACCTCGACCCAATCAATGAGAGGTTGGAAGCCAAACGGTCGGAGAAGATATGGCTCCATCTCAGGGTTGCGCTGCTGTTGCCGTAGCCCAATCCTATCATCTTCTGCAACGAGAACTGGTCGTGACCATTATAGACCGAAAGATAAAGCCTGTCGTTCTTTCCCATCGTATGGGTGATTTTGGCGTTCAAGTCGTAGAAATTGATTCTCGACTTGTTCAGGTCTTCACCCAAAAAAGGCAAAATCAGACCTGCGTATGTCCTGCGCCCCGCCAGCATCACCGATGTTTTATGGTCGAACAAAGGTGCCTCAAGCATGAGACGGCTCGACACCAATCCAATGCCGCCTTGAATACCGAAGCGTTTGGGCATTTCATCCTTCACCGAGACATCGAGGACGGAAGAAAGGCGCCCGCCGAAATTGGCCGGAATATCGCCTTTGTAGAGTGTGGCATCTTTGATTACATCGTTGTTGAACACCGAGAAAAAACCCAAAAAATGCGAGGCATTGTAGATGGGAGCACCATCTAAGAGAATCAGGTTTTGGTCGGTGGCACCGCCGCGCACGCTGAAACCCGAAGACCCTTCCGAAGCCGACTGCACGCCCGGCAACATCGTTATCGACTTGATGATGTCGACCTCACCCATTAAGGCCGGAATCCTCTTGATGGTAATCATGTCAAGGGTTTGTACGCTCATTGCCATGGCCGTCACATTGCGGTCCTTGCGCTCGCCAGTGACCTGCACCTCCGACAGTTTCTCCGATTCGGGCTGCAACCTGACATTGAGCGTAACGGGCTTGTTCCCCATGCTCACCTTCTTGAAAACCGTGGTGTAGCCGATGTAAGAAATTCGCAAAGTGTACTCGCCCATGGGCAATTCCAGCTCATAACGACCTTGCTCGTCAGTGGTTGCACCCACCTGCAGATGTTCCTCATAAATAGAAACACCTACCAAGGTTACATTGGTCTCAGCGTCCTTGATGACACCAGTCACCTGCCCCTTCTGTTGGGCAAACGCACTGAATATCAAGCCCCAAAGACAAATCAACAACAATACTATTTTACGATGCATCATGTTCTCGATAAAAATTTGCGCAAAGATACAAAACTAAATCAAAGTATCCCCATTATTTCCAACAAACTCTTCACCTCAAATGTCCGTTCCCCCTCGACCACTTCCCCACTCGGATTGAATAGAATCTGGTCGATGCCGGCGGCACGGGCTCCATCGATGTCGACGGCCATTTCGTCACCGATAACGAGGCTTTCTTCAGCGTTGGCACCAGCTTTCTTCAGGGCATAACGGAAAATTTCAGGATTGGGTTTCTTCACACCGACTTCCTCCGAAACGGTCAAAGTCTCAAAATAAGGTTCCAGACCAGAACCGCTCAACTTGGTGTGCTGCACTTCTTGGAAACCGTTGGTAATCAAGTGCAAATGGTATTTTGGCTTCAAGTAATCCAACAATTCCATCGTTCCAGGAACCAATCGGACAATGCGCGGCGACCAATAGACATAGTCCTCGCTCAAATGGTCGGCCAATTCAACATCGTGGATGCCGTAATGCTCCAAGGGTTTCAGGAAACGGATGCGGCTGAGCTCATCCTTGGTGATTTGGTCGGAGCGGTAAAGCACCCAAAGTTGCTCATTCAGTGGATGATACACCTCATGGAACTCGTGCGCACTAGGAATGCCAAGACTTTTCAAGTCGTACTTTTCATAAATTCGCTCAAAGGCCACTTCAGCAGCAGCATCGAAGTCCCACAATGTGCGGTCGAGGTCAAAAAAAACATGTTTGTATTGTTTCGGTTCAACCTTTTCCCGCATTTGCCGTTGCCACTCAAACAAGGCCACGGCTGCGGCATGACTTACGTTGAGCGAACGTGTCGGGCCCGGAACGGGAATGTAGACCACTTGGTCACATTGCGCCAACAAATCCTCATTCAGGCCATAACTCTCACTGCCCACGACAAACGCCACGTTTTCAGGAAGTTGGGTATCGTAGATGCAGGTAGCATTGTCAGCGGTTTCAATGGCAACGATTTGCTTTCCTGCGGGAACAATCTTTCGCAGGTCGCTTTCCTCACTGAAATACCAACGGATGTTGTCGCGGCTGGAGGCGGCAGCGCGACGCACCTTACCCAGCCGATGTTCCTCCTCCTTGCCCAAAAAACAGACCTCGGTCGCCCCGATGTTGTCGGCCAAACGAATCATCGCACCCAAATTATCGGGGGTCATCAGATGGTCGGCGATAAGAATGGGACGCGGCACCCGCCGATAGAGGCTTTCTGGATTGAGTTTCTCGAACAAATCGTTGGATTTCAGATAACTCATAGCTTGGATTATTGCACGATGATTTTCTTGACAATCACTCGGTCGTCCGCACTGATTTGCAGGATATACACACCCTGTGGCAACATCCCACAATCCATCCTGAGCGTTCCCGAACTTTGTCCTTCCTTGATACGCATCCCGATGTTGTTGAAGAGACTGTATCGGAAAGGCTGTCCAAAACTGACATTCAGCCAATTGCGAACTGGATTGGGGAACACCTGCAACTCGTTCTCAATGCTGTCGATGCCGAGCACCGTGATTTCCACCGTGGCAAAGGCAGGAACGGACTGCTCGCCATCGCTGTTGACGGCCGTAACGCTATAGGTATAAGTGCCCAAATTCAGCAGCTGGGTAAAAATGGTGTCGTGTTGCATGGCAATGGGGATGCCGTTGCGACGAATGAGGTAGTTATCGTCGGGTTTTTGCTCTGGCCAAGACAAAGTCACCTCATTTTCAAAGACTTGCGCATTCAATTCAAAAGCAGGCAACAGCATGAAAGTTTTGGATGCCGGGAACTGCACGTCGTCAATCCAGCAACAGTCGTCACCATAGCTACTGCTGCCGTCTTTCATGTAAATCCACTTGAACTTATGCGTTCCGGCGGTCACGGGGAAGCTCTTGAGGCTCCAATCCTCCACGCCCGACCAAACGTCCATGGAAGTATTGTCAATATAGAAGGTCAGCCTGTCCCTATTGGCTTCGGAGCAGATTTTCATGTAGAAACTGATTTGCCCGTCTTCTTCAACGTCCATCTGGGTTTGCAAGGTAGTCAAGTGGGCATCGCCAATGCTTCCCGAACGCGCGCTGTAGGTGCCAGAATGGGCGGTGCTGCTATCGATAAACCAAGAGGCTCCACCCAAAGTCTCCCATGCAAAGGCAGAGAAGTCGCCTGTCTCGAAAGTCTCCTTGATGGGACCGATGCAGAGGAATTCGGAGCCTTCCGTCAGATACGAGCCCGCATCAATGTGGTAATACACCTCAAAGTTGGAGCCGACGGACACATTAGCATCGGTGCTGAACGAGGCCATCGCGGTAACTTCAGTTCCTGCGGGTATCTCACCGAGTGGATAAAGCAACGGATTGAAAACCAAATCCGTGGAACTGCTAAACAACTGCACCTGCGCCTCACGTGCTTCGGAAGAACCAATGTTCTTGACCCCGACCGAAACAATGTCCGTCTCGCCCGGATTAGCGGTATTCAAGAGCCTGAACTCAGTCAAAACGAAGGCTGGCGCATGGAGGGTCAGGCGGAAACGGCTGCTCCATGTATCGGTGCCGTCGGTGCAAGTGAGCTGGAACTCGACTTGGCTACCGTCAACAATGGTTTCGTTCACGGCAATTTCAAAGGCATTGATGGTGTAGGTTTCCAAAGCGGCAATTGCAGGAATGACAGTGGTGGCGTGCGTGACTTCCACAAAGGGTGAATCGGTGCTGAGCGTGGCATGAACATTTGTTGCGGCATCGTTTCCTATGTTCTTGATGGTCACACCGATACCAATAGTTTCGCCATAATCGGCCTGACCGTTTTCATCGTTGATGGCCACATCTTGATAGGTAAGATAAGCACCATTGGAGGGAATGACGGCAATATCGCGCACCTCCGTGACCTTGTTGTAGCTGGTCACCACAAGCTGCATGTTGCCGACTTCGGTCGGACTGTCAAAGGTCAGTGTAGCTTCGCCGTCGACGATGGGCACGGTAGTCAACACCTCGCCATTGAAAGTAAGGGTAGCGATAGCATAATCCACGTCGGCGGTGATGCCCAACTCGCTCTGCCCGAGGAAAACGACCTCAGGTTGACAAACGACATTCATCTCAGTAGGCGCTTTGGTACGCAACATCAGGCTGGGATCGCCGAAGAGAATCCATGTGTTGTGGGTCTTGCCTTGGTCGGAAGGGTGCATGTCGAGGATTTTCATGTTGCCGTTGAGCGAAGCCCCGCCTAAGGTGTGGTGGAACTGGTCGGTCGATCGCCATTCGCAAAGGATGTCGACCATCTCGTCCTGACCCGTCATGGGCGGCTGCCAAGGCTGCGAGGTCCAGCTAAACATACCACCGATGGCACCCGTGGGCACGCCCGTGTTGTTGTTGGTGGCACGCATCCAAGCCTCCGCAAAACAATTCACGTCAAACTGGCCGTTGTAGCAGGCCGTCGACCAGATGAAAGGCCATTTGTAGTCGTTGAGCAAGGAATTCACATTACTGTTGGTGAAGCTGCCCACATACCAGCCCGTAATCGTGCCGTGGTTGCAATAGTTGCAGATGCCTGCACCCTCGTTGAAGTTTTGGCTCAGCATGGAGGCATTGGTGCCCACACCCACCCCTTGATAATGCTGCGAAACCTCGGTGTAGGTGTAATGCAACAAGGTATCACGTATGTATTCAATATGCTGATAGTCAGACTCTCCCCCATTGTGACCGCTGCCTGCGCCCTCGGTGGAGCCAATGCCGATGCCTTTGCCTAACCAATCAGCATCTGAAGTAATATCACGTTCATAGTAAATCACCTTGGCCACCTGATGCTCCACATCGGCCTCACTCTCAGCGGAAAAACGACCCACCAGCACTTCGGGGTAATAGTCGTTGCCTTCTATTTGGCCAAACCAGATGTCGGAGCATCCTTCGTTCATGGCTTTGGGCGTGATGTGGCCATAGTCGCCTACAAGCAATACATAGCACAGGTTCTCGTCGGGATTGATGTAATGGCTGATAATGAACGACTTGATTTGATCGGTATAGTTGCCCCCGATGTCGGAAAGGCTGACCATCGTCGTCGGGCGGCCCGATTGGTTTTTCCAGTCCACGAAGGGCTGCATGGCCTCAACAAACCGGTCGGCGCAAATGACCAGCATCTCGCCCTCGTCGGGAATGAAGTTGTACTTGGCCGTCCGCTCCCGATAGTTGACGAAACGCTGACGATACATGGCATCCGTCTCGGCTGCCAACCTCGTTTGGCCCGATTTACGCCCCAATTTTGGATTGCTGCCGTTTTCGCCCATTTGCCGCATCTCCAACGTCAGTCGGGTATAGACTCGGAGCGTTTTCGTGACGGGATTGTAGGCAAAAGGATAGACCAAGATGTTCTGTCCACGGAAATCACGAAGGATATATGGCTCATCCAATTGCGCCTGATTGTCAGGGAAAAAGCGGTTTTGGGCATACACCTCGCCATAGCGGAACGGCACCTCGTCGGGGTCGATTTCGCGGCTAAAATTACCCTTGGACGGCGCAATCTCCATATTTTCAAAATCTTGATATTCAACCTCTTTTACCTTAACCTCCATCGCAGCCCTGTCGCCAATGAGTACAGGGATGGCAAACAGCGGGAGGTCGGGCGAGCCTTCTTCAAGCATCGAAGCCATCTTGGGCACTTTGATGATACATTGTGTGCCTTTCGGGGTGCTGACCTCTTCCTTGAAGAAGCCATCCAAAATGAAGCACAACTCAGTTTTTTGCTCCGTGTCGGAAATCAGTTTGACCTTGGGAGCGGTGGGGTTCGGTTGGTGACAGCCTATCCACTTCTGCGCGAACAGGTTGGTTGACGCCAGACAAATGATAAGAAACAACAATCCTTTTCTCATTTCGGATGAATTTGGCGCAAAAATACGCAATTTCTTTGAAATGAAATAATACGAGTTGATTTATTAGACAAGCGTGTACAACATTCAAATCACGGCACCGCTCGTGTGAAAACAGCCGTCTCTCCTTCGCTTTCGGCCTTCACGAACACGCCCGTACACGGTGGAATAGGCGTAGACACCGGCACCGCTTCGGGATTGATGCCCGAGCCGTCTTCCTTCAGCACATAGTATTCCCTGTCGAGGTAAGCATTGCAGGGGAATGGGTTGCCTATGAGATTCCAGCATTTCCGCTCGTTGTCCGTATCGTAAACAAGGTTCATTTCTTTGGTCTCATCCTCGTTGAAAGCACCCTTGAAAATGATGTTCACCTCATTCTCGTTGGCGTAAAGGTAGCCTCGCCCGTTGACGAGGTTGAAATCATCAGTATGCGCTTTGTAGTTTTGCCATTCTCCCAAGGTGTCCGATGGGTTGAATTGGTAGAGGTCGTAAGCTGTTTCGGTGATCAGGTTGTCTACAGTTGTTGGAGCGGTATTTTCTGCCAACGGAGAAGCAATGAAAGCCCAATTGTCTGCGTTACCATTATAGCAAGAAATAGTTATATAGGCAATTTCTTGATAGTTGGTAAATTCGTTCCATATTGAAGTGGCCATATATGAATTTATTGTACTATATGGAACATAAATGGGAATGCTCATTGGAAATCTATAAAACGCATTCCATTCAATTGTTGGTGGCGTACTTGCAAGGCATATCAACGAACTAAAATTGCTACAATCTACAAATGCATGATAACCTAAAGTTCTAACAGAATTGCCAAGAATTAATGCACCATCAAAACCTGAACAACTCGAAAACGCTTCTTCTCCGATTTGAGACACTGAATTTGGAATATTTAATGAACCTGTAAAACCACTGCAACCACTAAAAGCAGCATCAAAAATCCATTTTACTGAATTGGGAATATCCAATGATCCAATGAAACCATGACAGTTGAAAAAAACTCCCATACCGATACTTGTAATAGAGCTTGAAATTGTCAAGTAGCCATTGAATCCATAGCATTGTTCAAACGCACTCGATTTAATTGTCGTTACCGAATTCGGAATTACTAAATCGCCTGTAAAACCATGACAATTAGAAAATGCGCCTGTTCCAATTGTCGTTACCGAATTTGGAATGGACAAAATCCCATTAAAGCCGGAACAACTTCTGAACGCCCAGTTCCCAATAGTATTTACTGTATTAGGAATGATGAGACTTCCTGTTAGGCCATTGCATGTTGAAAAAGCATAATTACCAATTGCGGTTACTTCATAAACTTGATTATCAGCATTAACAAATGAAGGAATAGTTATATTTCAAGAAGGAGAGTCGAAACCCGTCCAAGAATATACTTCATTATTTCCTGGATAAGTCAACTCAACATAATGGTGTTCAGAATCAATGATGTTGTAATACAACGTCTGCCCAGTTTCACAAACTGCCGAGAAATCATAAGCATATATTTTTCCCACCATTCCAAGCATTAGCCCAATAACCAGAGCCTTAATCGTCATCTTAATTCGTAAAACCCTCTTTTCCTGAGTTTGACTATGCGCCACCCGTGCTTTGCGCGCGTGCGCATATGTGGATTTATCCTTCCAGAAGCGGGCGGATTAGCTGTTGTTGAGGCATGGTGTAGAGACGTTCGGTATATGTCTCTCCGTTAGGCAACCTGAAGCGCACGGTGGGGATTGTCTTTGCATGGAACAGCACCTTGTCCACGCTCATCCCGATACCAAGCTCCCTGATGGTCCGTTCCAGTTCCTTGTAGACCTTGTATGCGACGAAGCAGATGCAGATGTGGGCCTCGATGCGCTTGGGCGTGAAGTGGAACATCGGCCTCATCTCCAGGCTCGACTTTCCGATGCGGAAGGCCCGTTCCACGACCCACAAGCCGTGATACTGCCTGATGACCTCCTCGGGGTCAAGGCTTGTGTTTGTGACGTATCCTTTCAGGCCGTCCCAGAGGGCATCCTCCTTGACTTTGTCGTAGTTGATGCTGACGGTGACCTCCTTGCCGATGTCAAGGAACTTGTTGTAGCCCCGCCTGTTCACCTTGTCCTTGGTCAATGTGCCCCTCGCATAGGCCTTCTGGAGCCTTGCGACACCTTTCTCACGGTTGTGGGCGTTCTTCTTTGCCCTGGACTCGGAATAGCTGACTATCAGCCGTTGGCCGGCCTTCTTCTCGCACTCCTCGTAATGGCCGTCCACCCGGCCGATGCCGAGCAGCCACTCCTTCACCTTCGGGGACTCGCTCCGTATTCGGGCACCGAGGATATACTTGTAGCCGGCCGACTCCAGCAGGCGGACGTTGGCCTCGCTCATCAGTCCCGAGTCGGCCACCACGATGAAGTCCGTCAGCTTGAAGCGTTGGACGAAGTCGTCTATGACGGGTATCATCGTGTAGCCCTCGTACTGCTTGCCGTTGAACACGGAATACGAAAGAGGGTAGCCGTCCTCGCTCACCAGCAGACCCAGCACGATCTGCGACTCGGCGGTCTTGCCGTCTTTCGAGAACCCGTCCTGGCGCAGCTCGTCCGAAGGGTCGGGCGCGGACTCGAAGTACAGGGTGGTGACATCGTAGAACACCAGGCCGATGCGCCCTCCAAGAACATCCATCGTGTGCGCCACGCTTATCTGCTGCACCTTCTCCCGCTGCGTGCCGTGCAGCTTGTCCATGTAGCGGTAGATCTTGTGCAGCTTGACATCTTCGCCAAAGTAGGATTTCAAGTATTCCACTGTCGCCGTCTTGCTCATCGGCTGGCAGACACGGGCAACGGCAAGGTGGCGGAGGATGTCGTCCCCGATGGCGTTGAATCCGATTCGGTCGTAAACGCGGTTCAGGATGGCCTGAGGCGCGTCCAGCATGGTACGCTCAACAAGAGCCAGCGCACCTTTCACTCCCGCAAGGGCACGGGCGGACTCGCTGAAGTCCAATTCCTGCTGGCCACCGAATCCAGATATCCAGCGTCCGGCTTCGAGGGCGAACCTGTCAATCTCGTCAGGGTCCGTGGAAGTGCCGAAGGTCTTTATCTCTCGGTACTTCCCTTCGCTCTTGTCAACGACAACGATAGTGATGGAACCACTTCGGTTCCGCTTGCGGCGCATATACATGCCACAAAAGTATACATTTTTCGGGCTTGCGCCACCCACACCACCAACAACACTTCTGGTTGTATTTAGTAATCAATGGGTTACAAATTCATTGATCCTAAGGTGTCAAAGTCAGGATAGGTTTGATGAACGATATTATCTTATGGATGTCATCGACAGAATTGACCTTTCGCGTGATGTGCAAACCATGATTGGTGATGTCAGACATACTTCAC
>CADCML010000046.1 GCA_902802535.1 uncultured Bacteroidia bacterium
TTACGAGGACAAGCAAGACGCCTTCATGGCCTTCGCCAAGGAGCGCGGCATGGTCGGCATCAAGGGTCACCGCAGCGTCGGTGGTTTCCGCGCCAGCCTTTACAACGCCTGCCCGATTGAGGCCGTCGAAGCCCTCGTCCAGTGCATGCAAGACTTTGAGAAAGCGAACAAGTAATTGAATCTTAAATCTTTAAATCTTAAATTTCAAATTGAGATATGAAAGTATTAGTTGCAACTGAAAAGCCTTTCGCCAAGATCGCCGTTGACGGCATCCGCGAAGTCGTTGAGAAGAACGGCTATGAACTGGCTCTTTTGGAGAAATACACCGATGTCAATGACCTCTATAAGGCCGTTGCCGATGCTGACGCTCTTATCGTGCGCAGCGACAAGGTGACGAAGGAAGTCATCGACCATGCCAAGAACTTGAAGATCGTCGTCCGTGCCGGCGCCGGTTACGACAACCTCGACCTCGAGGCTTGCACCGCCCGTGGCATCGTGGCTATGAACACCCCTGGTCAGAACAGCAATGCCGTTGCCGAACTCGTCATGGGTATGCTGGTCTACGCCGTCCGTAATTTCTACAACGGCAAGAGCGGCACCGAACTGATGGGCAAGAAACTCGGTTTGTTGGCCTTCGGTAACGTGGGTCGCAACGTGGCCCGCATCGCCAAGGGCTTCGGTATGGATGTCTATGCCTTCGACGAATTCGTCCCTGCCGACAAGATCGAGGAGGCTGGCGTTCACGCCGTTGCCAACCGCGACGCCCTCTTCGAGACCTGCGACGTGGTCAGCCTGCACATCCCAGCCACTGCCGAGACCAAGCAGAGCATCAACTACGCTGTGGTGAACAAGATGCACAAAGGTGGCATCCTCGTCAACACCGCCCGTAAGGAAGTCATCAATGAGCCCGAACTGCTCAAGCTGATGGCCGAGCGCACCGACCTCAAGTACATCACCGACATTATGCCGGATGCTGATGCGGAGTTCAAAGCCTTCGAGGGCCGCTACTTCGCTACACCCAAGAAGATGGGTGCCCAAACCGAAGAAGCCAACATCAACGCTGGTTTGGCCGCTGCCAACCAAATCGCTGATTTCTTCAAGACCGGCAACCGTCGCTTCCAAGTGAACAAATAATTCAACAAACCCTGAAAGACACCGCAAGCCGTCTTGTGGTGTCTTTCCTTAATTGCCTGATAATGATTCCGGAAACCACAAAACCCACCAATTTTTTTAAATTTGAGGGACTCCGCATTTACCACAAGTCCGTCGACTTCACCAATGCTATCCTTTCCCTCAGTAACACTACCCAAACAGCTGCCCAAAAGCTGCTCATTGACCAGTTCGTTAATGAAGCGGGACTGATTTCGGCCAATATCATCGAAGGTGCCGCGCTTCCAAAAGCGGAATTCACCGAATGTTTGCAGAAAGCCAAGTCAAACATCGGCAAATGCGTGATGCTCTGTACTTTAGCCTCAAAACAACATCTCATCGATGAGACACAGGAAAACGACATCCGCAACGAGTTGATGGAACTCACCAAGATGATTGGCGCACTGATTATCTCTTTTCAGAAACATGATTCAGTCAATAACCCAGAAGTCTGACTGTCAACAACAAACAAAAGAATCATCATTTAAAACACTAATACAATGTCAGTTATCAAACCGTTCAAAGGATGGCGTCCCAGCGCGGACATCGTCCAGAAACTCGCCTCCCGTCCTTATGACGTGCTGAACACCGAAGAAGCCCGCAAGGAATGTGAGGGCAACCCATATAGCCTGCTTCATGTGACCAAGGCCGAAATCGACCTGCCTGAAGGCCACAAGGACAGCGACCTCGAAACCTATCTGAAAGTCGTTGAAAACTTCAACAATTTCAAGGACTTTGGATGGATCAAACAGGACAAAGAGGAAAAACTCTACATCTATGCCCAGAGCATGAACCCCACCGATGCCAACGCCCACTGGCAGTATGGCATCGTGGCCTGCGCCTACAGCGAAGACTATGTGAACAAAATCATCAAGAAGCATGAGCTGACCCGTAAGGATAAGGAAGAGGACCGCATGAAGCACGTCCGCCTCACCAACGCCAACGTGGAACCCGTGTTCTTCGCCTACCCTGCCGTCGCCGAAATCGACGCCATCGTGAGCAAGATCACCGCCGAGAAGCCCATCTATGACTTCATCGCCAAGGAAGACGGCTTTGGCCATCGCTTCTGGATTATCGACGACAAGGCCACCATCGCCCGCTTGGTTGAACTCTTCGACAAGAAGGTCCCGGCCATGTACATCGCCGACGGTCACCACCGCAGTGCTGCCGCAGCCCTCGTCGGCCAGGAAAAGAAAGAGAAGAACCCTGCCCACACCGGCAAGGAAGAGTACAACTACTTCATGACCGTTATCTTCCCCGACAATCAATTGAACGTCATTGACTACAACCGCGTCGTGAAAGACCTCAACGGCCTCAGCACCAAGGACTTCTTCAAAGCCCTGCAAGAGAGCTTCGAAATCGAGTGCAAGTGCGACTGCACCAAGGACGGCGGCAAGTGCAACTGCGAGTTCCCCTGCCACTGCGAGTGCTCCACCGAATACAAGCCCAACAAGCTGCACAACTTCTCGATGTACATCGAGGGCGTGTGGTACAGCCTGACTGCCAAACCTGGCACATACAACGACGACGATCCTATCGGCGTGTTGGATGTCACCATCCTCAGCAACCTTGTCCTCGACAAGATTCTGGGCATCAAGGACCTCCGCACCGACAAGCGCATCGACTTCGTTGGCGGCATCCGTGGCCTCGGCGAGCTGAAGCGTCGCGTGGACAGCGGCGAGATGAAAGTTGCCTTCGCGCTCTATCCAGTGAGCATGAAGCAAATCATCGACATCGCCGACACGGGCAATATCATGCCTCCCAAGACCACTTGGTTTGAGCCGAAACTGCGCTCTGGCCTTGTTATCCATACTTTGGATTGATAGGACACGAGACTACGAGACACGGGACGCGAGACATTAGCCTTGCGCCCCGTGTTTGTTTTTATACGTTAAGGTAATCAGAAAAACTGCACCACCTCATCCAACGGACGATGCTCAGGTTGCCGTGGCTCGCCCGACCTGTAGCCCAACGAAATGACCGCCATAATCGCTTCGTTTTCAGGAATGTTAAATAGTTCTCGGAGTGCATCGGAGTCACGCATTCCCATGATAAGCGTGTCGAAGCCCTTGGAGCGTGCCTTCAGTATGAAATAGGCATTGCTGAGGCCATTGTCGTAGGCACCCCAACCGTCGCCCACCTCATTGGTCTGTTCCCCACGGAAAAAACCCGACTTGCCTTTTTCGTATGTGGAGACAATCAGCACGGGTGCGCCAGCAATGTTTTGCTTGTTGCGCTCACCCACAAGGTTTGCCACCGCCTCGATTTTCTCCGGACTCATGGCCACATAGTATTTTGATGGCTGTTGGTTGGCCCATGACGGAGCCTCTTGCGTCGCGATGAGCAATTCTCGCACCTCGGCCTCGCTGATGGTCTTCGTGGCATCGTAGCTGCGAACACTTCTTCTGGAGGCCAACACCTCATCGAAGGAAACCGCATTGGTAGTGTTTGTTTCGACGTTGTTTTCTTTGTTCGAGCAGCCAGTAAGCATCAAAAATGCCAAAACCGCTGCAAAAAGTAGGTTTACTCTTGTGTTTTTCATGTTTTGATAAGATTTTAATGTTAGTTTTCGGGGCAAAGGTAGGGAAAAAACACCACCTTAGCAATAAAAAATCGTACCTTTGCAAAAACAAAGCGATGGATAAGCAACCTGTCAATATCAGCCCCAACCTCATCAAACATTTTGCGGACTATCTCAGATTAGAGCTTTCTCTGTCCGACAACAGCGTGGAGGCCTATTGCCATGATGTAGGCTTGTTTCTGCAATATCTAGATTGTAGAGACGGTGTGCACACCGTCTCTACAGCAATCAACGACATCAAACAAGACGACATCGAGAATTTTTTCGCCTATCTCTACGACCTGAACATCGGTGCCACATCACAAGCACGCATCCTCTCTGGACTGAAGTCGTTCTGGCGCTATTTGACACAAGAAGAAATCGCCGACAAAGACCCTACTCTGCTCATCCCCTCGCCCACTTTAGGCCGACATCTCCCCGAAGTGCTGACCTACGAGGAAATCCAAAAGATGATCGATAGCATCGACCTGAGCCAGCCCAACGGCCATCGCAACAAGGCCATGATTGAGGTGATGTACGGTTGTGGTTTGCGTGTTTCAGAACTCATCGGACTGCAAATCAGCGATATATATAAGAAAGACGGCTTCTTACGCATTTTCGGCAAAGGCAGCAAGGAAAGGCTCGTGCCCATCGGCGAAAGCAGCCTGAAAATCCTGTTCCAGTACATTGAGGGCGCAAGGTTGCATATCAACGTGAAGCCCAAATTCACCGACACCGTTTTTCTCAACAGTCGTGGCACAGGCCTCACCCGACAAATGGTCTTCCTGATTGTCAAGGACTTGGCCGAGAAAAACGGCATCACCAAAGTCATCAGTCCGCACACGTTTAGGCATAGTTTTGCCACACATTTATTAGAAGGCGGTGCCAACCTGCTCGCCGTCCAGCAGATGCTCGGCCATGCCAGTGTGAGCACCACGGAAATTTACACACATATTTCGGATGAGTTGTTGCGCGATACATTGACGACGTATCATCCGAGGTTTAAAACAAAATAGACTTGCGTTATGGGAAAAAGTCATGGTAAAGACGACAAACGTTTCCTCCTCAGCCTCATCAGCGAGGGCGAGCACCAGCAGCAGGACTTCAAATATCGGGTTGATGATGCCCGCAAGTTGGCCCACTCCGTTTCTGCCTTCGCCAACACCGATGGAGGACGGTTGCTCATCGGCGTGCGCGACGACGGTCAGCTCTCCGGCGTCCGTTCCGAGGAGGAGATTCATATAATGCGATTGGCGGCTTCCAAATACTGCCAGCCCGAAATGACCGTCAAGTTCGACACCTACCACGCCGAGGGGCGCACTATCGTAGTGGCCACGGTGCCGCCATCCGACAAAAAGCCCATTTGTGCCCAAGATGAAGACGGGCACATGCGCGCCTATATCCGTATCAACGACGAGAACATCGTAGCCTCGCCCGTCTTGTTCGCGCTTTGGCGAGAATCGCAACAGCCCCAAGGGGCGATGATTCCCTATAATGACGACATTCGCAAGCTGCTTGAGGTGATGCAGGGCGAGCAAACACTCAACCAAATCGTCCGCCAATCCAAGCTCCCCCGCCCCAAGGTCATCACTCTTTTGGCCCACCTTATCCGCTTCGGCACGGTAAAATGGAACTATTCGGAAAAGGAGTTTGTTTTTGGATTGGAGTGATTGGGAGGATTTAGGATTCCTTTCATTTGGCATGGCTGAAAGGAAATGGCTTCGATCATTATATTTATATCGGAATAATTCGTACCTTTGCAGTCAAAGACAAAAGTATGAATCCTGGAATCGCTGAGGAATTAACGAATTTGCAGTCCTTGAGTGGGTCGGACTTTGTAGTACAGTTAAAAAGGATTGCTGCGCGCAATGAATTCTATCCTTATGAAAACGGTTCCGATAACCCGTGACCTGACATTAAGCCCAAATTATTACCAACTTTTCATGAAAAGGTATTTGAAAGGAGAATAAAAAGAGCCGCTGTTGTTGCGGCTCCTTTTAATTTTGGGTAGTGTCGATAAAGGCTTGCCCCTCGCGGGAAACTTACCCGGATAGCCAATCCTCAGATTGACGTTGCAAATATACGAACTTTTTTGTTCACTGCAAGTGTTTTGGTGAAAAAAGTGGAAAAATTCATTCAATCTACCTGAACGGCAAGACTCTTTATCGTACATGGGACGAATTGCCTTGACTATCAATAAGTTTGTTTGAGCAAGAGGTTACTCGTCTGATTTGTAACCAATCCGCTTACGAGGTTGGGCTTTTGTTTCTCTTAATTGGTCAAGGGCGTCATTGAGTGCATTTATTTGTATAGCAATTTCCAGATTGGTCTGTTCCTGCTGCTCGTTGATGTCGTTCTGGTCGTGCAGGATTTCCTCGATATAGGCGTTCAACTGGTCGACTTTATGGGAAAGCTGTTCCATTTTTAGGTCGACAGACAGCATTGTTGCTATAGCCTTTCGCATTGCGACAAACGCCCTCGTCACCATCACACTCATTTGTACGGCACATGGACTGTGTAATACGGAGGCAAGCATCACAGCACCATGTTCGGTGAATGCGTAAGGCGGATTGGATTTGTTCCTTTGTTTTGGAGATGCTATCACAATTTGTGACCGCATACTGGAAATCTGCAAGTTACAAATGATTTCTTCCCACACCGCTTTGGTTGGCTTAAACATAAAATCTTCATGTATAATCTTCTGTCAACCAATGGGCTATGTCAAATATCTTTATCCCTTGATAGTCATATTCCTCATGGCGAGTGCGAGCTATCAACAACTTTGGATAGGCATCTTTTATGCTTAACAACGGCGATACCTCACGTTCAAACGTTGTGTTTTCTGCAATGTTGTCACTTACTTGAACATAGGCTTTTTCGTTCCCACGCACAATCACGAAATCAACTTCCTTTTGATACAGTTTACCCACATACACCTCATATCCTCTTCGTTTCAATTCCAAAAACACTATGTTTTCGTATACGCGTCCCCAATCCATATTCCTCTTGCCAAGCATTGCAAATCGTATGCCTGTATCTGATAGGTAGTATTTGTTCAGCGATTCCAGATATTTGCGTCCTCGTATGTCGTAGCGGTCCACTTTATAGAAGACAAAGGCGTTGCATAAATACTGGATATATCGCCGTACCGTTACATGTGATGTAGGCGTGCTGTTGGCGGTCAATCCACCAGAGACATTATTGGGTGAGGTGATATTCCCTATGTTATCCATCAAGTAGTTTGCCACTTGAATGAGGGCATGCGCATCTGTCAAGTTATATTTCTCTGTCAAGTCGCGGGTCAGGATTGTCGAATACACTTCCTTGATATAGTTTTCCTTGTCGGATGCATCGGTATATACGTATGAGCCTGACAGCCCGCCTTCGGTTACATACTTGTCGAACATTGTCTGAATGTCATTCGAGGGAACATTGTGGTAAACACAATACTCTTTAAAACTGAAAGGTAGTACGGGAATTTCGATGTGACGGCCAGTGAACAAAGTTGCTAGGTCTGCGCTCAACAAGAAAGCATTTGAGCCCGTAAGGTATATGTCAAATTGTTCGCTTGAATGGAGGCTGTTGATTGCCGTCTCGAAATTGGGGCACATTTGCACTTCGTCAATCATTAGATAATTTGATTTACCCTGCTGATGATGTTCCAGTACGTATTGGTGCAAAGCGTGATACTCTCTAAGCGATTCATTTTCCAACCGGGCATAGTCGATAAATATGATATTGGCATCATTTTCTGTCGACTGAATGTATTTGACAAACGCTTGCAGCAATCGTGATTTTCCACAACGTCGGATGCCAGTGATGATCTTAATATCAGGCGACCCATTGATTCTTTTTAGTCTATTAATGTATAAAGGTCTATCTATCAGTTTCATAATCAATCCCTATTTCAAAACTTTATTTTTTTTCTATTTTTGAAACCGGTGCAAAAATACTACTATTTTTGAAATGAGAAAACATTGTTACCTTTTAGTTGCGTTGCTTGTACGACAATGCTCCTTATCATACTTGGGGTGGTGTTCCTGTCACAATGGTTCTTGCGATTATCCTTGTGGGAAGCCAATAGTATAAAAAAACGACCCGCACATTTGAGCATCGTTGGGATGACTTTGGTGGGTTTCGGAGTTTCCATAACGATACTACAATTAGTTTTTACGCAGCAAAGTTATGTCACTTGTCAAGAGTTATCCGTTGATTAAACGTTTGTAGTCGATTGTAGTCGTTTGCTGTCGGATAGATAATTGTGTTTCAATTGTTTTGCTTCTTTTTGGCAAGATTAGCCGCTAATAAACCAACTCTTTTGTTCACTCCGCAAGTGTTTGGGTGAAAAAAGTGAAAAAATCCATTTGGTCCACCTGAATGGCAATGCACTTTACTAAGCTCGGCGTGGTTTTCAGGAATTCTTTATCGTTTTTGGGCCTTTCTTCCATGGATGTTTTTAACCAAACTCTTTCTCTATCAATTCTTCCATCTTGCCTTCCTTGGCGTATGGAACAGTGTCCACCTGTCGGAAATTGCTTTGTTCGGGCTGGAATGAGGCATCGAAGCCTAAGATGTAACGGGTGGCGATAAGGTAGATGATGCGTGATGGTGCAAATCCATAGACCTGATAACGCAGGATGTGCATGATGCGCTCTCGGTCATCGGGTATCTGTCGTTGCATCTGTGGGTTATTATACAGTCGGCGCACAATCTCGGTGATGTATAGGCCTGACTTCATATAAAGATCAGCAAAAGTCTTCTCGGGGTCTTCGAAGATATGGGGATTCTCTTCTTCAAGCAGGTCAACCATCTTTTTGACCACCCATTTTGGCGTGAATATCTGGTTGGTTTTCTGTGGTGGAATGTAGTCAAAGATGTCCTCTTCTTGCGATTCGTCGAAATAGTTGGCTAATTCTTGCCGTTTCTTGCGGAATTCGCTTATGGAGTCGTCAAACACCACCTCGTCGAATAGATGTCCCTCAAAATGTTTCTTCACCCCGTTTTCAGTATAGTCGCCACCGTCCCTCAAAAAGCGGAATTCGTCAAGTGTGATGCTTGTGACTTCCTTGAAAACCTCGTCCTCTATGTTCTGGTCGAAATTGTCGAGCGTTAGGCTTCCTTCATCGTATGCCATGATAAAGCTCGGGATAGTGCGTGCAAATCCGCGCAGGTGGGCACGTACCTCTTCCTCCACGCTTTCTTTCTTCCGCTCTTCCTTGTCTTTTTCAATGCGCTCGATGACTTCCTTAGGCTTGTTGTTGATGATTTCATCGGTGGCTTCTTTTATGGCGTCGTTTACGCTCTTCAATGCCATTTCCATCTCTTGACGGAGAGTCTTTTCGGCTTCGTCTATCTCTTTCTTGTTTGTCGCTTGTTGTAAGGTCTCTTCGTGTTTCACAAGAGCCATCTTGCGCTGTTGCTCATAATCGCCTTTGATTTTCTCAATCTTGGTTTCCAATCCTTTCTGCGACTCCTTTACCAGACGCTTGGTTTGCGTTTGCGTAAGCTCGTATTCTTCTGATGCAGGCTTTATGATGTTTTGCTCAATGGCTGATTTCAGATTGTCGGCCACGTTGTCGATAGCTGCCAGCACGTTGTCCGTTTCCGACATTGCTAATTCATTGGACTCTTTCAGCTCGTCGAAGGTTTCATAAACCTTGCTACCGAAAATATTTTGCTCTTGACCTACTATAAGCTCTGTAGGTATCGTCACCTCGCCGTTTTCGTCAACATTCATGCCTTCCGCTTCGCTAAGATTGGTCTTTGAACTGCGCCCTTTTTCCTCATGTGCCTTGTCCATTTTGTTCAGTATCTCACCCACTATGGCTGGAACACTGAATATGTTGGCGATATTTCTGAACAGTAGGTTGCTCATAAAGCCTCTTCTCACCACTTCCTCGCATTTAATCTTCCTCGGGATACTCAATACTTGTCGTTCATCAATCTGCATCATCTTTCCTTCCTCGTCTTCCGCTATGACAGGAAAGAAATTCAACAGTTGGTGTATGTTTTGCTGTCGTTCTTCAGTCGTGCCGTTGCCGCCAGCGGTACTTTTCTTGAGGTTGTTGGCAAACTCATCGTAGAGTATCAGCGTTCGCGCTGGGTCGAAATCGAACACGTAGGCGTTGTCTTTCCGCACGATTTTTCCACTTTCCGAGTATTCGTAGGGATTCTGTGCCCTGAATGCTGCCTGCATATACAGCTGCGCACTCTGCATATTGCTGAGCATCAACACACCACTCCATTCAGGAATGGTAACACCCGTGGTGAGCTGGCCTACACTCAATGTGATGGTTTTGTCGTGGGTTCGGATGGCCTCTTTCACCCTGTTGTAAGCTTTGATGGTTTCGGCATTGTCATCAATCTTTCCGTCGCCTGCCGCCACCACTATCTCGTAGTTCTCGAATCCACTTCCTTCTTCTTTCAACAGTTTGGCCAAGGCTTTAGCACTGTCCACGCGGTTCAGCAGCCAGAAGGTGTGAGCCATTTCTTTTCTCAATGTTTCGGTCGAGAAGGGAAACTTCTCCTGCGCGGTCAGTGCTTTCAGGAATTTGCGCACATCGGCCTCATGCTCAAATTTGCCATCCTCTTTGGTCTTGAAGAACTCGTTGAGGTCGAAGGCGTAGTCGATTGTCCCTTCCTCGTCCAATTCCATTCCCTGCTTCACCTTCTCGCGCACAATATCGCTCATGCGGTAGGTGAAGAGGTTCAGCCGAGGCATATCCTGATAGGGATTGTGGTCGTCGCTAACCCAATCTGCCTTGGCCTCTTGCTCGTCAGCGTAACTCCAATTGAAAATCTGCTTGTCGGCGAACTCGCCCGATGCGATGGCCTTGAAAGGCGTGCCGCTGAGGTAGAGAGTGAATCGGCGTTGGATATTATTGAAGGCGCGGTCGGTGCGCATCGTATCCACCCCTTCATGGCTCTCGTCCACAATCAGCAGATCCCACTTCAATTCCTTAATCCATCTCAGCTTATTGTAGTTGCCGCCGAAATAGACGGAACCTTTCAGCCCTTGCAGGCTCTCGAAGCATATCTGACCAGTGAAATCCTTATCACTGTTGGGAAGCCAATTAAGGAACATGTCCCTTGTCATCACACCTTTGCGACCTCGTAACGACTCATTGTCGCTCACAAAGCGGTAGCCTGTTTGCCCAGCCATGTATTTCTCAAAATCGTCGTACCACGAGTTGGCTATGGATGGCCGATTGGTTACAATCAGCACATGCTTCGCCTTCATCTGCTTTATTAAGTCGTAGGTTGTGAGGGTCTTTCCAAAACGCGGCTTCGCATTCCATAGGAATTTGCCCTCACCGTTGTTCTCTTTGAGGTAGGCCAAAGTCTTTTCCACAGCTTCCTGCTGCTCATTGCGAAGCTTGTAACTATAGTGCAAACCTTTCTGCGAATAGTTGCGGCTGGTAAACTCCTCGAAATATTGTCTTAGCGCCATGCCGTCTATTCTGAACCATTCCGTGTGGTCATTGCGTTCAATGCCTTTGTATTCCGTCAGGTAATCGTGGAAATCGTAGTCGCGGAAGTAGGTGCAGTCGTCGCGATACATGGCGATGTCTTTCCATTCCAACTCAAAACGCACATCGGCAGTGTATGTCTGTTGCTTGATACGCCTGTCTACACCCTGCTCCGTATCGCCAATCTTCAGCCATCCGTTGTGGCGGGCTATTTCAGGCGTGCTGTAGGCATACATCATTCTGACGAAAGCGTTGAAACTCTGTATCTTGGTAATGTCCATCACTTCATCTCCTTTACTTTAGTTCGAATGAAATTCCGTTCTTGCTCATCCAAGTCGTATTTGTCAAACAGTTGTTCGTCAATCTCCTCGATGGACTTGCTCCAATCAATGTCGGAAGAGGATGTGAAGTCTTGCAGGGGGACGTAAGCCCATTTTGGGGCTGGGCAATCCTGGGTAATTTTCAAAATTCCTAGCATGGCACGAGCAAACTTTGTTTTGATATAGGTAGCTGTGTTTTCTGCTTCTTGCTGTGTGTCAAACTTCCCTATTGCTATAAAAGTCTGTGTGTAGCCAACACCTGGCTTTGCGATTATTGGAGTAGATAAAACCTCTCCAAACTGTCCTGCTCCATTTGCCTTTGACACCAGCAGAGACCATTTATCCAAAGTTCCAGAAATATCCTTGATATAGTTCCTACGAACATATTTGGTTTCTCTCTTACCATCCAAAAGTCCAATCATTGCAATGTATTCGCCATCATCACATGGTGATTCAAAAAATATACTTCCTAGTTTTTCGAATGCACTTGACCGTAATCGATCAATGAGTTCTGGGTGTTCTTGTTTCATCAAATCAGAGAGTTGGAAGCTCAAAGGAGAAGAAATAATACTATCAAGATAACAATGAGTTTTTCTTTTTACTGCTTGAAGAATGGAATTCAATTCCTCAAATTTAGTAAAGGTACCTATTGGCTCAAATGTTTGCTCCGCATCATGGTAAGTTATTACTACACCTCCTTTAATATCTGTGTTGGCAAATACGTTAGCACTAATTGGCTCATAATATTGAACTTTTAAGTGTTCATCATTAAGCATTTTCTTGTCCCAAATCTTTGGAGTATAACCTGCATTGAAAAGAAATCTTGCTGGTGTAATCAAGATAGCCTTCTTTGCATTCTTATAGGCTTCATCCATAAAGAAGTTAAAGATAGGCGGTTTCCTCGTACTATCGCTTGCAGTTTCTTCCTGATACGGTGGATTTCCAATAATCACATCGAACTTCATCATATTTTCGTTTTTTGTTTGTCGTTGTTTTATTTCGTTTACTTTGATGGTTTTTCCTCGTTGCCAATCTCTAATGATGCAAAGAGGTGCAGGAGCCTCAACGGGGATGTCGTCGAAGAGGGAGAACTGTGTTTGTGGAGGCTCGTCTTTTTTTTCTCGTGGAATTCGGTAAGATAGGCCGTCCATCTGCCACAAATTCCAAGAGATGATTTCTGCAAACTCTTTCAACAGGGGAATATCGGGTACAGAGCCATAGCGGGCCTCATGGTAGTCAATGAAAGTATAAAGCATGTTCTCGCGTGCCAGCAGCAGGCTGTCGCCTTGCCACTCGTAACCGTAGGTACTTTGGAATGCGAGTCGTACGTGTGCAAGCCAGTCCTCATCATTGAGTTGCTGGTCGTTGATCATGCGTAGTTTACGGTCAAGAATCCCGACGCGTTCGCTGATAGTGATAGGTTCACCCGTAGTGGCATCGTAGCGGGAAACGAGAAAGGGAGCTTCACCACAGGTGAGCTCTAAACAACAGGTGTCGATATCCACCTCTACATTATCCACCATCATTTTTACCACACGCGATGGGGTAAACACCTCTGCCATATCCTTCACTCGGTCCGTCTGTTCCTCTTTCGTTTTCAGCACACGCGGACGAATCACCATTCCATGTTCTCCAGTAATCAAGTCGGGCAAAATCTCATCGTTGAAGCCATAGTTTTCGCCCAAATGCTTATAATCATGCGTACACCAAAGGAGGTTTCGTCCAGTGGTATGATCGTACAACAGTTGTGACAACAGTTCAGGTGAATGCTGCTGGATGTCATTCTCTCGTATGTCTGAATCTATCTTGTTGGGGGACATGGTTCTTGTGATGTATCTTGGTTGGGCGTTCTGCCTTTCCCAAGCATCACAAAAAGAATCCGTGAAACTCTCTGCGCAAGTTCGAGGTCGTAGGATTACCTTTTAGTGCTAACAAGAAAGCCCACGGATATACCGTGAGCGTTTCTGCTTTCATGAGCACTAAAAAAGTAACGAAATTTCCTACGTTTCGAACTTGCCAATGAAAAGCGAAAACGCTTTATATCAATATGTTATTTAATCAGTTATCTTCTGTGTCTATTTGTTCTTTTTGTGTTGATGAGGGCAAAGATAGGAAAAATATCGTTTGACATCTCAACAAAACTCATTACCTTTGCAAAAATTTACCACCATGAACACCACCAAGTTCGATTTCCTGAAAGGCCTCCGCCCCGACCGTTTCTTCCTCATGGCCGGCCCTTGCGTGATTGAGGACGAGAACTCGCCCCTCTTCATCGCCGAGACCTTGAAAAACATCTGCCAAAAGCTTGACATTCCGCTGATTTTCAAAGGCTCTTATCGCAAGGCCAACCGCTCACGATTGGACTCCTTCACGGGCATCGGCGACGAAAAAGCCCTGAAAGTGTTGCAAAGAATCGGCAAGGAGTTTGAACTTCCCGTGGTGACTGACATCCACACTGCCGAGGAAGCATCAATGGCCGCTGAATACGTTGATATTCTGCAAATTCCGGCCTTCCTCTGCCGCCAAACAGACCTGCTTGTAGCCGCTGCCAAAACGGGAAAGACGGTGAACATCAAGAAAGGGCAGTTCCTTTCAGGCGAAGCGATGGGGTTCGCGGTTGAAAAAGTCAGGCAGTCGGGCAACGACAAGGTCATGCTGACCGAACGCGGATCCATGTTCGGCTATCAGGATTTGGTGGTGGATTACAGAAATATTGCCGTCATGCAAAAGTTTGAAGTGCCTGTTATTCTAGATGTTACACATTCTCTACAGCAGCCCAACCAAAGCAGCGGCGTCACGGGCGGACAACCCGAAATGATTGGCCTTATCGCCAAGGCGGGCATCGCGGCAGGTGCCGACGGCATCTTCATGGAGGTGCATCCAGAGCCTAAAAAAGCCAAATCCGACGGCGCCAACATGCTCCGTTTAGATTTGGCTGAAACTCTTCTGAACCAATTGGTTAGAATCAAGGAAGCCTTATAGCATCACTGCATCCTGAGATTGATGATTTGACCAGTCGAGGTGTCAAAATCCATCTTCGTGTTCGAGAAAGGTGCCATCAGCAGCATACCAAGCTGGCTGACCACAAAACGCTCTTCCAACAGGACTTTGTTATTGCAACTCACCCTCACGCTGGCCGTTTCAGGCACGCGATAAAACACCTTGTTTTCATGCGACATAGACTCAACAGCTGACTGGCTCGGCGCATTGATGGCCGTCGTGGTATGCAAGGGCAAGGTTTGTACCGTAATCGGTGAACCTGAACCAGAAGTGCCCGTTGTAAGTCCCTCGTCTTGAGAGAATTTCGCAACCGTTTGCGTGGGCACTTCCTTGGAAGGAATCACATAAACCGTTCTCACAACCGTTTTCTTTATACGTTTCCCCATAAACAGGCTTAGATAATCCTCCTCCATCGCTTCCAACTTTTGAAACATTTGGTTGAAAGTCTCCGGAGCGTGTGCCGTTTCATAATAACCCGACACTAAATTAAACTTCGCCTTGCGAATTTCCTCAATCTTGTCGGCGACTTCGCGTGCCAGTTGAGCCTCGGTCTTCCCCGATGAATTCAGAGTAATAAACTCTGGCATTGAATATTGAACACTCTGACAAACAGGATGTTGCATTTCATTCCCAACAACAGCCATCTCCTCTTTAACATCCATTGCATTGCCCGAACCAATACTCCGAATGATGCCGTTCGGCAAAATGTCAAACACAGCTTTGCTACCGCCTCTTCCGCTCGAAACCGACACGAAAAAAGTGGCATTCGGGTCGGGAGTGGCCAATTTCGACAGTTTCACGTCAAGCATACGATACTCGGTGGTCGCATAGTCAATGGCCTCGTCCATATCATAATATTGCGAGGCAAAGTCCACCAACGGCCCTGGTTCACAATCGATTTCTTCAATGATGAAATCCAACTGTAGCATGGTCTGTGGGAGGGAATAATAGAATCCGCTCTGCTGCCCTGGTGCAACATTCTTCGAAAAGGTGGTCGTGAATTGCGCTTGTAACTGAATGTTTGTCAGCATAAAAGCCAAAAACACAAAAGCTGATTTGCTAAAAAATCTGTTCATTTCAGTGATGGATTAAAATTCAAGGTTCAAAAATACACAATTATTCGACAAGTCCCACTTTTTTAGGCACTTTTTTCCTTTTTGCTGAAGGCCAGCAATGCCAAAAACGTCAGCAAACCGTTGATAATCAATATTTCAAATCCAATTCTATAACCTCCAAGCAATTGGGGAGAATACATTTTCAAAAGGTAACTGATAATGGGCGAAGCGATAGCGATGAATGGCACGGCCTTATCGAAAACCTTTCTGTCTTTGACGAACAGACCGAAAGTATACAAGCCCAACAGCGGCCCATAAGTAAACCCAGCAATGTCGAACACCTTGTCTATCAATGATTCGTTATGGAACGGGCGGAACGCGATGATTACCAGCAAGTAAAGCAAGGCAAAAGCCACATGAATCCACTTGCGTCGTTGCGTGATTTGTTCTTCGGTCATCTGTTTTTTGTCGAAGTGCATGAAATCGTAACAGAAAGTGGTGGTCAAAGCTGTTAGGGTGCCATCAGCACTGGAATAGCCCGCTGCCACCAAACCGATGACAAAGACCACCGCCGTAAACTTGCTCAACGAGAAGGCCACTGAGGGGAAAATTTTGTCGTTGACCACTACACCTGCTTCGTTGACAGGCAGTTGGAATCCCGTTGCCTGGGCGTAACAAATCAAGGCGGCTCCCAAGCAGAGGAACAACCCATTGACCACCACAAACAACAAACTTGATGTCATCACATTCTTTTGTGCATCGCGCAAGTTCTTGCATGTCAGGTTTTTCTGCATCATGTCTTGGTCTAAGCCCGTCATTGTGATGGTGATGAACATTCCGCTCAGCAACTGCTTCACCCAAAACTTATTGTGCGTCCAATCGGTTTCAAACACCTTGGTGTAGCCTTTCTCCGAAGCCGATTTCAGCAAGTCGCCCAACGAAATATGAAGGTTGCGCAAGATGAAGAATGCCGTCAAAAAGGCTGCCAACAACAGGAAAGTCGTCTGTAATGTATCAGTCCAAACTACAGTCTTGATGCCGCCTTTGAAAGTGTAAAGCAGGATGATGGCGATGAAGATGACCGCCGGTACCCAAAACGGAATGCCCCAGCCCTTGAAAACGAATTCATACAGCACAAAGACAACGAGATACATCCTCAAGGCCGAACCCAACAACCGCGACAAAATGAAGAACGCCGCACCAGTTTTCTCCGACCTTGGCCCGAAACGCATATTTAAATAGGTGTAAATCGAAGTCAGGTTGAGGCGATAGTACAAGGGTAGCAATATCATCGCAATCACCGTATAACCAAGCACATAGCCAAAAACCAAAGGCATATAGGTAAACTGTCCCGTATAGACCCCTCCCGGCACTGACATGAATGTCACGCCTGACAAAGAGGCGCCAATCATGCCGTATGCCACCACAAACCAAGGCGAGTTCTTGTTCCCACGAAAAAATGCGGAATTGTCCGACTTCCGCGCCGTGAAATGCGAAATCACGAACAAAAGGCAGGTGTACACCACAAAAACGACAAGTATGATGGTTGAATTCATAGCCAATTTATTTGATGGTGCAAAAATAGGAATAAATGTCGGACATGAGAGAAATTCCTTTACTTTTGCAGCCCGTTACAAACCACAATCCAATGAAAGGAATTTACACCATTCTGTTGCTCATCGTTTCCAATGTTTTCATGACTTTTGCTTGGTACGGACAGCTGAAACTGCTCGAAATCGTCCCTTCGTCGAAAGACTGGCCACTGTTTTTGGTCATTTTGATGTCGTGGGGCGTTGCCTTGTTCGAGTATTCGTTCATGATTCCGGCCAACCGCATGGGCGCGATGCAAAACGGAGGCCCTTTCAACCTTATTCAGCTGAAAGTCATTCAAGAAGCCGTTTCGCTGACCGTGTTCACCGTCATTGTCATCACGGTATTCAAGACGGAAACCTTCCGCTGGAACCACATCGTTGCGTTCCTGCTGATTGTTTTGGCCGTATTTTTTGCCTTCAAAAAGTAAAAATTGTTGCTACCAAACGAAAAATGCATGATATTTGTGGCCTAAAAACGCACCAGAAAAAGAACAAAAGAAAGGAAATAATATGAAATTCTATGACATTGATTCGGTCTTTACCTTTGGAAAATACGAGGGCATGACCATTGCCGAAGTGTATGAGAAAGACCCTAAATACCTGAAATACTGCGAAGAAAACATCGACGAGTTCTATGTTTCGCCTTCCGTGATGCGCGAGTTGAAGTCGATGAACCGTGCCATCAACGATTCGGACTTGTTGGATGTCAACTTCGACAAGATGAGCGACGACGAAATTGACAGCTTCATCAGCGGACACGATGAGGAAGACGAGTTCGACGAATCGAAATTGGAACGCGATTTCGACTGGGACAACAACGATTTCGCTGACGATTCACCGTTTGACGAGTTTGAGGATGAATTCGACGAAGACGAGTTTGCCGACGAGTTCGGCGACAGCTTCGATGAAAACTTCGACGGCGGAATCGATGAAATGTATTAATTGACGAAAAAATCAGCCCTCTATGTCATTTCCTTTGGAATCTATAGAGGGCTGATTTTCTTTTTTCTTTAAGCTTTAATGCGTTCCGAAATGGAGTACACCCGTTTGTCGCGTTGCGTTGAGGTGATCATCTCGGCAAGGAAACCTGTACTGAAGAGCTGAACGCCCACAATCATGGCGAGGATACCCAAATAGAACAAGGGACGGCCGGTCATCGAAATGTAAACATGGCCGAAATACTTGGTGCAGACCAAATAAACAGAAATGATGAAACCAGCCATAAACGACAGCGAACCCAACACGCCAAAAAAGTGCATGGGCCGATTGCTGAACTTCGAGATGAAGTTGATGGTAATCAAGTCGAGATAGCCTCGGATGAAACGGCTCATACCGAACTTGCTCGTTCCAAATTTCCGCTTTTGATGGTGCACAACCTTTTCTCCTATGTGGCTGAATCCGTTCATCTTAGCAATGACAGGAATGTAACGGTGCATCTCGCCGTACACCTGAACGCTCTTCACTACTTCCTTGCGATAGGCTTTCAAACCGCAATTGAAGTCGTGCAGCTTGATGCCTGACATTCTGCGCGTGGTCCAGTTGAAGAACTTGGAAGGGATGTTTTTCATCAGTTTGGAGTCGTAACGCACTTTCTTCCAACCCGATACGAGGTCATAACCCTCTTCCTTGACCATTCTGTAAAGCTCGGGAATTTCGTCGGGACTGTCCTGGAGGTCGGCATCCATAGTGATGACCACGTCACCTTCCACGACCTTGAAACCTTCGTTCAACGCCGGCGACTTGCCGTAATTCCTCCTGAAACGCAGGGCTTTCACGTTTGGATTAGCCTGAGACAGTTGCTGGATAACGGCCCATGAATTGTCAGTGGAACCATCGTCGACAAAGACGATTTCGTAGGAGAAACCATGCTCTTCCATCACGCGACGAATCCAAGCCTCCAACTCGGGCAGCGATTCAGCCTCATTCAACAGTGGTACTACAACAGAAATGTCCATAGTGTTCCTTTTTATCACAAAACCCACAAAACTCTCAAAACCTTTAGACTGCAATTGGAAAGCCACGCCAACCGGCTGGCTTTCCTGCGGCGACCCGGTTGGGACGCCGCGTCAACGGATATCAAGTTTTGCCGGTTTTGATTGTTTTGTGATTATTTTATTTCGGTTTTTCCGCCCATATAAGGTTGCAAAGCCTTCGGGATGGCCACGCTGCCGTCGGCGCGAAGGTTGTTCTCCAAGAAGGCGATCAACATGCGCGGCGGAGCGACCACCGTATTGTTCAAGGTGTGGGCAAAGTAATTACCGCCCTTCCCCTTGATTCTGATTTTCAGTCTACGTGCCTGAGCATCACCAAGATAAGAGCAGCTACCCACCTCGAAGTATTTCTTCTGGCGCGGCGACCAGGCCTCTACGTCAAGCGACTTCACTTTCAAGTCGGCCAAGTCGCCCGAGCAGCATTCCAGCGTGCGCACTGGGATGTCCATCGAGCGGAACAGGTCCACCGTGTTCTTCCACATTTGTTCATACCAATAATCGGCGTCTTCCTGCTTGCAGAGCACAACCATCTCCTGTTTCTCGAACTGATGGATGCGGTACACGCCGCGTTCCTCGATGCCGTGTGCACCTTTCTCCTTACGGAAGCAGGGTGAATAGCTCGTCAGCGTCAATGGCAGGGATTCTTCGGGAACGATTTGGTCGATGAACTTACCAATCATCGAGTGCTCGCTGGTGCCAATGAGGTAGAGGTCTTCACCTTCAATCTTGTACATCATCGCATCCATCTCGGCGAAACTCATCACGCCAGAGACAATCTCACTGCGCACCATAAAGGGAGGGATGCAGTAGGTGAAGCCACGGTCAATCATGAAATCGCGGGCGTAGGTGATGACGGCGGAATGTAGACGCGCAATGTCACCCATGAGGTAATAGAAGCCGTTGCCCGCCACGCGGTGAGCCGAATCCAAATCCAAGCCGCTGAACTTCGCCATGATGTCGGCATGGTAAGGCACCTCAAAATCGGGCACCACAGGCTCGCCGAAACGTTCCTTTTCCACATTAAAAGAGTCGTCTTTCCCTATCGGCACCTCGGGCGCAATGATATTCGGGATGGAGTACATCACCTTGGTCAATTGCTCCATGAGCGAAGTCTGCTGCTTGCCCAACGATTCCAACTCCTGAGCGTTGGCTTCCACGAGTTTCTTCATCTCGTTGGCCTTTTCGATTTCCTTGTTCTTGAACAAGATGCCAATCTCTTTGGAGATGGAGTTGCGCTGTGAGCGGAGGTCGTCGGCACGCTGCTGACAATCACAATATTGCGTATACAAGTTGATGGCCTCATCGACGAGTGGCAACTTGTTGTCCTGGAATTTCTTCTTGATGTTTTCCCGAACCACATCTGGGTTCTTGACTAAGAATTTGATGTCTATCATAGTGAGTTAATTTTGCTTCTTAAAAACGGGCAAAGATAGGAAAAAATCTGGAAAAGATGGAAAAAATATGCAAGCCCCCAAAAACAGCAAACCCCGGCAGTTTTCACTGTCGGGGTTTCCGTTATGGGTGGGCGGCGAGCTACTTTCCCACGGTCTCCCGCAGTATCATCGCCGCGGC
>CADCML010000047.1 GCA_902802535.1 uncultured Bacteroidia bacterium
TGATGTCCAAACAGGAGCCGATGTGGATTTGTTGGAAACTCAGAGTTATGAGTTCGCGGCAACCCTTACAGACGAACCGTGCCGCTTCAAATTGATAATAAAAACCGCACAGAGTGGTGATTGCAACGAAAACTAATGAACTCGTAATTTGGCAAGACAGAGAATGGACTATGTTGATGTCGATGTTAATGAGACTTTGAA
This sequence comes from uncultured Bacteroidia bacterium, assembly GCA_902802535.1. Classification (GTDB taxonomy): domain Bacteria; phylum Bacteroidota; class Bacteroidia; order Bacteroidales; family F082; genus Limimorpha. The sequence goes on from CADCML010000047.1 coordinate 202, forward strand.
ATTGAATGTAAATAATTATGAAGCAGGGGTATGTCTCTTGTTGGTACAATCAAAATACGTTAGCTTGAGAAAGTTTTTTGTGAAGAAATAGATTTTTTTTGGGGTGATAAAGAAAAAAAATCTACAATTATAATGGCGAATAAAGAAACTATTATATAATTTTGCAGCGACAAATAATCATGATAGAATATCAGGAATAATAAATGAGTTTTTTTTTGTAATATATAACACATAAATTGTTGAAATATGGTGACTTAATGTAAAGGTCATTCGACCGTATATAGGATTTGTAATAATAAAGTACTAGGTTTCGCATCGATAATCGGATGTGGAAAGTGGTGTCTAATGGTATAACTATATACGGTTATGTACAAAAAAAACCGAAATAGTCTTATTCATAAACGCCTCATAATCGAGGCGAAATCTAAGGTTGTCATCCGGAGGGTGAAGACAGGCTGCTGGCATTGTCGGCTGTTCGACTCTCTGTTCAAACCCAGCAAGTGCAGCATTGCTTTGCTGCGCTTCAGTACTTTTTATTATCAATCCTATTGGCCAAAGGAGGCCAAAACGGTGTCCCGTATTCGGGCACCGGGCATTGCTATGCATGCTCTGCCCTCCTGTTTAGAAAAGTTATTTGATTTGATAATAAACTAAATACAATTGAGAAAATGATGCTTAACTTGAATGAATCGTTTGCTGGTCTGCGGATCCTAAGCTTGGTCAGCAAGCAGAGTTTCCACCGGGAAGTGTACGAAGCGCTGACACCTAAGAGCCAAAAGGTGTATCTGATCGTTTATGACAACCACAACAGCAGGATGTTGATGGATAAAGGCAAGATGAGGGAGTTTGCCATGCTTTCGAAATTGACGAATGCAGCGTTCCCTCAACCTATCAAAACCGGCTCGCTTAGCTATCGAGGCAGGACGATGTCGTACATGACCGCAAAGCACTTTGAGGGAACGACGCTTCGGGCTTTGATGTGCGGCAGGCCATTGATTGTAAGTGTTGCTGTCAACATCGCTCTACAGGTGATGACCGCCGTGATGGACTTGACTGCCTACACCAAGGGCGGTGGACACTACAACCTGAATCCCGATACGGTCATTGTGTCGAGAGTTAAAGGAGGAGTGATCGTGCATCTCGGAGGATTGGATCATGTATCTGGCCCTTGCTCTGGGAATCCTCCTTTCATCACATCCGATTTGAACCCCTGCTGTCGTGCACCTGAAACCTATTTGGGACGCTACAAGTCCGCTTCCGATGTGTTCTCCATGGGGATGCTGCTTAGCTATATGCTGCTTGGCAACTACCCCTACAACATCGATGAGTCAGCGGCAGAAAGCAAAATCCGTGCTATCACCAATTCAGGTATAGAGCTGGATCTTGACGATCGGCCAGACGAGCTAAAGGAGATTATCTCCAAGGCCGTCAGCAAGAAAGTGAGGATGCGGTATGCTGACCTGTGTGACATGTTTTCCGCACTCAACAGATTTGCGAGCGAAAATGGTATTGATACCCAAGCCCCCGTCATTACCAAGACACAGGAGTCAGGGGTTAGTGATGCCGATGGGAAAGAAAAGAAAGGGAATGAACCAAAAGATGAACAGCAAGAATCCGACTCGGAAACACCTCGACTGAAGATTGAAGCCAAGGTAAAGGAAGGGGAAGGTCTGCTGGCCGTTGCAGGCATGGAAGAGCTCAAGAATGCCCTTCGTCGTGACTTTGTTGACATCTGAACTGGCCGATAAGTTTGGCATCAAACCGAACAACTTTATCCTTTACGGGCCTCAGGGCTGTGGTAAGACCTACATTTCAAATCGCTTGGCCGAAGAAACGGGCATGGATACGTTCTTTGTGAATCCATCCGACCTTGGTTCGATTTATATCCATGGCACACAAGGACTTATTCGTGACTTGTTTCAAAAAGCAGAGGAAAAAGCGAAACAAAACGACCGAGGATGTCTGTTGTTGGTGGATGAGATTGATGCCCACCTCCCAAAACGCGACATGAGAGGAAGTGAGTATTTGGCTGGCGAGGTAGCTGAGTGGCTTGTTCAGCTTAATGACTGCATCCAGAAAAACGTCTTTGTTATAGGTATGACCAATCGTCTCGACTGTTTGGACAGAGCCGCTATCAGGCATGGCCGTTTTGACAAAGTTTTCTTTGTTGACCTGCCTGATGCCACGGGGCGGGAGGAACTCTTGAAGATGGAAGTTGACAAGGTGCCACATGAAACACACATTGACTATAAAGGTCTAGCCAAGATGTGTGAGGGCTTCACCGCAGGCGATCTATCGTATGTGGTAAAAGAGGCGGCTGGACTCGCCTTCAGCACATGTCTTAACACCCATAAGGATGACCTTGTCATCGATGAAGCCTTGCTGAAGAAAGTGCTTTCAGCCACTCGTCCCTCTGTCACAACTGAGGAGTTGCGGCAGTACAGGAGGATCTGGGACGAGTTCATGAACAAAAACACGACCCAACGCCAGACCATTGGATATCGTGCATACAATTGATGCTACAATGAAACAAATATCAAAATATTTTATTAACCATTTAAATGTTTAAAATTATGAGTAAAAAAGAACAAAAAGGCAAGTCCTCCACCACTTTCGGTAGAGGCATCAAACAAGCTACCAGTTGGGTGGCCAAAATGTTCGGCTACAAGGCCGAGAACAAGTACGCAAGAGGCGTGTGGTACGTGTTTGCCACAGGTGCTGCCGTCTTGACAATGTATTTTGCTTTGGCACTCACTATCGTAATCATCGATGGTGTTGGCGATATCATTATTGACTACAGGTATCATCGCATGGATCACAGTCAGACCTATCTGCATGATTTCAGCAACGAGTATGTCAGCCCCTATGTCATCTATCACAGCAGCTGCCCCACCTACCTCTACAACACAACCATGTGCCGACGCACGGCGACTGACATCCGCTGGATTTGCAAGTCGTCGGATGGCGACAGTCTCGCCTGTTTCTCTACCGTTGAGGAGCGAAAGCGCGGCTACTTCAACCGCTTCACAGGAGAGGTGGTCATTCCTGCGCAATATCAGAAAGCCTGGATCTTTTCGGAAGGTGTGGCTTGTGTGTTAGACAAGGGCGTGCTCCACTTCATTGACCACAATGGACAAACCTTAATGGGTAGGGAGTTCCCATACACTGAACGCATCGATGACTACTGCTTCCACAATGGCTTGTGTTCCATGTTGGGCGACAACAACCGCATCGGCCTTATCGACAAGCAGGGTAACTGGGCGGTGGAGCCAGAGTATTACCAAATGTCTTACGACACGAAAGGCTTCTGGCTGGTGCAAGACCGTGAGTGGAACTATGGCCTGCTTGATGCGAAAGGTCAGGTGTTTCTGCCCATCGAGTACAACAACATCTCCATCCACCATGGAGATAGCTGCATCTTTGTGCGCCGTCTTGACCGTCTCAATCAGGTGTTGGACTTTGAATGCAACATCATCAATCCATGCAACTTCGAAGAGGTCGAGAAAATGGAGTATTCCACCGATGAGTATGATGAAGAAGGAATTCTGAAATCTGCTACGGCCAATTGCCTGAGATACCGCACTGTTGACTGGAACTATGGCTTGATGGATAAGCATGGAAACATCATTACACCACCCACCTATTCCAGCATCACGGCCATCGGTTCTGACCGTTACCATTGTGATGGCCCTAATGGCTCGGTGATTTTGGACAGCAAAGGGCGAGAAGTAGGGGAGAAACTGTAAAGATTATGAAATTTTCGGGGCTGCAAGGCTGTGGGGACGGCTTTGCAGCCCTACTTTTTAAAAAATGTATACCTTTGCACTTTCAAAATGAAATGAAAACCATGAAACCCAACCACAAAAAGCCCAAGAAAAAGCACTTCAGCACCCTAAAATCCCTCCTCAAAGCCGACCGAGAGAAGGAAATCGAGCTGTACGGCAAGCAGGTCAGTATGCGGCCTTCGAAGGTGCATAAATCGAAAAAGGATTACGACCGAAAGAAAAACAAAGTTGATGAAAGAGAGATAGAATAAATGAATTGCCAATTTTTTGACATAAAAGGGGAAACCCAATGGTTTTCAGGAATCGTCAACGCCCGCGATCTTGGTGGCTATAAGTCGACCGACGGCAGGATAGTCAAGTCGGGTCTGCTTATCCGAGGTGCATCGCTCGCAACAGCAAAAGATGCCGACCTTGCGCTGCTTTCCGAGCTTCACACCGCCAAGGTCATCGACTTCAGGACCGACTTTGAGAAGAAAGGCAAAGAAAACAAGCCTTTGCCAAACGCAGCGTATATTTGCCTCCCCATCCAACCCGTTGACAACGAGGACGCACCAAAAGAAATGTCCCAGCACAAGACGTTCGACATTTCCAAACTCATCCTGATGGCTGCCTTTAACGAGAAGGCGAAAACGATAGCGCGGGAAATGTATCCCTCACTCGTTATGCGTCCCGATTGTCAGAGGCAGTTTGCAGCGTTCTTTCGCGAGGTGGTCGAAACGCAAGACGGTGCGGTGTACTTTCATTGTACCCAGGGCAAGGACCGCACAGGTTTCGCCTCAGCTTATTTGTTGTCCGCATTGGGTGTCGACCGCGAGACCATCATCGCCGACTTCGACAAGACCAACCTGGTCTACGCCAAGGATGTCCGCAAGTATTGCCGCAAGGTGAGGTTCCTCGGCGGCAAGGATGAGGAACTTGCCGTGGTCAAAGCCTTCATCGGTGCCAACACCGACAATTTCATCAAAGCCCTCAACCTGATTGATGCCGAATATGGTTCAATGAATGCATATCTGAGCAAGGCCTTGGGCCTGACCGAGACGGATTTTGAAACACTGAAAGAACGCTATTTGATGGCTGATTGAGGAAATTAAATTTCATTGCGGGATTAGATACCAGTATCAGTGAATCGGATTTTATGATATCTACTTGTACCATTTGCAACATAAAGAAAAATGCCTATCTTTGCACCAACAATTAATACCTAAAACTATGTACAACAGAGAATATACCCCCGAGAGGATCTCGGAACTGAAAGAAAATGAGATTTTCGTGTTTGGCAGCAATCTGGCTGGTATGCATGGCGGTGGTGCTGCATGGATAGCCTACGAGCGTTTTGGCGCAATTATGGGACAAGGCGTCGGGCTGCAAGGCCAAAGCTATGCCATTCCCACTATGCAGGGTGGGGTGGAGACCATCAAACCTTATGTTGACGAGTTCATCGAGTTTGCCCATCAGCATCAAGAGTACAAGTTTCTTGTGACGAAAATCGGCTGCGGGATTGCGGGTTTCAGGAATGAGGAGATAGCTCCCTTGTTCGGAAATGCAATTGATTTGGAGAATGTTATCCTTCCCAAAGAGTTTGTGGATTGGATTCAATCGCATCCGACGGCCGAATAAAGTCTTGAAGTAATCGGTCGAAATCCGGTGAAAGTGCTATGGAATAGTTTTTTTCCGTAGCTTTGCAGTCAGATTATAGTAAATAAAAAACACTTATAATATGACTATCAACGAATTAGAAAGAATCGCCTCTCAGGTGCGCCGCGACATTATCCGCATGGTGCATGGTTGCCAGTCGGGGCATCCGGGCGGCTCTTTGGGCGCAACCGACATTGTCACAGCCCTTTATTTCGACCAAATGCAAATCGACCCCGCCAACTTCCGCATGGACGGCGAGGGCGAGGATTTGTTTTTTCTCTCCAACGGCCACATCAGCCCGATGCTCTATAGCATCATGGCGCGGCGGGGCTATTTCCCTGTAAGCGAGCTGGCTACTTTCCGCCGCCTTGGTACACGCCTGCAAGGGCATCCCACCACGACTGAAGGCTTGCCGGGCATCCGTATCGCCTCGGGCTCGCTCGGTCAGGGCCTTTCCGTGGCTATCGGCGCGGCACAGGCCAAGAAACTGAATAGCGACCAACACATCGTCTATGTCCTCATGGGCGACGGCGAGCAGGAGGAAGGCCAGATATGGGAAGCCGCCATGTATGCGCCTGCCAAAGGTGTGGACAACCTCATCGCCATCATCGACTACAACAAGAAGCAAATCGACGGCTCCACCGACGATGTGATGAATCTCGGCGACTTGCGTGCCAAATACGAGGCTTTCGGCTGGTATGTTATGGAAATGAGCGGAAACAATATGCAAGCCATCGTGAACATCCTGAAACTCGCCCGCGAAAACACCCACCAGAATAGGCCACAGCTCATCCTTGCAAACACTGAAATGGGCATGGGCGTGGACTTTATGATGGGCACGCACAAATGGCACGGCACACCGCCTAATGACGAACAGGCTGCTAACGCTTTGTCGCAATTGGAAGAAACTCTGGGTGATTATTAAAGGCCTATGGCTAATGACTATGGCCTATGGCAGCTTCAATTAGATGATGAAGGTCATTCCTTTGATTAAAGCTGCCATAGTCATAGGCCATAAGCCATCAGCCGAAAAAATCTTGAATTTTAAATTTTAAATCGCAGATAATATGGACTTTACAATTCAAAACCAAAAAGATACAAGATCGGGATTCGGTGAGGGCTTGCTCGAAGCGGGTCGCCGTAACCCTAAGGTGGTGGCCTTTTGCGCTGACCTCACTGGCTCGGTGAAGATGGGTGATTTCGCCAAGGAGTTCCCCAACCGTTTCTTCCAGACGGGCATCGCCGAGGCCAACATGATTGACATGGCGGCAGGTATGGCCTTGAGCGGTTTTGTGCCGTTCACGGGTACCTTTGCGGCCTTTGCCACGGGGCGCGTCTACGACCAAATCCGCCAAAGCGTGGCCTATTCCAACAAGAACGTGAAAATCGCCGCCTCACATGCTGGACTTACCCTCGGCGAGGATGGCGCCACGCACCAAATCCTTGAAGACATCGGGCTGATGAAGATGTTGCCCAACATGACGGTCATCGTGCCTTGCGACTTCAACCAGACCAAGAATGCGACTCTCGCCGTCGCCGAGTACGATGGGCCAGTGTATCTGCGTTTCGGTCGACCGAAAGTGCCGAACTTTACGCCTGTGGACGAGAAATTTGTCATCGGCAAGGCGCAAATGCTGCAAGAAGGCACCGACGTGACCATCTTCGCCTGCGGTCACCTGGTTTGGAAAGCTGTACAAGCATTGCCGATTCTGAAAGAAATGGGCATCAATGCTGAATTGATTAACATTCACACCATCAAGCCATTGGATGTGGAGGCTGTGCTGAAATCGGTAGGGAAGACCCGCTGTGTGGTTACGGCAGAGGAGCACCAACGCAACGGCGGCCTCGGCGACAGCATCGCGCAAGTGCTGGCCATGAACATGCCGTGTCCGTTGGAGATGGTTGCCGTCAACGATGTGTTCGGCCAAAGCGGTACCCCTGAAGAGTTGCTGAAATTCTATCATTTGGACACGCCCGACATCGTTGAGGCGGTGAAAAAAGTTATTGAACGGAAACAATAAAATAGTAAAGTATTATGTTGTTTTATAGTCGCTTTGCGTCACTGCGAGGAACGAAGCAGTCCAAAGAACGAGCTTAATCCCTGGATTGCTTCGTCGTTCCTCCTCGCAAGGACGCGAAGCGGCAGTTAGTTGAACAATTGAATCAATCCAATATGAAAAAACTATCTACATTATCCCTAATCGCCCTTGTCTTAATGGGCCTGTTGTCCGCTTGCGGCAACAAGAAAGAAGAGACGCCAGAACCTCCTAAAGCCATGAATGTCATCTATATGATTGGTGACGGTATGGCTTTGCCACAGGTCTATGCAGCCATGCTTGCCTCAAAGGAAAAGATGACTTTCTCCCAGTTTCCATACATCGGTGTGGTCGATACGCATTCAGCCAGCAACGACATCACCGACTCGGCGGCTGGAGGTACGGCCCTCGCCAGCGACCACAAGACCAAGAACGGCATGGTGGGCATGAATCCCGATACCATTCCGGTGAAAACCCTGCTTGAAGTTTTTGCCGAGCAAGGCAAGGAAACGGGCATTGTCGTGACCAGTTATATCACCCATGCCACGCCAGCCAGTTTTTATGCCAAGGTGCCGAAACGTAGCATGTATGAGGATATTGCCGTGCAATTGGCTGAGGCACAAAACATTAATTTGGCCATCGGAGGGGGCATGAAGCATTTCAACCAGCGCAAGGACAGCATCAACCTTGTTGAACGCATGGAGAATGAATTGGGCTGGAAGGTGTACGACACCCTTGCCGATATTGATGTGACTTGCAAAAAGTATGCGGTTTTGGCCAACGACGGTCACATGCCGCCTGCTGCTGAGCGTGGAGACTTTTTGCCTCGTGCCGTGAAGACGGCTTTGCAGACTCTGGACGATGCCGAAAACGGTTTCTTCCTCATGGTGGAAGGCTCGCAAATCGATTTTGCCTGCCATGGCAACGACTCAGCTTGGATGGTCAATGAGGTTGTTGATTTCAGCAATGCCATCCAATTGGCTTTGGACTATGCCGAGGAGCATGGCAACACGCTTGTAGTCGTCATTGCTGACCATGAAACGGGAGGCCTGACCTTGCCCGACCCGCAAGGCAAATACACAAATGTGGTTTTCAATTATTCCACGAGAAGCCACACTTGCTTGCCCGTGATGGTGTACGCCTACGGGCCGGGTGCCGAACAATTTACTGGCTGGATGCAAAACACCGCAATCAAGGGCAAGATATTGAACGCCTGCGGCTTGGAGAACATCAGCGATGGCTTACCTGAAAATGATGGCAGGCGTTTCAGTGCTGTAAAAGACAATTTGGATAGCAAACCTGAATAATGTTTCCGTGACGTATGAAACTGTCTGTCGTCATCGTCAATTACAATGTTGAGTACTTTCTCGAACAATGCTTATATTCGGTGCGTCGTGCCATGCAAGGCATTGAGGGCGAAGTGTTTGTCGTGGACAACAACTCTGTTGACGGTTCTCTGAAGATGCTGGCGCAGAAGTTTCCCGAGGTGAAGGTCATAGCCAACAAGGAAAACGTCGGTTTTGCCAAGGCCAACAACCAGGCTATCCGTGTTTCGACAGGCGAGTATGTCCTGTTGCTCAATCCCGATACGGTGGTGGAAGACGACACTTTTTCGAAGTGCCTCGCCTTCATGGACAGTCACCCCAGTGCGGGCGGTCTTGGCGTGAAGATGGTGGATGGCAAGGGTCAGTTTTTGCCCGAATCGAAGCGCGGACTGCCGACGGCGAAGACGGCATTTTACAAGATGTTCGGCTTGGCCAAGCTTTTCCCGCACAGCAAACGCTTTGCAAGGTATTATATGGGCCATCTCTCCAACGACGAGATCAACGAAGTGGAGATTTTGGCCGGCGCTTTCATGCTGATGCGGCGCGAGACCTTGGATAAGGTGGGCTTGCTCGACGAGACCTTTTTCATGTACGGCGAGGACATCGACCTGTCGTATCGCATCACGCAGGGCGGCTACAAGAACTACTATTTTCCCGAGACGCGCATCATCCATTACAAGGGCGAGAGCACCAAGAAAACCAGCGTCAACTACGTGTTTGTGTTCTATCGTGCGATGGAGATTTTCGCCAAGAAGCACTTCGGCAACTCCTGGGCCAAGTCGTTCTCCTTCCTTATCAATTTGGCTATCTACCTCAAGGCGTTTTTCGCATTGGTGTCGCAGTTTTTCCACAAAGCGGCTGTCCCGTTCCTTGACGCGGTGTTGGGCTACGGCGGCTTGGCGGCCATCAGCTATTTCTGGGGTCACGGTACCATTTACGGAGGTGTGGGCAGTTATCCGACGGTGTTGTTTGCCGCCGTGTTGCCAGCCTATATCCTGATTTGGCTTTTAAGTACCTATTTCACAGGAGGCTACGACAAGCCTTACAACATTGGCAAAGCCGTGTTGGGCGTGGCGTTTGGCAGTGCCGTGATTTTGGTGCTGTATGCCTTATTGCCTGAAACACTGCGTTTTTCGCGCGCCTTGATTCTTTTCGGCATGATTTGGCTCGCCTTGGAAATGAGCCTCACGCGCTTCATCGGCATTTTGTTGGGCAACGAGAACTTCGAGTCGAAGCGGACGGTGAAGAAACGCTTTTTGGTCATCGGCAGTCCCGAGGAAACACAGCGGGTGAACGCCATTCTCGAAAGCACCTCCATCAAGCCCGACTTCATCGGTTTGGTGAGCTCCGAAACGGTGGGCGAGGCTCCTGAAGGCTTCATCGGCAACCTCGCGCAAGTGCCCGATATCATTGAGATTTACAAAATTACGGAGGTCATCTTCTGCTCGAAAGACGTGCCGCATCAGGTCATCATCGACAAGATGGTGGATTGGCACGCCACCAATGTCGACTACAAGATTGCCCCCGAGGACAGCCTGTCCATCATCGGCAGCAATAGCATCAACACGCGCGGAGACCTCTATACTGTTGATATTAAGGCGATTGATACCGTTTCCAACCGTCGCAACAAACGCCTTTTCGACGTGGTGATGAGTGTGTTCAGCCTCATTTTTTGGCTGCCTTTGGCCTTGGTGGTGAAGCAGCCTGTGCGGTTCTTGAAAAATGCCGTCGTTGTATTGTTTGGCCGTAGGACCTGGGTGGGTTATTGTTCTCCCGCCGACGAAACGCAGAAATTGCCCAAGATTCGCCGAGGCGTTTACAATCCCGCTTCGTACATGGAAAAGGGCGTCGAAACCGATGTCCTCAACCAGATGAACCTGCTTTATGCCCGTGACTACACCGTTTGGAAGGATGCGGAGATTTTCTTCCGCTCGGTGGCGGTAAAATGATTTTCCGTTGTAGAGACGCATTGAATGCGTCTCATTTGTAATATGATATTTCGTTTTTAACCCGAGACGCATTCAATGCGTCTCTACAGATATAATCGTCCGTTTGTAGAGACGCAATGCTTGCGTCTCCATGGTTATATGGTTTTCCTGTTTTTAATCCGAGACGCATTCAATGCGTCTCTACAGGTATTACCGTTCCCGTTGTAGAGACGCAATGCTTGCGTCTTTAAATGAAAAATTGGTATTGTTAGAGACGCATTCAATGCGTCTCTACGGGTTTATCGTTTCATATTGACATCATGAATTGAAATAATGCCTATATTTGTCGGGTAAAAATCAATCGTGAACCCCATGGACGAAACAAAATACAAAGGCCGTTATCGCATCCCATCCGCCCGGGCGTGGTGGCACCAATACAATGGCGGAACCTATTTTGTCACGATTTGCACAAAGGATCGGGAGCATTTCTTTGGCGAGATAAAAGATGGTGTTATATCACTTTCTGAAATTGGGGATTATCTGAAACAACAGATTCTACTAACCCCACAGATGCGACCAGATATGAATCTTGAGATTCCTGTTTTTACGATTATGCCCAACCATGTACATCTGTTGGTTGTCATCGGCGATAATGTATATAACACGCCTGTAGATTATATGAGCGAACAGAAATGCATGGATAGCCTCGACGCATCGGAGAATTCGTTTTCGCCTCAAAGGAAGAATTTAGCCTCAGTCATTAGGGGCATTAAGACAGCGACCACCTCATACGCCCTGAATCATGGCATTTGGTTCGGTTGGCAAACACGATTCCACGACCATATTGTTCGAAACATCGACGAATTGAATGCGATTGCGTGTTATATCGAGAACAATGTCACCAAATGGACGGAGGATGAATTTTATGATGGGAAATGATTCCCTTGTAGAGACGCATTGAATGCGTCTCATTGGTAATATGATATTTCGTTTTTAATCCGAGACGCATTCAATGCGTCTCTACAGATTTAACCACAAAAAATGGCCGGCGTTGCCAATTATTTTCCTATTTTTGCAATCCAAACCAACAAAACGAATATCGAAAAACAAACAATTGTAATCTAACATATCATAAACTATAGCGTTTGCTATTTGTTCCGACCTGTCTGAAACGTCGAAAATTTCAAAGGTAATGTGAACGACAAAAGCAGATGTTCGCCGCGAGGCGTTCATCTTTGTCTATTCACATTCGGCATTTTCGACGGCCGCAGACAGGAGACGAGATGTTCGCCTCCTTTTTATGTGGTCGTTGGAAAGCCGATAAGGTGTGGAATCGGTAGCAATGCGCTGACAAATAGCGAACAGTTATGCCCAAAACCCTCATCGAAGAATTGCCTCGCATTGCGGCTGAAGGTCGGCGCGAGGCGCAGCAGGTGCTCGACCGCTTGAGTGGCGGCGTGCAGATTGGCCTGCAAACCAATGAATTGGTGCTGCCCGCCCGCGACACATCGGGACTATGGCGCGGACAAACCACCAATCAAGACCATTACCAACCTTGGTACAACCGCCTCATCTATGGCGACAACATGCTCGCCATGCAAGCCTTGCTGAAGGGCGACCCTGCCAACGGAACGCCTTCGTTGCGCGGTGCCGTTGACCTGATTTACATCGATCCGCCTTTCGACAGCAAGGCCGACTATCGCACCAAAATCACCCTGCCGGGCGGTGAGGTGGTGCAACGCCCCACGGTGATTGAGCAGTTCGGCTATTCCGACCTTTGGGAGAAAGGCACCGTGAGTTACCTCGAATACATGTATCCTCGCCTCGTGCTGATGCGCGAATTGCTTTCCGAGCGAGGCAGCATCTATGTGCATATCGATTGGCATGTAGGACATTACATGAAGATTATTTTGGATGATATTTTCGGGAAAGAAAGTTTCTTGAATGAAATCATTTGGCATTATCCGTCAATGTCAAGAACAGAAACTAATTTTCCAAGAAAACACGATACCATTTTTCTATATACGAAAGGAAAAGAAAATCATTATTTCGATTCTGATAACGAATTTGTTCGCGAAAAATATGCAGAAACAACTGTGGCGAGAAGTCAGTATGCAGCTGGATTTAATAATGACGTTGCTGGTTATTTGAAATCAGATACAAAACTATGTGATTCAGTATGGGAGATTGGTCATGTGAAATCGAAAAACGAGATTGTCAATTATGCTACCCAAAAGCCAGAAAAACTACTTCAAAGAATCATCGCTGCTTCAACAAAAGAGGGAGATATAGTTTGTGACTTTTTCGGAGGCAGCGGCACCACGGCAGCCGTGGCGGAAAGATTAAATCGCCGTTGGATTATCAATGACATCGGCAAACCAGCAGCCCTCGTCATGCGCAAACGCCTCATCGATCAAGAAGCCAAGCCTTTCCTTTATCAGGCTGTGGGCGATTACCAGAAACAAGCCTTCGCTACCAGCCACATCAAGCGCGTGGGCGATTTGAGTCAGATTGTGCTCGGCCTTTACGGTGCCTTGCCTTTTGCGGTGGAGCAAGTTGCCGACCGCAATTTCGGCTATATGAAAGACAGCCGTACCCTTGTCATGGTGGATAGCCCTAACAAACTCACCGGCCCTGCCACCATCAAGCGGGCATACGAGGCCAAGGGCAGTCTGCTCGGCGGCGGCTGGAACAAGGTGGTGGTGCTCGGTTGGAATTTCTCCTACGACATCTCGCAAGCCATTCAGGAATATGCCGACAAAGGCGTGGAGGTGCTCGTCATCCCGCCCGACCTCATCGACAAACTTTCCAAGAAAGGCTACCGAAACCTCATCAATTCGGGCAACATCCGCTTCAGTTCGCTGCAATACCTGACGCTGAAGCCGATGAAGGTGGGACCAACCCCGTTGAACCCCGACAACGAAACACTGACCGTGGAATTGGAAAACTATGTGCTCATCTCGCCCGACAATCTGCCCTTGGACGATGCCAACAAGCAGAAACTGCAAAAGGTGATGGCCGACGACCCGCTCGCGCTTATCGAATATTGGAGCATCGACCCCGACTACGACGGCGTGACCTTCCGCAGCAAATGGCAGGACTATCGCGAAAACACCGAAAACGACAACGACCCGCTACATTGTGTGTATAAGGTGTCGCTCGATGTGCCGAAGAAGGCCAACCGGAAGGTGTGCGTGAAGGCCGTGGATGTGTTTGGTTATGAATCAATGGTGGTGGAAAGGGTAGGGCAATGAGCAGAGAAATACCATTGGAATTGGCGGCGAGGTTGACCGCCACGGTGAACGAGGCGTTTGCCACGGGAGAGATGATGGAACAGGTTACGCCTGTCACGGCGGAATTGCTGCGTTTTTGGTTTTGCGAGCCGTTCACCAACGAGCGTGGCATCAATTTCCACGAAGGGCAGCGACAAGCCATCCTCAATGCGATATACTTGCACGAGGTGCTGAAAATCAACAATGTAATGGAGATTTACAAGGCTGTTGTTCCCGAAATGCTTCCCATGGCCGACCTCGCGTTGTTGGGCAAGCCGAAATATGCCTTCCCGAAATATGCGGTGAAGATGGCCACCGGCACGGGAAAGACATGGGTGATGCATGCCCTGCTGCTTTGGCAGATACTGAATGTAAGGCACACGGAGGATTCGTCGCGCTATACGCAGAATTTTCTCATTGTGGCACCAGGATTGGTGGTTTACGACCGCCTTCAGGACGCTTTCAAAGGCCGCCTGAAAGCAGGTGGAACCTCCGAGCGTGACCCGATGACCAACGACTTCCGCAAATTCCAAGACCTTTTCATTCCGCCGGTTTACCGCGATGAGGTCTTTGGATTCTTGCAGAACAACGTGGTCAGCAAGGAGGACGGCATCGGGCGCAAGGTGACGGGCGGCGGACTGATAGCCCTCACCAACTGGCATTTGTTCATGAGCGGTGAGGACGAAACAACCGAAGATGACAATGCCGCGCCAGCCATTATCAATGCCTTGCTGCCAGCGCGTCCTAGTACCTCGGCGGGAAATGCCTTGGACACTTTGGACAATGCCTATCTGCGCGGCAACGAGTTGGACTATTTGGCCTCTTTGCCCGACTTGATGGTCATCAACGACGAGGCGCACCACATCCATGAAAGCAAGGTGGCGGGCGAAATCGAGGAAGTGGAATGGCAAAAGGGATTGGACTACATTTCAAAAGGAAAGGAAAAGTTCTATCAGATTGACTTCTCGGCCACGCCTTATTCCACTTCGGGAACGGGCAAAAAGGTGAAAAAGCACTATTTCCCGCACATCATTGTGGATTTCGACCTGACTACAGCAATGAAAAGAGGCTTGGTCAAGACCTTACTGTTGGACAAGCGACAGGAACTGACCGAATTGGAGCACCTTGACTATAAGGCAGTCCGCGATGAACGAAACAAAGTCATCGGTTTGAGCGAAGGACAACGACTGATGCTTCGTGCCGGACTGAAGAAACTTTCCATTTTGGAGAAAGGCTTTGCCCGCATCGATGCCAACAAAAGGCCCAAAATGATGGTGATTTGCGAGGACACTTCCGTGACGCCATTCGTCGCGGAGTTCCTTGAAAGCGAGAACCTCGACAAAGAAGACATTTTGGCCATCGACAGCAACAAGCAAGGCGAGGTGAAACCCGACGAGTGGCTACAAATCAAGGAGAAACTGTTCAACATTGACCGCTATGCACGGCCCAAGGTCATCGTCTCGGTGCTGATGTTGCGTGAGGGCTTCGATGTGAACAATATCTGTGTTGTAGTGCCATTGAGGGCTTCGACGGCCTCCATTTTGTTGGAGCAGACCATTGGGCGCGGCCTCCGCTTGATGTGGCGCGAGCCTGAATATCAGGAAGAAAAGGAGGAAAACCGAAAAGCCGTTTTGATGCGCAAGGAGAAGCCGAAATCCTATTTGGACATGCTGTCCATTATCGAGCATCCGGCTTTCCAACAGTTCTACGACGAGTTGTTGAGCGAAGGTCTTGCGGCGGTGGAGGACAGCGACATCAACACAACTTCGGTCACTGGCGACCTAATCAAAGTCGGCTTGAAGGAAAACTTTGAGGAATACGACCTGTTTTGGCCCATTGTGATACGCGATGCCGAGGAAGAAATCACCTCCAAGCAAATCGATGTCAGCACTTTGGAGCCATTTTCGGCGTTCACGTTGGAACAATTGAGGTTGTTCTTGGTCAACGAAGGCGAGACCTTCTATTCCGAAGCCATTCTTTCAAATACCACATTCGGCAAATACGAGGTCAAGGCCGACTTGTTCACGGCGACATCCTACAACGAATACCTGCAAAAGATACTGCGCACCATCACCATGCGCGTGAAT
Organism: uncultured Bacteroidia bacterium; assembly: GCA_902802535.1. Lineage (GTDB taxonomy): Bacteria > Bacteroidota > Bacteroidia > Bacteroidales > F082 > Limimorpha. The sequence goes on from CADCML010000047.1 coordinate 16,270, forward strand.
CGGGTGGGAGGGAAACAGTTGCCCACCTTGCAAATCAATGAAATGGAGATTGTTCGCATCGTTGATGTCTATATTCGCACGCGGCTTTTCAACCAGCCATTCAATCCCTTCAACGGGAACGATTGGAAAATCTTGCTCTCGAAGAACGCCATCGTCACGCAACATATAATAAAGGTGATGAGCGTGGCCATCCACGAGATGCAGGAAAACGTGATGAGCAACGAGGCCGTTGTGGAAAAGATTTGGTTCTCCTCGGTGAAAACCTTGCGTATGCGGGAGCGGTTTTCGTTGGAGTTGCAGAAAGTCATTTATGAGCGTTTGGCCTATCCGTCAAGCAAAGGCAGGTTGGAAAAGGAGTTCATGGAGTTTCTCGACCGGGATTCTGACGTGCAGAGTTTCCTGAAAATCAACGAGAGCCAACACGGTTTTGCCAAAGTGTTCTACATTCGCGAGGACGGCTTGTTGGCTTCGTATCACCCTGATTTCATCGTAAAAACGGCTGAAGCCATCACCATTGTCGAGACCAAGGGCGACGACAAGGCCAACGATGCCAATGTGCGCCGCAAGCAAATGTCAATCTTGGACTGGTGCAAGAAAATCAACCGTTTGCCCTCCGAAATGCGGATGAATCGCGATTGGCGTTACATTCTGTTGAAAGAAACCGATTTTTACACGTGGTCGAGCAACGGGGCAACGTTTAATGACATCGCGCGGCTGAGCCAAGTGTCGGTTACGGCGATAACTGGAATCTTGTTTGAGTAAGAGGCAAACATACAGAACAGGTTGCGCCAAGATAGCACAACCTGTTTTTGACCAATAGGATTCAATTACTCCGCGTGCCTATATCCCTGCACCTTATTCCAGTCTCCACGAGTGAAGTCGGGCATCTGCACGGGCATTCCGCCGTTGGCGATGCTGGCTGCGGTCAGCTCGCCGAGGCAGGACCATTCGGCAGCGTCGTAGACGTCTTGGTCTAACGGCAGGCCGTGATGCAGGCAGTAGATGAGGCGGTAGTCCATGATGAAGTCCATGCCGCCGTGACCGCCCACTTCCTTGGCCTTTTCCTCGATTTCAACCGCGATGGGGTGGAGGTAGTCTTTCAGGATTTTGTCGCGTACCTCAGCGGGTACGAATCCATGCGGGTTGAGTTTCACGCCCTCAGGCAGGAAACCAACAGGGAATTTGTCCTCAAGAACGGTAAAGCCCTCAACGGGATATTTGTTTGCAAAGCCGTCAGTACCAGTGAGTTGATACAGACGATTATAAGGACGGTAGGTGTAGACATCGTGTTCGATGAGCAGCGTCTTGCCTTTTTCGGTCTGAATCATGGTGGTGGTCATGTCGCCGTTGGCGAAGTCGTCAACGCCCATCATCTCCTTGGCGATTTTCTTGCCGTTGTAGGACGGCGTGCTCATGCAGACCAAGGTCTTCATGCGGTCGCCACGGTGGATGTTAAACGCTTGACAGAGAGGTCCCAAGCCGTGGGTGGGATACACATCGCCAGCATGGTTTTGGTTGAATTCGAGGCGCCAGTTTTCGTAATATTCGTGCCAATACGGCTCCAAGTTGTGGATGTAGGCACCCTCGCCGTGGATGAGTTCGCCGAACATACCTTGCTGGGCCATGTTGAGGGCAGTCAGCTCGAAGAAGTCGTAGCAGCAGTTTTCGAGCATCATGCAGTGGCGTTGTGTTTGTTCGGCCACATCAACGAGTTGCCAACATTCTTCAAGTGAAGTGGCGGCAGGCACTTCCACGGCCACATGTTTGCCGTGTTGCATGGCGTAGACAGCCATCGGGACATGTTTTTTCCAGTCGGTGCAGATGTAAACGAGGTCGATGTCGTCGCGCTCGCAAAGTTCCTTCCAGCCTTCATTGCCCGTGTAGGCGGCTGCTCGCGGCAGGCCTTTGGCTTCCAAAATCTTGGTTTGTACGGCTTCAACGCGGTCAGGCTCAATGTCGCAAAGGGCATTGACGGTCACGCCATCAATGTAGGTCATGCGGTCGACGGCATCCGGACCACGCATACCGAGGCCGATGAAGCCGATGCGAACATTCTCGATGGGGTCGACGGTGAATTGAAGCACACTTTGTTGTCCTTCAATGCGTTGTGGTTCGTCAAAGACGATGGTGTTGTCAACGATGCAGTAGTTGCCCTTGCGGACTTCAGTTTCTTTTTTCTCGCCGCAAGCCGTAATCATGGCCAACAAAATCAGGCCGATGATGAGTTGTAATGATTTCTTTGCCATAGTTTTATGATTTAATTTAACTTCGTTGAATCAAAGATTTGGGGCAAAGTTAGGAAATATCCAATCAAAAACACTATTTTCGCGAAAAATTTCACTTATGAACGAACTTTTTGTTATCGCGGGCCATTTCATTGACCCGAAAACCATCGAAAACATTGCGCCTTTGGGCAACGGACTCATCAATGACACCTATAAAATCATGGTGGGAGGCGAGCCGAAATATGTGCTGCAGCGCATCAACAATGCCGTCTTCACCGACGTAGACATGTTGCAAAACAACATCGAAGCTGTGACGAACCATATTCGGCAGAAATATGAAAACCAAGGTGTTAGGGACATCAACCGCCGTGTGCTGCATTTCCTGAAGGCCGACACGGGCAAAACATACGTCTTTGAGAATGAGAAGTATTGGCGCGTGATGGACTTCATTGCCGACAGCTACACCTACGAGGCCGTCACGCCAGAATATGCCTATTATGCAGGCCGTTCTTTCGGCGATTTTGAATCGCTGTTGACGGATTTGAATGCGACGATTGGTGAAATCATTCCCGATTTCCACAACATTGAGTTCCGTTTGAAACAGATGGAGGACGCTGTGGCTGAAGACCGTGTCGGACAGATGCGTGAGGTTGAAGTGCAAAAACTTGTGGACAAGATTAGGGCGGTGGCCGACGAGATGTGTTTGGGCGAACGACTTCATCGTGAGGGTAAACTGCCGAAGCGTATCTGCCATTGCGACACCAAGGTCAACAACATGCTTTTCGATAAGGATGGCAATGTGCTTTGTGTCATTGATTTGGACACTGTCATGCCGAGTTTTGTCTTCTCCGACTTCGGTGACTTTTTGCGTTCGGCGGCCAACACGGGTGCAGAGGACGACCCCGATTTGGACAACATCCACTTTAACATGGAGATTTTCAAGACTTTTGCGAAGGGTTATTTGGAAGGCTCGCAATCCTTCCTGTTACCGATAGAGAAGGAGAACCTGCCATACGCGGCCACGCTGTTTCCCTATATGCAGGCGGTGCGGTTCCTCACAGACTACATCAACGGCAGCATCTATTATAAAATAAAGTATGCTACCCACAATCTGGTTCGCACGCGGGCACAATGGAAATTGTATGAGGAGGCGGTTGCGTGTTTGCCTGAGATGAAACGATTATTGGATCATTAATGGAATCTGTCGCGCCCGTATCTTCTTGGCAATAATGCGTTTGTCACGGTCAAGGACATAGATTAAGGGTGTTGTTTCGATGTCATAAAGGTCGTACAATACATCCACTTGGACGTCATCGGTATTCATGTCGATGGCAAGCTTTGTGATTTCAGGATGTTGGGCGACAACCGAATCCAAGTCCTGCATCTCTTGTTGGCAGAGGTCACAGTCGTGGTCGTAGAAAAACAACACGGTGAATTTTTTTTCAATGGACTGTAAATCAATGGAATCACCGAGTTTGATGTCGGGGGCGACATTGAAAAGCGCCAATTGCCTCAATCGCTCGGCTTTTTCCTGAATCAGAGCCAAGTTGGTTTCGTTCAAGTCCTTGATTTCCAGTTGAGAAAAGTATTGGTCGTAGAGCCAGACGAACACTTGGTCTTGGCTCATGTATTCGGGGTAGCGGTATCGCTCCAACAGATGCCAAAGTATGAAATCCCGCAGGTCGGTATTGTTTTCGGTTTTTTCAATCAATCGACTGATTTCCAAAGTGATGGAATTGGGTAGAGGGGCAACCATTTTGTCGAAATAGAAATCGATTTGTGCGGCCAATATCGGATTTTCGTCCGTCGGTCCGTCGAAGTCCTCAATACCGTCCCAGAAATGGGCGTTTTGAGCCCAGCCCCAGCCGAGGCTCGAGACTAACAGCAGCAACAATGTGAACAATTTCGATTTCATGGCGCAAAAATAAAAAAATCCTTACATTTGCAGCGGAAACAATCGATAGACTATGGGAATCTGTCACAAAACCATCAAAACATCCAAAACTTCTTTGCGAGGAATGGCAACTCTACAACAGTGTCGCTGCTGGAAAGCCGTCGGTTGGCAGCTTTCCGATGCCATTATTAAAGCTGTTTTGTTATGTTTTGTGAGTTTTGGGATAATAAAAACAGCTTCGGCCCAAAACGACCCTATTCGTGTGGCTTTTTGGAACATGGAAAACTTTTTCGACCCGTTTGTGGATAGCACCAAAAGCTACAACGCCTTTACCGAGGACGGTATGCAGCACTGGACGAAAACCCGCTTCTACCGCAAGCGTAACAACATGTACAAGGCCATTCTGGCCCTGTCGGAGAACCGGCCTTTGGGTATCCTCGGCATGTGTGAGGTGGAGAATGAGTATGTGCTGAGCGCCCTTTTCGAGCAGACACCTTTGAAAAAGCACAACTACCGCTGGGTGCATTACGAAGGTCCCGACAACCGTGGCATTGATCCGGCCATCGTGTATTCACTCGACCATTTCCAACTGGTGGAGAGCGCGACGTTTCCGTATTTTAATCCCGATGACAAGGCGTATCATTCCCGCGATATTCTTTATGCGAAATTTATCAGCAAAGTCAGCCTTTCAACAGACTCAACGACTTGCGCTGACACAATTCATGTCTTTGTAAACCACTGGCCATCAAGGTATAGTGGCGAGTTGGAAACAGTAGGCTCAAGGGCTTGTGCGGCGACGATATTGAGGGCCAAGGTCGACTCCATCTGTGCTTCTGCACCCGTAGGCTACCAGCCCAAGGTCATCATCATGGGCGACTTGAACGATTGTCCCACTGACCCGAGCGTTTACGATGTGCTACGTGCCCGACATCCCTCGGAAATGGAGGAAGGATGCCTCGTCAACCTGTTCGGGAAAAGCGATGGTTTGGGTTTTGAAGGCACCTTGAAACACCAGGCCGACTGGCAAATCTTCGACCAAATCATCGTCACACCCTCCGTAATGGACGACAGGGAAGGGCTTCATTATCAAGAGGGTAGTGCGCGTATCTTCCACGCCGACTTCATGCTGGAGGACGATGAGGTTTACCATGGCAAAAAGCTCTTTCGTACTTACATCGGTCCGCGCTACTTTGGTGGCTTTAGTGACCACTTGCCGGTGTTTATTGATTTGGTGAGGTAAAAGGGATGCGTCACAATCGAAAGAAGCTTGATTCATAATCGCTTAGAGCGGCAACCTCAGCCTAACCACCAAAGGCCGATGGTCAGAGGCTTCGGGTTCATCTATCACGCTATATTCCAGAGTCACAACTGGCTGCGTTTTGAATGACGCAACGTAGTCAATGCACTCAGTTGGTTTATCGGCGGGAAAAGTGGGTTGGTCACCGGAAAGGATTGTGAAATACTTTGTCATCTCTTGTAGCAGTTCCGAATCAGGGGCATCATTCAAGTCGCCTGCAATGATGAAAGGTTTCTGCCAACGTTGGGCCTCGTCCAAGATTATGGGAACTGATGCCAAACGTTGCTCCTCTTCAAGGTCCAAATGGGTGCAAGCCATGACATAATCCTTCAACTCAACCACTAACAATACACGGGGTTCCTCGCCGGGTAATGGGATGCGGTTTGTGCTCAAAGGGAGTTCACGAGTAAGGATGCCGACGCCATACTTGCCGCCGTCATAATCGATGGCGCTTCCAAAGACTGGGTGATACCCTGTGCGGATAGCCAACTCGTCCAACTGGTATCGTTGTTCGCTTCGGCCTGTCATGCTGTCCAACTCTTGAAGTGCCACTATATCAGGGTTTTGTCTAGAAATCACTGCTGCCGTGCGGTCGTAGTCCAAAACCATATCCATGCCCGCGCAATGGCGCACATTATAGGTCATGATTTGCACCGATGTTTCCTGTTGGTTCTGTCCAATTGCTGCAAGGGTGATGCCCAACAGTAAAGCCAAAATGATTCTTGGTTTCATACTGTTACTCATTGCTGTCCCGTTAAAACGGATCAAAAGTTCTTTGAAATAATTGAAAATTAGTCTTTTATGAGTGGTTTTGAAGTGAAACGGATTTGATTTCGCA
>CADCML010000048.1 GCA_902802535.1 uncultured Bacteroidia bacterium
ACGCTCCTTGTTGAGGATGGCGCGCATGTATTTGTCGGTCGGGAGCAAGCCCTTCATCAGGATGTCGGCTTCGCCGGCGTTGATGAGGTCGCAGGCCATCGCAGCCGCTTTCACATCGACGGGTTCGTTGATGATTTTGAAGTTGGCCATGTCAATGCCTTCAGCCTTGCACACTTCGGCAATCACTTTCTCGTCACCAAGCAAGGTGGCTTCGATGAGACCTTCCTTGACGGCGGCATTCACTGCACAGATGGTGTGGTCGTCGTTGGCATAAGCGGCCACAAGACGTTTCTTGGGTTTGCTGCGCAAAACCTCAAACATTTGTTCTAATTTTCTGATTTCCATAATTCTGTATTTAAAGATTTAAAATTTTAAATTTCAAGATTCAGGTTCAATTTATTTCGCCCCATGAGGCGGGAAACGGAATGTTGTTCGCTTTATAATAAAGGATAATCGGGTCGTAATCCAAATCATCAGCCCAAGTGAGGGTTTTCAATTCGGGATGGATGTAAGCTTTTTTGAACAAATTCATGTTCAACAAAAGGTTGTAAGGTTTCGAGGAATGAATCACATCGTCAAAGTCAACAAGCCCCGATGTTCCGTCTTCAAAAGATACTTTGTAGATGTAATCGTGCTGGTATTCAATATTTTTCAAATCGTAATTCATTTTATAATGGCTTGATTTTTAAAAGATTACCCTTCTTCGCTTCTTCCCAACAAAGCATCAATTCCTCTTGGTGCATCTTTGCCCATTCCGCAACAAGCCCGAAAGTCTTTGGCGGCAAGTCACCAATCATCAACCCGAAGTCCTTAATCCTTATAGATGCCTCATACTCATTGTATCTCACATGGAAATGAGGCGGATTGTGGTCCGAAAAGTTCATCGTGATGATGATTCCTAAAAACCTGCTTATTTCGGGCATTTCGTTATTGTTTGACGGAGCAAAGATAATAAAACTTATCCATCAATAGTAAATAATGTTCAAATCGAGCCGTTTTTCCTGCAATTTCTCGATGGCGCGGGCCTTGACCTTGGTGTTGTAAACCTTCAGTTGTTTCAGGGTCGGGATGTCCTCGATGGGCGACAAACTCCTGACATCGGTATTGTTGACAAACAGGTTTTCAAGTTTTTGCAGGCCTGAGAGCGGTTTCAGCGACTTTCTCGATGTTAAGCAATTCAAGCATGGTGCTGCTTTCGATGGGTTTCAGGCTGCTGATAGGATTGTTCTGCACATTGAGTTCGACGAGATACAACTTGTTCTCCAAGGGTGCAATGTCGCGCACGCTTTGGCCGTTGATGGTCAGACGCTCCAGCCAAAGAAAATCATTCAAAGGCACAAGACTGACAATGGGGAAATCCGCGCCGATTTCAAGTTCACGCATATCCACAATACGCTGCAAATCAATGGCGTTGGGCATTTCATCTTGGATACCGATGGCGTTTCGAAAGATGGTTTGCCAAATCGGGTCGAGAACGCTCCACCACGTTATCAAGGCATCGGTATTATAAATGACATGTACCTGCCGTTGTTGCTCTTTCAGTGCCTTGACTTGGCTGATGCCAATCGATGTGCTATCGGCATAAATCACTTCGATGTTGTCGTCTTTAACCAATGCTGAAAGGTTGTCAACAGGCGTATTCATGATGTTGAGATACTTCAAACTACTCATATCCTGCAAAGGCTTGAGATCGCTAATATAAGTGTGCGAAATATTGATCGATTCCAAATTGGCCAAGCCTTGGATGGGTTGCAGGTAACCAATTTCTGTGTTTGAAATGTTCAACGAGCGGAGGTTGGTCAAGCGGCTGACGGGCATCAGGCTTTGCATGAAAGTATTGCCCGAGATGTCGAGTTCCTGCATGTTGATGATTTCGTGCAACTGCTCGGTGGTTGGCTCCGAATCGACCTGTATCTGCTTGGAAAACACAGCCTTCCAGTAGATGGGCAGTTCTCGCCACCAGGTTTTCAGTGCCTCGGTGTCATAGATAACCAAAGCAAACGGATTGCTTTGCGTGAAAGCACTTGCCTCGGCATCGTGGATACCCGAATGGTCGCAATAGATTTTGCTCAGGCGACGGTTGCCTTTCAATGGTGTCAGGTCGCTGATGGAAGTGTTGCTGCAATACAGCTCACGCAGGTTTTCCAATTCGCTCAAAGCCTGCAAGTTGCTGACGGCTGAACCCGAAATGTTGAGACTTTGCAGGTCTTTCATGTTGCGGAGCGGTCCGAGGTCGCGGACGGCAGTATTGCTGATGTCAACGTTCTTCAAATGTTCGAGCTCTTGCAGGATGCCGATGTTGGTGATGCGGGTACCACTTAAATTGAGCGTGACAAGGTTGGGACAACTCTTCAGGTTGGAAATGCGGCTGACTTGGGTGTTGCTGAGATTGAGCTTTTCAAGGGCTCTTATGGACGAAAGCACGCCCAAATCATCGATGGTGGTGTTGGCCACTTCGAGCTCTTCAAGGGTGATGTTGTATTTCAAAGTCGAGATGTCCTCAATCAAGGTGGAATTGGCACGCAATACTTTCAGTTTGTTGATGTTACGCATTGGCGACAGGTCTTCAATTGAGGTTCCGGAAACGTCCAAGAAAGTGAGGTCCGACAATTCGCTCAACGGTTCCAAATTAATGATTTCACGGATGCCCGATATGTCGACACGTTGTTTTTGGGTAACCAGTTTGAGTTTCGCATCCAATTCGCCCATGTCTTCCTTGAAAATCTTTTCTTTCAGCGTCGTTTGTCCCGTTGCCGAGTCAATGACAGGGCAAGAAGCCGTAAAATCTTTCTCTGTAATCATGCTGACGGTTTCCAATGGGATGCTGTCGTAGAGTTTGATATCGCTGCCCAAACGGTTCTTCCAGTTTTGCGACAAACCGTTCCACCAGTTGCGAAGCGCCTCTTTTTCATTGATTTTGGCGGTATAGATGCTGGCGATTTTGAGGCTGTTGTTCTGACGGTCGAGGTTAATTTCGACAAAGCGGTTCTTGACGTTGTCGACCATTTCGTCGTTGATGGTCATGGCTGTCAAATGACGTGTCAGCGTGACCTTGAAATAGGTGCTGCCGTCGTCGCGCATGTTGTCGGCGATGCTTTGCAGGTCGAACTTGAAATTAGCCCATTTGAAGAAAAAGTCGATGTCCTTGAGGTAAGCCTGCACGTCCTTGTTGATGGGGGTGTTGCGGTTCATGTCAAGGTCGTCCTCAATCTGCACCTTGTCGTCGATAAAGATTTTGCTCCAGCTTTCGGTAAACACAATTTCCTTTTCCAAAGCCGAAGTGGTGCTGTCGCCGAGGAAGTTCATCGTTTCCTCCAAATACGTTATCATGCTGTTGATTTCGCTCTCATATTTCGCGATTTCGTCTTTGGAGAGCTTCTTTTGGGCCTGTGCGCCAAACACGACGCCCAGCAACAACAGGGAGAGTATTGCTATCTTTCTCATGGTTGGTAGAATTTGATAAGGTTGGTTTTTTCCTTTTCCGGCATGTAGATGACGTTCGACATGAGCCAGCCGGAATTGAGGCCTGAACGGTTGAACCACGACACCTCAAAGTACCAGTCCTTGATTTGGAAGACGTGGAACTTGACGGAATCGACATTTTGGAACAACAGTTTGCCCTGCTTGATTTCGTAGAAAAACAGGGTCAGGTAATCGGGGTGGTATTCTTTTGAAGCGTAATATTCGATGACTTCGGGGTCTTGGAAGGCTTTGTAAATGTTCATGAAGTCAAGCTCGTGGCTCATGGGATGGAGGAAATGGCGTTCCTTTTCGGTCAGCTCGCCGTTGGGAAAGAGCTTGTTGAACTCAGAAAAATATATGTTGGTGAGCACCCATTTGGAGCCAAAGCCCTCCTTCTCGACGGAGAGGAAAAGCATCACGTCGACGGGCTTGCCGTTGTACTTGAACGTACACGAAACCTCGGAGAACCAATTGCCTCCCAGGAAGGTCATGTAAGTGGAGTCGCCTTTGGTGACATCCTCGATGAAATAGCGTTGCAATTCTGTTTGGTTGCCGTATTTCTCTTGGTCGAAGAGGATGGGCAACGACTTGCGGCGCATCTCGTTGCTACGGTAATTTGGGTCTTTTGGGTTGAGTCTGTAGCCAAATTGGTCTTCCTCGTAATTGAACCTACGCATGAACTGACCCATCTGTTTGGTCATGGCGTAGAGCTCGGTCTCATCCATCTTAAAATCGCCAATCGTCTGACCCGCAACGGGCCAGACGATGGCGATGGTGAGTGCCAGAAGGATGATATTTCGAGCTATTCTCATCTATTCGACGTTTCCTTGACGCGCATGTCGCCCAGCAGCACATCCCAGAAGCCGATGGTGCGGCCTCCGATTTGGGTTTCCTTGCGCTTCACGTAAACGGTGATGTCTTTTTTGGTGGTGTCCTTGTAGGCCATATTGCCTTCGGCATCGTAGCCACGGAAGGTCTGGAAGATGGTAATGACACCCACGTAGGTGCCGTCGGGCTGACGCTGCAAGTCGCTGACATACTCAATGTTGTACCATTCAATTTCGACGCGGTCGTAGTTGAGGCGCATCAGGTGCTCGAAATACTTGCGGACACGGTAGTAGGTGACTTTGTTGGAGCTGAGTGACGAAACGCCAATTTCGGCATCACTCATGAAGAGTTCCTCAGCACGGTCGATGACGCGGTTGGCCTCGCTGAAAGGCGTTTCCTTCGAGCCGACGATTTTGATGTATTTGCTCAGGTCTCTCACCTTTTCCAAGGCAAGGCTGTCGATGGCCTGTTTGCGTTCGAAACTCAGTTCGTCCTGTGCCATGGCGCTACCCACAACGCACAAGGCAATCACTAATGTGGCAATAATCTTTTTCATTTCTTTATCAGTTCAAGTTCGTTAATCTTTCCGTTGGCGTTGTATTTGATTTCGTGCACCTTCTCGGTAGCTTTCTTCTGGTCCTTCAGATAGTTGAGGTAATTCTCGATGGTGGTCGGGCGGTCGTAGTCGTTGAAGCCTGCGTTTTGCTTGATAATGATGAGCACAGGTACGTTGGGCGACTCGAACATGCCCAAAGTCTCATTAATGACGCGGTTGGCCTGACTGACGCTGCTGGCATTGGCGATGCTGTTGAAGTTGCGGCCCAACACCACATCGGCGGCATTGACTTTTTCGCGTTCTTCGGCGGCGCGGCGTTCCTCTTCTTCCTTCTGGGCGCGTTCGCGGGCGAGTTTCTTCTCCACTTGGAAGAGCAGGTCGTCAACCTCGGCGTTTTGCAGGTTCCAGTCCTTGATGGTCTGCACACGCGCTTCCTTCTCTTCGAGGCTCCAGAGGGTCTCGTCGTCGAGGATGGCATTCAGGTCTTTCACGGCTTCGGCCACTCTTGATTTGTACTCAGCCTCAGCGGCTTCCTTGGCAAGTTGTTTCTTGCTCTTGCAACTGGTAGTTCCTCCCAGCGTGATGAAAGCGACTAAGAGAACCATCATTACGGTTGTGATTTTGCTTTTCATAATTTATAATTTTATCAAATTTTCCCTAATAACTCCAATTGATGCAAATAAATTGCAAATATAGGGCTTTTTTTTATTGCTTTGGCCATTTCGTTTCAAAAATAGTGCCATTTCCCCCACTATCCCGCTAAGTGCCCAAAGGCATTTTCGCCAAAACCTTGTAGAATGGCCCCGTAGGTTGCAGGAAACTTTGGAAATAAACGAGTTCCTTCACATCGGCATGGAGGTAGGTTTTTTGTTCTATTGAATTGTAAATCTGCATGAAGAATTGCTTGTCAACCAGCGACTTGATGCGACAAACGGTAAGATGCGGCACAAAGTTCTGTCTGTCGCGGAGATAGCCCAAGCCGTCGAAAGCGTCCAAGAGGTCTTCTTCCAAGTCGAACAAGGCCTTGGGCTGGTCGCTCATCCCGAGCCAAAGCACACGCGGCACGCGGTTGCTGCCGAAAAGCCCTGTGCGGTCGAAGTTCATTGTGAAGGGTTGATGGCGTTGAGCCACCTTTTTGCACGTTTCGATGATGGTGGAGATGTCGTCCACAGGCGTACTGCCCAAAAATTTCAGCGTAAGGTGTATCTGATTGGTTTTTACATAATTGATATAATGCTCATGCTGAAGGTTTTTCTTCAGCTTCTCGACGAGCGCCGGAAACTCCGTCCCACAAGGGATGGAAATGGCCAAAAAGGTTCGTTTGGTGTTCATAGTTTGTGATTTTGACGGCAAATATAGGTTTTTTTTGAGTTTTCGAGCTGTATAACCTTGTGAAATACTACAGCAGGCAAAAAAAAGGCGGTTTCCTCCTAATAATTCAACCCGAACATCCAAAGCGGAATGACCCCCGGAGTGCCATACTCAATATCATCCTTTACCACATAGCTATCTGGCACTTCCGCAATTTGGCGACGGCCTTTCTTGTGGCCACCCACTTCAAAAGTATGACCGTCGACCAAAAAGTCCGAAACCTCGGAGGCGGTCACTGTGTTGCGCACCCGCATCTGGTTGAAGAAGAAGGTCTCGCGCAAGTTGCCCATGTCGGGTTGCGTTCCAGTGAGTGCATACATTAGGTTGGTGTTGTCCAAATAGATTTTCTCCACTTTGGCCAATCGTGTCATTCCAGAGGCTGGCGACGGCAGGCTTTGTATCATGCCCGATTTCTCCATATAAAAAAGATAGTCCTTCAGGTCGTTGCGGGCTACGGAGATGTCGCGGGCAAGGTCGCTGTAATTGGGCTTGAAAGGCGAAATTTGCGAAATAATTTGCATCAGTTGTTTGAGTTTGTGCATCACACCAACGCTGAGGCCTGCAAATTGGGGAATATCAATTTCGAGTGTTTGTTCCACTACGGCATTCAGACGCTCAAAGTAATCTTCCTCATAGCAGAACGGGAAATAACCTCCTTTGATATATTCCTTGAACAAAGGCAACGGCCGGTATTCTGCATAAGGGAAAGAAACCTTTGCTGAAAGAATGTCGTCGAGTGTGAGTTTCGGCACCACGATACCTTTTGTCATCTGTAGCCATTCGCGGAACGACATCCCATGCATGTGGTTTTTCAGTTGTCGGCGCGACAAGTCAGCTCCACCTTTCTCCAAGTCGAGAATCGACGAGCCGGTGTAAACGATTTGCAGGTCGGGAATTTGGTCGTAGATGTTCTTTATCTCCGTTGACCAGCGCCTGTATTTGTGCACCTCATCAATATAGAGGTGCTTGCCTCCATTCTTGTAAAACGCATCGGCCATATCAAGTAAAGTATGCTCCGAGAAATAGATGTCGTCGGCAAACACCACAAGTGAAGTGTCGCGTTCACCACTGAGCAAAATGTGCTGAAACATCAAAGTTGTTTTTCCGACACCCCTTGCACCAAGGATGGCGTTGAGCCGTGCTTCCCAGCGAATTTCGTCGTGAAGATAGCGAATGAAGTCGGTTTTTGTCCTGTCCAATTGCGCTTGATAGCGTTGCAATAGTTTTTCCATGGTATCTTTGTTTTGTTATTTCAGCTGCAAAAATACAAAATTGTAACTAACAAAAATCGATTTTCTTAGAAAATTGATTCTTTTTTATATCAATTTTATCATAAAATTGACAGTAAAAACATACAATACAGGGTAAACTGCTCAATATTTTGACAAAAACTCTAACAAACTCACATCCTCGCCCGTCAGGTTCAGGGACTTGCGCAAACGCTTTCGGGCGGTCTTCACCGAGTCAGCGGAAATGCCGTTGATAGCGGCGATTTCCTTGACGCTGAGGTTGGATTTGACGAAGGCGCAGAGCCGAAGCTCGTTTTGTGTGAGTTTTGGGAAATCAGTCAGCAGTTTTTGGTAGAAATCAGGACATAATTACTGCATTCAAAGCTTCAGCACGCGCCACATCTGTTTTGCGGTATTCCTTCAGCTTCACTGCCAACGAATCCGGCAAAGGCAGTGCCTCGCTCTTGCTTTGGGCGAAGACGGTCAGGGTGAGGAGGGTTAGGAGGAGAAGGAGTAGGTTTTTCATGGAATCTATTTGGAAATGATTTCCCAGTGGCCTCCTCGGTCGGTGCCAACCCTGCGGATAACTTCGGCTAGCCCCCCCGATGTGGGCATCCACGGAAAATCCCCCCTGTGCCAATAATTATCCCAATAATAATCGTTCATCGGACGATTCCGATAGGATAAACCAAATAGTTCTTGTCGCAGTAGGGCGAACGTTCGTAGAACCAATTGAGGATGGTGTATTGCGAGGGTTGCTTGTCCTTGGGGAAACTGGCCTTCCAGGCCTCAAATTGCTCTTTCAGGAAGGGGTCGGCGGCGAGCATAGCTTGAGCCATCGGCTCCATTTTGTAGACCTCGAAATACTCCACGCGCTGCAAAACGTGGTTGAAAAAGCCCCACTCGAACAGCGAGCCATGCATCTCGGGCTCCAACAGGTTCATCAGCAGACGGACACCGTTCTGCGAGGTCTTCACTACCGCCGAGCCTTTCGGGAAAACGACTTCCTTGGTGATTTCCTCCGCATTGAAACGGGCCACGCGGCAACGGCCTTCGGAAGGCGTCGGCATAAACGACACATCACTGAAACGGTAGGTGTTCACCTGCAGCGTCTTCTCGCTCTTCAAAAGATTCATCTCAAAACCGTGCGCCTTGACGATGTCTATCACCTCTTTATATTGCGCAGGGATGATGTATTCTTTGGGCACGTTGAGGGTCTTTTCGGGGCGGGTGGCGCGGATGCGGCGGGTTTTGCGCGTCTCGGGCTTCGTCGGGTCGTAAGAATAATACCAGCTTCCCGTGACGTCGCTCTGGACGGTGTCGAAATGGTAGCCCAAGAAATCTTCCCAAATCGTGTCATTCAACTCGGATTGCATATTGACAGGCAACTCACTAAGGTTCAAGTCGTTATTTTTGGCTTGCGCGAGGGCATTTTGGAAATTGGCCTTATCGGCAGCGATGATTCTCAGTGTTTCCACAATCATGTGATAGGTGGACAGCACTCGGTCTTTATAGGGTTTCAGCATGTGGGTTTCGAGCAGGATGCCCGGACAGTTGCGAGCCATGGTATAAGCCTCAGAAAACATAGCGGAGAAGCTCTCGTCGTAAAGCGAACCCGTCGGGTCGCCCCAAGGGTGAAATTCGATGTAGCGCGTGATGGGGATGTCCAACTCATTCATTGCTGCCTTGATTTTCGGCTCCCAAACGCTACTCAGCCATTGGCTCAGGCCTGCATCATAATTGCCGAAATCCTCGACAGAATAGGTAGTTACATACTGGTAATCAGCACCATCAGTAGCATGGGTGTCGAAAAAGAGGTCGGGTTGCCATTGGTTGAACAGGGCTGCAAAACCGCGCAGTTCGGGCGTGTCAAGCTTGGTAAAATCGCGGTTGAGGTTGAGACCTTGGGCGTTCACGCGCCAACCCATTTGCTTCGGGCCGTTTTGATTAATGCGGTTGAAAGGCGAGAAATTGGCCAGTCCATCGGGGCTCAACACGGGGATGAAAAGGAAGGAGAAATCGTTCAACAAATCGCCGTTTTCCCTGCCTCTCAGCATGTTGCGGATGAGCAGAAACATGGCATCTTTGCCATTAGGTTCTCCAGGATGGATGCACGACTGCACAAGAACAACGCACCTGCCGCTATTGCGGATTTTCTTTGGCTTGGTGTAACCGTCTTTGTCGACGATGAGAAGCGGCACATCGCGCCCCGTCACGGTCTGCCCGATGCTCTGGTAATGCACCTCCTTGAACTGTTTTGCGAGTTGTTTCGCGTAGGCAATAGTACCCTCATAATCGTCTGTCTCCAAATAGTTTGACTTTTCGAAAGTGGTAGTGAGATCGGGGTCCGACTTGCTGCAAGCGACCATCAGGAATAAGCCTAAGATGGATAAAAAAGCATATTTTTTCATGATACAAGAATTGACGTACAAAAGTAAAACTATTTCTCATAAAGAACAAAAAAAGCGCACGATAAGATTACCGTACGCTCATTATTATGAACAATTATCTTTCGTCAATGCGTAACGACTAATTTTTGGGTCGTGGTGTTTCCGTCTGAATAAATAGCTTGTATGAAATAGATTCCTCCATCTAAATCTTTGACATCCAATTCTGTAGTAGTACCATAGATTGTAATGTGACGAACCAGACGGCCTGCAATGTCGTAAAGCTTGACGGCTTGCAAATCGGTATCAGATGCGACAAACACGCTTCCATCAGACGGATTGGGATACAATCTGACAGCTTGGGTGACTTGTTCGCTAACCAACTGAGGAATTAATAAACCCTTGACAGCTTTCACCGAGGTCTTTTCACCATCATAGACGGCACAAACTTCAACGACATTGTAATCGTTTTCAGTCGGATTAAAGGTATAAGTCAAGGCCGGTTGGTTTTCGACGACCAATTCGCCATTGACAAACACGTCATAACCCGTCGGGCTGCCTGCAGCTGGAGCTTCCCATGTGGCGGTTACCGTGTTTCCATTTGCTGAAAGCGACAGATTCTCAACGGGGTAAGGATGGGTCGTGTACTCATACAGATAATGGCTGTTATACACTTCTTTCGAGCTGTATTGTTGCAGCCACACCGCTACTTCGAGGTCGTTCATCTCTTCGACATGGGTTGAAGACAGGTCAACATCAAATTCCAAGCGCTCATATTCGCTCGCATTGATGGTGATGGTGTTTCCACTTGCGTTGGGCAACATCTTCATGAGAATGTGATGGAATGAGGTCTCGCCGTTGGTGCCCACATTTCCTGTAGTGACTTTTTCGTTCACCGTCACATACGCAACGACGTTTTCAAGCTTGGCGTAGGCCATCAGGTCTGCCGTGACAATGATGCGATTGCCTTCGACATCGAAAGCGCCTCTGATTTCGGCCAGTGCCTGCTTTTCGAGTTCTGCATCGAAAGCTTCCTGCGTCAAGGCTCCGTCTTGAGGCACGCCATCAAGCAGGACGTATGGCACCCAAGGCACATCGTAATAATTGTCTCTCACGTTCACTTCCGGAATATAATACGGGTCGCCGTTGCCAGGATAATACTCTGGATATTTCGTATAGGTGAACTTGCCAGGGTTATTTTCCGTGAACTGAAGCATCAGATTGTTGACATTGACACACGGACCGCAGGTCGATGCCGAAAAATGTTCAATCATGGGAATGCGCTCCGTCAGGCCGATGTTAACCGAAACGGTCTTTGAAAGGACATTGTTTTCAGGGTCATCATCAGTCGCTCCGTTGATTTTCAACAAAGTGACAGTCAACAGATAGTTATCCGCTTCAAGGAAAGTCGGGGTGGTGAACGTGAAGGTTTCGGCAGCAAGTGGTTCCATGTTGGTCTCGAAGGTCTCGGTTACCAATCCGTGTCCTTCAAACTGATAACATGCCTCAAGTGAGGTGATGACATGGCTTCCCTTATTGATGAGCCTGAAGGCCACAGCGTTGTAGCCAACTGTCACCAAATCGGGCACTTCAATGGCATCCAAATCGCCATCGGAGTCTTCAAGATTGTAAATGACAATATCATCAAAATACCAAAAATCGACATTCAAGGCGTTGCCGCTGTAATAGATGCAAAACTGCACGTTGGCTTGTCCAATGTCGGAGGTCTCGACAATTTGGCGGACTTCATACCTACCGTCTGCATTATAGGTCTCCGACCATGCGTCGTTCCAAGTAGCACCTCCATCGGAAGTCGTAGCGATGCCTATGGTATGCGAACCAGAATAGTTGTCGAGATAATGCTTGAAAGAGACAACGACATTGCTTTTTCCGGTCAAGTCAATGGCAGGCGAGACAAAACGACTTGTCCCGATAAAAGTCGGGTTGTGTACAAGCATCAACTCGTTTTTCTCGCCACCAGCATTACATGTCTCGCTGATTGTCCAGTTGTTTTGTCCCATGCCAGCAATGGTCCATCCAGAAGGGATGTTGCTACCGTCAAATGACTCGCTAAGCAACAAAGCCCTATTTTGGCCTTGCAAAACCATTGCGAAAAACAAAGGCAAGACAAGCAAAAAAAACTTTTTCATCTTGTTGCTTATTGAATTGCGACTTTCTTCACAATGATACCTGTTTCGGTTTCAATGCGAACCATATACAAACCCGAATGATATCCAGCAACATCAATAGCAACTTCATTGCCCATGGCTTCATGATGGCCAACTTCTCTGCCATTCAAATCGAAAATGCTGACATTCAGCATATTATTTGCTGAAACATTCAGGACATTTGTTGCAGGATTCGGATGAATTTGGGCATTTTCTGCACCAAGTTCAACAACCGAGACTCCGTCGTTTGAAATCAAACCACGAATCAACCAAGTGAAAGGAGGCATGCCTACGGTAGAAGCATCGGACCATTCGCGACCATCTTCAGAAATCCAACGACTATTGGCATCGCCACAATCGTCGGCAGCTGGAATGGTGTACATACCGTCGATGTTGTTGAAAGTGATCCATAGGTTCTTCGTCACATCCAAAACGACAGGCGTGTCGAGTTTGATTTCCGTCCAATCGTTTGTTCCTGCAACACTGTATTGCTGCGTGTAAACTATGTCAAGAGGACCTGTTGTGCTATTATCTTGATAGATAATTAGATAACCATTATATGGGGTGTGGTCCCATATCTTGACTTGTGTCAACTGATAGCCGTTATAATCGGCTAATTGGCTTGGTGTGAACATGTTACCCCAGTAGATGGGATCGCCGCTCAGAAGGCCGATATCCGTCAAAAAGACACCGTTATCGTATTCCAACCAAGCTTCATTTCTTTCTTGGGCACTTACATTGAATGATGCCATGACTAACATTAATGTTAGGATTGTAAATAACTTTTTCATGAGCTTTAAGATTTAATTTGTTAATAATGAGTTATTTAAAGTGTTACTATTTTTTTATTACAAAGATGGTTTTTTCATTCCATGTTGCAAAATTAGTTTTTTTTTCATTCCATGTTGCAAAATTAGTTTTTTTTTCTTTCCAATTCAACAAAAAATTGTATTTTCGCCCATTCAAAATTGATTTTATTATGAACACTTATTCCATAGGAATCGACATTGGCGGCACCAACACCGACATTGGGCTGGTGCGCGACGACGGCCGCTGCTTGGCCAAGAAAAACATTACGACCAGAAACTATTTCGACGCGTCGATTTATGTGTCGGACGTGTACGACCAGATTAAACTGCTGATGACTGAAAACGGTGTTGACGCCGTCGACGGCATCGGTGTAGCAGCTCCAGTGGGCAACTACTACACGGGCTGCATCGAGAACGCCTCCAACCTCAATTTCAAAGGTGTGACGAACTTGAGGGAAATGTTCGGAAAATACACGGATGCGCCAGTGGTGGTTTCCAACGATGCCAACGCCGCGGCCTACGGCGAACTCATCTACGGCGGTGCCCGCGGCATGAAACATTTCATTATGTTCACCCTCGGCACGGGCGTGGGAAGTGGCATTGTGGTTGACGGCAAGCTGGTGCTCGGCAAGACAGGTGGCGCTGGCGAATTGGGCCATGCCATATTGATTCCCGATGGGCGTCTGTGCGGCTGCGGAGGAAGGGGCTGCCTTGAGACCTACACGTCATCCAAGGGCATTGTTCGTACTACTGTGGAACTGTTGGAGCAGAGGCTTGATTATAAAGGTGCGCTTTCGCATTACAAGCCCAGCGAAATCTCCAGCAAGATGGTAGGCGAAGCAGCCAATGACGGAGACCCCTTGGCTATCGAAGTGCTTGAAAAGACAGGTTATTGGTTGGGCATCGCCATGGCCAATGCCGTGACGTTCAGCGGTCCCGAGGCCATCTTCCTGATGGGCGGTCCCGTGAAGGCGGGCGAGGCATTGCTGAAGCCTTTGCGCAAATCGTTTGAGGAGCACCTGTGCTTCATCTTCAGGGGCAGCGTGGATATTCGCGTTTCCGAACTGCCTGACAATGACGCGGCTATCCTTGGCGCAGCGGCTTTGACGAAAGCGCTCTGGTAATCATCTTTGGTAAAAGCATATTTGTATTTATCTAACAATTCGTTTTGAAATTCATGCTGCAAAAGTATAGTTAAATTCCGTTGTTTTTTCAAGATCCGGGCCCATTACAAACTTTTGTAAAACCACCCGCCTGATTTATAGTCTGTTATTGTTTCGTTTTACAACATTTAATCCTCCTCATTTATCGCTCTCCCAACTGCTCATCCCGCCATGCAACACATCCCACCGCCGCATCCGCTCATAGAAGGCTTTCATGGAATCTTCTTTTAAGCTATCCGCTTTGATTTCGGTCTGTTCTCCATTTCCTTTCTGAGAGGGCTGGGGGTGTTCCTTGTGGTCTCCGTGATGGCATCCTGACAACAACAAGATGACACTAGCTATCATTGCTGATACTGGAACGAAGATTTTTGCAATTCTTTTCATCCTCATTTTTATTCATTTGTTCTGTTGTTTAATTATTGTAAATACCTTTTGTCTTAAGTAATTTCCGTATTTTTTGACGGTCCCGTGGAGATTTGCTATCTTTGCCACGCAAAACAGGCTTGATACACCAAGGGCATTAGACCTCGGTTCTTAAGTCTTCTTGTTTTGCTCTGGGTGCTTCAAGAGTTACGCAATCTTCCACAAAAGCAATCGCTCTTTTAGCACCTTTTTTATGTCTTGCCTCCCTTTGGAGGCGATGTCAAATGATTTTGTTTTTCTCTCTCATAATAGTAGTAGTTTTTTAAGCACAAAAGTCATTAAAGAATCGCTTATTCAACGGCACATTATCCGGAAATAACACCTCAAACTCTCGCATCCTCTTATAGAATTCCTCCTCCATCGCCGATGTGTCGATAGGTGCCGTCATGTGTAATTCCTTCTCCTCATAGGGGTCACATTTCATCTAAAAAATACTCTTAACCCTTTACAATCGTCTGTATGCAATAGGAAACTCTATTTGGTCTGCCATCAAACCAGACCATTTTACGGCTATGATACCGTTTAATGCTCATGACAAATGGTTTTGATTGATTCAGAATTGTATTTCCATTCATGATATACTATCCAGAGTGAATTATAATTATTCTGGCTTTCTTAAGGTATGGATCCAAAAATCATTCAATTCGTATTTCCTTTTCCATAAATGCTCTTTGATAGCCTTATCAGTTTCACAAATATCTAGAAGAAATAGATAATATTGATACTTTCTGTTTGGAAGATACTCTTCTATTGTTTTATATGTTGTTCTATAGTATTCCTCTTCCTCTTTCTCAATCTGAATATCATCCGTACCATCACGTACGATGTTATATAAGCTTCTATATACCTCGATGTTGTCCAAATACGCATACCGAATCTTTTTTATCGCATAATACTTGCCTCCTATTTTATACACTTCGGTATTATCCATGGTCATAAGATTATCCAAATGTTGCGAAAAACAAACTCGGTGTACATACTTATTTTGCACAGAATCAAATATATCCCAATTACTATAATGTGGAACTAAATAAGTTAGGGAATCTAAATTGATGGAATCAGCAGTAATCGCATTTATTAGAAAATCCTCATCTGTAACGTAATACAAATCATAATCTGTTTTCAACCTTAAGCAACAGGCAAATGGAGGATAAAACTCTGGATAACCATATACCACCTCTTGAATGATATAGTTTGTTCCTGACTTGTAATCAATTGGAGAATCAGGATTATGATGCAAGAGCAATGCTAACAATATAATCTTTAATGTAATCATTGGGGTTCTTTATTATGTTTATTAATAAGTATAGTTTTGCTTGTTTCTGGTGTCAAATTATTATTTTCTATAATGCGAATAAAAGGCTTTACTGCATTTTTTCGTGGAGGACTCATAGTCATCAAATCTCCTTCAATATATGAGGCATGTTCGGGATTAGTGGGGTCATATCTGTCTCTTAAGCCAAAAAAATGACCTAATTCATGCATTGCTGTATTACCATCTGTTTCAAAATACAGATAAGAATCGGCGGCCGCTTGCCACATATTTGCTTTAAGATGTTTAGACCCTTTTACTTCAGATCGAGGATTGGTTTCTTCAACATGCACTATTGAATTACCGATTGGGTCTGCTTCAGCTGCCGCTTTTATTATATTAATGGCCTCTACACCTGTCGCATCTTTAATATCAACTTCTTTCCATTCAAACTGTACATTCACAGAAAATCCTTCAAATTGCATATTATCAAACGCTGTTTTGATATTTTCGCTCCATGCTATAGTGTTGTGAATCTTTTTCATATGCTCAGTCTTTAATGATTATACGTTGCACGTTTTCCTCCAAGGAAAACAAACAGACAATAAACAAACGTATCTTAAAGGCATTACTTAAGTTTATTGCCCAATTTGTCTGTTGCGTAGTTCTCTGTTACATTTATACAAACAAAATCAACATCATCTTTATAACACTTACCTCCGTCTTTTATACAGGTATATAAGCTGTCATTTAGTGCTTGATTATTGCTATACAAATCCAGGGATCCATCAGAAGAGCATATTGTATCTACATTATCAGCATCAATAAGCAAATTGCCATCTTGTTTTATAATAACATCAACCAAACAGTCTGAAGATGGGTGGTCGCGAACCACTTTTATAAAATTATCGACAGGCTCTTTCCTATTGTTTGTATATTTACCACCAATAATTAATGCATAATACGAGGTTCCTCTTGATCTTTTCCAAACAGTGACACAACAATCTTTATTGCCTATATGATAATACCTTTTTACTCCATTAGGAACTATTGATACAAGCAGTTGATAAAGAAGTATATCTAACAATACAATAATAAGAATAATAATCATTTTTTTTCTTGTTTTGATACGCATGATACTAAGTCTTTGAATGTTTTTATTGATGATTATAAATTATTGTTTTGCAAACTTTCCTAAGGAAAGCGTTTTCTTATTGTCATAGATTTGATAGGTGTACATTCCAACGGGGAGGCTGGCAACGCCCACAGTAAGCACATTCCCCTTGCCCCGGATAATGCGATCCATGCAAATATGTCCCAAGGCATCGATAAGCTGTATGCGGTGCTCGTCGTGCGCCGGCAAGCCCGAAATGTCGATGTTCAACTCATCCTTGGCAGGATTGGGATAGGCCAAAGCCTTTATCGTTTTTTGCGGCACTTCCTTCACACTACAAGGAATGGGGTTGAAGTCTTCGCGAGCAAAACGCATTATTATTGGCATTCTGTCTTCATAATATAGTAATGATTGCTCAATCAACACGATACATCCACCGTCATTTATAGGGAGAATTATTGGGGACCAACAGTTCAAATTATCCCAAAAATTCATATTTCCCAATATTTCCAATTCTTTATTGATCAAATATAATTGCGGATAATAAGGGGCTAAATAACTTTCCGTATGACAATCGGCCATAACGTAAATGGTACTGTCGTTGGCATAAGTCATACAACTGGCATACATGAGTGTATCCTGCTTATTGATTTCGACTTTTTCGACGATTTCTCCCTCGCGGTTCATTCTGCCAATAAGCACATGGGGCTTGTTGTGAACAACTGTATCTTGCTGGTCTGCAACAAGAAGCATTTCATTGGCATTATACCAATATCCCACATATGGGTCGCTCACATACTTATGTGTGGTTCCTTCTGGAATAGATATATCGTCAATAAAATAGTTATTTGTCAGATTAAAGTCGTAATCGAAATAGAGCAAGGATTGTAGCCCGTTTCGTCCTGCACACACCGCAATGATTTGGTCGCTATACGGGTCGTTCATGAGCTTTTGGTTTCGGATTTGATGTATGTAGCATATCGGGTCGGGCGGGTCGGCCAACAGATACCGACAATTCAGGTTGTCTCCTGATTGGGAGAAGCGGAACAACGCTCCTCTTGACTCGTACCCACCTTGATAATTGGGCATTTCCCTCCTTGCCGTTTTCAACAGGACGATGGTACCATCGTCGTCCATGACAGCGGCACCATCTGTGAGACCCAAGAAACCTTCTGCCACTTGTAGGGTTTGTTCGCTCACCACATTCAGATTATCATCGAGAATTATGATTTTGAGTTCGCCAGAATCATTCAAACGATTGGTCATAATCCTTCCAGAAATGAAATAACCTCCATTGTCCAATGGGGTTAGGGTTTGCAAAACCAGTTGTTTTCCCTCTGGCGCAGGAAATGTGGTTGTCTCATATTGACCGTCTTCAAACACTCTGAAATAGGCACCGTCATTACCTGAACAACCGACGAGTTCCGTCGTGTTGTCCTCGTTAATGAAGCCGCCACTGATAGAAACGCTATCTGGTAAAACGGTTTCCCATTGTTGCCCTTGCATCGTCACCCCTCCCGCCATCAGCAGGAGCGCAAGCAGGGTGTAAATTCTTGTTGTTTTCATTATTCTATTGGTTTTATTAGTCTTATTAGTCCTATCCATCCCATCCCTCGCGTCCATCAGGCTTCCCCCTTTTCCCCTTTTTAAGGGGGTGGCCGTAGGCCGGGGGAGTCCCCCATCGTAATCCCGATAGCACGTTAGTACGCATAACGAAACCATCTTCACCCATGATTTCATTCTCGTTGCTGCACCGCATTCTGGTAATCATCTTCGGTGAAAGTATATTGCAGGCAGCCGTCCCAATCGTTTTCGGCAGGTAGCGTTTCGTAGTTCTCCATCAAAATAGGATTAAACCTGCTTTTGTCTTCCTTTGAGAATACTACTTGAACCGAATCGTTGAAAACAATCCTCATCGAATCACATTGATTGTCATTAAAGTATTGCGGATAATCAATCTGATAACGATAATCCCACACGACAGAAGCCTCTCCATAGGGCGGAATTTTGATTGTCTGCGTCGGATAATAGGACGAATCAGATGCGTTCACTAAACAGTCCTTGGTTTGAATAGTTAATTCCATCGGCAAGGTGTTTTTCATAACGACCTCCAAATGGCAAAGATGATCAACCGAGCAAGTCGCCAAAACAAATACCGACAGCATCATGGCCGCCAATGCCATTGCAAATAATACTGATCTTTTCATTGTTCAATTATTTAACGGTTAATACTTCCTTTTGTCTTTTATCTCCTTCCATCGTAATCCCGATAGCACGTTAGCACGCATAACGAAATATCTCCTAATCCCCATCTTTAAAACCACACCTTATAAGAAAACGACGGAATAATCGGGAAGAAACTCCGCTGCCATAGCGTTTGCGGCTCTTCTGGATATTGGTTCCAATACAGCGGGTCGCCTTTCGGGTCGCCGTAGTAGTAATAGTACGGATTCTGCCTGCAATACACGTTATAAATCGAGAACGTCCATTCCGCTTTGCGGCCCTTCTCGGCTTTGGTTCTGAACTTGGCGGCCAAGTCGAGGCGATGGTAGTCTTTCATCCTGTCGCTGTTGCGCTCACCGTAGATGTTGGCTTGCTCAAAATACACGTCGCCCTCGGGAGTGATGACAGGTGTGTCCTGTACTCCAATGACGGGAGTGAAGGGCAGTCCGGTCTGGTAAGTCCACAAGGCACTCAGCGACCAACGCTCCGTAAGCTGATAGTTCACGTTGATATTGATGGAATGCGGACGGTCGTACTCGAACACATATTCCTTACCGTTATTGATGTGGTCGAATTGCCTTGTAGTGTGCGAGTAGGTGTAACCCACATAGCCATCCAAGCGGTTGAAGTTGAAGCGGGTCATCATCTCAATGCCATACGACTTGCCGTTGCCGCCCGCTTCCACTTTGTTGCGCCAGTCAGAGTCGCCAAGGAGGGTGCTGTAGCCCTCGCGGTAGGTGGCCAAGTCTTTTAGCAGCTTGTAGTAGGCATCGATTTCAACGCTGATATGGTCTTGCCAAAAACCGCGCTGCCAACCTACTGAAGCCTGGTCGGAGGTGGCGGGCTTGATACGAGCATCGGCAGGAATCCAAACCTCGTTGTTCATAATGGACCCTGGTGTCATCATCAGGTGTGCGTTCTGCGTCACGCGCATGGCAGTCAGGTTGACGGTACTTCCTCCTATGCCAAAACTGAGATTCAGCCTTGGCTCCCAAGCGAAGTGATGGTAGCCGCTGTTCAGGAAACTATTCAGCCTCAGGCCAACAGAACCGTTGAACCAGTTGCCAAATTTCAATTTGTTGTCCAAATATAGAGAATTGTCGAACACGCTCGAAATGTCGGGCAGACTAGCATCAGAGAAGCTGCTGATGAAGTGGTTGGGGCGATAGTTGAGATACGAGCTTTGCAGGCCGTATTCCAAGGTGTAGGCATTGCCGACAAAGAGCTTCCAGTCGGAGCGGAGCGAAACGTCGCTGACACGCGATGAGGTCTTGACAAAGAAATCTGTCGTATCGACGGCGTTTTGAAGGTAAGCCTTCATGTTGTTCTTCAAGCGGTATTGCGTGAAAGACAGTGTATTGGCCATGAAAAGCCGTGAGCTGACTGCGCTGTTCCATTGGCCCGAAACGAGCAGGTTGCCCCAAATGTTGCCGATGCTGCTGCGCTCGATGTCACCGCGCCTTCGTAAAGGTTGAAGGAGAAGCTGTTTTTGGCATCGGGTGCCCAAGTGTATTTGGCATTGATGTCGTGGAAGCCGTAGGCCATATTATAATCCTGTCCGCCTTGTCCTTTACTGATTTGGCTCGCAATGTAGAGTAAGGCTTCCGTCAAGGTCTTACGGCCTGTGACGATAAAGCTGGAGTTTTTCAGTCCGCCAGGACCTTCTACGGCGAAAGCCAAGTCTGTGAGACCTGCGCTGAGCGAGCCTTTCAATTTGGTTGGGTCGCCTTTCTTTGAGGTGAGGTCGACAATAGAAGACAGCTTGCCACCATAGCGGGCAGGGAAGCCGCCCTTATAGATATCCATCGTGTTAATCATCTCAGAGTTGAACACCGACATGAAACCGCCAAGATGGTTGACATAGATGAGTGGCACATTGTCGAGCAAATAAAGATTTTCGCCTGGGTTGCCGCCTCGCACAATCATCAGGCTGGAGGCTTCTGTGGCCGCTTCGATGCCCGGCAGTTGTTGTGCCGCCTTGATAATGTCGGGACGACTGCCCAAGGTGGGGATTTGGTCAATGCTTTTGGCATTGAGGGTCAATGTGTTGAAACTGTTTTTTCGCTCAATGCGAGTGGCACTGATTTCCACAGATTGCAAAGTCTCGGTCAAGGGCTTCAAACGGATTTGCAAAGGCTGGTCGGCATTGTCCACCTTAAGGCAGGTCTCTTCATAGCCGATGCATGAAACACAAAGCGTAGCTGGCAATTCCACCGCAAGGTTAAAATACCCTTTCTGGTCGGTGGCCACCCCTTTTGAGTGGTCTTGAAGAAAGACATTGGCACCGATGATGCGCTCACCATCATTGGCATCGCTGACGAAGCCGGAGATATGTGTTTGCTGGGCTTGGACAAAGAGAGAAGCCAAGAGGCCAATCATCAAAAGCATTCTTTTCATGGCGTGTCAGTTTACGGGTTGATGAAAATGGTGTCGCAGGTCATGGGAGCGATGGCAGCAAACACGCCACGACCGTTTTCCACGTTGCTGTAAAGGTTGAGCGGTGTCACGATACCAAGGAAAAGATTGGTATAAGCATCAGGTTCCTCGAAGGCATCTTGGCTCTTCATGTAATGGTAAGCCGATTCCGAGAGGCCCTGCATCCTGACCACCACCTCGCCCGAACGCTCTATGACGCCGCCTATGTGCTGTCCGCCCCAGCCGTGGTTGCTGAACCATGCGTTCACCTTCATGGTATAGGTCGTGTCGGTGATAATGGCATTGCTGAACAGTAGCTGGTCAGAACCTTCGTTGAGCAGCACGGGGTCGTCGGTGTTGATGGACGCGCTCATCGTGCCTGATTCCGTGGAATGGCCGAGATAAGCATGTGTTTCAGCATCGTAGTATTCATTGAGGAAATCAGCGTAGATGTTCAAGCTGTAATAAAGGTTTCGGTTGGGGTCGGTCCTAAAAGTAACCAAGAAAGCGGGACAAGGTCGGCCTTCGTCATCGACGGTGGCGTTTTCCATGATTTCTACGCCCGTCACCACTGGCTTCTCCGGCATCTCCGTTTGGGCAAAGAGCGTGTCGTAGCCTGGGATGACGACCTGACAGGCGTATTCGTGCAGGGCCTCGGCGGTGGTTTCGCCAACATAAAGGCCATCTCCCTCGTGTTGCAGCTTTTCTGCGAACTGTCCATCCACATAAAGCAGTACTTCGGCATCGGTGCAAGGAGAGGGATGCACCGAGTCAAGTCCTTGGGCAAAGGTGACCTGCGCCCACACGGGCTGGTCCTTCTGTAGCACGGCGTTCAATGTGGGTTGAGGGTAAAAATCGGGTCGGTCGTAGTAGCTGACTTGTTTGCGGCAACCGCTGAAGGCAAGCGCAACAAAAAGGAAAAGGATGAATGAATTTTTCATGTTAAAATGTTGATTTATTGTCTGTAGGGCTGCCGTGGTACGACAGCCGCTCAAAATTGTTAATATCAGTGGCTGCCATGGTTCCTGAGTTTGTCGAAGGACAGTGTGACAGCCCTACAAAAGATTACCGTTGCCATTTCTTCGGCCCAGGGAATCGAACAATGAGACCGAAGCGGTGGATAGCTTTGGCCTTTATTTCGTCTGTTTTGGGTTTGTATTCCTTATTTAGGTTGTCAAATGCCAATTCATAAAAGACACCGAAATACTTTGATGGATTGATGGCTAAACCAATGCTACCACCGTAAAGAAAGTTGTTGCGGACAGGCTCGGCTGAAGGACCATCGTAATCAGGCTTATACTGCTCTGTTACGGTTCTCATGCCCAATTCGCCACGAACGCTCAATCATTTTCCCATCAAAAAGAACAGGATGGTAAGTAGTATCTGCACCTTGAACGCTATATCCACCACCTATCTTCATTAAGCTTTCATGGGTGCCGAAACTGCCAAAGACCCCAACCACGCACCAATTGGTAATTCCATAGCCTACACCAACACGGAAGTCGGGATAGTCTGACAAAAGGTGTTTCTGCATCATACGCGAATAGCTCGCATCGATTTTGAAATTGCCCTTGTTGACAGGTTTCAATGAGGTGAATGGGAGGTTGGTTTGGGTGAAAGCCATGCAAGGCAACAGTAAGAATGTCAAAAGATAAAACCTCGTTCTCATGATAATACTTGTTTACGTTTTAATTATTCTTTTTTCTTTTTAGCGGAAATCTCTATTAATACGGAAAAACTCGAAAAAAGTTACAGACAACGGATAGAAAAATCAGAATTCTTGCTTTGTTTCTGGTTGTTGTGCGAAAGCCATCCAGGGCAAGAGCAGGATGGCCAGCAGGTAGAAAGTACAAAAAATGGAGCATAAGCAGGGTGTAAATCTTTAAGTTTTCCATATTTGATAAAAGTGTTTTTACCATCAACACTATCGTCTATAGAGAACAATATCGATAGTATCCGTCCAAGAATTTAAAATGGTGTCAAAAACGACATAATCCGTGGCCGTAAAGGTGAACCTTGTGGTACGTTGTGCAAGCAGATCAGAGTTGTTGCGAGCAGCGTCAACGGTGACCATTCCCTCGGCATCAGTATAGGCATAATGTGTTCCATCAATAATTGGGTCATTGTCGAAACCATCGAGTTCCTCGGTCTTCAGGCTTACATTCGACAGGGGTCTTCCTTCATCCGACTGCACACGGAAAGTCACAGGATCCCTGTTGATGAATAAATCGCCATAAACATCGCCCTTACAAGCGGACATGACCATAAGCAGCATTGCTGCAAACATAACAAGCAGCGTTCTAAAATTGGATTTTTTGTTGTTCATAATACTTTTAATTTTAGGTGTTAGTTATTCGTTTTGAAATTCATAATGCAAAAGTATAGCAAAAAACCGTTGTTTTTTCAAGTTTTCGGGGCATTACAAGTTTTTCCAAAACATCAGCATTGATTTTCAAACTGTTACAAGATTTTATTACAAACTTTTATTCCGTTTTCTTCAAGATGATATTGTGTTTTTGAACAGATTTTCATTAATTTTTTGTTGTTTTCATAACTGTTAGTTTTAGAATTGTCCGCAAAAGTACACTCACTCCCTCATACCTATCAAGAAAAACAATGTGTGAGTTTGTATTTATTTTTTTGATAACGACTTATTAATCAGTAAAGTGTGCGATAACAAAAATTGTATTTTTGAGAATTTCGGGAAAATTGGCGTTTTAAATTTTGAGAATTTCGGGAAAATTGGCAAAAAAAAGTTTGAGGAAACGAAATAAACGCTATTTTTGCAGTGAAATTACATAAATTATGGCCACTGGAAGAATATTCAAGCGCAAGATATATGAGCGCCTGCTGAAATGGAAAGAAACAAGCAATGGAAACTCGGCTCTTTTGGTGCAGGGCGCACGACGAATCGGCAAATCCACCATTGTGGAGGAATTTGCACAACGGGAATATGCCTCTTACATTCTCATCGACTTCACCATGTGTCCGCAAGAGGTCTTTAATTTATTCAATGATGTGTCGGACCTCAATTATATTTTTCTCAGGCTTCAACTTATTTATCATGTCCAGTTGGTGAATCGCAACTCGCTCATTATTTTCGACGAGGTACAATTTCAGCCCAAGGCCCGCCAAGCCATCAAGTCTCTTGTTGCAGACCATCGATACGATTATATTGAGACCGGCTCTCTGATTTCCATCCGCAAAAACACTCAAAACATCCTGATTCCCAGCGAGGAAGAGCGCATCAACATGTACCCTATGGATTATGAGGAATTCCACTGGGCACTTGGAGATACTGCCACTATTCCTCTGCTTCGCAGTGTATGGGAACATCCTCAACCATTGAAAGAGGCACATCGGAAATTAATGCGTGATTTCCGTTTGTATATGTTGGTCGGTGGGATGCCGCAGGCCGTGAACGCCTATCTTGAAACGAACAATTTTGAAGCGGTTGACCGAGCCAAACGGCTGATTCTGAACATTTATGATGAAGATTTCGGAAAAATTGACCCGTCTGGAAAAGCAGCACGCATTTTTGCAGCCATTCCCGCCCAACTGAATAGCAATGCCTCCAGATACCAGATTTCGAGTGTGATTGCGGGAGCGAAAGCAGAAGAATACGTTGAACTGGTTTCGGAAATGGAGAAATCAATGACGGTCAATATCTCGCACCATTGCGACGACCCGAATGTGGGCATGGCCGCATTTGAAGACCTGAAACAATACAAGATGTTTGTTGGCGATACAGGACTGTTCGTCACGCTGGCTTTCAAGGACAAAGACTTTACGGAGAACATCCTCTACAACAAACTCTTAAACGACAAACTATCGTCCAACCTTGGCTATCTTTACGAAAATATTGTGGCACAAATGCTTGTCTGCTCTGGCAACAAGTTGTTTTTCCATACTTGGCCCACGGAGAGCGGGAAACACAATTACGAGATAGACTTCCTCTTGTCAAGAGGCACGAAGGTTGTTCCTGTGGAAGTGAAGTCATCCACCTACAAGACACATGTTTCGTTGGATGAGTTTTGTAAGAAATACTCCTCCCGCATAGCAAACGACCGTTATCTTATCTACACGAAGGATTATGACAAAAAGGATGCAGTGAGATATCTGCCTACTTATCTTGCTTATTTTCTCTAAGGTTCTACCACGCTTATTTCTTCACTGTGCCGTGTTATCAATAATAGAACATGGTATAAATTCTTGCTGTTTTCATATTTGTATGATTTTGAATTCACAGTCTGCCGTGCGGCCATAACCAAGAACCGTCAATGCCGTTTCGGGGAAATAGGCGTTGTGCAAGGTGATACGGTCGAGGGCGAGAATGGGTTGGATAAAATAATCGAGGCCAATGGATTTGATGAGCGTGGCTCCGTGGTCATAAACCACCGCTTCTCCACCTTCGGCAATCTGTTCGCCTAACATTTTAGGCAACGAATCATCAATGCAATCTGTCCAACAGCCTACAGCCTTGGCCCATCGCTCTATGCATGAAGCCTGTTGCGCTCCTTGTTGGAGTTCTCTTTTGAAATCACTGACTCCTCGTGCAGCCTCTCTATCTGCCTGACTTTCTGCTCCCGCGAGAAGGGATGCAACGACATGCGTAGCACCTCCCGCTGAGCAGCCATGCTGTTCGAACGGTGAAAATCGTTGATATACAAGTTTCCCATTGATAAATAGTTCTGCATAATAGTCAAGTTTTTGCAGGCCTTCAGGTGTGAAACCCTCTGCAATGATGGCATGGATTGACTCCCAAAAGTCCTTGTTGTTCATGGTGATTCAATTTCGAGCGCAAAGATACAACTTTTTCCAGATACACCAACCCCATCCCAACCTCCTGCGTGTCGCCAAACGCATGGAAATCTCTTTACTTTACCACCACCTGCACTGCATGGCTTCTACCATCGACATCCATGATGCGCAGCAGATAAATGCCTTCCGCCAAACCGCTCACATTGATTTCATTGGTTTCGTGCACGGTCTTCACCAATTGACCGAGGGCATTGTAAACCAGCACCTCAGCGGGTTCTATGCCTTCGATGTGAACCGTTTCCGTTGCAGGATTGGGCCAAATGGTCAGATGGTTTTTCGTCGGTTCGTCAAGGCTGCTGTGATCGGAGTAATAGCATCCCAACACAAAACTTTCGTCCTCGTCTTCCCAAATCTTGAATTGCAGCAACTTGCTGTATATCGGGACATCCATTTCTGCTGCATTCCAAATCCTGTTAAGGCCGGCTATTTGCTCGATACTCACCGATGCTTCGTAGGTCATGTCGTAGCCATAGTCGAAACGCCATTCCCCATAATTGAAAGCAAATAAATGGTAGGCCGTGCAGTTGTTGTGGTCATCGTATGAATACTCGTATTTATCGACGTATGACCACTCTGGCGAGTCATTCCGATGATCAAAGTAAATCATGGAAAGCTTATTGCCGGACTCGTCGTATTCATACAAGTATCTGCCAAAGCTTCTCAATTGGTCGTAATAGCGTTCATATTTAATCATTTCGGAGCATAAGCTTTGCTCGTTGTAGGCATACTCCGTCTTGAAATACAACACCCATTCGTTATCCCCATAATAATTGGTGTGTTCCTCCTTGCATAGTCCTTGTGCATTGTAGGCATATTCAAATTTGGTTTCGGGCTGCCACTCACCTATAGCATTGCAACTGTAAAACGTTTCGTTTTGAAGCAAACCGTTTTCGTATTCGCAGACCTCTTTGCCTTTTTCGTACCAATCGTTATATGCATACTCATATTTCATGAGCAGAACCATGTTTCCAGCTTCGTCGTATTCAAAGGTGAATTTTTCGGTCAATTTCCATGCGCTATCCGACAGATAAGAATGGATTTCTTCCTTTATCAGGCCATGCGTGTTGTAGATGTATTCTTCCTTCGTCGTGGAATTGTAATAAGTGTCAAGGTGTGTCACAGAAGTCAATCGGTTTTGCTCGTCGTAAGTGTTTTCGAAAGATTGTTGAAGCCACCAGTCTTTGACACCTTCCGAATAATAACGGGATTCCTTGGTGCAGTTGAGGCGGGCATCATATTCATAAAAGAATTTGGCCGCTTCCCCAATGACGCTGTCCAATCTCACGGTGAAGTTGTTCTCATAGCGGTTCAGCCGTTCCACTTGTTGGATTTTGGCTTTCATGGAATTCAGAGCCTCCGGCTCGTTTGAGGTTTGTTGTGCCGAGGCCGACACGATGCAGCACATCAAGGCTGCAATAATCATGGATTTTTTCATTGTTATATGATTTTATTTGTTCTGATCTCCGTTTCGACTTGTAGGGCTGTCGTACCACGGCAGCCACTTGTCGTCATGGCTGCAATGGTGGCTGCCACGGTTCCTGAGTTTATCGAAGGACGGTGTGACAGCCCTACAAATTCATGTTGCAAAACTATATCAAAATTTCGCCGAAAAAACAACCTTCAGGGCATAGTACAAATTTTTGTCACCGAAAAATTTTGCAACAAACTAAAATCCAATGGATTGAAAAATTCGTATTACAAACTTTTTTAGTCAAATCAGGTCGGAAATCAGACCAAAATGGCCTATTATTATCCTCAAATCATTCAGTTTTTCGATGCAAGCGGATAGGAATTAAGCCAATCGGCCACATTGATGACGCGGATGCCTTCGTATTGGAATTCCTTTTGGCGGGTCCTTGCAAGCAGTATTTTAGGATAAGCATCTTTTATCTTCAAAAGTGGCGAAACTTCACGCTTAAATGTCTCCTCATGTGAGATATCGTCGGCTACTTGAAAATATATCTTCTCGTTTTGTTTCATGGCGACGAAATCAATCTCACCATGGTACATTGTCCCAACATAGACCTCATAACCGCGCCGCAACAACTCTATAGCCACAACATTCTCAATAACCCGCCCTATGTTCAGGTTTTTTGTTCCAAGCCTTGCAAATTTAAAAGAATGATCCGAAAGATAGAACTTGTCGTCGGTGGTTAGATATTTTTTGCCGCTGATATCGTAACGACGAATGCGATAAAAGGCAAACGCATTGCAAAGATAATCAATGTATTTTCCGACAGTCTTGTCATTTGTCTTGATTTTGTTGGAAGTCAATGTATCTGCTATCTTCCTGACAGAAGTGATGTTTCCGATATTATCCATCAGAAAATCAATAAGTTTGTTAAGAAGATGAACATTCCTGATTTTATATCTCCTAATGATGTCGCGAACTATGAGGGCGTTGAAAACCTCGTCATTGATGTAGGAATACTTCTCTTTTTTTGTGGTGTAAAGATAAGAGCCAGACATACCTCCTTCTTCGAGATATGAATCGAATGCAATATTATAGTCTATTGATTGGTAGTATTTTACATATTCCCTAAATGAAAACGGAAAGATTTTCAACTCAAATGTTCTACCAGTAAACAAAGTCGCTAAGTCGCTGCTTAGCAGAAAGGCATTCGAACCGGTCACATATATGTTGTATTTCTCCAAGGCATGCAGACTATTGACGGCTTTTTCGAAATTCTCACACATTTGGATTTCGTCAATCATGACATAATTGTCTTTCCCTTCTTGATATGAGTTTTCAATAAAATCGTGCAGTTTATGATATTCAAGCAAAGGCTCAAATTTCAAAAGGTTGAAATTTATGTGGATGACATTAAGATTCTTTTCTGTCAATTGGAGCTTTTCGACAAACATTTCCATAAGCTTTGATTTGCCGCTTCTTCTAACTCCGGTAATCACTTTTATATCTGGAGTTTGTTTTGTGTGTTCCAGTTGCTCCAAGTATAAATCTCGTTCTATTAACCTTATGTTAATCATAATATTAAGCTTTTCTATTTCGCAAAAATACGACTTTTTTGTTTTTGCGAAATAGAAAAGTTGAAAAAGTTTGTTTTTCTACTCAATTAAGTCGGAAATCGGGTCTTTTCCGAGGGTTTTTCCGAGGTTGGAGCGGTATTTTCCCACCGTGTTTTCACTCAGTCCGAGCAAGTCGGCCTCCTCCTTGATGCGGAAATGGAAGAAATTCAAAAGGAGGATATTTCGTTCCGTCTCGCTTAATTCGGGGTACTCTTCCTTTAATTTTTCCCCAACCTGTGGATAGGTGTCGTCCACGGCTTCAAGGATGCGTTGCAACCTATCCTTGCCATTAGACTGGTAGATGTCCGTGACACGCTGCTGCAATATCTCCCTTGTGTGCTGTGCGGCCTGTTCCACCTTGGTTTGCAGTTCGCGTTCCGCCTCATCGCGCCGTTGCGATGCCTCGCTTAACCGCTGGGAGACCTCGCTCAACCGCCGCTGCGCCTCGGCCTCTCGTGCCGCCATGCGTATTTTGTTTCTGCGCCGCATCAGAATGACAACGACAGCCGCCAACACCACAACAAAAGGCAGCACCACGACAAGGGTTGTTCTCACAGCCTTTTTTCGTTCACGAAGCGAAGCGATTTCTTGTTTTTCCTGCAAATAGGTTTGGAATAGGTTGTTGAGTTTTGAAACCCGCGCCTGGTTTTCGGCATTCACAAATGCATCTTCTAATAGGAATTGGGCATAAGCATTGTATTTTATGGTGTCGCCCTCTTTTATGGCAATCTCATGCAATACTCGTGCTGCTAATGCTGCTCTGCTTGGGTCTTTCTCAAACACCGGTTCCAAATAGGCTTTTGCCGTGTCATCTTGGCCAGAATAATGATAGATGATTCCTAAGAACAGGTATCGGGCTAATCTTTCTGTTTCGTCAATGGCTTGTGCGGCCATGCTTCTCACACTGTCCAAGGCGATTATGGAATCTTTTTTGTATTCAAATAATGCTTGTGATGTTATTATATCTCTGTAAACCATATCATTTCTATCTGGCAGATATTCCAATGCCAAATCATAATAATAGGATGCACTGTCCGTCACATTTAGTTTATCATATTGTTTTCCTATTCTGTATAGAATTTTGGAACTGCCGTATGGAGAAGTTGGCGCAATTTCATTATAAACCAAAGCCTGCTTGCCGCAATAGATAGCTGGCTCTTGCATGAATTGTGCAGAAAAAATCTCTACAAGGCGGTTATAAGTCAAAGCCATAAACCGTGCCTTATGTCCCACCAATTCATTCTCGCCAAAATGGCTTTCCATGATCCGCAAGGTGTTGAGGTATTCGGTGCAGGCATTCACCAAATCCCCTTGTTCGTAATACCCCGCACCATTAATGTAATGCGCCCGTGCATCCAAAAACGCAACGGTTGAAGAGACGGTGTGCACACCGTCTCTACCGCACAACGAATCGAAATACGCCACGGCCTGCAACGCGTAATCGTTCTTGAACAGCAATTCCGAGGTTAGCAATTGGGCGTAATGGGTGTTAAACGTTGTAGAGACGCATTGAATGCGTCTCATTGTGTCCATTGTATCAATTGAAGACGCAATCATTGCGTCTCTACAGGACAGGTATTCCAACAACATGACCAAAGCACTATCGGGCTGCTGCCACATGAGGCTGTCGATAGCGGACAATTCGGGGTTCGACCCCTCAACAGGCTCAGGGACCTGCGGTTTTGATGTGCAGGCGACCATAAAGGCCAGACCGATCAACAATCCTATGAAACCGGTTCTCTGCATCAGGTTAGTGTTATTCTCCGAAGTTCTTCTTCAGGAAATCCTGCGCTTCCTTCATGCCGCCGTTGCTGGCTTTACGCATGAGCAGTTTGGCGTAGGCGCGGTCTTGCTTGACGCCTTGGCCGTTGTAGTAAAGTACCCCGAGGGCATATTGCGCGCTCGGCACATTGGCATCGGCGGCTGTGGTGTAGTGTTCCGCGGCTTTTCCCAAGTCTTTTTCCACCCCGATACCGTAGTAATAGCAATCGCCCATCTGAGAAATGGCGAATCGGTTGCCCGCCTCGGCTGCGTCGTTCCACCATTTGACGGCCGTCTTCTCGTCTTTCTCCACGCCCATGCCGTAAAAATAGCAGTTGCCCAAGTTGAGCATGGCTTGACTTTCCTTGGCTTGCGCACCTTTTTTGTACCACTCAAAGGCCTGCTTGGGGTCGGTTTTCACGCCCGTGCCCATCCGATAGAAATTGCCGATGGAGTTGTAGGCGGGACCGTTGCCTTGTGCGGCGGCTTTTTGGTACCAAGCCATAGCTTCTTTCGCGTCTTCCTCCACACCCCAGCCTTTCTCATAGCACACGCCATAAGCGTATTGGAACTTGGCATCACCGTGTTCAGCCTTGTAACGGATGGAGTCAATCTGCGAGGCCACCTGATTTCCCACCGATACGCCTCCACCTTGCAATTGACTGAAATCAAGGGGCTTGCCTTCTTCCAGTTTCAAAACGGGTCCATTGGGGTCGCCCATAACGGTGGGGTCCATCCCACCCTTTTCTTGGATTTGTATCTGCTGCTTGGGGGCAACGGGCACACCTTGAGGAATATACACCTCTTTTTCAGCAGGTTGCTCTTGCTTTTTATTCTCTTTCTGATCGCAGGAAGCCATCATCAGCGCGGCGAAAAATATCAAAAGGAATTTCTTCATTTGTATCATGTTTAGGACTGCAAAAATACGGATTTTTTCAATCACTTCACTTGGAACCGAACACCCAAATAAGCGCGAATGCCCGACAGCGGTCCCCAAACCATAGAAGCGTCGAAATCTTCGCTGGTGGGGTTGTCGGCTGAGATGATGGGATATTTCTGGGTGTAGTTGGTCAGGTTTTCGCCACCCACATACAACTCCCAATGCTTACCTAACTTCTTCGTAATCTGTGCGTTCATGATGACATAGAACGGCGAACGGCCAATGTTCTGATGGTTGGCCACGGCGGTGGCGTTGCCGCTGAGGTCGGGCACGCGGCTGTCGCCATTGAACTGCGTCGTGAAGTCGAACTGCCAAGTGCCGGGGGCATACGACATGGTAATCAAACCCTTGTAACGGTTTACAAAAGGCTTTTCACGCAAGCTGTCGTTGATGGTCATTTTCACATCGTTGTAACGGAAGGCCAAGGTCAGGTCGAAGTCCTTGAAAATCTCGCAGTTGGCCTCGATTTGGGCACTGTTGGAATAAGATTTCCCGTCGAGGTTGTAAATGCGGACTTGGTGCGCATCGGCATCGCGGTCGAGGACGATTTGATTGACGAAATCG
>CADCML010000049.1 GCA_902802535.1 uncultured Bacteroidia bacterium
GTAGAACTTCGGGTCGCTCATCATACCGTATTCGATGAACACGCGGATGTCGTCCCAGTTCTTCTCGTAGGCCTCGCGGTCTTTCTTGAAGAGCTCTTCAAGTTTCTCGGCCACCTTCTTGGTGATATAGGTCGAGATTTTCTTCACGTTCTGGTCGCTTTGCAGGAACGAGCGGCTGACGTTCAGCGGGATGTCGGGCGAATCGATTACGCCGTGCAGCAGCGAGAGGAACTCGGGCAGGATGCCTTCCACGCTGTCGGTGACGAAGACCTCGTTGCAGTAGAGTTGAATCTTGTTGCGCTGGAACTCGTAGCGGTTCTTCACCTTCGGGAAATAGAGGATGCCCGTGAGGTTGAAGGGGTAGTCCACATTGAGGTGGATGTGGAACAGCGGCTCGCCGAAGTTCATCGGGTAGAGCGTGTGGTAGAAGTCGTTGTATTCCTCGTCCTTGATGTCGGTCGGGGCTTTCTTCCACAGCGGCCGTCCTTGTCGGTCTCGCCCTCGATTTCCTCCTGCACTTTCTTTGTACCGAACTGAATCGGAATGGGCAGGAACTTGCAGTATTTGTTGAGCAGTTCGCGGATGCGGCCTTCTTCGAGGAACTCGGCGGCATCGTCAGCGATGTAAAGGATGACGTCGGTGCCACGGTCGCCCTTCGGGATTTCGTTCATGGTGTACTCTGGGCTGCCGTCACATTCCCAGATGACGCCGTTAGCGCCTTCTTCCTTACAAGACTTGGAAATCAGCGACACCTTCGAGGAGACCATGAAGGCGGAATAGAAGCCCAAGCCAAAATGTCCGATGATGTTGGCGGCTTCGGCTTCGCTTTGCGTCTTGAACTTGGCGATGAACTCCTCTGCGCCCGAGAAGGCGATTTGGTTGATGTACTTATCGACCTCTTCGGCGTTCATACCGATGCCTCGGTCGCGCACGGTGAGGGTCTTTTTCTTCTTGTCGACTTCCACCTTAATAGTAAGGTCGCCCAGTTCGCCTTTGAACTCGCCCGAGGCAGCGAGGGCTTTCAGTTTTTGCGTGGCATCCACGGCATTGCTGATGATTTCGCGCAGGAAGATTTACTCCAATGTTACCGGTTTGCATATTGTTATGTATTTAAAATTCAAAATTTAAGATTTAAAATTGCAGCCGCTTCGCGTCATTGCGAGGAGGAACGACGAAGCAATCTATACGACGCGCGTCCTTTGTCAAATTGTGTGCCATTGGGAAAACTGACATTTTGGCAAGGGGTTGTTGCCTCATTGAGATGGATAAAAGCATGTTTTTGAAGGAAAGACAGTAAGACTTTGAGGGCAAAAAAAATCAAAAATATAGCACAAAATATATCAAAAACACCCGATAAAAGCACTCAAAATCGCCCGATGAGTGTTGCGTAATAGGAAATTATCTGTATTTTTGCGGCTGGAAAACAGAATGATACCATGGAATATTTACCTCGAATTGCTGACAATGAACTGAAACTTCGCCTCGAGGCTTTTGGCGCGGTGCAAATAAAAGGCCCGAAATGGTGTGGGAAGACGACTACCGCTGAAATTCAGGCCAAAAGCGTTATCAAGATGCAGAACCCCGACATGCGAGAGGGTTATTTGGCCACAGCCCGCACAAAACCGTCGCTGTTATTGAAAGGTGATACACCGCGCCTGATTGACGAATGGCAGGTGGCACCTGTACTATGGGATGCCGTGCGCAATGCCGTTGATGAGCGACGGTTAAAGGGGCAGTTCATCCTTACAGGCTCAACCGTTGTCGATGATGCACAGGGTGAAATCATGCATTCCGGCACGGGACGTATCTCGCAGATGGCAATGTTCCCTATGAGCCTCTTTGAATCAAAAGAGTCAAACGGAAGCATCTCGTTGACGGAACTTTTCGATGATAAAAGCCTTGATATTGATGGTTGTATGTCGGAGTTGTCCATCGAGCAACTTGTTTTCGCCGCTTGCCGTGGTGGTTGGCCAGCATCACTTGATAACATTAGCAATGCAGCCAAATTGTTGATTGCTAGAGATTATGTTGACATTATTTGCAACGAGGATGTCTCAAGGGTTGACAAACGCCAGCGCAACCCTACCCTTGCACGGCTTATTTTGCGCTCATACGCAAGAAATCTCTGCACGATGGCCAAAAAGACCAATATGCTTGCCGATGTTTCTGTAGAAATGGAAAGTACGGCTATGTCAACATTCGACGATTATGTGGGTGCTTTCGAAAAACTGTATGTTATCAATGACATTGAGGCATGGAATCCGTCAATACGTTCCAAAACGGTTATCCGAACGGGTAAGAAGCGTTGTTTTGTCGATCCGTCAATTGCTGTTGCTGCATTGGGTCTTTCGCCTGAACTATTGGAACTTGATTTGAACACCTTCGGATTCGTTTTTGAGTGTCTTTGCATGAGGGATTTGAAGGCCTATTCCCAAGCCATGGGAGGGCGTCTTTCCTATTATCACGACAGGACTGGACTTGAGGCTGATGCGGTGCTTCATCTCACCGATGGGCGTTATGCTTTGATTGAATGCAAACTGGGCAGTAGAGAAATTGATGATGGCGCGAAACATTTGAATGAAATCAAGGAGTTGATTGAAAAAAAGAATGAGGAATCCGAACAGACCCGTTTGCGTTTGCCTGATTTGCTTGTGGTGCTGACGGGCGGCGAGATGGCCTATACCCGAAGCGACGGAGTGAAAGTGATTCCTATTGGATGTTTGAGAAACTAAAATATATAATGAACAACGAAATCTACGATTTTTATAACAACGGTGCCGAAATAGGCCGATTGGAGCGCGGCTTGGGCATCGTGGAGTTCCATCGGACGAAGGAGATTCTGTCGCGTTATATCGATGGCGGCAAGGTGATTTACGACATTGGTGGCGGCATCGGGATGTATGCGGCTTGGTTGGCGAAGAAAGGGAACGAAGTGCATCTCATTGAGTTGGCGGAAAACGCCGTGGAATATGCCAAGGCCAACATGATGCAAGATTGCCATTTCATTGCCGAGACGGGCAATGCCTTGCAAATCAACCGACCCGACGAAAGCGCGGATGTCGTGCTGCTGATGGGACCGCAATACCATCTGCGGGATAGGGGAGAGCGCTTGCAGTCGCTGCGTGAGGCGTTTCGAGTGCTGAAAAAAGACGGCCTTTTGGTGGTGGCGGGCATCTCCAAGTTCAGCTCCATGACTTGGGCTTTGTCGGTGTATGGCGAGAAGAAGAACCAGAACCTCGTGGAATTCCTCGACGACCCAGTGTTTTTCAACATGATTAAAAGCGAGATGACCACGGGCGACCACATCCGCCCGAAGGAATACCCGAAGTTCATCGCAGAGGCGTATTTCACGACTTCCGAGGAAATGAAATCGGAAATTGCGGAGGCTGGCTTCGCGGTGGAAAAAGCCATTGCCGTGGAGGGCTGCATTTGGTTCACGCCGCACCTTCAAGAGAAATGGGAGGACGAGGCCAGCCGCGAACGACTTTTGGACATCGTCCGCATCACTGAATCTGAGCCAGAAATGATGGGCATGAGTCCGCATATCTTGGTGGTGGCAAGGAAATAGCCTATGAACCCCATAACCATCCGACTTTTAAGCCAGCAACTTGTTGCGCCTCAGTTCGGTAGTCCAGCCGAAGTGGTCGACTATATGGGTGCCATGCAGGCGCAGGAATACCGCATGATGCGCTGGGCGGTGGCGATGCGGACACGAAAGCCTTCAGCCAAAGCATTTAAGGCGGCTTTTGACAGCGGACAAATCATCCGCCTGCACCTGATGCGCGGCACATGGCAGTTGGTCTCGTCCAAGGATTATTGGTGGATGCTCGATTTGTGTGCGTCCAAGGCGACTTCCGTCATCAAAGGGTGGATGAGCAGCAACAAAATCTCCATTCCGGACGAGGAACTGATGCGGATAAGAGAGATATTGGTCCAAACGGCAGCCGACAAAAGCAGCGTGACAAAAGAGGACTTCGAGCAAGCCATGTTGGAAAAGGACATTCTGATGGACGAGCATCGTTTGTCGTACCATATCCGCATGGCCGAACTTTCTGGTACATTGTGCAGCGGGGATTTGTTGCCGATGAAGGCAACTTATTCGCTTTCAGTAGATAAGGTGAAGAAATCATCCAAAATGGATAGAGATGATGCCTTGATGCTTTTGGCCTGCAAATACTTCCAAAGTCGGCAACCGGCCACGTTGGAGGATTTCGTTTGGTGGTCGGGCCTGAACATCAACGATTGCCGCAAGGGCATGGAACTGTTGGGCGACACGATTCACAAGGAGACTTGGGAAGGCAGGGACTTTTACCTCACCGACGATTGCCGCACGCGAGGCTTCCGCAAAGGCAAGTTCCTGTTGATTCCGCCTTACGACGAGTATCTGATTGGCTACAAGAGCCGCGACATCGTTTTGCCACAAGAACATCGGCATAAAGCCCACAATAACAGCGGGATATTCCAGCCTATTGTCGCCCTCGACGGGGTGATTTGTGGCAATTGGAAACCTTTCAAGGAGGAGTTTCAAGTGGAGTTTTTCGATGGCGGACATGCCGAGGAAGAGGTTCGGGATGCCTGGCAAGCCTACCAGCAATTCAAAAAATCTGACCGATTAGGTTTTGATAACGAAACAATCCCTATTTTTGTAGGCAAATCAATTATTAAAATCTGAACCTATGAAAAGATTGTTTACCTTAATGATGACGCTGCTTCTGGTGGGAAGTGGCTTCGCCCAAGTGCTTGTCAATGAGACTTTTGAAAATGGAAACACGGTAGACCAGACCCCAGTGGGCTGGATTGGTGATGGTGGTTGGAAAGCCGGCATCACCATTCCAGATGACAATGTGGCTCGTGGAAGAAAGCCGCATACAGGCGATTGGTACATGTATGCCACCTACAATACCGATGTGTGGATTTACAAGGAAATCAACGTGACTGCTGGAAACTACTATCGTGTTTCGTTCTGGTATGCCACTTGGCATGTCGACCACTTCAATTTGGAAGTCAAAGCCGGCGCGAGTGCCAATCCTTCGGCGATGACGGTCTCTGCGGTGCCGATGATGATTGTTGATAATGAGGACTTTGAGCAGACCTCGGGAGTGTTCCAAGCACCAAGTTCTGGCACCTTCTATGTGGGTTTCCATAGCGTGGCTGACAATGGGCCTTGGTATTTGTCCATCGACGACATTATCATAGAGCAGACCACGCAATACAACTTTAACGTTGAGCAACTTACGGCTGATACCTCGGTCTATTTTGGGGAACAGGCCAACTTGCGTTTCCGCCTCAACAACACGGGGTTGGAGGCCGATACCTATCATTTCACCAGCACCGGCGACCTCGCGACCGAGATTTATCAAAATGGCACTCAGGTGAGCCAAGTTAATGTGCCATACAATGGTTCGGTTGAGTTGGTGGCCAAGGCGACTTTGCCGATGAATTTGAGCAACAACCAAGTCGTTCATGCTTCGTTTGATGTGGTTTCAAGTCATTCCGCTCCGACGCAAAGCGTTGATTTCCAAATCACGGCAATGGAGCCTTACAACGATTTCCCGTTGGAGGAAGGCTTTGAAAATGATTTTGTACCCTTCGGTTGGCAGAACAATATCACCAATGGCATTTATGCTTTCGACCGCATCACGGAAGGCTCCACGCCGAGCGCGACACCTCACGACGAGAGCCAGTATATGGCGCGTTTTTACACTTATA
This sequence comes from uncultured Bacteroidia bacterium, assembly GCA_902802535.1. Classification (GTDB taxonomy): domain Bacteria; phylum Bacteroidota; class Bacteroidia; order Bacteroidales; family F082; genus Limimorpha. The sequence goes on from CADCML010000049.1 coordinate 5,710, forward strand.
CTAATCCTTCGGGCGGCTCTGCTGAGTTGGTCTCACCCAAGTTGGATTTGAGCGAACACGACAACATCGTGCGTTTCTGGATGTTCCGTAACAGCAACCCGAACATTAATAAGAATGACCGTATCAATGTGTATTACAACTCGATACCGCGTTCGGAAGGCGGTCAGTTGTTGGGCACCATTCACCGTTGCACTTATAAGGAGCCTGTCATTGCCGATGTGGATGACTGGTATGAGTATTCCTTCACTTTCGATTGCCCCGACGACTATGGTTTCATCATTTTCGAGGGTGTTAGCGATTATGGCTGGAATTTGTATTTGGATGATATTGCCATCGACAATTCTTCTATTGATGACAACCCGCCTACAGTGGTTTCAGTCGCTGGAAATCAGACCTACGCTGATACTGAGATGAACCTCACTTTGCGTGTCCATGATGCTTCAGCGATGCCTGCTACTTTGGCGGCCACTTATTCCATTTGGGGCGTGACACACGACTTGACTTTCACTCGTGCAGGCAAGGCCAATTACGACTACACCGCGACCATTCCCGCCTACGACAACCACACTCACGGCACAATGACGGTGCAACTCGTGGATGCTTTGGGTAACAGTGCCTTGTCGGACGAGATTCCGATTCGTTGGGATTATCAACGCCCCATGCTTTTCGAGACTTTTGAGGAATGTAGTTTGTACGGTTTGCCCGAAGGTTGGACGACTGACGGCAACCCAACTTGGTGGGATTGGTCTTTCCAAGGAACTGTGTATTATACAGATTATTACGAAAATGACTTTGTCGTTTCTCCCCATCGTGGCAACAAACAGGCCGTGTTGGAGTGGGACAACAGCGAAAACCCATCTGCGCAAGACCAGACTTTGATTACCCCCGTTTTAACTATCACGCGACCCACCGTTTTGCAGTTCTGGACTTGGGTGCAGTACGGCACAGATGGTTACGACCGCTTTGTAGTGCGTGTGTACGACACCTACAACGGCACTTGGGACGACAAATGGGATGCCGCTGATATGCCTTACGGACAAATCAATACTTACGACGAGCCGATTTCCATTGATTTGGATGAATATATCGGAAAGAACATCAAGATTGGATTTAGGGGCTACAACACTTTTGGCGAGTTCCTGGCTTTCGACTGGTTTGTGGACGATGTGAAAGTCATTCCGACTGACACTACCGATGTGAATGTGAACGAGTTGACTGCGCTGAAACTGAATGTTTATCCCAATCCCGTTAAGGATGTCGTTTGCATTGAGGCGGCGCAACCCATTCAAAATGTGCAACTCATGGGCATCAATGGCGTGCTGTTGGAGGACAGAAAGACCAATTCGAACAAGGTGGAATTGAACCTTGAAGGCTATTCCAAGGGCATTTATGTTGTCCGCATCGTGACCGAGGAGGGCGTTGCAACCAAAAAGATTAATTTGATTGAATAAGGAGCAGAGCCATAGAAAACACATTCCGCTGTATGCCAAGATTTTGCTTGGCATGGGGCTTGGTTTGGGTTTCGGTTTTTTGGCTATGGCCTTGCATTGGGACGGCTTCGTGCATGACTGGGTGGCTCCGTTTGGAGCCATCTTCATGCGCCTGCTCAAGTTGATTGCCGTGCCATTAGTGCTGGTGTCGCTCATTTTGGGTGTCGTCAGTTTGAAGGACATTCGGAATTTGTCACGCATTGGGCTGAAAACCATACTGATATATGTTTGCACCACCATATTGGCCGTAAGCATAGGTTTGGTTATGGTGAACATGATGAAGCCAGGGCGATTTTTCCCCAAAGACAAGCAGACCGAGTTTGTGGAACGCTACCAGCAGACCGTGACCGAACGTCAAACCCAAATGCAACAGGTGCAGGACGAGTCGCCTTTGCAGTTTGTGGTCGATATGGTGCCGGAGAACCTTTTTCAAGCTGTGGGCAACAACTCTAAAATGCTGCAAGTCATCTTTTTCGCGCTTTTGTTTGGCGTGGCCTTGATTGGTGTGGGGCAGTCGAAAACGGTTTCAGTCGTGCGGTTTTTCCAGCAATTAGACCTTGTTTTGTTGAAAATCATCGACTTCATCATGAGTTTTGCACCCATCGGGGTCTTTGCGCTGATGGCCGCCTTGATTGTGGACTACGCGGGCGATATGGGCATCATTTCCGCTTTGGGTATGTACGCCCTGACGGTCGTTTTGGCCTTGGCGGTCATCATCGTTTTGGTGTATCCCACGCTGCTGCGCATTTTCAGCAAGAAGAAGTTGGGGCAGTTCTTCAAGGCGGTGTTTCCCGTGCAAATGCTGGCTTTTTCTACCAGTTCGAGCGCAGCCACTTTGCCTTTGACGATGGAGCGCACTCAAAAGCATTTGGGCGTTTCGGAGGAGGTGTCCAACTTCGTGCTTCCCGTGGGTGTGACCATCAACATGGACGGCACGAGTTGTTATCAGGCTGTGGCGGCGGTGTTTTTGGCCCAAGTGATTGGTTTGGACTTGACTTTCAGCCAAATGCTGCTCATTTTGGCCACGGCCACCATTTCGTCCATCGGCACGCCGGGCATCCCGGGAGGCTCCATCGTCATGCTGATGATAGTCTTGGATTCCGTCGGCATTCCGATTGAGGGCTTGGCACTCATCTTGGGCATCGACAGGCCTTTGGACATGCTTCGGACGGTGGTCAACGTGACGGGCGACACTACTGTGGCCTGCGTTGTTGATGACACGAAGAAATAAGAGTTTATTGTAAGGATTCTTTTAATTGTACAATTCAAGGATTTTTCGTAATTTTGCCAAAAATCTAATGCGATGCCTTTTGAGGATTACCTTAATCACAAAAACGCCGAAGTGAGGCCAACACTCCTTTGGGAGTACGACCTTTCCAATTTCGATTGGCAGCAGATGCGCAATGAGGTTGTACAGCGCGTGTTGGAACGCGGTCGGATGGACGATTTCTATGCCATTCTCAACCTGTACGGCGTGGAGGGCGTGAAGGCGGCTTTGCGTGAAATCCCTTACATGAACGACAAGGACATGAACTTTGCCTGCGTCGCGTTTGATTTGAGGAAGGAGGAATTGAAATGCTACACAAAGAAACAATCGATGCCGCTACATTGGAACTCCTGAAAAGGCTGATGGGCGATGAGCGCCTGCAAAGTTTTGTGCTTGTGGGCGGAACTTCGCTTGCACTCCAGATTGGACATCGAATAAGCGTTGATTTGGACTTGTTCACCGAAAAGGAATTTGAGGCGGACGAGTTGCGTGAGTATTTGGAGCGATACTATCATTTGCAAACGGATTATTTGGCTTTTGCGACGGTCAAAGGGGAAATCGAGGGAGTGCAGGTGGATTGTATTGCCCATGCTTATTCTTGGCTGAAGCCTTTTGTTTTGGAGGAAGGTGTCAGATTGGCCAGTTTGGAGGACATTTGTGCAATGAAACTGAATGCGATTGCGGGCAATGGCACAAGAATCAAGGATTTCGTGGATGTGGCTTATCTTTCCTCAATGTTCTCGTTAGAGCAAATGCTGAAGTTTTACGAAGAAAAGTATCATGCCAATCCATTGATGCCGTTGAAGGGAATCGTGTATTTCGCCGACATCAACAAGAATGCACCCGTAAAAATGGCGAATGGAAAGCCGTTGGACTGGAAAAGCATCGAGAAGCGGCTTTTGGCAATGGAGAAGTTTCCGCAACGGGTTTTCCCGCAGTTGTAAAGCACTGTAAAATTTCTTTACACCACTGTAAAGAAACTTTACACTTTTTATAGAGATGTTTTTTGTAAATAATTGGTTTTTAATATTTTACAAATTTGGCACAAAATATGTTTGGCCGAATGCATATTTATAAATGTGTAAAGTATGAAAACCAACAAAATCGCAATTCTGACCACTTTGTTTTTGATGACGGGCGCAAATCTTACGGCGCAGGACACCGTCACAATGAACCTCAAGGAATGTATGCGCTATGCCGTGGAGCATTCCACCAAAATCCGAATCCAGCAAGCCAGCAACCGCGACGCGCAAATCGACCGCCGCGATGCCATCCTTGCCGCCTTCACGCCCTATCTGGGCGGTGGCTCGTCCGCCTCTTACAGTTTTGGCCGAAGCCTCGACCCCGAGACGAACACCTATAGCGTCGTCACCTCGTTTTATAATGGCTACAGCCTCTCGGCGGGGATTACCTTGTTTAATGGCTTCCAAGCCGTCAACAACCTGAAAATCACCAAGACGGCGCAACTGATGGGCCTCACCAAAGAGCAGCAGTTGGAAGACCAAATCTGCCTCGCCACGATGGAGGCCTACTGCAACGTGGTCTATTACACCGAATTGGAGAAGGCTTTGCAGGCACAGGTGGCCACGGCAGAGAAAGCCGTGCAATTGGCCACCAAGCAAGAGAAATTAGGCCAAAAATCCCACGCCGACGTGGTGCAAGTGCAAAGCGACCTCGCCGAGCGGCAGTACCAACTGACGAACTGCACCAACCGCGTTAAAGATGCCCTCATTACCCTGAAGGACGTGATGTTTTGGCCTATCAAGGAACCGCTGAAGATTGACGGTTTGGATGTCGTAGGACTGTCACATCGTGGCAGCCGCGACGATGAATCATTTATGCGGCTGCCACAGTGTGACAGCCCTACAGGAACCCCGGATGATGTTTCGTCATTGGTTAATCGGGCCAAACAATGGCTGCCCGAGGTGGCCTTGGCCGAGGGCACGATGAAGAACGCCCGCCTCGCCCTGAAAACGGCTCGTTGGCAACTGTTGCCCACGCTCTCGCTTTCTGGCGGCTGGTCGTCGAGTTTCTTCACCTATCCGGGCAGGGAGGGCTATGTGCCCACGCCTTTCTTCGACCAGTTGAAGGACAACGGCGGCGAGTCGGTGTCGCTCTCGTTGAGCATCCCTATTTTCGACCGCCTCTCGAAACATTCCAACATCGCAAAGCGAAAGAACGCCTACGACCGCGCCCAAGCCGACTATGAGCAGACGCTCCAGGCGGTAGAGGCCGAGGTGCGCCGCGCCATCGCCGACCGCGACGGCAGTGCCGATGCCCTGCGCCAAGCCGCCACCCGCGCCGACCTGCAAAGCGAGGCTTTTGAACTGAATACCAAGCGTTTCGAGCAGGGCTTGATTTCGTCTATCGAGTATCAGACCGCCTCAAACAACTACCTCAACACCCTCGCCGAACACCTTAACGCGCGGCTTCAATACTTTATTAAGTGCAGTGTTGTAACATATTATGGGGGAACAGCGTATATAGAACAATGACTATGGCTTATGGCCTATGGCAGCTTCATTAGAAAGAAGAACTTCATACCTTGTAAAAAGCTGCCATAGTCATAGGCCATCAGCCATGGTCAACAAACAATTAAACAGTTAAACAATATGTCAAGTTACATCAAATTCTTAAGTAGAAACAAACTTTACACCATCATCGAGGCCATCGGTCTCATCATTTCCATTGCCTTCGTCATCTTGATTGGCAATTATGTGTATCAGCAGTATTCCGTGGCCTACGGCAATCCCGACGGAAACCGTATTTATGCCGTTGGAAATCAGGATTATCTGTCGCTCTCATGGTGGGACAAGGACGCTTTCGAGGCCGAACTTCCCGAGGCGGAGGCCGTGTGTCGCATCAGCGGTACCGACGATAGCGGCTATGTCACCATTGGCGATGAGTCTATCAGTGCGTTCGTCAATGAGGCCGACCCCGAACTTTTTGAACTCTTCCCAAGCCTTTCCCTAATCGATGGCAGCATGGACGAGTACCGCCTCAATGGGCATTGCCTGATCTCCGAATCGCTTGCCAATCGCGCTTTCAATAGCGATGCTATCGGCAAGCCGTTAAAAATCAGTTATTTCAATAATCTTCTTGAGAGTGTGGTTTGTGGCGTTTTCAGGGATGATGCCAACTCAATGGTGCTACACACCGATGTGTTCCTTAATCCCGGATTTGGTGGAGTCTATAATTTCGTTGAACAAAGGCCGTTCAGTTCCATCGGGAATTACACGACTTTGATAAAGGTACACGAGGGCACTGACCGTGAGGCGTTTGCGAAGAAAGTGGAGGAGGTCGGCTTGCGCAATTACTCGGATAGTTTCGTAAAGGCTTTGCCTATCTATACCTTGTCGGAAGTCTTTTTCCACGAAGACCAGTGGGTGCTCAAACGGGGTGATAAATCGGTGCTGCAAATGCTGACCATTGTCGTGTTGCTGCTTTTGCTTTCGGCCATTTTCAACTACATCAACCTCAACATGGCTCTTTCGGGAAAACGCGCCAAGGAAATGGCCACACGCCGACTTCACGGTGCCACCAAAGGCAATATCATCATGAAGTATATCCTTGAATCCGTGGCGTTTACCGCTGTATGCTTCATTCTTGCCTATCTGCTTGCTGTGGCATTGCTCCCGATGATGAACGACCTCTTGAGAAGTGTATCGGTTGACAACTTTAAGCAATATGTGTCGCTTGACCTGAAAGGGTCATTAGGTGCGATGTTGGTCTATCTGTTTGCCATAGTGTTGATGGGCGTTTTGGCGGGCATCGCGCCTGCTGCCATTGCCTCGCGTTTCGAGCCGATTGATATCGTGCGCGGCACCTATCGACTGAAGACGAAAAGGGTGTTCAGCAAGGTATTTATCGTGTTCCAAAACACCATCACGATTGTCCTTATCGCTATGGCTTTGCTGATGGAAGTGCAGATGCGCCACATGATGAACCGTCCCATCAACATGCGCTCGGAGGGATTGTATTCGCTGAAAAACAGGGCGAAAGAGTATTCCGAAATTGCACCGCTCATCGACCGTTTGGAGCAGATACCGAATGTGAAGGCGGTGGGCTACGGACGCGACTTTGCTGGCCACATGGGCATGAGCACTACCATCACCACGCCTGACGGCGAAAATGTGTCCGTCCAACTCATCCTTTGCGACGAGACTTATTTTAACATGCTTGATTTGCAGGTCGTTGAAGACTTTGGCGCACGAACCAATTCGGTGTGGATGTCGCGGACTACGGCTGAAAAACTCGCCTTGAATGATTCGACAGAGCAGTATTTTTTGCGGAGGATGAACCTCAACGGCACCAACCCCGAGACCATTGGCGGCATCTATGAGGACATCCCGACGCGCTCGGCATCGGCTTCTGAACCTAATCAATTATCGGCAGTCCTTATTGCCAAGTCTGAAGACTTGATTTATGGTAACGGCGTAATGATTGATGTTTCAGGCGATTACAAAGAGACCGAAAAAGCCATCATGCAAGCCTATACCGATTATTCTATGGTCAAGAACGGCACCTACGTGGAGCCAGCGGAGAACGGCTATGTGAAAGATCTGATCAATGTGTCACTCCAGCCTGCGAAAATGGCCATGCGCCTGCTCGAACTGTTCATGTTGCTTTCGGTGCTGATTTCATTGCTCGGTCTCGTTGCCATGAGCACCTATTACAGCGAGCAAAGCACCAAGAGCATCGCTGTCCGTAAGGTGTTTGGCGGCACCGTTGAGAGCGAGTTGTGGCGCACGGTGAAGGATTACATGGTTTTGGTCGGCATTGCGGCACTCATTGGCATCCCGCTCGCCGTTTGGTTCTGTGGCCGCTATTTGGAACGCTTCGCCTACCGCATTGAGCATTACGGTTGGATTATCGCCGTGGCTGCCATCCTTGGTATGTTGATGGCTTTCCTGTCCGTCCTTTGGCAGACCTTGAAGGCGGCACGGACGAATCCTGCGGAGGCTTTGAAGAAGGAGTAGTATTTATCACAAAACCCACAAAACAATGCAAAACTTTTTGAATATCAATGGAAAAGCAAACAACGGCTCGCAACCGCTTGCCGTTGGAAAGGAGCCGGTTGGCGACTTTCCCTATGGGAAAAAGGTTTTGAGGGTTTTGCAAGTTTTGTGACAAAAAAGACAAACAAATTAAATCAATCGAATATGGAAACCAACACAATGGATCGAAAGATCGAAAAGAAGAAAGGCATAGCCCGCGCGTTCACGAAGAAGGCCTTGCCGTTCTGGGGCGGGGCTTTGCTCTTGGCCTTCATCCTCTGGCTCATCTTCAGGGACGACGCCCAGAAACTCCGCATCGACGCGGACAACATCACCGTGAGCACCGTCACCCAAGGCGAGTTCAACGACTACATCCGCATCAGCGGACAGGTCGCGCCCATGACGACCATCCAAATCAGTCCCTTGGAGGGCGGCGTGGTGCAGCAGATTGTGGCCGAGGAAGGTAGCCGCGTCAGCACCGGCGATGTCATCCTCATTTTGAGCAACGAGAACCTCGACATGCAAATCCTCAACTCCGAGGCCGACCTCGCCGAGAAGGAGAACATCCTGCGCAACACCATGATTCAGATGGAGCAGCAGAAGTTGAGCGTCGAGCAGGAGAAACTGCAACTGCAAATGGAGGTGCAGCGCAACCGACGCACCTACGAGGCGCAAAAAGCCCTTTATGACGACGGCCTCATCGCCCGAGAGGACTTCCTGAAGGCCGAGGAGGACTACCAACTCTACTCCAACCGCCTCAAACTCGTCATCAACCGCGCCAAGCAGGACAGCCTCTATCGCTCGGTGGAAATCATGCAGATGCGCGAGAGCCTCGACAACATGCGCCTCAACATGATGATGATCCGCAAGCGCAAGGACAACCTCACCATCAAGGCACCCATTGACGGCGAATTGGGCCTTTTGGATGTTGTCCTCGGCCAATCCGTGGCGACAGGCTCGAAGATTGGGCAAATCAACAACCTCGACAGTTACAAGATCGAGGCCCAAATCGATGAGCACTACATCGACCGCATCACAGCAGGCTTGGAGGCCACCTTCGAACGGCAGAGCGAGCGTTATCAGGCGCAAATTCGCAAGGTCTATCCCGAGGTGCGCGACGGCAAGTTCAAGGCCGACTTCAAGTTTGTCGGGCAGCAGCCGGAGAACATCCGCAGCGGCCAGACCTACTACCTCAACCTGCAACTCGGCCAGCCTGTGGAGGCGGTGCTCATCCCGCGTGGCGCCTTCTACCAAAAGACAGGCGGCAAGTGGATTTATGTGCTAACCTCCGATGGCAGCAAAGCCGTGAAGCGCGACATCCGCATCGGGCGGCAGAACCCGCAGTATTACGAGGTCGTAGAAGGCTTGGAGGCAGGTGAGCGGGTGATTACTTCAAGTTATGATAACTTTGGGGAGAGTGAGGTTTTGGTGTTTTAGACCTACCGGGGTGCTGCCCGATGCTGCACTTCGTTTGCATCGGGATAAGGTAGTTGCGCCCCTTCGGGGCTGGGCCTTCCAGATATAGGACTGAAATTTGGCCAAAATCGACAAAAAAAGTTGGTTTTGGCCAAATTATACAAACAATGAATCAAGCGTAACTATATCATTTACATGTATTTTATGCTTTGATTCAGTTGCTCCGAAAGATGTTACAAGGGCAACATAAATCGAATGGCTCGGCTTGTGGATTTTGGAATTTCTCACGGCTGATATTTGTCTGCCAATTTCTTCAACATCATCGCCTGACAGGGTGTATTTCCCTTCCGAGAACTTCATTTCGCAGATATACTCGGCGCGTTCAGTGGTAGCAGGGATGATGAGGTCTATTTGGACACCAACATTGTCTGGCGTAACACCTCTCCAACTGAAAGGCGTGGCGTATTCCTTGATTCTGAGTGCGTTGGCGAGTTGGGGCATGTGCTCCAAGACGAGAAGTTCAAAGGTGTTGCCAGCCCAAGTGTAGAAAGGTTTGCTTCTTTGCACGGAACGCCAAGAGGTAAAATCAGAGTTCTCGACGAAGCGCAGATAAAACAAAGTGAAGAAATCGACAAGTTGATAGATTGTTTGTTTTCTTGGACCTCCGTAGAGGGTATAACTTCTGATGATGCCGGAGTCAATCAGGTTTTCGAGAATATCCGAAAAACTGCCGCCACCTTTCTTGCCAATGGCTTTGAGCAGTTCGTCCCGCGTCATTCCGTAGAATCTTTTGCCAAGTTCACGGATGACATGGATGTATATTTCGGAACTTGAATAGAGGCCGGTGTAAACATCCTTGAATTCCTGACGGGCCTTGTCCTTGTCGAAATAGATGGCGTTGATGTTGTCGGCCATCGTCCTGTCGGGCCGGATGCTGTCCATATAGTAGGGCACTCCGCCGATGACCATGTAGGTGAGGGCGATTTCGTACCTCAACAAATGGAAGCCCCGTTTGGCCCAATATCTTTCACATTCTTCGAGAGTGAAGGGCTTGAGGAAGATGGATTCGGTTATTCTTCCGTACAAGCCGCCGTAATCACGCATGACATTGTCGACCATCCAACTGGTGGCCGAGCCGCATACGATGAGGAAGATGTCCTTGCGCTTCCTCGCCCATGAATTCCAAAAATGCCCGAGTTCTTCCAACAGTTCCGCCGATTGGGGACCGGTCAACCAAGGCAATTCGTCAATGAAGATAACCTTTCGTCGGGCACGCTTGCGCTGCAGCAACTTTTTCAGAAGTTCCAAGGCTTCCATCCAACTGGTGGGCGCTGGATTTCCTGCTTTGGACAAACCATACTCTATCAGGCTGTTATAAAAATGTGACAATTGTTTTTGCCTGTATGACTCAACTTTCTCCAGATTGTCAGGGTCAATCTTTTGGTAAATGCCGACGGCCATGAAGGAAATCTTTTCTCCGAGGGCTTCCTCGATGAGAAATGATTTGCCGACACGCCGCCGACCATATATGGCCAAAAACTCGGAACGCTCCGATTCATAAAGCCTCGAGATGGTGTTGAGTTCTTCTTCTCTTCCGATAACTGTAGATGGATTCATATTTGTGCTAAATATTTGATGCAAAGATAGTAAAATACCTTTTACCATATCCAGAAATTTGGCCAAAATGCGAAATTTTTTCCGATTTTGGCCAAATTTCTAAGGATTCAGCAGGCTGAAAATAAAACCAGCAGGGTATGACGAACTTAAAGATTCGCACTCCATAGGAGTGTAAAATTTCTTTACACCCACTGTAAAGAAACTTTACACTTTTTGTAAACCGTGTTTTGTAATTTATTGGTTTTTAATGATTTACAAATTTGGCATAAGGTTTGCTTTGCCAACGCACAATTATTCATTAGGTGTAAACTTCATGCTGAAGAAAAGGATCAACAAACAACAAAAGCAGGAGGGATTCAAATCGACAATTAAAACTTCAATATTATGAACCGTTTCAAAGACAACCTAATCAAAATCCTATCGTTAGGCATAGGTCTCGCCATTGGCATCGTGCTGATTGCCAAGGTGTGCTTCGAATTGTCGTACGACAGTTTCTACAAGGATGTGGACCGCATCTATTGCATCCAAATGGAGACCACGAGTTCCGAAGGCGTGAATGTGTTTCCGCGTGTCAGCGGGGCCGTGGCTCCGGGCTTCAAGACCGAGGTGCCGGGCGTGGAGGAAGCCACTCGCATCGTGGACCAGACTTGGAACAAAACCAATTACACCGACGAGGAAGGCAATGTGGTTTTCGAAGGAGCGGCCATTATGGCCGACTCGTGCTTCTTCAAGGTGTTCTCCATCCCCATCATTGCAGGTGACATCGAAAAGGTCTTGGTATCGAAGGAACACGTCGCCATTTCAAGATCTTTCGCAGAGAACCTTGGCGGTGTTGAGGCATGTCTCGGAAAGATTGTACATGTTGAGAACGACAAAGATGTTTACACCGTGGAGGCTGTGTTTGATGACCTACCTAAAAACATATCGCTTCCTTTCGATGTGGTGTATTCCATCAATTGGATGAGCAAGGGAAGCCTTGAAAACTGGATCGGCAATGAGCGTTACACCAGTTTTGTCAAATTGCAAAAAGGCATCGACCCCCATTCGCTTGACGAGGCCATCCACAAGATGCAAGCCACACACCAGGACTTGGAGAAAATGAAGACTGAAAAAGGCAGACAGTTGCGCTATCTTCTGGTGCCTTTCGACAAGCTCCATACTTCCGACCCCGAGGTGCACAATATGGTCATCATCCTTTCCATCGTGGCTTTCCTGTTGCTGTTCATCAGTATGATGAACTACATTCTCGTGGTGCTTTCCTCGATGGTGAAACGCTCGAAGGAAATCGGCATCCGCAAATGCTATGGCGCGGGCGGTCGCGAGATTTACGGGATGCTCATCAAGGAAGCGGCGGTGCATATCGGACTGGCCTTGGTGCTGGCGGCTTTGTTCATCCTTGCGGGCAACAACTTGGCGAAGAACCTGTTGGGTACTTCCTTTACAACTACGCTTATCGGGCCAAGCATCCGCGTCATTGTGGCTGTCATCGCTCTGATTTTCGTGCTTTCGGTGATTGTGCCAGGCTTGCTCTACACCCGCGTTCCCGTTTGGCAGGCCATCCGTAATTTCAGTGAGAACAAACGCCGTTGGAAACTTTTCCTGTTGAGCCTGCAAGTGGCGGTGAATGTGTTCATCGTGGCGATGCTGCTCGTCGTGACGGGGCAATACGAACACATGGCGAGTGAGGAAACTGGCTACAACTACAAAAACCTTTATTATGTCAAGGTGCGTGACACCAAAATCAATACGCAGACCCTGATTTTCGACAAGTTGAGGTCGCTGCCCGTGGTTAAAGGCGTGGAAGGATGCATGTTGATGCCATACCAAGGTGCCGAAGGAAACGTGGCTCTTCAAATGCCTGAGAGAACGGTTCTACTCTATCTTGCCGACTGCTTTTCGACCACCGAAGGCTACTTCGACATGCTTGATATTCCGTTCGCTATGGGTCATGCGCCGAGCGATACTGCCGAGATTGCCATTAGCGAGAACTTTATGGAAGAGATGGGCAAGATTGAGGATTGGAGCGATGGCCCGATTGGAAAACAGGTTTATGTCAGCGGCCACAACAGCAAGCAGGTTGGCGAAGATGAATGGCGCGAGGAGCCTTTGACGGTGTCGGGCGTTTACCGCAACATCCGCATTGGCAGTGCCCTCAATCCGAACATGAAACCGAGTTGCTACTTCTACGGCTATAACGGCAACAGCAAACCAAAGAGGTTTTGGAATATTCTCGTGAAAGTGGACCATGCCAATCGTAATACGATGCAGCAAATCCAAGATGCCGTGAACGAGGTGGCGAAAGAAGAGGAATTGGAAGTGAAGTCGTATGCCGAAGAGGTGCGCTCCCAATATGCCGACAACCGCAAGATGCGCAACACCATCTTGGTCGGGGCATTGTTTGCCTTGCTCATCTCACTCATCGGCTTGATTGGTTATGTCAGTGACGAGGCCAACCGCCGCAGCAAGGAGATTGCCATCCGCAAGGTGCATGGCGCGGTGTCGGGCGAAATCGTCGGGATGTTCGTCGGCGAGGTGCTGAAGCTGTCGTTGGTGGCTGCCGTCGTCGGTGCAGTGGGTGCGTTCTTCGTGGCCCGCAAGTGGATTGAGCAATTCGCGTTTCGCATCAACCTGTCGCCGTGGTATTTCATCGGCGCCGCGGTGATCGTGCTGTTCATCGTCGCCATCGTGATTGGCGTGAGCAGTTGGCGCATCGCGCGGATGAATCCGGTGAAATCTTTGAAGGATGAATAAGATGAAAAGAACTACGAATTACACGAATTTGACGAATGGTCAAGGAATTTTGCGGCTTTTGCCGCGAATGGTGACGAATGTTGTGCCGCTTCGCGTCACTGCAAGGCACGAAGCAGTCCAAATTCGTACCCATTCAGGCGCTTGCGCCTCAAATTCTCACAAACAAAATTCGCGTAATTCGTGCAATTCGTAGTTAAATGAACAATCAAACAACAATTCAACAAAATAAAAGTTAAACCCTTAAACAATCAAAGCAATGATCAAAGTAGAAAATCTAAAGAAAGTCTTCCGCACGGAAGAAATCGAAACCACAGCATTGGGCGGCGTTTCGTTCGAAATCAACGACGGCGAGTTTGTCGCCATCATGGGGCCTTCGGGCTGCGGCAAGTCCACCTTGCTCAACATCCTCGGCCTCTTGGA
>CADCML010000050.1 GCA_902802535.1 uncultured Bacteroidia bacterium
CTACACTTTCCCCGATGGCAACAACCATAATTACGAAGTGGATTTCCTTCTCTCGCGAGGCAACAAAATCGTTCCCATCGAAGTAAAGTCGTCGGGTTACAAGACCCACAAATCCTTGAACGAGTTCTGCAAGAAATATCCTTCGCGCATTGGGGAGCGCATTCTGCTTTATACCAAGGACTACCAGAAAGACGAGGATGTTACTTGCTTGCCGGTGTATTATGCTGGGTTGCTTTAATAAAGACTAAGAAGGCGCGACAATCGTGCCGTGCCTTCTTTCCTTTTGTTTGTTTCAATTATCCAACTAATGTACTATAAACTTATTGCTTCTACCTTTGTATTCGTAAAGATAAATACCAGGAGAATAACTGTTGATATTGAGTTGAACCTGATTGAAATGTGAACCTATTTCGAATCGCTCAATCAATTGGCCATTAAGATTGTAAATGGACATTGTTGCCGTTTCTCCCTCCGAAAGCTCATACGGAAGGATAATATTACTTCTTGCTGGATTTGGATAGGCCATAGAGCTGCTCACAAGATGGAATTCGCCAGTAGAATAATTCCCTCCAGTACCATACACTTCTAATTCAGAATGGTTAGAAATCCCATCATAATAAGTCACACCCCTTAAAAGCCTTATTTCATTGTTCACAAGTACAAATTCAAGGCCACCACCATAGGATTCTCCAAAATCATAGATTATTGTGCCATCTTCTTCCATTATATAATTATGTATTCTGGATCCACCAGACGCCACCATCGTTGACTCACTTACAATGAATTCCAATTCATCATCAGTGTCAATCAAGTGCTTCGTAGGAAAAAGACTTATACTAGAATACCTTGCAACTTTAAACTGACGTGACCAATATAAATTGAACTCTGAATTGTAGTAATAATATGTCGTATAATGGTAGTAGAAATTAGCAGCATCATCAATGCTATCAGTCGTATAATAATACAACCCGACATCCTCAACTATTGTCGGAGAACAAACCGAAATACCACCTTCTTCAAATGTGTGCAAAAGGGTAATTTGTGCATTAGCAAAAACTGCACTCAAAAGCAAAACTGATAATGCTAATCTTTTCATTTACTTATCCCTAAATCCGTAACGGGCGCAACCTTCTAATTCTCCTTTTCAGCACCTCAAAGGATGATTTCAACAAACGAAGCGTGGTACTGATATACCACGTCTTTTGATGGAGGTCGTGAGAATTACCTTTGCAGGAAGATGTAACTATAACAGTCCACGCATAACGCGCGAACCACTATACTCACTTGCCTGCGAAATTTCTCACGTTTCCATCAACAAGACGAGCATAACGCTTCGTGTTCCTTTATGTCGGCGGCACAAAATCCGCCTTAAGAACTGCGGCAAAAATACAAATTATTTCGGATTCAGTTGCTAAAACCATCATTTTTTCACTGTTTTAGCACTCAAATCGCGATTCTATTGCTAAAACTCGGAATTTTTTGGTGATTTAGCACTTGAATCGCATTAAACGGCTTTTTCTAAATCACTTCCCATAAAGCCGCCTCACCCTTTCGTCAAGATACCGCTCAGGCGAAGGCGCAGGTGCCTCGCCAATCTTGTTGTCACGCTTGATGAGGATGTATTCGGGGAAGGTCCGTACGTTGTAGGCTTCCAAAAGGAGAATGTTGTCGCCGAGGTCGAGGAGGGGCCAGTCTTGCTTCTTCTCTGCAAACTGTTTTTTGAAAAAATCCATCTTTTCATGCGTGGCGATGGTGAGGATTTGCACCGTGTCCTGCCATTGGTGGTGCAGGCCGCGCAGTTCGGCAAATTGGTGTTCGCTGACGGGCGAATAGCCATCCACAAACTGCAACAGCACCAAACCATCCTTGAAATCCGCGAGGCTGATATCCTTACCGTTTGAATCCTTTAATGTGAACTCGGGAGCATCAGTGCCAGCGGCAAGACGGTTGTATTTCGTGAAGAAATCGGCGATGATGGTCTTATGCTCGGCGTATTTGGTGTGCTCTTTTATATAATTAAGGTGGTCTTTGGCCAAGCGGCTGGTACCACGGTCACCGTAACAGAGCTTTTGCAGGTTATAAATGGTAATCAATTCGGCAAGGCAAGGGTTTTTCGCCATGAAGGGGTCGGTGTGAAGGTAGATTTTGAAAGCGTCGGGGCCCTTGTCAAAAGCATCGTTCAGCAGGTGGCTGTCGTAGGCAGCACTGTTGAAATAGCCGTCAAACAGCTCCTTGAAAAGGTCGATATAAGCACTTTGGGTATAGAGCACGGGTTGTCCGTCATAATATTCCTTGACGATTTTCTTGCCACCATCGGTACTGATACCCAGACGGATAGCCGCGATTTTGTAGCGGTTGTGGTTTTTTACGTAGTCGGATTTGATGTCGGGCACCTCACGACTGATGGCGTTTTGAATCGAGTCGATGTAGCGCAGCTGCCGGCCACGGTAAATCTGGCTGAAATGCTCGGTCATGTAGCTGTTGATGATTCCCTCGGAATAGATGACTTGACGGTAAATGCCTTGGTCGGTGGCATGTTTCACGCGGATGGTGGGCAGTTCCTTCTCGAAATAGGAAACCTGCTCTTTTTGCTCGGGGACGATAATCTCAATGTCGTATGAGGCGTTGGGCGTGAGGATGAGGTCGACGGACTCGAGGCCAACGAAAATCCGCGCGGGCAGAATCTGTTTCACCTTGCCTTCAAGGATGAAATGGCCTTGGGCATCGGTTTGGCCTTGGTCAAGCAGGATGCCCGTTTCATTGAGAAGGTCTTCATAAACGAAGAGCCGAATCAAAGTGTTGGTCTTGTTGCTTCGTCCGGTGATGGTTACGCTTTGCGCATTTGCCGCAATGACGAGCAAGGAAAGGAATAAGGTAATGAGTCTGCGTTTCATGCCGTGAAAACGCGGAAAGGGCGGAATTATTGCTTTTCTGGCAACTTCACCTCGGCGGGCAGGAATTTGGAAGTGTCGCCACCGTTTTTGTAGATGTCGCGGACGACGCTTGACGACACGCCCACCAACTCGCTCTCGGTGAGGAGGAAAATGGTCTCCAGCTCGGGGTGCAGGCGTTTGTTGGCGTGCCCGATCATGTTCTCGTACTCGAAATCGCTGCCGCAGCGCAGACCACGGATGATGGTGCGGGCGCCCACTTTCTTGCAGAAGTCAGCGGTGAGGCCCTCGTAACTCTCCACCTTCACCTGTGGATAGTCGGCGAAGACGGCCTTGCACCATGCAATACGGTCTCGCAATTCAAAAGTGGAACGCTTTTCCATGTTGATGCCGACGGCGACATAGATTTCATCGAAGATGGGCAAAGCCCTCAAAACGATGCTGCGATGCCCCAAGGTGATGGGGTCGAAGGAACCGGGGAAAACGGCTATTCTTTTCATTGGTTGTGTTGTTATGGGCTGCAAAAGTATCACTTTGTTACGATTTGGCGCAAATCTTTTCCAAGAATTTCGCTTATCGAGCGGAAAGTCCTTTTCAAGAAGCTGTCAATTTCCTCTGCGCCAATCAGTTTCACTTCACTGATGCCTTCT
Source organism: uncultured Bacteroidia bacterium (assembly GCA_902802535.1). Classification (GTDB taxonomy): domain Bacteria; phylum Bacteroidota; class Bacteroidia; order Bacteroidales; family F082; genus Limimorpha. Next base: position 3,542 of record CADCML010000050.1, read on the forward strand.
TCGGTTTGTGGCTTGGCTTGAAGGTCTGCTTCGCTTTGCATCAAGTACCAATAAGTGCGTTTCAGCTTCCATTCCTCATGCTCAAAATAGCAGTGCCAAGTAGAAGGCAATGGTTTGACAATCTGCAATTTGCCTATTCCTGTTTCTTCTTCCACCTCGCGCATAGCGGCTTGTTCAGGGTTTTCTCCTTTTTCAATATGACCTTTGGGCAGGTCGGGGATGTCGTGACGGGTGATGGTGACGATTTTTCCGTTCTTGACGACAATTCCGCCCGCTGCAGGTGCCATTTTGAAGGTCTGTTTCAGGGCTTCGGCCACGGCATTTTCACCCACTTCGTGGATGAAAGTGTCGCCTGGGTCGCGGTCGTCGAGCCATTCAGGAAAAAAATCACACAATAGTTCTGCATCGTATCTGTCAGATTCTTGGGGTGTTGTGTCAAAATTCAAGGTGTCGCCCTCAATTTTTGGAAAAATCAGGGATTTGTTTTCGTGAAAAATCTTGTACATTTGTAGCCTGTTTTGAACGTTCAATTTTAGGCGACAAAGATACGACTATTTCGACAAGCTCAATAAGTATAATTCGATAAAGCCCAACAACAATGAAATACGAAGACTCAGCATTGACATTGGCCCAGCATCTGCTGCAAATCAGGGCCGTGAAACTTAGCCCGAAAGCCCCGTTCACATGGGCATCTGGCCTGAAAAGCCCCATTTATTGTGACAACCGTGTCACGCTTTCCTATCCCGCTGTGCGTACCTATATCCGCCAGCAGTTTGTGGAGAAAATCATGCAAAACTTCGGCAAGCCCGATGTGATTGCGGGCGTGGCCACAGGTGGCATCGCCCAAGGCGCGTTGGTGGCGCAAGAATTGGGACTGCCTTTCGTGTATGTGCGCTCCGAGAAGAAGTCGCACGGGATGCAGAACCAGATTGAGGGCGTCATCAATGCGGGACAGTCGGTGGTGGTCGTCGAGGATTTGGTTTCCACGGGCAAGTCGAGCCTCTTGGCCGTTGACGCTCTGCGTGAAGCAGGTGCCGAGGTGAAGGGTATGGTGGCCATTTTTACCTACCAGATGGAACTCGCCAAGAAGAACTTCGAGGAAAAGAATTGCGAATTGGTCACGTTGTCCAACTACGAAACGCTGATTCACAAGGCCGTGGAAGAAGCCTACATTTCCGACGAGGATGTGGAATCCTTGAAGGATTGGCGCAAGGACCAGCAGGCTTGGAGCGACCGGTGGAGTTAAGGAAACAAATCTGACGCAGATCTTGAATAAATTGTTATTTAAGTTTCGCGAGCTACGAGACCATGGGCGCATTGTTCCGCGACATCGGAGCCGACATGCTTGAGCTAACCCTCAACGAGCGGCTATGGTTATACATCTGTCTGGTAGTCAGTGAGTTGGATGAAATATTCGGGCTGGACGAGGAAAAAGTGATGTCGAAACTGATAGCTGAAAACCAAGCGTTTACGGAAACGATAAATCTGAAATCCCTATTGCATAAGGGCTGAGTTGAGCTTGCGAAACTTAAATTTTTAGTAACAGTAAAATAATAACTTGATACAAATTCATTTTTAATCGCTTGAATATAAAGAACTTGCAAATTAAATCGTCTCAAGTTATTTTTTTATCATTACTTAATATGCCGTTTTTCGTTAATGCGCTTTGTTCATTTCGATTCGATTTGGTTAGACTTTGGGTTTGTTGGAGCAAAAGTAGAGATTTTTCTTTTGTGCAAAGGGAAAAGAGAGTTTTTTTAGGAAAATGTGTATTTTTGCCGAAAAATCAGAAAAAGTCATCATCATGTGTACCGTAACACTGTCATACGACCAGAATAACGCTTTGGCGAGACGGAAATTGGCTGCGCTTTTAGCGACGGGGCTGTTCTTAAGAATGGACGTAAAGCCGGAAACTTCTGCAATTGAAAGTGAGGAATTGCAGGAACATCGCAAGGAAGTGGAAGAGTTTTTATACGCGTCTAAAATCATGGCAGCGAAAGCGTTTGCCCGTCATTTATAAGCCATGAAGTACCATCAGAAAGACATAGTGGAAATAGAGTTTCCCATCCCTGGTGAAGGCTATAAAGCGCATCCTGCAATTATTGTATCAAATGACGAACTTCAAGTCAATGAGGGTTTTGTATATCTCGTAATGATTTCGTCAAAAGACTTCGCCTATAGCCGCGAATATGCCTATCAACTCTCTGACGAGATGCTTTCATTCAAATTACAAAAACCGAGTTTTGTCAAGTGTCAATTACTCGCAGCAGATGTTGAAACAGCAATCATACGGAAGCTTGGGTGTATTAAGGAGCCATATTTTAGCGAGATTGTGGATAAAACCATCGAATCCATATTCTAACCTTGCTTACTATCATCATAGAATAAATCTGATTTCCTTAATATCAAAACAATAGGAATTGTTGTCCTTGTCAGTGAGCAGCAACCGCCCAAAGGCATCAATTCCTGTCAAAAACAACTGCAGAATCTTCCCGTCCACTTCATAATCCGCCCAAGTGCGATAACGGTAAAGTCTTTTCAAATAGTTTTGTTCGATGGCAGCGGGGGAGGCCTTCAGCTGCTCCACCTTTATTAATATATGCTCCGTGATTTGCTCCAACAGCAGCTGTAAATCGTATTCCTTTCCCGTGATTTGCTTCAGTGAAATCGGGTGAGTCGGCCAATCTTGGAATTGTGTCTGGTTGACATTCAGTCCGATGCCAATGATGGAAACATCCATCATATTCGCCTTAATCGTGCTGTTGATGAGGATGCCAGCGAGTTTGCGGTTCTCAAAATAGATGTCGTTGGGCCATTTGATGCTAAGATTTTCGGTAGGCAACACTTTATCCAGCACCTCAATGATGCCCAAGGCGACGGTTTCCGACAAATGGAATTGCCGCTCGGCGGGCAGAAAACCCATGTCGACGGCCAAAGAGAAAGTGAGGTTCTTTCCAGCCTCACTTTCCCAGCCGTTGCTTCCCATGCCTTTGCCTGCGGTTTGCTCGTCGGCACTGACCACCCAATTGCGGATGTTGCGCTCCGATTGCTGGCGTTGCAGGTAGGCGTTAGTGGAGTCAATTTGCTCTAAATGAATGTATTTGAGCATTATTTCACCACGATTCTTTGGGTCTCTTCGCCAACTTTGACGGCGTAGATGCCCGCACCGAAACGCTTCATGTCGATTTGCAGCGTTCCGTCGCATTGGCCTTCATAAACGCGCTGTCCGGCCATGTTGTAGATGACGACATTTTGCTTGTCTTGACAGAAGATGTTGATGAGACCATTGGTCGGGTTGGGGTAGATGCTGGAGCTGTGGACGAGATTTTCCTCCACGTCGGCAGTCACTTCGTAAGAGAACTCGGTGCTTTCGCTGTACTCAAAATGGGCACCCGAGAAAATGGTCGTCGAGCCGGCTCTCAAGCCATAGATGCCTGTTCCGGTCAGTCCGTCGCCGCCCGCATCGTAGATGGTGAAGTCGTAGCAACCGTCGCCAACGATGACGAGGGTGTCGGTGTACATGGTGTTAGGCTCCGCATAGGGACCGCCTTCTTGGATAACTTCGCCTGTCGAGAGTTTAGTGACCTTCCATGTGGTTTCTTGCGGGTTGCTGTCGGTGCGGATGTTGACTTTCAGCACCTTGTCCACCGTTTGCGAGGCTTGCTTGATGTCGAAAGTGGCCACATCGTTGCTGGGGGCTTCGTCGGTGACGTTGTTCACGCTTCTGACGACCACTTCAAGCAGGTTCTCCTCTTCGATGGCAAAGTTGATTTCGCCCAAATCGACGGTTTCGCTGCCAAAGGTGGGAATGTTGCCCGTCCATTCGATGGTCTTCATCGCTTCCCCGTTGACCAGCACTTCAAGCTTGGCTGAGGTCATGGTGTTGCTGCCGAAGTTGGTCAGTGTCACTTTAGGCTCGGCCACGCCGCTGCAATTCATCTTCTTGACGTTGGTGATGTCGCTCACACAAGCTTCGTTGGCATAGAAAGTCTCCATGGTCGGGCTCGACTTGCATGCTTGGTAAACCACTTTCGTGTCTTGGTTTTGAACCCACGCGATGGCATCCAATTGTTCGTTATGGTACACGTTGGCTAATTCCCAGGTGAAACTGTAGGCAAAATAGCTGCCGGCCTGCACTTGGTTGAGGGTGATGCCTGAGCTGGTGGGCAAGAGCTTCTTCATCACGCTGTAGAAGTCTTTCTCGCCGTTGGAGCCGGGGGCGGAGTTGTAATGGATTTCCTTTTCGATGATGCCGACGAACAGTTTGATATTGCCGGGAACGGATTCTGAGGCGCGACCCATCACGTGGACGGTGATGATGTTGGCGGCCTCGTCCACTTCGTAGGAAAGGCGCATCTCAATAGGGGAGGTTTCGGTCAGCCATTGGTTGACGGTGTTTTGGTTGAGGCCGTTGGGCAAGCCGTTGTAGCGTGTGCCATCGACCACAGTGTGCGGCACGGAATTGATGTTGTAGACACCACGGCGGGCATTGTTGTCCGTCGGGTTGTGCAAATACATCGGGTCGTTGGCTCCGGGCCAGTTCATGTGATACTTGATGGCGGCAATGCGGTCGGCATTGGCATCAATGAGGGCGTCGAGAGCAGGATTTTGCGAAGCACATGGGCCGCAACTCGCGTTGGTGAAACATTCGAAGAGCAGGATGCGCTCGTTCTGCGCGTTGGCTCTAAGTGAGAAAAGCATCATCAGAGATGCCAGAATGATTGTACTTTTTTTCATTTTGAATAAGATTTTGGAATTGTTATCAAGCACAAAAATACGAACTTTTCAAAAAATGGCAATATTTTTGTTGTAGGTTTGGAAAAAGTTTTGCACTTTTGCAGGTTGAAATAAGAATTAGGTATCACAAAAATTTACACTATGATGAAAAAATCTATCTTTACATTAATGTTTTTGGCTGTAATAGGCTGTGTTTCAGCGCAAACATTACAGTTTGAATGGAATGGCACTGTCTTCAACGAAGGCGAGACCATCGAGTGTACCAACGACGAATACGGCTATGGTGAGCTCATCCAGCACATGGGACTCAGGAATCTCACCTCGGAGCCGATGAAGGTTTTGATCGAGAAGGAAGTCATCCAAGACCTTGAAGGCGTGACGAATTCCTTCTGCTGGGGTATGTGCTATGGCCCTGACACCTATGTCAGCCCCGAAGCGGTTGAAGTCCTGGCCAACAGCCTCAATGTCGACGAGCTTTCGTTCCATGCTCTTTATGAAGAGGAAGTTTACGGCGATGTCATCGTTAAATACTACGCCTACGAAGAGCGTATGCCTGACCAACGCATCAGCATCATCGTCCGCTTCCGCAAGTCGGGCGTGGGCTTGAACGAAACATCATCCGTTTACTTTGGCCAGCCTTATCCGAACCCGGCTTCATCGATAGTGAGCTTTGACTACAACATGTCGGGCAGCAATGCTACCGCTGTGGTTTACAATCTGGTGGGCCAAGAGGTGATGCGTCAGGAAATCAACACCTTTGACGGAAAGATGAGCCTTTCGGTGGCCGACCTCAATGACGGCATCTATTTCTGCTCTGTCATGCGCAACGGCCAAACCTTTGCAACGGTCAAGTTTGTCGTCAAGAAATGACAAAATGGACATTGTAACCTAAGGAAGCCGCTCAATGGGGCGGCTTCCTTAGTCTTTGGCCGGATTGGCGAAGTGACAACGCAACGTTTTCCCGAAATGATGAGCAATTTTGCATGATGTTTGTACGTTGCTTTCTTTGTATAACCACTTAAAAACCTCAATCAATGGAAAAGAAACTTCAAAGAGACACAAGAAACAAAGTTATCGGTGGCGTTTGCGCTGGTTTGGCCAACTATTTCGGCATGGATGCCTCGCTGCTGCGGCTCCTGCTCGCCTTGATGATCCTGTTTGCCGGCTCAGGCTTTTGGCTCTACATCATCCTTTGGATTGTGATGCCAGCGGGCGACCCGCAATTGACCATGGAAAACGGCGATGCCATCATGTCTGACATTATCGAACCGACAAAAGTCAACAAAGGCAGTTTGGTTATTGGTTTGATTTTGATTGGATTGGGTGCACTCGGACTGCTCCATCGCTTTGTGCCCTCCTTCAGTTGGCAAATGCTTTGGCCTGTCTTCCTCATTGTTCTCGGAATCATTTTAATCATCCCTAAAGACAAAAAGTCATGAAAAACAAGAATTTGTTCTTGGGCATCGTTCTCCTATGCGTGGGTGTCGTAGCCTTGTTGGCCAAGTTGGATATCTTTGAATTCAGGTGGAGCATCATCTGGCGCTTGTGGCCCATGCTGCTCGTCATCATCGGGATTATGATCCTGCCCATCAAGGATTGGCTGAAGACAGTTTTTCTGCTGCTCTCTTTAGCAGTCAGTGTATTTTTATACCACTATGAGTTGAATAATAGCCATTTCTCTTGGCCTTTTTCACAAAATGCGACTAAAGCAAGCACAGAGTTGCCTTTAGCGTGATTCATCGCGCCACTTGATGGGAATTTTTTTGCGTTTTTTTTGTCTTTTTTGGTGCATAATCCGCGATAATTTGTTTACTTTGCAACTTTTTAGAAGCAAGTAACAAGCAAGTTATTGAAAGATTAATGAATTGCACTATGAATAATCGCTTTTTTACCAGACTGGTTTTCACGACTTTATTTCTTTTTGTGATGGGTTTTGCCGCCTTCGCCCAGGATGACAACAGCATCAGAGGCTTCGTCTATGAGGAAACGACGGGTGAACCTATGATGTTTACCAATGTCTATCTGAAAGGGACAACATTTGGCGGCTCAACCAACGAAAACGGCTATTTCAACATCAACCGCATTCCCGACGGGCACTACACCTTGTTGATTACCAGCGTGGGCTACGACACCATCCGCGAGTCGTTTAGCCTGTCGAAAAACCAGACCATCAACCGGAAGTATTTCATGAAGGAGACCAGCCAGAAACTGGAAACCGTGACCATCACCGCCGACAAGATTGAGGCGCGCACCGAGACCAAGACCTCGGTCATCACTGTCACTCCGAAGACGATAACCAAGATTCCGAGCGTAGGCGGTCAGGCCGACTTCGCCCAATACCTGCAAGTGGTGCCGGGTGTTATCTTCACCGGCGACCAGGGCGGCCAGCTCTACATCCGTGGCGGCTCACCCATACAGAACAAAGTGTTGCTCGACGGCATGGTGGTCTACAATCCTTTCCATTCCATCGGCTTGTTCTCGGTGTTTGATACCGACATCATCCGCAACGCCGATGTCTACACGGGCGGTTTTGGTGCCGAATACAGTGGCCGCATTTCCTCCATTATGGACATCTCCACCCGCGATGGCAACAAGAAACGCATTTCGGGCAAGCTTGGTGCCAACTGCTTCGGTGCCAAGGTGATGCTTGAAGGTCCATTGAAGAAGGCCAAGAGACCCGACGATACCTCGATTTCCTTTATCTTGTCCGCCAAAAACTCCTATTTGGAGCAATCGAGCAAGTTCCTCTATCCTTATGCATCGGAAAACGGACTGCCCTTCAACTATCAGGATTTCTATGGCAAGATTTCTCTCAATGCGCCCAATGGCAGCAAGGTCAACTTGTTCGGCTTCTCGTTCAACGACCAGGTGAACAATTACATGTCATTGTCTGATTTCGGATGGAATTCGTATGGCGCGGGTGCCAATTTCCTCGTCATTCCGGGCAAGGCCCCCGTGATGATTGAGGGTAACATCGCCTATTCGAGCTATACCTCCCGCATGAAGGAAGTCGACAACCCCGACCGTTACAGCAACATCAATGGCTTCAACATGGGCTTCGACTTCAGCCAGTTCATGGGCAAGAACACGTTGAAATATGGTATCGAGATGTTGGGCTACACGACAGATTATCAAACCTATAGCGTTTATGGCCGCAACAAGATTGGTGCCAAGCTGAATTCCACCGAGATTGGCGCATACGCCAAATTCAAGGCCGTTTTGGGCAATTTCTTGCTGGAGCCGAGTTTCCGCTTGCAGTTCTACGCCTCGCTTTCCGAGCTTTCACCGGAGCCGCGTCTGGCCGTGAAATACAACGCCACCGACCGTTTGCGCCTGAAAGCTGCTGCGGGTATGTATTCGCAGAACTATGTTGCAGCCACCAGCGACCGCGATGTGGTCAACCTGTTCTATGGTTTCCTGTCGGGTATCGACAACCTGCCTGAGACTTTCAATGGCAAAAAGATAAACAGCTACCTGCAAAAGGCCAACCATTTCATTTTAGGTGCCGAGTTCGACCTGTCGCGCAACGCCACAGTGAACATTGAAGGCTATTGGAAGGACTTTGTGCAACTGACCAACATCAACCGCAACAAGCTCTATCCCGACACGCCTGAAAACAGCCAGATTGCCGACTTGCTGAAGAAGGACTTCACCAAGGAGACCGGCGATGCATACGGCTTTGACGTGTCGCTGAAGTATGAGGACAAGCATTGGTATCTCTGGGCCGTTTACGCCTTGGGTTTCGTGACGAGGGAGTATGAGAAGGCCGTTGAAGATGGTGTTGAGCTGATGCAGTATGCGCCCCACTTCGACCGCCGCCACAACATAAACGTGATTTTGACTTATACGGCGGGCTCGAAGCGCCAGTGGGAGTTCAGTGGCCGTTGGAACTTCGGTACGGGCTTCCCGTTCACGCAGGTGCAAGGGTTCTATGAATACTATTCCTTCCAGGACGGCATCAACTTCGACTACACCACTGCCAACGGCGAGTTGGGCGTCCTTTACGGCGACCTCAACAATGGCCGTCTGCCCACCTACCACCGTTTCGACATTGACGTGAAGCGCAAGTTCTATTTCACGGAGAACATCATGCTGGAAGCCGACCTCAGTGTGACCAATGTCTACAATCGCAACAACGTGTTTTACGTCAACTTGGTCACCAGCGAGATAGCCCGTCAGTTGCCCATTTTGCCGACCTTCGGTTTGACGTTCTCGTTCTGATGCATGAGATTTAGAGAGTTTTGTTTTTCATAAGTATTGCATTTTTTTCCCCGCTGCGGATATGCCGTGGCGGTTTTTTTTGCGTACTTTTGCAGGCATGAAACGCCATCTTCTCATAGGATTGCTGTTGCTGCTGTTGGCCTTGTCCGCCTGCCACACGCCCACGCGCGAGGCGCGGCGCATGGTGAAGCGTGCCTATCTGTTGGCCGACACCTTGCCCGACAGCACCGTCCGCCTGATTGACAGCGTGTTGCGTATGCCCGCGAGCTTCAGCGAGCGGGAGCGCATGGACATGGCCCTGTTGCAGGCCGAGGCCCTGTTTGGCGACCGAGGGGAAGCCATCTCGCCCATCATGGACGACGATTTCTTCGACGACCGCGCCACCCTCTCCACCAGCCCCGAGCTGGAGCGTGCCGCCGCCTATTACGCCAAGAAAAAGCAATACGCCAAGGCCGCCCATGCCGCGCTCTACAGCGGCTTCGTGCAGCAGCACTACAACGAAAAGGAGGCCGCCATGCGCTCGTTCAAGGAAGCGGAGCAGTATGGCAGGCTTGTGGCTGACAGCCTCGCTGTGGCGCAGGCGGAGTATTGGATGGGGAAAATGCTTGTAGACGATGGAATGGAACAGGAAGCTTTTGCTGTTCTTAATGCTGCAGACCTTAATTTTGGCAATCGATTTTTTGACAAGTCATTGGTAATGAATATGATGTATGTTTGTTATATGTTGCAGGGTGATGTTGATAATGCCGAAATTTGTCTGCACCAAAGTATGTTGAATGTACAAAAAAGCCAATCCAATTCCAATAAAGTGAATCGTAAAATATGGAATAACTATGCCGTGCTATACCGCATCCAAGGGAAATACGACCAAGCCATTGATTGTCTGCGCTGTATGTTGGCCGACACCCGTTTTGACGAGAACGATATGTTTGTGCCTTGCCTCAATCTGGGCAATGTGTATTTCGACATGAAAGTGATGGATTCTGTCGCCAAGTACTACCAACATGTGGAAGAGATTCTGCCCACCGCCAATGTGAAGAAAGAGACCATAGCCTCTGCTTATGATGCACTTTCACGTTTTGCCGAGTACCAAAATGATGCTTCCTTGGCCTTGCAATACCGCGAAAAACACGAAAGGGTATTGTATGATTTGATGCTTCAGCGGCAAGAGCAGACCATTTATCGGACACAGCAACAATATGACTATGAGAGCCTCCAGAACGTGATGAACAAGAAAATCATCAAAAGGCATCTCGTAATATTGATTATCAGTGTGTTATTGCTTGTTGCAACGGTGATAGTCCTTGTTCTCCAATACCGGCACAAGCAATTGTTGGAATCAGAAAAGGAAATGAAGCGGCAAATAGATGCCTTGAAACAGGATTTGCTGCAAACGGTTAAGACTTCTGTCTTGGACCAAGAGATTTCTTCAAGGTTAAGGATGATACTCACAGCCCACGAAAAGGCTCAAAAGGCATTGGACCCCAAAAAAGAGTGGTCGTCTTTGGTGTGGCAAATCATGAATGGAGAGGAAGATCCGTTTGAGGCAGCGCGTAGTGTTTTGGAGACTGCATACCCCCGTCTGTATTCAACCATCAAGGAAGACTATCCCGACCTGACCGAAACAGAAGCCAAAATCTGTCTGCTTTCTTGCTCCGACCTTTCCAATACGGAGATGGCCGAATTTTTGGGGTTAAAAACCACCACCGTCAACCAAAACCGCAGCAACCTCCGGAAGAAGCTGAACTTGAAACCCGACCGGATGAAGGAACAGTTGCGCATGGCACTTTCCAAGTAACGCCGGCTTTCCTTGGCCTCTAAGACTTATATCCAAGGCAAAAACACTTATATTTTACTTTTTGCTTATTGTTGATTCTTAATGAATTATATCCTCACCCTCAAAAAAAAGCTATATGGGGCGAAATTAAAACTATATTTCATTTGACAGCCATTCCTAACATAGTATTTTCGCGGTGTGAAATGTTTCACGACACGTGTCATTAATCCAATTTGTTTAACCCCAAATTTAAACCAAATGAAACAAAAGTATTTAAACAGAAATTTTTATATTTTTGCGGTAAAATTAACAGTTAAAAAAAGTGCAGCCATGAAAAATAATTCCATTTCTAAGATTGTGCTGAGCATGGTTTTGGCTTTGTCTGTCAGCACAAAAGCATTAGCCCAGCAGCCCGACTTCTTGTTCAAGCAACAATATCCCTTCGAATGGACGTATGGAGGCACTCATTCCCTTGAAATAAGCGATGATAATGGAGAAACAGAATGTTATTTTGTAGCCGCTTGCCCTCTTCACACGATTGGATATTTGACTGGAAACAAAGGTCTTACGATAAGGGATGATATTCAGCCGGCCAAAGTGCTGAAACTGTCGCCCGAAGGCGATTTGCTTGGCGAAATGGCAATGAGCGAAGAAGGCAACTACTCATCCATCATCAGGCTCTATCGCGACCCATCCAATCCCAAATATTGTCTTGCTGTTGGGACAACTTTGGACAGCACCTTGAATTGTGGCAAGCCCTACTTGGCCAAATTTGATCACAACCTGAATATGGTTTGGCTGAAGATAATAAATCTTCCAGAAGAATACTGCAATTGGATAGGCGGAAGAAGCTTTATGGACAGTCAGGGCGACATCGTCTTCTGCTCTTGGCCTTTCCAATATGACCCGAGTGGTTATTCCGAATGGTCCAACATGTTTTATCTACGCCTTTCGCCCGACGGGGAATTGCTGGCAATGGGCGATTCGCCATACAACAGTTGGTTGTTTCATGCCCCTCAGGGCGACTTGTTTGAGTACACGGATGGTACTGGCGACTATGGGCAAACCTTTGCAGGTCTGCGTGAAGGATATAAGAATATGCCTGTCTTTTTTGTCAGGATGAACAGGGACTTTACGGATTTCCAGACAAGAGATTTGATTGAGAACATAAGTTTGGATTCGACAGACGGTGTTTTTATAGGAGACTATTATTCGGAAGCGTTTACAACTGGTTTGCCTGACGGTTCCAAATTCATGAGTGTCAGAGGCCTTCGTTATGATGGTTGGAGCCCTGGATTATATGATGAAGTGATTGTATCCATGAAATTGGACCAAAACGACAGTATCGTTGCCTTGTCGTTTATTCCTCATGACAGCGACAGTGTTAGGGCGTTGGCTTTCTGCCATGGCATGGACAAGTCGGATGAAGGAGCGTTTTTTGTTTGCAACGGCGTTTACGACCGAATAGTATGGCAATATCAGGGAGAAATAGACGGTCTAAACCGTTTTACGGTGACCAAGACGGATGCTGATGCCAATATCATTTGGAGCCGCTTTTATGAGGACGGGGAGCACGTGTTTCATCCTTGCTCTGTGATGGCAACGAGCGACGAAGGCTGTTTGGTCACGGGACGCTACTGGACATTGGACAAGTCAGAAGCCTATCTTTTTGTTCTCAAGTTCTTCGCCGACGGCTCGCTCTCTGTTCCGGAAATGGAAAAGTTTGTTCGCCCCTATTGCTTCTACCCCAACCCCGCAAAAGACCAGCTGCGCATGCAGTTCTCCCCCGATGTGCAGCCCAAGCAAGTCGAGCTCTACGACCTTCGAGGCCTTCTGGTGCGCGTGCAAAGCGATGGCTTTGAGAACATTGAGATGAGTCGCTTGCCTGAGGGCACTTATATGATGCGCGTCACGTTGGAGGACGGCAAGGTGTTTTCGGACAAGGTGGTGAAGGAGTGAACCAAACCACGTAAATGAAAAAGAGGGTCGAAAGCCCTCTTTTTTTTGTGCCAAAAGAAAAATCGTGTGTTTTGGGAATATTGGGCCAGATTGTTTATTTTTGCAACCTCTAAACTTAAAAAAGAAAGACTTGCGATATGAAAAGATTAGCATTGATACTGGCCTCTATCTTATTGGCATTTAGCGGTTTTGCACAGAAGGAACCCGCTTTCACGGAAGAAGATGCCAAGCAGTTTTACCGCACCATGCAGGGCGATTATGTCATGCAGGTGAATGATTCTACCACGGCGATGGTACACTTCACCCCGATTTGGGAGAATGTGGGCAACCGTTTCCAGTGGATGTATGTGGAGGCTACGATAGGGCAGAAGGTTGTTTTCCAGAAGGTTCTTGAAATACGACCGAAGACCAGCAAGAAATTCCGCGTGTATCTTCACGACCTGAAGAATCCTGAACAATTCGCAGGCAAATGGCGCAACCGCAACTATTTCGACGGTTTCACCACAAGCATTATCAAAGGAGGGAACCGCATGACGTTTGTGAAGACCTCCGGTTTTTCTTACCAAACGAAAGATGGTCCAGTGCGATATGGGTTCGTAGACTGTTTTCCGAAAGGTGACCTGTTGCATTTCAAGTTTGTGCAGGCGGAAGAGCGGTTCTATATCAAGCGGGTGCCGAATGGAACAAACCGAATCCTTGGCTATCAAGGGCATAAAGAGTTGACAGACTAAAAGAAAAGCGGCCTAAGCCGCTTTTTTCATTTCATCTTGAACACCCAAGCCGCAGTGCTTTTCAAGTCACTGTATTTCAGTCCGCTTGTATCAATGAAGAGTTGGCCGTTCTCGTATTTCCAAGGCAATGTTTTCGGGCAGCCTAACAGCGTGATTTTCGTGTCTTTTTCGGGTTTTTCGATGTTCAAAACCAATTGGTCTTCAGGGTAATCCAAGGCTATCGCGTAAAGTACATCCTTGCCTTGCGTGTAGCAAATGCTGGGTTGCTCGCAAGTGTAGGTGGCTTTCAAGCCTTCCGTAGGTAGCATTGCTCCCATCTTAAAGCCTTGCATCACCTGCTTTTCCATCTTCTTGGATGACCAATACAGACTGATGGTGGCTTCCATGTCGTCTTCTTCATAGAAAACTTCGATGTTGTGCTGACCGGCTTCGAGTTTCATTTTGCCATATTTCGATACTTGAGTGTTTTCAATTACGGTTTTGCCGTCAATGACTAACTTGGCTTTGTCATCGGTCTGGATTTCAAAGGTATAGGTGTCGGCAAAACAGGAGAATGAGCCTTGCCAATGCGCTTGGAAATGGTCGCAGCTGATGGCAGGGTCAGGGGAATTGCGCTTCCAGTCGAAGTTGATTTCCTCGTCCATGCGCCAAATGCTGACGGGTTTCATCTCGTAGAACTTCTTGTAAGGCCGGGTGGCATAAATTGCTTCCCCGTTGATATCGAGCCACTTGCCGAGGTCTAAAAGTCGCTCTTGTTGCAAAAGCGGGATTTTTCCGTCGGCGGCAGGCCCTACGTTGAGCGTCATACCACCTCCAGCCGCCACGAGGACGCAGAAATGGCGGATGAGTTCGTCGGAGGTCAAGTAGTTTTCCAAAGGCTCGTTTCGGTTGAGGCCGAAACTGCGCCCCAAGCCGCGACATTCCGCCCAAGGCCTGTCGGTGAGGGTGATGCCCGCGCTGTATTCAGGTGTGCGGAAGCCGTGTTGCTGTCCGTCGCCCCAGCGGTCGTTGACGATGGCATCGCTGCCCACGGTGTTGTAGTACCACGAAATCAGTTCGGTGGCGTGCCATTGTTCCGCGCTGTTGCGCCATTCGCCATCGGTGAAAAGGACGGTGGGCTTGTATTTGGTAATCAATTCTTTGAACTGCGGAATCATGTGTGTATCGACGTATGTGCCAATGTTATCATCGGGGTCAACGTACCAGCGGTGGATGTCGCTTTTCCATTCGGGCAGGGAGTAATAGAAGCCCATTTTGAGGCCCTTTTTGCGTACGGCTTCGGTCAATTCGCCGCAAATGTCGCGCTTCGGCCCTAATTCCACAGAGTTCCAATTTGGTGCATATTGGCTTGGCCAGAGGCAAAAACCGTCGTGGTGCTTCGAGACCAAAAGCACATATTTCGCCCCTGACTTTTGGAACAATTCAGCCCATTCGTCAGGATTCCAAAGTTCGGCTTTCCACATCGGCGCAAAGTCCTCATACTGAAAGTCTTTGCCGTAAATGCGCTCTTGGAAAGCCTTGCGGTCGTCGTTGGTCATCAGGCCGCGATAATACCATTCGGCATAGCCTTCGAGGCTTGCGTAGGCTGGCACGGAATACACGCCCCAATGGATGAAAATGCCCAATTTGGCATCGGAAAACCATTGCGGATAGCCCCGCTCGTTGATGGATTCCCAAGTGGGCTGGATCGTGATAATTAGTGTGTTATATTTCATATTGGTAGTTTGTAAAATGCAATTCTGCTTCTTCAGACGAAATAGTTCTACCTTCTTCAATGTCTTTCAAAGAAAGTCTAATTTGCTCTTTCAATTCTTCAACTGTCCAACAGCAAGGAGGTTGTATTTCTTTTTGCTTTGTTTTCATAATTGGGCAAAAGTAGTACATTTTTCAATTAATGATGAATTTGAGTGGAATTTTTCTAATTTTGCGCTATGAATATTTATCAACTCTTTCCACGACTGTTCGGAAACAAGCAAACCGCGTTCCGAATCAATGGCAGCAAGGCAGAAAACGGCTGCGGCACTTTTAACGACATTGACGAAACCGCCCTCAACGCGATTAAGGATTTGGGGTTCACCCACATTTGGCTGACGGGCATTCTGGAACACGCTTCCGAATCGACAGGTACGCACCCCGACATTACTAAGGGCCGCGCAGGCTCGCCATACGCCGTCACCAATTATCGTTCCGTTGACCCCGATTTGGGCACGATGGCCGACTTTGAGCAATTGGTCGAGCGTATTCATCAACACGGAATGAAAGTAATTATCGACTTCATTCCCAATCATTTGGCGCGACAAAACAAGGGATTTGATGCCTGCAATTTTTATTATTGCGAAGGGCAAGCCTTTGTTTCGCCAAGGCGAATCGGCGAGCAATCTTACGAGGAGTTTCCCGCCAAAGCAACGGGAAACAATGTGTTTGCGCCCAATCCGAGCATCAATGATTGGTACGACACAGTGAAACTGAACTACGACAACCACGACACTTGGGAGAAAATGCTTGACATTCTGCGTTTTTGGTGCGAGAAGGATGTCGATGGTTTCCGCGTGGATATGGCCGAGATGGTGCCGGTGGCGTTTTGGCAGTGGGTGATTGAGCGTTTGCGCAAAGACTATCAGCCTGTAATGATTGCAGAAATCTATCAACCAGCACTTTACAAGCCATTCTTGGAGGCGGGTTTCGACTATCTGTACGACAAAGTCGGATTGTACAACACCTTGGAGAATGTGCTTTGTCACGGCCATGAGGCGAAGGAAATCAGTCAGGTGTGGAAGGACTTGGACGAGATGGATGCCCACATGCTGCGTTTCATGGAGAACCACGACGAGAAGCGTTTGGCCTCGCCACAGTTCGTGGGCGATGCCTTTGCCGCCTTGCCCGCCGTGGCGCTTTCCGCCTTGATGAATACAGGACCGTTTATGGTTTATAACGGACAAGAAAGTGGTGAAACAGCCTCTGGTGTAGTGGGTTACAGTGGTGATGACGGTCGTACTTCCATTTTCGATTATTGTCACATGCCCGAACATCAAAAGTGGATGAACGGCGGTCAATTCGATGGCGGCCAGTTTGACGAAAAGCAAAGAAAATTGTTCGGTTATTATCGTAACTTGTTGCACTTCAGGCAAGAACATTCCGCCATCAGCGAAGGGAAGTTCTATGATTTGATGTGGTGCAACCCGTGGTATATGAACTTCGACCCGCAGTTTGTGTATGCTTTTTTGCGCTATTCCGAAACGGAACGATTGCTGGTTGTTGTGAATTTCAATCGCAACGAGCCTCGCGATATGGAGGTGAAAATCCCTCACGATGCTCTCGTTTTGATGGGCAAACGCAAAGCCAACGAGTTCGATATGAACGACTTCGCTAACGAGGTGGTTCCAGTGCATTTGGAAGCATCTGAAACGAAGGTTATTGATTTGGATTCGGGGGAGGTTGTGTTTCATTGAGGATATTTTGGTATTTTTGCGGTGCTATAGACGATGAAAATGACGGAATCCAATAGAATAGAATTCAAGCGCGAATTAACCGACGAACTCGACATTGAGAAGGCGGCGGTCATCAATTTCATCGTTCACAACAACACATTTATGGAGCATTTCATTCGGTTTACTGTGCCGTTTTATAAGGATGTCACCGATAGTGTCACTGATAATGTCACCGAAGGAAATACAGACTCGCAAAAACACGTGGAGAAAGACCGAAAACACGTGGAAATGGATATAGAATATGTAGAAAAAGATGAAAAACACGTGGAAAGTATTGGTACAAAAACGCTACAGAAAACGCTACAGAAAACGCTACAGAAAACGCCACAGAAAATAATGGATTTGATAATGAAGAATCCTGATATTACCACTCAAGAAATGGCCACATTAATTGGAATAGATAGGAGTAATATTGCAAGAGCCATCAAAAAACTTCAAGAACGTGGTTTGATTCGCCGCGTTGGCCCCGACAAAGGCGGCCACTGGGAAATCATCGAAAACAAAACAAAAACAGAATAATATGCTCCCTCTCGTAAAAAACGA
Organism: uncultured Bacteroidia bacterium; assembly: GCA_902802535.1. GTDB lineage: Bacteria > Bacteroidota > Bacteroidia > Bacteroidales > F082 > Limimorpha. The sequence continues at coordinate 20,998 of CADCML010000050.1, forward strand.
CCCATGGCTCAACCCCGTCAGCAAAGCCGTTGACGACCGCCACAACCGCTACGAATGGCGGTTGAACGACATCAAAAACCGTTACGGTAGCCTCAAAAATTTCGCTTCGGCGCATCAGTTTTTAGGCTTCAATTACGACATGCGTCGCCACGGCTGGTGGTATCGCGAATGGGCACCTGCTGCACATTACCTTTCGCTGATGGGCGACTTCAATAATTGGAACCGCTATGAGTTCCCTTTGGAGAACATCGGCAACGGCATTTGGGAAATCTTCTTGCCGGATAGCGAGTTTGGAAAATCGCTTGTCCACGGCAGCAAACTGAAGGTGTTAGTGCAGTCGCAAATCGGTGAGCACGAGCGCATTCCCGTGTATATCAAGCGAGTGATTCAGGACGAAGGCACCAAGGACTACGACGCCCAGTTCTGGAATCCGCCCACACCTTATATATATAAGCACACCGGGCCGCAACTGAAAAACGAGCCGTTGCTGATTTACGAGGCGCATGTCGGTATGGCGCAAGAGGAGGGGAAGGTCGGGAGTTATAAGGAGTTCACCGAGAAGATATTGACGCGCATTAAGGCGGACGGCTACAACGCCATCCAACTCATGGCCATCGCGGAGCATCCTTATTACGGCTCTTTTGGCTATCATGTCTCAAATTTCTTTGCGCCGAGTTCGCGTTTTGGTACGCCCGAAGAATTGATGGAACTGATTGATACTGCGCACGGTATGGGTCTGCTGGTCATCATGGACTTGGTGCACTCCCACACGGTGAAGAATATCCGCGAGGGCATCAACCTGTTCGATGGAACTGATTTCCAATATCTGCATGGTGGCGAGCGCGGTAACCACAACCTTTGGGACTCCAAACTTTTCAACTACGGCAAGGAGGAAACGCTGCAATTCTTGCTTTCCAACGTGCGCTATTGGTTGGAGGACTTCCATTTTGACGGTTTCCGCTTTGATGGTGTGACCTCAATGCTCTATCTCGACCACGGCAACGGTCTCGTCATCGACAACCCGTGGAAATATTTCGACGGCAACGTGGATGCCGATGCGGTCACTTACTTGCAGTTGGCCAACACGCTTTGTCACGAAATTAATCCTCACGCCATCACTATCGCGGAGGATGTAAGCGGAATGGCGGGCATTTGCCACGCGATTGCCGACGGTGGCATGGGTTTCGATTATCGCTTGGGCATGGGTGAGCCTGATTTTTGGATCAAGGTGCTGAAAGACCAGCCTGAGAACCAATGGAACATGAACGACTTCTTCTTCACCATGACCAACCACCAGCCGCAGACCAAGACGGTGGCCTATGCCGAAAGCCACGACCAAGCCTTGGTGGGCGACCAAACCATTGCGTTCCGACTGATAGGCAGCGAAATGTACAATGCCATGAGTATCGACACGCCTTCCATGACGGTGGATCGTGGCATTGCCTTGCACAAGATGATTCGTCTTTTTACGCTTACTTTGGGTGGCGAGGCGTGGCTCAACTTCATGGGAAACGAGTTTGGTCATCCCGAATGGATTGATTTTCCGCGCGAAGGCAATAATTGGAGTTACCATTATGCCCGCCGCCAGTGGTCGTTGGTGGACAACGAGCATTTGAAATATCGCTTCATGGGTGCTTTCGACAAGGCCATGCTCGATTTTGTGAAAAACCATATTGTGATGAACGCCTTGCCCGCGTGGCTGTTGTTGGCCGATGAGAACAACAAGACTATCGTTTATGAGCGCGGCAACCTGATTTTCGTCTTCAATTGGGGGCCAAATTCCATCCCTGATTATGTGATACCCGTCAGGCAGACAGGCGATTACCGTATCATTCTCACCACCGATGATTGGACTTTCGGCGGTTTTAACAACCTTGACACGAGCGTGAGATTCCCCTCAGAGCAGAAGGGCGACCACATCACAATGAAAATATACAACGTGTGTCGAGTGGCAACGGTGTATCAGCGTGTTCCATAAACGAAAAAAGCCACCCGCGGGTGGCTTTTTCTTTGTGGATTTCTATGTTTTAGAAGTTGTAATATAATCCAAAACTGGGGGCTGCGGTTTCAAAATCAAGGACGAATGCACCATGATCATAATAATTCATCTTGTCGTAGCCGAGGAAACCGACAGAGAAGGCTGCTGTCCAATGCTTTGTGGCCATCCAAGCGACGATGGGTCTGACACCGACTCTGAAGCCTTTAGCATCTATAAGGCCAAATTGACCCATTGCATCCAAAGAGAAACTGAATTTTTCGATGTTGGCGATCGTGTAACGAACATAGGGCGTCAAAGTCAAACCCGTACCTTTTTGATAAGGATTGTTTACATAAGCAAAGTCGAATGCACAGGCGAAGCTCAGAGGAACGTTCTTGAGGCTGTAACCAACTTCAGGAGCAATCTTAAAAGATTTTGTGTTTTTTGACAAGACAGTGCTGACGGAACCACCAAGCCAAACTTGAGCATTAGCTGTGAAGATGCCTGCGAAGGCAAGGGCTAAGATTAAGAATACTTTTTTCATTTTTAATAAGTTTTGGTTAATAATAAGGTTGATAAAATTTGTTTGTTTTCAACAAACGCCGCAAAAGTAGCAATTTATGTGCCACACTTGCGATTTGGTCATGAAAATTTGTCCCAATCGGCTTTATTTCTCAATAAAAGCAATAGTTTCACCCTTGTTGACGCGTTTGCCTTGGTCCGCTGTAGCCTCCACAATCTTACCAGACCACAATGCATAAACGGGTTCCATGCCATGCTCGCTGTTGATGGCGCAGAGCAGGTCGCCTTCCTTGTACACCTTTCCGGGAGCAGGGGCAATCGACTTGTCGTCGAAGTCAACCTCCCACATCACGATGCCGCTCACAGGAGCGATGACGGGTTCGGCGTTGGGGTGGCGCAGGGCACGGAGGTCCGGAATCTTGGCAGTGCCACCAGCCTTCTCGAACTTCTCCTTCATCTTGGCCTCCAACTCTTGGTTGAAGCGGCGCTTGGCCTCGCCCGACTTGTACTCGCGGTACTGCTTCTCGTGCATGGCAAACTCGAACAGTTCCTCATCGTCTTGGCCGCGGTCCCAGCCGTTTTTCTTCATCTCCTCGATGAAATGTGGCAGTGCGTTGGGATAGTTGTCTTGCGGGTTGCCGGTGAAGAACTCAAAGCCTTTCTTCTTGGCCAATTCCACGATTTCGGGAGCCAGTGTGCCAGGCAATTTTCCGGCCTTGCCGAGAATCATGTCCCAAGCGGCGGGGTCGATGCTGGTTTCGTAGCGCGGTTCGCCCTTGCTCAATGCGAAAAGGTTCATCAGGGCGATGTTCTTGGTGTATTGGCTGAACGGGGTCACCAAAGGCGGGTTGCCGAGTTTCGGCCAAATGTTCTGCACTTCTTGGAACAGTTCGACGAGCATCTCGTCTTCGCTGAGTTCGGGCAGTCCGTCTTTCTTGCGGTTCATGTTGATGGCGGCGTGTACCGGCTTGAGGTCGGCCATCAGCGAGCCCATCATGCCTCCGGGCAGACCGCAACCCAGCAGCAACGAGTTGATGTAACGGTTGCGCGGGTCGATCCAATAGCCGAGGAAGTCGTCGATGAAGCTCTGTGTCATGCTGCGGGCAGCCATATAAGTCTTCATGTCGATGTCTTTCACGAGGAAACCGGCGTCTTTCAGCATGGCTTGCACACTGATGACGTCGGGATGGACAGTGCCCCACGACAGCGGCTCCATGGCCACGTCAACATAGTCACAGCCCGCCTTGCACACCTCGAGCATCGAAGCCATCGAGAGGCCGGGAGTGGTGTGGCCGTGGTATTGCACCTTGATTTCGGGGTGCTGCGTCTTGATGTGGTTCACGATTTTGCCCAACGAAACAGGGCGACCCACACCAGCCATGTCCTTCAGTGCGATTTCCTTGGCACCTGCGGCGATGAGCTGGTCAGCCATCTTCATATAATACTCGGCTGTATGCACCTGCGAGTAGGTGATGCTCATGGCGGCTTGCGAAACCATGCCCGCTTCGTTGGCCCATTGGATGGACGGGATGATGTTGCGCACGTCGTTGAGGCCGCAGAAGATACGGGTGATGTCAACGCCTTGGGCTTTCTTCACCTTGTACATCAGTTGGCGCACGTCGGCGGGCACAGGGTTCATCCTCAATGCGTTGAGGGCGCGGTCGAGCATGTGGCACTCGATGCCTCCTTTGTGCAATGCCGCCGTGAAAGCGCGTACCGACGGATTCGGGTTCTCACCGTAAAGCAGGTTCACTTGTTCGGCGGCGCCGCCGTTGGTCTCCACACGGTCGAAGCAGCCCATTTCGATAATCAAGGGGGCAATTTGCTCCAATTGGTCTTTGCGTGGCACGTATTTGCCTGACGACTGCCACATATCGCGGTAAACCAGGCTGAATTTTACTTCTTTTTTCATTATAATTGTGTGTTTTATGCGAATTTGATTGAGGCTGCAAAGGTACAACTTTTCTTGCGAACAAGGTCTAAAAATCGTCTTGATTTGCTTGCTCAAACAAAAAAGTTGTATCTTTGCTGCGGTTCTTATGGCGGACTTTGTGCCGCCGACATAAAGAAACACGAAGCGTTATGCTCGTCTTGCTATCGGAAACGTGAGAAATTTCCAGAATAATAATGCAAGAGGGTGTGTTCGGTTCGCGCTGTTTTAGCGTGGGCTGATTACTACATCTGCATTATTAGGTAATTCTCACGACCTCCGATAGAAGAAGTGGTATATCAGTGCCACGCTTCTTTTGTATGTAATTGTCCTTTTAGGTGCTGGAAAGGGTCGATTTTCGATGAATTAAACTCAAAAAAACACTAAGCTTTTGTAATTTTGCAATCGTATGATTAAAGAGAAGAGGA
>CADCML010000051.1 GCA_902802535.1 uncultured Bacteroidia bacterium
GTTTCCGATGAAACCATCGACATCAATGCGTTGAACAACTTCATCATGGAGGAGAAACCGCCTTACATGGTGCCCGCCGTGACGATGCAAATCGACAAGATTCCGCTCAACCAGAACCAGAAGGTGAACAAGAAAGCCCTTCCGAAGCCCGAAAAGAAAGCGGAAGAGGTTGTGGAGAGCAACGTGCCGATGAATGTGCTGGAAAAGGAAATCCATGGCATTATCGCACAAATCATCAATACCGAGGATTTTGGCGTCACGACGATTTTGGGCTATGTTGGCCTGACCTCCATCATGGCTATCAAGGTGGCTATCCAGATTAACAAGCGCTTTGGCGTGACCTTGAATTCCAAGGCTTTGGCCAAGTCTGGCAGCGTGCAAAGCATCGAGAACGAGATTCTGACAGTGCTGATGAGTGGTGGCACTGCCACACAGGAAGAAGCGGAGACGGCACATGCCGACATGAGCAACATTCCGCTTTCGTATGCACAGATGGGTGTTTATGTAGATTCTATCAAGAATCCCGAATCCACCATATACAACACGCCCGTCATTGCCCGTTTCCCCAAAGATGTGGACATCAATCTGCTGACCAAGGCTGTGGAGACCCTCGTCAAGACGCACCCCATGCTGCAGGCGCATTTTGGGAGTTCAGGGTCCGACATCATCCAAATTGTGGACCTTGAACAACCTGTAGAGATTGCCCAAAGCCAGTGTAAAGAAGAAGACATCCCGCATTACAAGTGGGAGTTCGTCAAGCCTTTCAACTTGAGGCAGGGACCGCTCTACCGCGTGGAGATTGTCACCTACCGCGTGGAGATTGTCACTACGGAGCAATGGGTGTATCTGATGATGGATATCCATCACCTCGTCGTGGACGGTGGCTCCTTCGACCTGATTCTGTCGCAGTTGTTTGACTTGCTCAACGGCAAGGAGATTGAACCAGAGACTTTCACCTACGCCGACTTCGTGGCTGCACAGAAAGCCGCTGAAAGCAGCGAGGAATATGCTGATGCCCGCGACTTCTTCCAGAACCGTTTAGGAAAGGTGGAGGGCGTGACAGAAGTTCCGTCTGACCTTACCAATCCCAAGGAGCAAGGCACTGTGGGCACCTTGTTTACTCCGCTGGATTTCACGGCCATCGAGAATTTCTGCCGTCAGCACAACATCTCTCCGGCACACCACATCCTTGCTGCCACCTTCTATGCACTGTCACGCTTCACCAATAGCGAAGAACTGTGCATCACCACCATCAGCAACGGACGTTCTGACTTGCGCATCAGCAACACCGTGGGTATGTTCGTCAATACGCTGGCATTGAGTGCCACCATTGGTGAGCAGAGTGTCATGGAGTTCATCAACGAAACCAGCAAGAACTTCGAAGAGACATTGCAGCACGAGACTTATCCGTTTACACGCATCGCCACCGACTACGACCTTTCTGCGGAAATCATGTTTGCCTACCAGATGGGCATCATCGACGACCATCAGTACAAGGGACAGACCGTGCCCATCGAGAGTTTCGAGTCGGAAACGCCGAAGTTCCGCATCGCCTTCTTCATCATGAACGACCCGTCGGGCAAGCCGAGCATCTGCTTGCAATACGACAATGGACGCTACAGCCACGAGTTGATGGAATGTCTGGCACAATCCATCAGCAACGCTGCCAATGCCTTCATCAGCAATCCCGCAACACCGCTGAAGAACGTGTCGCTGCTCGACACCAAACAGGTGACGTTGCTTGACAGCTTCAACCAAAACGATGTCGATTACGACAACACGCAAACCGTTGTGTCGCTCTTCCGCCGTCAGGTTGAGCTGCATCCCGACAACATCGCTATGGTGTATCACGATATTCGTCTGACCTATAAGCAGGTCGATGAACAGTCGGAGCGTATTGCACAATACGTCCAATCTCTGGGTCTTGGCAAAGAGGATGTGGTATCTATTCTGATTCCACGCAGCAAGTGGATGGTAGTGGCCTCCATAGGTGTGCTGAAAGCCGGATGCGCCTATCAACCTCTTGACCCGAGCTATCCCGCCGAGCGTCTGAATTTCATGATGCAGGATGCCAATGCCAAACTGCTCATCGCCGACGAGGAACTGCGTCCCATCGTAAATGAATACCAAGGTGAGGTTTTGTTGACCAAGGACATCGAAGCCTTGCCTGCTGCCATGGAACCTGTCAAGGCAGACATTACGCCATCGTCGTTGTTTATCATGCTCTACACTTCAGGTTCTACTGGTACGCCAAAGGGCTGTCAGTTGGAGCACGGCAACTTGGTATGTTTCTGCCACTGGTACCATCGTTACTACGACTTGAAGCCTGAACACAAGGTGGCCGCTTACGCCAGCTATGGCTTCGACGCTTGTATGATGGACATGTACTCCGCCCTGACCTGTGGCGCCACCGTCTATATCATCGGCGAGGACATTCGTCTCAACCTGCCTGACCTGAATGAGTACTTCAACCGTGAAGGTATCACCCATTCGTTCATGACCACACAGGTGGGATGTCAGTTTGCGATGAATTTCGACAACCATTCGCTGCTCCATCTCTCCGTTGGCGGCGAAAAGGTGCTGCCGCTCACACCACCAACGGCCTATCAGCTTCATAATGGCTACGGTCCTACAGAGTGTACCATCTTTACAACCACATACCCCATGAAGGAGTTCGAGCAGAACGCCCCCATCGGCAAGCCGCTCGACAATTTACGCTTGTATATCGTCGATAAGCAGCTGAACCGTCTGCCGGTAGGTGCCGTGGGCGAGCTTTGGGTCAGTGGTCCGCAGGTAAGCCGTGGCTATCTGAACCGTCCCGAAAAGACCGCAGAGACCTATCTGACAAATCCGTTTACGACCGATGCGAAATACAGCCGTGTCTATCGTACGGGCGACATCGTGCGCTATCTGTCCGATGGCAACATCCAGTTTGTGGGTCGTCGCGACGGACAGGTGAAGATTCGTGGCTTCCGCATCGAATTGAAGGAGGTAGAGGCTGTCATCCGCGAGTATCCTGGCATTAAGGATGCCACCGTCCAGGCCTTCGACTACGACAACGGCGGCAAGTACATTGCAGCCTATATCGTCAGCGACGAGCAGGTGGACATCAAGGATCTGAACGCCTTCATCGGCAAGCAGAAACCGCCCTACATGATTCCTGCCGCCACCATGCAGATTGAAGCCATCCCGCTGAACCAGAACCAGAAGGTGAACCGCAAGGCACTTCCAGCTCCCGTCATTCAGGCGGCAGACCACGAATATGTGGAGCCTGCCAATGAAATGGAGAGACAGTTCTGCAAGATTTTCGGCGACATCCTGTCGTTGGACAAGGTAAGCACCACCGACAACTTCTTCGAGATGGGCGGCACGTCGCTTATGGTGACGAAGGTCATCATCGAGGCCGACAAGGCTGGCTACCATGTGATTTATGGCGATGTGTTCACTCATCCTACGCCGCGTATGCTGGCACAGTTCGTGAGTGGCGAAGCTCCCACTGAAGATTCCGACGTCAATATAACCAAGTTTGACTACTCCGGCATCGATGCCATCTTGCAACGGAACAATATAGAGACATTCCTAAAGGGCGAGCGTCAGCAGCTGGGTAATGTCCTTCTTACTGGTGCCACGGGCTACCTTGGCATCCATGTGTTGCGCGAACTTATCGACTCCGATGCCACAACCATTACTTGCATGGTTCGTGGCAAGGACCAGCCTTCTGCCGAGCATCGTCTCAAGAACCTGCTGTTCTACTATTTCGAGAGTTCATTCAAGGAACTCTTCGGCACCCGCCTCTTTGTGGTGAATGCTGACGTGACGCAGGAAATCAATGTTGACATCCATATCGACACCGTCTTCAATTGTGCTGCCAACGTGAAGCACTTCTCCAAGGGAACCGACATCGAGGACGTGAACATCGGCGGTGCGCAGCGCTGCGTGGAGTTCTGTCTGAAGAACGATGCCCGACTGGTGCATGTCTCTACGACTTCAGTGGGCGAAATATGGATTATCCACAACGATGGCGAGCAAGTGCCCAAGCTCGACGAGCGCAAGTTGTGGTTCGGACAGTTCCTCGACAACCGTTATATCAACTCCAAGTTCCTGGCCGAGCGTCTGATTCTCGATGCCGTTGCCCACCACGGATTGAGTGCCAAGGTGATGCGTGTAGGTAATCTCGCACCACGCAGCTACGACGGCGAGTTCCAGGCTAACTTCAACAGCAACAGTTACATGGGACGTCTGAAGGTGTTCCATGTGCTGGGCTGCTGCCCCTACGAAAGCTATGACGAACTGACCGAGATGTCACCCATCGACCAGACGGCCAAGGCTGTGGTGACCCTCGCAGCGACGCCTAAGGACTGTACCGTCTTCCAGCCTTTCAACAACCACACGGAGTTGTTGGGCGACGTGCTCCAACTCATGGCGAAGGTTGGCAAAGAAATACGCTTTGTTGAAAATGACGAATTTGAAAAGGCTATTGAAGAGGCAGGACAAGACCCCGAAAAGGCCAAGCTGCTCTCAGCCGTTCTGGCCTATCAGGATGTCACCCACGGACAAAAGGCTGCCATCATCGAGCGTGATAACCGCTACACCTGCAACGTCTTGCACCGTCTCGGTTTCCACTGGTCGAGCACCTCGTGGGACTATGTCGATCAGATGCTGAAGGCCATCAGCGGGTTCGGGTATTTCGATTAAGTTTTTGATTGCTGGGCTGATAAAATAACCTGAAAAAAAATGAAAACAACCGCACCATTAACAAAAACACAATACGGCCTCTATGTGGAGTGCATGGAACATCAGAGCGAGGCTTGCTATAATATACCTTATCTATATACATTCGACGGCAGTCTGGATGAGCAACGGCTTTGCCAAGCTATCGAGACTGCAGTGATGGCGCATCCTACGCTGTTCACCCGGATAGAACTGGGCGACGATGGCGAGCCTGTGCAAACCATCGATGATTCAGAGGTTTCAGGGTTCAAAGTTCAGATTTCAAGTTGTGCCGACATTGAGACCGAGAAGTCGAAGTTCGTTCAGCCGTTCAATATTGTGGGTGATCGACTGTTCCGTCTCCAGATGCTGAAAGACGGCAAGCATTACTACCTGTTGCAGGACATCCACCACATTATCAGCGACGGTGAATCGCGAAAGGTGATGCTGGCCTGCATTGAGAAGGCATACAAAGGAGAACCGCTTCAGCCTGAGGAAAAAACGATGGCAGAGGTGGCGATGGCGGAGGATGTCAGGAGCAAATCAGCTGACTTCGAGGCAGACAAAAAATGGTATGCGGATCACTTTGATTGTGCTGACGTGTATAGTCCGCTGTTGGGCGACATACTTGCTGAAGAAAACAAGGCAAACGGTGAGGCCAAACTGACGCGACAGATGATGGTAGAGGTGGCTGAGGTGGAAGCCTACTGCAAAAATCATGGCATCTACAAAAGCACTTTATTCACGGCTGCATACGGTTATCTGTTGGCGAAGTACAACAATGAGCAACAAGCACTGTTCAGCTCGATTCATAACGGTCGTGCTGACAAGCAGTTGGCACAATCGGTGGCCATGCTGGTCAGGACGCTACCGGTGTATGTCAAATGGGATGACAAGACGACGGTGCTCGACTTCCTTAAAGCTGGTCAAGAGCAGATGAGTGGTTGCAGGCAGCACGAGGCATACTCCTATAGCGATGTGGTGAACGATATAGGACTGCAAATGGCCACGATGTTCGCTTGGCACGGTACACTGTTCGACAAACAGTCCTTCGCCGGACTGCCGATGCAGGTGAAACGCCTCAACAACAATACGCTTGAAGTGGCTATTTACGTCAAGGCTTATATCCAAGACGGGAAGTATGTCGTCGAGGCGGAGTATAATCCTGGCGAGTATTCCGATATGCTGGTAGCACAGTTCCTCGAAAGTTATGAAGCCGTGGTAGGTGGCATGCTGACACAGCCACTGTTGCACGATGTAGAGATTACTACTGCAGAACAGACGGCTCGACTGGACAGCTTCAATCCGCAGGGCGTTGACTACGACACGACCGAGACCGTCGTTTCCCTCTTCCGCAAACAGGCAAAAGCAACTCCCGATGCGATGGCCGTGGTCTTCAAGGACCACCGCTATACATACGCGCAAGTAGATGAAATCTCCGACCGCATTGCATGCTACATTGCCAGCAAAGGCCTGGGACGTGAGGATGCCGTTTCGGTGCTCATCAACCGTTCAGAATGGATGGCCATCGCGTCAATAGGCATCTTGAAAGCAGGCTGTGCCTACCAACCTCTCGACCCGACATACCCGAAAGAACGGCTGAATTTCATGGTAAAGGATGCTGGCGCCCGCCTGCTCATTGCCGATGAGGATTTGCGTGATTTGCTCGACGAATACGATGGCGATGTGTTGCTGACGAAAGACATTGCCCAGTTACCAATGATTATTGACCAACTGCCCGAAGGCCCGAAACCTGAGAGTCTTTTCATTCTACTCTACACCTCAGGCTCTACGGGTATTCCTAAGGGTTGCCAGCTTACCCATGCCAATTTGGTGTGCTACTGCCATTGGTATTGGAAATACTATGACATAAAGCCAGAGCACAACGTGGCCGAATACGCCAGCTATGGCTTCGACGTGCATCAGGAGGGCATCTATCCGCCGTTGACTGGTGGTGCCACCGTGCATATCATCCCAGAGGAACTTCGCCTTGACCTGATGGCGCTCAATGAATACTTCGAGCGCGAGCACATCACCCACACATTCATCACTACTCAGGTGGGCTACCAGTTTGCGACGAACATAGAGAACCACTCGTTACTGCACCTTTCTGTGGCGGGCGAGAAACTGGCACCGCTCACGCCCCCGAAGGGATACAAGCTACACAACGGCTACGGTCCGACAGAGTCCACCATCATTGTAACCGCTTTTGAGGTGAATCAAAAATACACTGATATTCCCATCGGCAAACCGTTGGAGAATGTACGTACATACGTCACCGATACACACGGACGCCGTCTTCCCGTGGGCGCCCTTGGCGAGTTGTGGCTCAGCGGTCCACAGGTGGCCCGTGGCTATCTGAACCGACCAGAAAAGCAGGCGGAAGTGTTTATTGCGAATCCGTTTACGGACGAAAAGAAATGGTCACCAGTCTATCGTACGGGCGACATAGTTCGTTACCTGCCCGACGGCAACATCCAGTTCATCGGTCGTCGCGACGGTCAAGTGAAGATTCGTGGTTTCCGCATCGAACTGAAAGAGGTGGAAGCAGTGATTCGCGAATACCCCGGCATCAAGGACGCTACCGTGCAGGCTTTCGACGAGGAAGGCGGAGGAAAGTTTATTGCTGCCTACATCGTCAGCGATGAACAGGTGGACATTGAGGCATTGAACAGCTTCATCCTCGACCAGAAACCACCATACATGGTGCCTGCCGTGACGATGCAGATTGATGCCATTCCTTTGAACCAGAACCAGAAGGTGAATAAAAAAGCCCTTCCGAAGCCCGAAAAGAAAGCGGAGGAGGCTGTGGTGGAGAGTAATGTGCCTATGAATCTGCTTGAGGAAGAGTTGCATAAGATGATTGCCGGCATCATCGGCAACACCGATTTTGGCATTACTACTGTTTTGGGATATGTTGGCCTGACTTCTATCTCCGCCATCAAGTTGGCCATAGAGGTGAACAAACGCTATGGCATTACCCTCAACGCGAAGTCATTGGTAAAGAATGGCACATTGCAAAGCATTGAGAATGAGATATGGAGAAGTTTAATAGATAATGACAGAAGTAAGACGGTAGATGTCCAACCTCAACCATCAGCCTCCGACCATCTGACATCAGTGCCTCTAAGTTACGCCCAAACAGGCGTTTACTTCGACTGCCTGAAGAATCCATCCACAACCCTCTATAATATTCCATATCGTATTGGCTTCCCGCAAGGAACAGACGCACAAGCACTAGCTGATGCATTGAAAGAACTCATCAAACGCCATCCGCAATTGACGGCTCATTTCGGGAACGACGGCTCTGATATCGTGCAGACCGTGGATTTGGAGCAGGTGGTGGAGATTCCACAGAAGCAGATGAGCGAGGAACAGCTTTCGCAATACAAGCACGACTTTGTGCGCCCGTTCGACCTCAGTACGGGTCCGCTCTATCGTTTTGAGATTGTGACAACCGAGAAGCAGGTTTGTCTGTTGGCAGATGTCCATCACCTGGTCTTCGACGGTGGCTCTTCCGACCTCTTCTACTCCCAGTTGTGTAGTCTGATGAATGGAGATGCCATCGAGGACGAGGATCAGAACTATGCTGCTTACGTGATAGCCGAGAAGAACAACGAGAACGGAGAAGAATACAATGCCGCCAAGGAGTTCTTTAAGAACCGATTGGCAGAAGTGGAAGCCGCTACCGAGGTGCAGCCCGATTTGGAAAATCCAACCAAGGGAACCATTAGTACAGCTCGTGCCCAGTTTGACATGGAGGTTGTCGACAACTTCTGTCGCGCCAACAACATCACGCCAGCTCACTTGACGCTATGTGCTGTTTACTATGTTTTGTCGCGCTTTGCCAACAACGACCAATTGTGCATCACTACCGTCTCGGGGGGACGCAGCAATCTGAAGATTCGCAATACGGTGGGTATGTTTGTCAACACCTTGGCACTGAGTGCCCACATCGGTCAACAGAAAGTGAAGGAGTTCCTGCAGGAGGTGAGCAACAACTTCGACGAGACACTGCAACACGAAAACTATCCGTTTGCCCAGATAGCCGCTGACTACGGACTGACAGCTGAAATCCAATTTGTCTATCAGTTGGGCGTGATGAGCCAGTACGTATGTCAAGGTACACCGTTAGAGTTGGAGAATCTGGAGCTGAATGTGCCGAAATTCCCCATCACTTTCTTCATCAAGAACTATGAAGGAAAACCCACCATTTGTGTGGAGTATGACAACGGCAAGTATTCTGCCCGATTGATGCAGAGTTTGGCCGATGGCATCCGTGTCGTGATAGAGCGTATGATTGCCGCTCCGGACAACGCACTCACCAGCATCAGCATCGTGGACGATGAGGAGGCCGAGCGTATCATCAAGATAGGTACGGGTAAGGATTTAGAAGTGGATTTGAGCAAGACCTTCGCCAACCTCTTCACCGAGCAGGCCAAGCGCACACCCGATGCGCCGGCAGTGGTCGACAGGGATAGCCAGCTGACCTATGGCGAGATGGACCGCTACTCGAATGCACTGGCCCATCAACTGATTGACTTTGGCGTGAAGCCCAACGACTTCGTTTGCGTCATGCTTGACCGCTTCAAGGAGTTCCCGCTTTCCGTGTTGGCTATCCACAAGGCTGGTGCTGCCTACACCCCGTTGGATTTCGAATATCCGAACGAGCGACTAAGTTACATGCTGGAGAACTCCGAATCGAAGGTGCTCATCACCTCGCACGACGTACTGAAGGCTAAACAGGCTGAGGGCGATTTCAGTACCGCCGCTGCCAAGACCTTCTTCATCGACGACTTTATGGCGGATGTGCCCGATGCTGAACCCATCGATTTGTCCAATCCCTACGGTCTTGCTTACATGATTTATACTTCCGGCTCGACAGGTAAGCCCAAAGGCGCGATGCTCCATCAGGCCGGACTGCGCAACTTCATCGCTGTCGTCATCGATATGGAGCAACTCACCGCTGCCGACCGAATCAGTGGTCATCGTTCCTTCTCGTTCGATGCCCACATCGAAGATATGTACCCTGTACTGACTTTGGGCGGCTCGTTCCACATCATGCCGACAGAGATACGCAAGGATTTGGCTCTCATCCGTCAGTTCCTTATCGACCATCAGATTACTGGTGGCGGCTATTCGACGGCGATGACCTGCTTGCTCCTCAATGCCTTCGACGACCTGCCCATCCGCTTCACCACGGGTGGTGGCGAGAAGATGAGCGGCGTGTATAGCGACCACATCGAGATTATCAACGTGTATGGTCCTACGGAGTGTACCGACGACACCTCTTACTACGCCATCAAGCCTGGACAGCGCGTCGACAATATTCCCATCGGAGAGAGCGTGGCCAACAACTGGAATTTCATTGTCGATACGGCAGGAAACCTCGTGCCGCAAGGCGTGGCAGGCGAACTCTGCTTTGCAGGTGTCCAAGTAGGACGAGGCTATTGGCGGTTGCCCGAGCGTACAGCCAAGTCGTTCGTGGATTGTCCGTTTGTGAAGGAAGACCGTTGGGGCCGTCCTGTCCGCATGTACCATACTGGTGACCTTTGTCGTTGGAATGAGGACGGACAAATCGAGTATTTAGGTCGCATCGACACGCAGGTGAAGTTGCGCGGTTTCCGTATCGAGTTGGGCGAAATCGAGAACAAGGCCCTGAACATTGAAGGTGTCAGTCAGGCAGCTGCTGAGGTGCGCAAGGTGATGGGTAACGAGCATTTGGTACTCTATTATACATTGGCTGAAGGAGCTGCACACAGTGAAGAAGAGATTCATCAGGCATTGGCAGCCTCGTCGTTAGCCGACTATATGGTGCCCGATGTCTATATGCAGTTAGAGGTGATGCCGATGACGCCTAACCTTAAGATCAACCGCAAGGCACTGCCCGCACCCGAGTTGAAGCGTGCCACCGAGTATGTGGCCCCAGTGGGTGAAACGGAAGAACTTTTCTGCAAGATTTTCTCCGAAGTGCTGAAGATTCAAGAGGTGGGCGCTACCGACAATTTCTTTGAGATTGGCGGTACCAGCATCAATGCCATCAAAGTGATTGTGGAGGCTAGCAAACAAGGTGTTCAGATTGTGTTCAATGATTTGTTTAGCCAAAAGACACCAAGAGCCTTGGCGGCATTCGTGAATGGAAGCGAAGCAGAGGAAACCCTGACAGTACCAGAGGTAGAGAGCGCAACTGTCAGCCAGGTTAACGATCCGTTTATGCCCATCCTTTCCGCCAACACGTTAGACGCTTTCCGTCAGAACAAACGTCAAATTATTGGCGATGTCTTGCTGACGGGAGCGACGGGCTATCTCGGAATTCATATCCTTAAAGAATTGCTTTCCCATTACAATGGACGGATACTTTGTCCCATCCGCGCGGAAAATGATGAAAAAGCACTCAATCGTCTCAAATCACTGTATTTCTACTACTTTGGGACCTTCAATGATTTCAATGAGCAGCGTGTCAAGGCGTTCACAGCTGAGGTCACCAACCCAGATGGTCTTGACAAAATAACCCAGCAGGGGCTTACTGTCATCAATTGCGTGGCAAACGTGAAGCACTTCTCCGCTGGCAATGACATTGAGATGGTCAATATAGAGTCCGTGCGTCACCTGATTGCGTTCTGTCTGCGTACAGGCTCCCGTCTCATTCATATCTCCACCAACAGCATTGCCGGTATGAGCGTTGACGGCAAGCCAGGACCTGAAGTGAAGCTAACGGAACACACGTTCAACATTGGACAGGATATCGATGCCAACAAGTATGTGTATTCGAAGTATAAGGCCGAGGAATTGGTGCTCGAAGCCATTGCCCATCACGGACTCAATGCCAAAATCATGCGTGTGGGTAACCTCTCGGCACGTCAGAAAGACGGCGAGTTCCAGATCAACTTCAACACCAACAACTTCTTGGCTCGTCTGCGCGCCTATGTCGTGATTGGCATGGTGCCTTACGAAGACCTTGACCGTCGCTTTGAGTTCTCGCCCATTGATGAGGTGGCCAGTGCCATCATGTTGCTGGCCCAAACACCCAAGGAGTGCATCGTGTTCCATCCCTGCAACACCCATCGCCAGTTCCTCTCCGACATCCTCATGGGCTTCGCCCTCTCTGGCCTCGAGTTGCGCCGAGTCGAGACCGAAGAGTTCCAGCAGGCCCTCGGACGGATGATGGAGAATCCTGACCTCGTTACGTTGCTGCGTCCGCTGATGGCCTACAATGTGAGCAGCAAACACACCATGCGCTGGATAGAGTCTACCAACGATTATACCACACAAGTACTTTATCGTATGGGATTCCAGTGGCCTCCAACTGCCGCCGACTATGTCCATCGCTTCGTAGATACCATCATGGGCTTCGACTATTTTACAGTATAACCAGAAATTGAGAGATGAATATGGAAGATAAAGCAACCTTTAACCGCAAGTATTGGCGTTTTCTTTGGTCGAGCATCCTCATCGCCCTGTCGGGCTGTTTGGGCACTGTGGTGGATGCCATCATCGTTGGCCACCTGATTGGGGAGGATGGCGTAAGTGCCATCAACCTGACGAGACCTGTGGTGCAGGTGATGTTCACCTTAAACATGCTCCTTGCCACAGGTGCCGGCATGTTGGTCGGCATTGAATTAGGCAAGAAGAATCATCAGGGCGTGGCCTATTACTTCACACTAGCCATGGCAGCTTGTTTGGTGGTAGGACTTGTATTTACGGCAGGTGGAATTGCCATCCCTGATGTGGTTACGAACTGGCTCTGCACCAACGAAGGAATCCGACCGCTCACACACGATTATCTGCGTGTGATGATGATGGGTGCTCCGGCCTATATGGTGATGTGGGCTCTCACCACGATGGCTAGTGTCGATGGCAGTCCACGCTTAGTCTCCATCGCTATCCTGATAGATAATGCAGTCAACCTCAGTCTTGACATTGTCTTTATCAAGCTGCTGGGTTGGGGCATCGAAGGTTCCTCTACAGCTACTGTTATAGGTCATTTAGTGGGTATTGCCATTATGGGTCGTCACTTCCACTACAAGGAAAACCATCTGCGTCTTACACTTCGCCCGGCGACGCAAGACGATTTTTCACCTGCCACCCTTCGCTCATCACTTGGTAAGATTATTAACCAGGGTGCGCCCTTGGCCGTAGCCTGTGGTACATTAGCGCTGCTTTATATCGCATGCAATCATGCCGTGTCATCGGTTCAGGGTAAAGTGGGACTCTTCGCCTTGGCTGTATGCATGAACCTGCTTATGATATACAACCTCTTTCTAGCTGGTGTCGAACGCACCATCCAGGGCCTCGGCTCCATCGAAGTGGGGCGTGGCGACAACGTGGCTTTCCATCTGATTCTGCGCAAGTCGTTCCGCTTCATCACCGTCAGTATGCTCATTATCTGCATCATAGTGTTTGTCTTCCCTCAGTCCATCGCCCGTGGCTTCGGTGCAGACAGCGAAGCCACTATCAGCGAGACGGCCTCAGCCTTGCGCGCTTTCGCCTTGAGCTTAGCATTGTGGTGCTACATCGACACGCTGATGGTGGTTTATAAACTATACAACTATCATAAGATGTCACTATTCATCTCCTTGATCATCTCCTTGATGGTCATCCCTGTACTCTGGATTGTGGCACATCTCTTCCCCTCTCTCCTCTGGTACAGTTACCTTATAGCATACATTATCGAGTTGATACTCATTGCCATTATTCACAAAGCTGCGCATTTGAAATTTGAGTTGCCAGCTAAAGAAGGATAATAGGGAAAAGAAGTATGTCTGGTTTAAGAAAGAGGTTGTGCTAAAAAACGGCACAACCTCTTTCTTCATTCTGTTTCATCCACCGCTCGATTCGCTTCCCTTGCCTTATTGAACAACTCTGTCATGGTGGGATTGCCTCGTGTCAGCTTTTGAATCGTCAGCGCCTCGGCCTTGTCGTTGGCCAAGCGCAGGTTGTTCTCGCTGCCGATGAGCGCATCTTTGATTTTCTGCAAATGAGCGATGGATTTGTCAATCTCATCAATGGCAGTCTGGAACTTTTCGCTCGCAAGGCGATAGTTTCTGCCGAATTTGTCACGGAAATCCAAAAGCTGGTTCTCAAAGTTGGTCACATCAATGGACTGACTGCGGGCGATTTGCAGCTGTTGCTTGTATTCGAGGCTCTTTTTCGAGGTCTGCACGAGTAGCGAAATGATGGGCAGGAAGAACTGCGGACGAATGACATACATCTTGTCGTAGCGGTGTGACACATCCACTATGCCACCGTTATACAGCTCACTGTCAGGCTCCAAGAGCGAAACCAACACGGCAAATTCGCATTTCTTAGCCTTACGGTCGGCATCAAGTTTCTTAAAAAAGTCCTCATTTTTGTGCTTGGTGGAGGTTTCGTCCATCTCGTTCTTCATCTCGAACATGATGGAAACATATTCCGTGCCGTCGGGACCGAAATCGCGGAAAATGAAGTCGCCCTTCGAACCGCCCGAGGCATCGTTGTCTTTTTCGAAATAGGCGTTGGGGAACAGCGGCCTTACACGGTTGAACTCGGTGCTGCAATGGATTTCAAGCGTTTCCCCCACCATTTTCGTCGACATTCTGGTTTTCAGGTCTTTATAGTAGCTCACCATGTCCTGTGCACTTTTCAGCTCACCTTCGTATTTCTCACGTAGCACGGCCATTTTCGACTCGGCTTCAAGCTGTTGCGTTTTCACCTCAGCCTGCAACTTAGCTATTTCCTGCTCCTTTTGATTTACGTAATCCTTAGCCTTTTGCCGCACTTCCATCACTGCAATCTGCTGTTGTTGACCACTTTGCGCAATTTGGGCACGCAATTCATCGATGGTCTTG
This sequence comes from uncultured Bacteroidia bacterium, assembly GCA_902802535.1. GTDB lineage: Bacteria > Bacteroidota > Bacteroidia > Bacteroidales > F082 > Limimorpha. The sequence goes on from CADCML010000051.1 coordinate 14,538, forward strand.
TCTTTGGCGGCCATGGCCAAATCCAACTCCGAGCGTTTCTGTTGCTCAATGGCTTGCAAGCGGCCTCGCAGTTGACTGATTTCCAATTCTTTTTGGCTGATTTCCTGTTGTTTTTTTCCTATTTCCACTTGGTGTTCTTTCTCCAACTTGGCCTCCGCTGACTGTTGCTCGGCAAGGTGTTGTTGGTGCAGTTCGGCAAGCCGACGGTTCACATCCGCTTGAAACTCAGCATTTTTCACCTGACTCACAATAGAGGCATAATCCGCCTCATCGACGGTGAACACGCTTCCGCATTTGGGGCATTTCAGTTCTTTCATGATTATCCTCTCCTTTCTTCTCGTAAGGGTTTGTCCCACAACACTTTCCCTCCTATCGCTTCGGCCAACTCATCAATATGCTGCCGAAACTCCTCCATCAAGGCTTGTTCCCTTTTCTTGGAGCGCCGACCAGCGGACTCGAAAAGCACCTTGCTGAAATAAGCATCGTATGAAACCGCGAAGTCATCATCTTGATTGTGCGGGAAAAAGCTCACTGCAGCCTCATAGCGAATGTTACCCGCCTCAGAATCAGCGATGAGCATCACCAAGGCACCGTGGCGGGCTACGCCGTTGTATTCGGCTTGAGCAGAAAAATACTGCTCATAAACATTAATCGTTGCCATAACTGTTCAAATTATTTGCAAATATAGAGCCTTTTTTGTTTTGCAACCACTCATTTCTTCTTTTTCATCCACTTCCCTATCCTTCCCTTTCCGTTGAGTTCCATCACGGCGAGGATACCGAAAGCAATGGCGACGGTGGCCTTGAGGGCTGCGAAACCCGTATGGAGGGCATCGGGAAGATGGTTGGAGACAATATTATAGCTTGTCCAAAAGATACCTGCACCAGGCACCAATGGGAAAATCCCGCTGATGAGGAACACCGTGATAGGACACTTTCGCGCTATTGACTGAAGCAAAGCTATCGAGGTGACCAAAACGGTAGCGCAAAAGAGCACTTCGGCGGGCGACATAGCCGTATAACGGCTCAAAATGAGATAGAGCAGCCAGCCCATCGTGCCACAGAAGCCAGCATCGAAATAGTATTTGCGTGGAACACCAAAGAGGGCGGCAAAAGATACGGTGCCCAAGAAGGCGGCAACGAGTTGAACGGCAAAGCCTGCAGTCTGCGGGTCGTTGGTAAGTCCTTGCAGGACAAGCATCTCGCCAAAGATATTCTGGTCAAACATAAAGGCCAAAGCCACGCCCAAGGCGATGCAGAAGAAGGTCAGCATGGCATCCAAGAGGCGCGTGACACCGGCGATATAGTCCTCGTTGGCCATGTCGCGAATGCCGTTGGTGAAAGGCACTCCAGGAATCAAAGGGATGATGGCACCAATAATCATGTTGCTCAAATGGTTGCCGAGACCGATTCGATACAACCCAAAACAAACCAAAGTGGCTAATAGTCCACCCGTGACATTGCCCACGATGCGCGACAGACGTTTGGAGGCGACGAAAAGCATAAAGACCCAAAGGACGAGTCCAGCGATAAATGAAGCAAGGCAATCCATGAAACCACCGCCAAAGATGATGCAGAAAGCCGCACTGCCCACGGCAGAAGCCAAAATCTGCTCCCAAGCGGGTTTGGCTTTCATGGCGCGGATTTGCTTCAGTCTATACTCAAGCTTCTCCAACGAATACTCGCCTTGTTCCACCTTGCGCGAGATTTGGTTGACGGCCACGACCTTGTCGAGGCTCGCCCCCTTGATAGGAATGAACTTGGATCGGGCATAATTCTTGCCTGTGGCCATGATGCCGTTGCTGAGCACGAAGAAACTCTCGTCCTCCACGCCATAATGGCTGGCGATGCGCCGCATGGTCTCCTCCACACGCGAAATCTCGGCGCCGTTTTCCAAGAGGATGGAACCGGCTTCGTAGGCTAGGTCTAGGGGTTTGGTGGGCTCGTTCATTGTTTTGGCAGTTGTTTTATGGCGCGGTCGAAGTCGCTTTCAAGTTGTTCCATTTCGCGTTTGCGGTAGATTTCGAATTCCTGTTCGGCTTTTCTTATCGCTTCATCATGCGAAACACTCCCCTTCCCTTCCAACACTTTTCTTCTGTTGGCAAGGATTTGGTTGTCAAGCGATTCTATCCAATCCCGCATGGTCATGGGCTTCATTTCAAGGGCTTGGAACTCGGCAAAATCCAAAAAGCCGGAAACCAGTAAGTTAAGGCGTTGCAACTCTAATTCCGATAGATAGTTCTTGGCAATCTTCACATCGTCCTTGGTGACATAATTGCCTTTGAAGTTGGTCATTCCGACAAAAGGCTTTTCGTTGTCCACACGATTGTAAATCACTTCAGCGGCAGTTTGTTCATGCACGGCGTAATGGAGTTTGTTCTGTACGGTAGCAAAGAACATCCGAGTCATTTCGCTGCGTGGGTCGTAATCGACAGCCGTAGCATAGATGTCAGTCACTTGCTGATAAAAATTGCGTTCTGAGGAACGGATGTCGCGGATGCGCTGCAAGAGTTCTCTGAAATAGCGATTGCCGCCTTGCTTCAGCCGCTCGTCATCCATGGCAAAGCCTTTTTGGATGTATTCGTGCAAGCGTTGAGTAGCCCAACGGCGGAAACGCACGGCAACGGGCGACTGGACGCGGTAGCCGAGGGCGATAATAACATCTAAGTTATAAAAACTCACCTCATGGGTTTGCGTTTTACCTTCGATAGCACCATGTTGAGTGGTTGTTCGGAAATTCCGAACAACCAGTTCTTTTTGCAATTCACCATCAGCAAAAATATGCTTTAGATGTTCACTTACATTGGATTTACTCGTCTGGTAAATCTCAACAAGTTGAGCTTGCGTTAGCCAAACATCTTCGTCAGCGAAGCGGACGTTTACGTTCACTTTGCCGTCAGAGTCGTTGTAGAGGATTAGTGTGTTTGGGTTGGGAGACATTAATTATGCTAATAATTAAAATTAAAAAGGTATTCCATGTTCTTTACAATAGTGCTCCAGTTCATCATCAGATTCAAATACCCTGTCACAAATCTTTTCAAAAGATGACTTGGCATCTAAAGTATAATCCTTTGATGCGTTCATAACCTTTGACAGTTTTGTGATAAAAGTACAAAAATCCGGATTCAGATTGTTGAGTTTCTCAATCGTGTTATAATCGAGAGCTTTTTCACGAGCAGGAAACAATATCTTCGAATCATTCGCCTGCATTAATATGATACCAATTCCAAAAGCATTATTCAATCTTTCCATTTCTTCCTCAAGGCCATCATTGATTTCAAATGCCACTAAATACCCATAATTTGCCCAACTTGAATTGGAAAGTGCTTGGAAAAAGCATTGTTTCAATTGATAATCAGAGTCTATTCTTTTCTTTAATTCGTATGAATACAGATGGACAGATTCTTTAGGCTCCGAAGCTTTGAGAAGTGAAAGTGTGGCTTCGTTTTTAAACTCTTCGAATTGAACTCCAACTATATCGGGATGCACCCATTTTTGTGCAGAATCAACTCTGTTTGAGGATTTTTCATGAAAGATGGTTTTTGCAAAAATGTTTCGAGAGCGTAAATAGTTGCAAAACAATTTATGCAGTGAGCGCTCATCGAAATTACGTTGCATAACCGTTTCTTTGGTTGTTGTTGCATGTGCTGAAATATCTTTACCTTCAATCAAAGCCTCAATTTCTGCCGCATAATTTGTAATATCACAACAAGTACCAATAGAACCCGTTGAATTACGTAGTTTTTCGGACATTGATTTTCGAGAAATTTCTACATCCATCCAGTTTACCCGACGACGATGCGGCAAATCCGTGTTGGGAACATAGTAATAATCGCCAATTATCGTGCCTACATAATAAGTCCCTTCACCTGTTGGGCAAAGAACAACATCTCCAATTTGCAAACCTTTAACAATAGTCCACAAAAAACCACATGCCACACCTGCCGCTGTTTTTGTTTTTTCTGGGACATTCTCCATCCAAACAGGAACAAATTTCTGATTAAAATCTCTCCTGTTTTCATAAAGGGAATCGCTTAAATCAACATTAATATCAAATCCACCGCCGATGAACCCTTCTTGTCTGCAGATTTTGGCAAAACGGCCACCTTGGCCCAGCATAACACGATTATATTTTTTCATATTCAAACGAATTGATTTGCAAAAATAAACAAATTTCAAATTGTATGTAGAAAAAAGTAGAGCCGCTGCACGCAACGGCTCTACAATGATAACCAATAATCCGATTAGGATTATTTTTCGATTTCCTTCTTCAGTCTCTCCGTCAGCATGGGGACAATCTTGTGCAGGTCTCCAACGATGCCGAGGTCGGCGACACTGAAGATGGGCGCGAACTTGTCCTTGTTGATGGCGATGATGAAGTCGGACTCTTCCATGCCGGCAAGGTGCTGGATGGCACCGCTGATGCCGCAAGCCATGTAGAGGTTCGGGCGGACGGTCTTACCCGTCTGACCAACCTGACGCTCATGAGGCATCACGCCGTTGTCGACCATGGCACGGCTCGACGAACTCGCGGATGGTCTCGACGAGTTTGACTTTGAACTTGCTGGTGTCAAAGGTCGGGACAAAGTTGGTGACCACGCCTTGATGGCCTTCCTCGCGCTGACGCTTCTGCATCACGCCAGGACGCACGGTGGACATCTGCGGACGGGTGTTCGGGCAAATGATGGTAGCCATCAGGTTGCCGCCGAAAGCGGGACGCGTCATGCGGAACTGCAGCTCGTTGTTGCTCTTTTCGTCAGCAACGACTTCAAGCTTGGTGCAGTCTGCCGTCAGACCGGTCTTCAAACGCGAAGCGATACGCGGAGCCATGTCACGGCCAATGGTGGTGGCACCATAGAGCACGATGTTGGGGCAACGCTCCTTGATGATCTGGTCGACGACCTGGGTGTATTGCTCGCTCAAGTAGTCTTTCAATTCGGGGCAGTCGGCAACGATGACCTCGTCAGCACCGAATTCAATCAGTTTCTGGGCTTGGTCTTTGATGCCGCAGCCGAGCAACATGGCCACAACCTTCTCACCGAGGGTGTCGGCTAGGTTGCGAGCCTTACCTAAAAGTTCGTAGGCAACGGATTGGATGTTACCTTCACGCTGTTCAGCGAAAACGAATACGTTCTTATAATCTTTCAATTCCATGGCTGTAACTTTTAGATGATGTGTTTTTATTGACAATCAGCTCGACGGCTTCTTCTTCGCTCACTTCGTGGACCTCGCCCGGAGCCTTCATGGCCTTCGGGAACGACTGGAACACCTTGGTGGGCGAACCGCTCAGACCGAGACGGCTTTCGTCGTAGTCGATCTTGTCGGCACCCCAAACTTCCACTTCCCTATTGTAGGCCTCAACGATGCCGCTCACGGTCATGTAACGAGGCTCAAAGGCGGAAGCGAGGACGGTCAGCAGGCACTTGCCTTCCACTTCGAGGACTTGGACGCTGTCTTCGTTCTCCTTGTGGACCAGCAGGTTGCCGTTGTCGAGTAACTTGGCATCGCAGACGTAGGAGACCTGGGGCAGACCGAGGTGTTCGGCCATTTCGGGACCCACTTGTGCGGTGTCGCCATCGATGGCCTGACGGCCGCAGATGATCAAATCATAGTCCAACGAGCGGCAGAGTCCAGCGATGGCATACGAGGTAGCCAGCGTGTCGGAGCCTGCAAACTTGCGGTCAGAGAGAAGGATGGCGCGGTCGGCACCCATGGCGAAGGCTTCGCGCATGATGACATCGGCTTGCGGAGGTCCCATCGAGATGACGGTGACTTTTGCGCCGAACTGGTCTTTCAGACGCAGGGCGAGTTCGAGGCCGCCCTTGTCGTCGGGGTTCATGATGCTCGGAACGCCTTCACGAATCAGCGTACCCTTT
>CADCML010000052.1 GCA_902802535.1 uncultured Bacteroidia bacterium
TTCGGGAACTACTGCCAAACTATCACTGTCTTTGACGGTGTTCAGAATTGCAGCGTGACTGGTGGAAGCCAAAGCGCTCCCGTTAAGAACGCGCAGATTCTCAATGGCACGGCAGGTGCTTCGGCACAAAACAAGCTGACCATCGCCTTCGCCGCCAACAAGGCTTACACCCAAGTTGCGGCCAAGACAACGGCAGGAAACCTGCAAATTTTCAACCCTGCTGATTTGGTCCAATAGGCTGAATTTCTCGACCCACATTTGCCTATTCTTGCCTAAATAGCGCAAGAATAGGCAAATATTTCGCCGATTTAATTGTTAGAAAGTGCTGCACAACATTCCGATTTTCAGAGTGTTGTGCAGTTGTTTTTGCCCAATTCCCGAATAATTGTTCCCGAATTATTCCTCATATCCCAAATTCCTTCGCGCACGCGCGAAATCGGTCAGCCAGGCAAAGGCACACGAAGCCCCGAATGGCCGTGAAACGACCATTGAAGAAAGGGGCTTGAAATAAAAACTGTTATTTCACTGCCTTGGACAATGCCATCTCAATGCCCTCGCGATTGACTTCACGATAGATTTCCGTGGTCTGCAACTTGGTGTGGCCAAGCAGCTTCGACACGACCGTGATGTCAACGCCCTGCTGACCGAGCAAGGTGGCAAAGGTATGGCGTGAGCTGTGGAAGGTTATCTTGGCATCGGCTCCAACGGCATCGAGCAAGCCGCGAAGCGTCTTGTTGACGGTGGCGTTGGGACCGAGTTTCTTTGTCAGTCGGCCAATGTTGCCGCCGTACTTTTCCACCATGGCCATCATCTTCCCATCGAAGAGTTTGCCGATGGGAATCTCAACGGTGAACTTGGTCTTCTGCATGGCGATGACCAACCAACCGCCGTTGATGTGGTTTTGCCGCAAGGCCGTGATGTCGCTGAAGCGTAAGCCGGTGTAGCAACCGACCAGGAAGGCATCACGCACGATTTCTTCATAGCCTTTCAACTTCATTCCTTCGAGGGCGTGAAGCTGCTCCTTGGTGATGTAGCCCTTTTTGCTAACCATCTGCTGGATGCGGAACTTGTCGAAAGGGTTGGCACTGATGATGTCGCGCTTCTTTGCCTCATTGAGCACCGCACGGAACAACCGCAAGCGGCTGATCCGTGTGTTGTGGGCAATGCCGCTCGACCGAAGCCATTTGTCGTAGGACACGACAAACTGGTAGTCAATCTCGGCAACATGGATGCCAGGCTTGAATTTGTCGATGTTGTTGAAAAGTGTCTTGTAGTTTTGCTTCGTGAGGACATTGCGCTCGCTGCTGGTCACTACCTCGTTGCCAAAGTCAGTCAGCTTTGCCGAAGGCGACAAATGCGCCTTGACTGCCTCCTTCAGCATAGGAAGCGTGACCTCCACACCTTTCTTAATATACTCAAGTTCGACATTCTCGACTTCGCGAATCATCGAGTAAAGCGCATAGTTGAGACCATCGGCCAAATCGGTGTTGACCACACAGCCCCGGGCAAACTGCTCGGGCTTCAGGTAGGTGTGTGTCGAAAAGTAGGCTTTCCGACCTTGCTGTTCGGCCTCGATTTGAACGAGGCCTTCTCCGCGCTGGTTGAGGGAACCGCTACGGTTCCACACCAGTCTGTAACGAATCTTTTTGATCATGTGATTATAATTTGGTTAGAAATTGGGTGCTTTCTTTGAAATCGTCTCAACCAAATGCGGGTCAACATGATTCGCATAACGGGTTGTCATACTCAGATCATGGTGGTCCGCGTGTTGCATAACCGTCAACGGGTCGATGCCACATTTCAACATTTCGTTAATTCCGGTGTCGCGTAAGGAGTATAGTTCCATTTCGTCGGGGAGATGCAGCGCTTTTCGCATTTCTATCCAATCCTTCGAGAAACGAGAGTGGGGGATGGGCTTCTTTCCGGCAGCGTAGTCTTTGCTGCCAATAAGATAGTCGTCGCCATTTGCACCTATGATCCAATCAGCCACCAAGCCCTCCAAAGTGGGATTCATGGTGGCGATACGGGCAAAGTGCGTCTTGGCGACCTCGGGACGGATAAGGATGTAATGTTCTTTCAAAAACACATCGCTAACCTTGAGGCAACGGATTTCCTTCGGCCTAATGAGTGAAGAGTAAACCAATTGGCTCACTATGAGCAAGCCAAGGTTGTTTTCCTTGCAATAGGCCGTAATCCGTTTGCGTGTGTCGGCAGGTATCAACACCCTTCGTTTTTCGGCCTCGCGCTTTGGCTTGATGCCACCAAACGGGTTTTCTTTGCAGTAGCACTTTGCCACCGCCCAAGAAAACAGTGCCCGTGCCGCTTTGAGTTGGTTGTTCCATGAACGCCCCTTGAGTTTCCGTTCAACCGAGCAATAGTCCAAATACCGAATGGCAAGCACCTTATTAAATAAGATGGCTTGGCAGTCGGGGACATTCTCGTTTACCCAAGCCCCGAAGATGGTACAAAACGACTTGTAAGAACGGAGGGTGTCGGGGCGAAGTTCATCCTGCTTTTCGGCCAGGTATGCACGAATTACGACCGAAAGCGAGGTGTAGAATCTTGCGTTTTGGTTTTCGCCAATAGGAGACCAACCGCCAGCGAGCTTCGCGTTGATGGTGTTGATGATGCCGTTGCAATGTGCTTTGAAGTCGGCAAGTCGGGGATAGTGTTTTCGCAACACGTTGACATGTGTGCGAAAACGCTGCATTTTTCCAATGTTGGGATTAAATGTTTGATATTCAATGTACCAACCGTGCGAATTGCTTTTCAATTGCGCGGGCAGAAATTCGATTACAGACATTTTTTTTTCTCCTTTTCGCCTGGCGAAAAGGTCGTTCAACATCGGTAATTCGTGTGCAAATCGTGTGCACTTTATACAAGGAAATCAGCCTTAAAAGACTGATTTCCAATGCTTGTGACCCGGCTGGGGCTCGAACCCAGGACTTGTTGGAAATCACCGAATTATCTTGCGGCCTCTCGTTTTCAGGCAGTTAGTATTATGTTATTTGTTCGTTTTACATTGCTTTTGTGCGGATTTTGTGCAGGCTATTGAGCAACAAAAAACGGCTCAATACCACGCATGGCATCTAATAGGACATCCAACCTTTTCAAATATGTTTCCATGTAAACCTTATCGAAAGCATCCTCGTTCCCGACCGGATTTTCATTCGCATCGTATAGATAGCAAATAGTAGAGCCGATATAGTTTGGCATATCTGAAGCCAAACGATGAAAGAACTTATCTTTATCGAATCTCTTTGGTAAGACTCCTTCGAAAATCAACTGATTTGGCTGTTGGCTGTAAATCCTGATGGTTTTGTCAGTACATTCGACCCTATGAGGGAAACATTTCCTAAAAAAGTGGTTATCCATGATTCTATGTGTTTGATTTCAATATTTCATACAGTTTTTTATCCTTGATGTAGCGCAACACCTCGTCGCTCTTTCCCTTTTCGATTTCGATTTGCAGCACAACCTTGGTGCGCTGATCCTCTTCAGTCGGCTGCGTAAACAAGGCAACCAAATCACGACCTAAAACTTTGGATATAGTAAACAAGTCCTTTACTTTCAGGTCGTCTTTCTTGAACCATCCGTTCAAAGTCTGTTTCGAGATGCCTGCTTTTTCGGCGATTTCCACATTTGTGTAATTGCTTTGATTACAAGCCTCTTTGAGCAATTGCCCAACATGAATTTCTTTTGCGTTCATAATGTTCTAATTTACAAATGATTATTGGATTTAAGTTATTGACTTAGTAAAATTGTTGATAACTTTTGTAAGAATTTTGTTTATCGTGTAAATAAATTATTTACTTTTGCGGCACGGAAACACACACGAAAATACAAATAATAATCTTAAAGCAATGAAAAAAGTAAAACTAAGAGCATTTTGGGAGTCACAATCAGTGGCAAACCGAAACAAGATTCTTCTCGAATTGGCCGATAAGTGCCATAATTCAATTCAGACCGTCAGAGCTTGGATGCTCGAGTATCGAAAGCCACAAGGCCTTTACCGTGATGCTTTGGCCGAATACCTCAAAGACAACTTCCAAGTCGAAATCACCGAATAACCTAACCCTCAAAATCAAACCATTATGGATAAAGAGAAAATCGCAGAAATCAAGAGTTGGCTCCGTGAAGCCAAACTCAACGATTGCAACGAGTACATCGTTATCGCAATCAACAAGAATCACAACATGGTAGGCGCAGCCGATGCCACTTTCGAGAACATGCTTGAAATGATTGGCTCGTTCGCCGAACAAAACCCATCCTTCAAGGAAGTGCTACTTACCGCCGCAGGCTATTTCATCACGAAAGAGAATGCGAAAAAGGAAGGAGGTAGAAATGAAACTCAACCTTGATAAAGTCTATACAATATATAGCGCCTTTATAGATGGTGACACCTATAAATACGGATGGTACAAGAGCGGCAAAGCCTTCATCGCCAAAAATGGAGAACTGCTGAACTTCTACCAATCCTGCCGACTGAAACCGAAGCATTGTTGCTTCGATATGTCAGGCCGATTCTTCGTTGGCTTGACAAGCTATAAGTTAACCATCGACGGCATTGTCCGTTACCTGATTGACACCTATAATAAGGACTGACCATGCCACAACGCGAACAACTTGCCCTCATAGGCGAATCCGACACGCAGATGCACTTCACCTCCGAACGGTGGGGGCTGCTGACCTTCTTTCCCACGAAAGGCAGCAAATGGAACGACACCTGCCGCCATTGCCTCCTGTGGGACCCCATAGACAAGACCGAATGCGCCCAAGCCCACTGCGATGCAGAGCACCGCGTCGACGGCCAAAACGGCTACTATTCTATCCACGACATGCCTGATGGCACACAACATTAAAATCAACAACATGAGAACAATCAAATTCAGAGGAAAAAGCATTTGTGAAAGCCGCTGGATCTTCGGCGACCTCTTCCGCACAGACCTCGACGGCGATGTATCCATCCAATTCTACGACGAAGAGGATGGCTGGATGACCGCAATAGTCCAACCTGAAACCGTCGGCCAGTTCACAGGATTTTACGACCGCAAACGTCAGGAAATCTATGAAGGCGACATTATAACCTACCTTAACCATCGAATTGACGGAACGGGTTTCCTCGAACAAGGCAAGGTCGAATGGCGTCAAGAAGAAGGCTGCTATGTGTTTGTGAATAGATTTCCGACAAAAGATAATCGAGAATTGGTTATGCCATTGATTCACTGTAAAGAAATCACGGTCGTCGGAAACATCCATGACAACCCCGAGCTGATGAAAGGAGGTGAGAAATGAAACAGCTGACGATAGAAGTGGAAAAAGGTGGACTGAAGACAAAAATGTTATTTCAGTTTTCAAGAAGCAAAAATATCTCGTTTGAAAGTGTAGAAGATTTTGTACGCAACACCATTGGCGAAGACGCAAAAATTTGCAACCCTGAAATGTTAAGGAAACGACTGGAGAAAGCGAAAGGAGGTGAAAAATGAGCGACTTTCTATTAGGTTTCGTGTCCTGTATCGGCATATTGTTCTATGCGTGGAGTTTATTTTACGCAATCGCTTTCTTCGTCTACAGAGACATTGGGTTTTCCATTGGCACACTGGTAATCGTACTGATTCCATTGCTCAATTCTATCTTGGCAGTCATCTACTTCAATAAAGGAGGGAAGAGGCTATGATTAAACTCCTATACATCGACCTCTTTTGTGGAGCCGGAGGCACTTCGACGGGAGTGGAAGCTGCCAGGATCGGCGGCGAAAAATGCGCCAAGGTGATTGCCTGCGTCAATCACGATGCCAACGCCATTGCCAGCCACGCCGCCAACCATCCTGATGCACTCCACTTCACCGAGGACATTCGCACACTCAATCTCACCCCGTTGATTGCTCACTTGGGCAAATGCCGCAAGCAATACCCACGCGCAAAGGTGGTACTTTGGGCAAGCCTTGAATGCACCAACTTCTCCAAGGCCAAAGGCGGTTTGCCAAGGGATGCCGACAGCCGCACCCTTGCCGAACACCTTTTCCGCTACATCGAGTTCATAGAACCCGACTATATCCAAATCGAGAATGTCGAAGAGTTTATGTCGTGGGGCGACATGGACGAACACGGCCATCCCATCAGCCGCGACCGTGGCCGCAGCTTCATGGCTTGGGTCAACCATGTGCGCGACTACGGCTATTACTTCGATTACCGAATCCTCAATGCCGCTGACTTCGGTGCCTACACCAGCCGCAAGCGCTTCTTTGCCATTTTTGGCAAATATGGGTTGCCCATCGTGTTCCCCACGGCCACACACGCCCGCAACGGCAACGACGGCTTCGAGGTGTTCGGTGAGACCTTATACAAAAAGTGGAAGCCGGTCCGCGAGGTGCTCGACCTCGACGATGAAGGCACGAGCATCTTTGGCCGTCAGAAGCCACTTTGCGAAAAGACCTTGGAACGCATCTATGCAGGGCTGGTCAAGTTCGTGGCAGGCGGCAAGGAAGCTTTCTTGGTGAAGTACAATTCGATGAATCAGGCGAACAAGTATGTCGCGCCTGGCATCGACGACCCATGTCCGACCGTGGCTTGCCAAAACCGACTCGGTTTGGCCAAGGTGCAGTTCCTGTCGAAGCATTTCAGCGGAGACCCCGAAAGCAAGAATATCAGCGTAGAACAACCTGCCGGAAGCGTGACCTGCAAGGATCATCACAGCTTCGTCACGGCCTATTTCGGCAACGGCTACAACCGTTCCGTTGACGAGCCAGCGCCCACTGTCACCACTGACGATCGTTTTGCCTTGGTCACGACCAAGTTCTACCAAAACGAGTACAGCGGTGGTGGGCAGCTTTCGAGCCTCGACGAGCCCAACCCTGCCGTGATGACCACCCCGAAACAAAAACTTGTTTCGGTGCGTCAGTACCTGATGAATCCGCAATTCAAGTCAGCAGGTGGCAGCATCGACAAGCCGTGCTTCACCTTGATTGCCCACATGGACAAAATGCCGCCTTACCTCATTACGACCAAAGAAGGCATCGGCATCGCCATCTATGAAGACGACTCGCCGATGACGCGCCTCATCAAAGAGTTCATGTCCATGTATGGCATCATTGACATTTGTATGCGTATGCTGAAGGTCGATGAATTGAAGCGTATCATGGGTTTCCCAAGCGATTACATCCTCATCGGGACTCAATCCGAGCAGAAAAAGTATATCGGAAACGCTGTCGAAGTCGGCATGGCCAGGCAGCTTTGCGAAACACTTGCTAAATGTATTAGGGCATAACCATGGGAAAGCTAACACCACCATCAGTTGTAAGAGTTTGTGCCAACGAAGCGGTACTTCCCCTCAATCAAGTAATCGAGGCCCAAAGAGCGTTGGTCAATGCTGTCAAAGGGATAGTAGGAAATCCCAAAGCAGTCGATACTGAAAAGAAACCTTGCTTGTGCAGCCAATGCGGTGCCCCGCTCTATGGCCACACATGCACATATTGTGGAACAGAATATAAATGAAATGCCATACAACGAAGAAACACGGGCAATGCTTCGCGCCTATCAGCGCGAGACTGAAGCACAGATTTACGCCTTGCAGCAAAAAGTCTATCAGTTGCAAAGCCGATTGTTTTCTCTTGAAATGGAACGCCATATTGAAAATTATAATCCGAACAAAAAGAAATGAGTTACTATTCAGAACGCATGGCGGCATACCATATCACCGATGCCGAAAACACCTTCAAGGCTGAAAGCGTCGAATCAGGCCGATTCATCTCGACATGGAAGTTTTTCACAGAGACTGATAAAGGTGACATCGAAATCGGCTACTTGACTCCTTCCGGATGCGTAGCATATTACAATCACGGAAATGTTCAGACCCGCGACTTTGTCCGAATCCGAAAGGCCAATCCGGGAGACGGTCCTAAATATATTCAGGCCAAGGGCACTGAAATGATGCCTTTCCACACTCCAGCCATCATTGAAGCCTACAAGAAGAAGAAGGAACTGAAGACTATCTATGTGGTGGAAGGTGAGTTCAAGGCGTTTTGTCTCTCAATGATGAAGCAGCCAACTATCGGCATTGGTGGCATCCATAACTTCAAAAGCGCCGACAAAACCAAGATGCACCCCGACATCATTGATGTGATCCAAACTTGCAAGGTGCAGAATGTGGTACTGATTTTCGACAAGGATTGTCTCGAAGTGAAGTGGGAGGAAGGAAAGGATTTGAGCAAAAGATTGAACTCCTTCTATGTAGCTCTCAATGTCTTCAATGAATTGCTGAAGCCATACGAAGTGCAGCTTTATTTTGCCCATGTCAGCCCGAAATGCAACCAAAAAGGCATTGACGATTTACTGTTGGAGTCATCCAATGACACGGCGGCTATCTTGCGTGAGCTGCAGTCGTTCACAAGCGGAATGCCCGACCGAGAATATATCTACACCTATCAAATCAGCGGGCTTTCGTCCTACAAGCTGAAACAGATTTTTGGCCTCTCAAATGTGGACGACTTCTGCAATATGTTTGTGGACGAAATCAAAAACCACGATTTTGTCTATAACGGCATCCTCTACTACACCACGGAAAAGACCGACAAGGATGGTAACACCGTTCTCAAAGCAGTACGCTCATGGGCTGGGCAGGAGAAACATTATATCCGTGTCGGGACCGAATACTATAAGACAATCGTCGAAAAGGCTCCCAACGGGCAGACGGAACTTAACCTGGTGCAGTGGTCAGCCGACACCATCAAGAACGATTATAGCAACCCCAAGGAGTTCATCAAGCTGATTCCTAAATATGATGCCTTCACCAACATTCCCGAGAACGACCCTGCCAAGTACCAGCAGACCATCAGAAGCACCAAGGACGGCTACAGCAGCGTACTCTATAACCGATATTGTCCAGTCAGCCATGAGCCGCAGCCCGGCGAATGGCGCACCATCAACACGCTCCTTCACCACATCTTCGACTACAAAAACCTACGCGGGGAATCGTTCTATGAGATGGCATTGGATTATCTTCAGATGATTTACCTGCATCCAACGCAACACTTGCCCATCCTATGTTTGGTCAGCCGTGAGCAAGCCACAGGTAAAACGACCTTCCTCAACCTATTGCGGTCTATCTTCAAAGAGAATATGCGCATTCTTGACAGTGAACGCATCAGTTCAAAGTTCAACGGCTCATGGGCTGGCAAGCTCATTATCGGCGTGGATGAATCATTCATCGACACCGACAAACCTACAGTGGTCAACCGACTGAAGATGATTGCCACCAACAGCAGCATACCCATCGAGAAGAAAGGCAAAGAGGCAGGGGAGGTGCCCAACTTTGCAAAGCTAATCATGTGTTCCAATGATGAAACCAACTTCCTGAAGATTGAAATCGAGGACACCCGCTATTGGATTATCCGCGTTGGTAGCATCAACCCTGACACCCGCGACCCTCACATGGCCGAGAAAATGGAGACGGAGATACCGGCTTTCTTGCACTATCTGAAGAATCGCACCATGTTCTATGGCGAGAAGACCCGTCTTTGGTTCGACCCTGCCGACTATGCCACCGATGCACTGAAGAAGATTCAGGAGCGCACGGGCAATGTGCTTTGGCAAAACATCATGACAGTGGTACGCCAGCAGTTTGAATGGCAGAAGCATCCGCAAATCAGACTTGATGCCAAGGCCATCCAAACCCTGATGGAGATGAACAAGTGCAAGGCCGTGGAAACGCGCAAAATCCACTACATCATGGAAGACCACCACTATAAACTGCAAGGTTCCCGATGGTTTACCTACGCCCTTGGATATGATTCTGTCAATGACCAGCGCATACAAGGCCGTGTTTATGAATTTGATTACATGGATTTCTTCACACCGGCTGAATGGAATGATTTGATGTCAGAAAAACAAAACCCTGAAAATGAAGTGTTTTAACTACGACCGGACTCCATTGGAGCATACAGCCATGCGGCTGTTTTTTTTCGGCATTGCCGTTATTAATGTTTTTCAAAAACTTAAAAAAATGGTTGTAAATGTTGTAAATGTTGTTTTTTGCGTTTTAACTTATTGTTTTTCAATGGGGTATTTTTTATTTATTAATTGTTGTACCGCGTTGTATTTGTTGCAGAAAAAGAAGAATTACAACAGGGTACAACAAAGTACAACAATTGTATTTCAGTTCAATAAATTGAAATACAGATTTTTACAACAAATACAACAAAAACAACGCGCATTAATGTTTCCCATACGGAAAACAACATTAATGCAAGTCGCTACAATACTAACCAACCCTAATACCTTTGCCCGATGAAAGACCGCATCCTAACCATTACCGTGAAGGCAGACTTACGCAAATATCTCACCGAATCGCATCAAAGCGACATCATTAGGCCCGAGCGCGACTCCGAACTAATGACTGTCATCAAACCCTATCTGTGCCTTGAGCCTGACGAATGGGAGACGCAACCCATTCCCGATGGCTATGCCCAACTTCAAATCGCTCTTCCCGACCTGCGCAAAGTGTATGAGGCCCGAAGCGGGAAGGTGTATTATTGCGACACCCTTTTCCGCGATCATATCACCGAGGAAGGCTTGAAAAAGGTTCGCTCCTACTTCAAACGCACCTACAACGACAGGTTCATGACCTTCCTTGCCGGATGGGTCGAACGCCAGCACTTCGACAACTCCAATTCGGAAGAGGAACGCCGCATCCAAGTCACCAGCGGCATAGCGGCTTTCTTCAACAACTACCACATCACCTTCGATGAAAGGATGATCGAGTCGCGCCGCAAGGCATGGTTGAGGTACCAGGAGAAAGTGGAGAAAAACAAAAAATCGCCAGCGATGAATTAAAAAACCACACGATTTCATGTCCCTGAAAAAATCAAGTAGATAAAAGAAAATCACACGATTTCATGTCCCTGAAAATTTGATGAAAAATGAATAAAGTAGGAATCAAGAAAATTGGATTTGTAGAGCAAAACGAGGTTGACGACCTTTGGCATCAAGAGCAAATCGACCCTAACCAACCTGCCGACCGCGCCGTTCCGCCCGAAGCATCCATCTTGGGCTTCCGTGGCTTCCGAAGCATCGACCAGGACAATTCATCCCTAAGCCAACAATTAGACTCCAACGAAAGCGGCCCCGTCTATGACATTGACCTTTCCTTCGTTGTCAGGACAGACGACGACATAGCTTTGGCCAAGAAATATGAGCGTAGGCCGGTGGTGATGTATGTTTGGACCGTTGACGGAGTGCGCCGCAAGATTGGCTCAAAGCAATATCCCGCCATGATGCTGACCGATGGCAGCTACGACGGGAGGGCTACCCACGAAGTAAGGGTATCGGTCGCCTTCCAAGCCCTGAAAGGCATCTTGTAAGCCTGCAAACGGTCACAGCCACTCGGTGCGCCAATGGTAATTTTGCCCTGCTTTTTCAAAATTACCCTAAAAATGCGCCGAAATACGCTATACCAAATCGCCAAGACGCGGCATTGGATGCTCGACCCAATGTCGGCAGCCGCCGCGCTTGCGCTTTATCGCGACATGGTGGGAGCCGCCCGCCTCAAAGCGAAATACCCCATCGTTGAATACGATGAGACCGAGGATGAAAACGAGTTGCCTCGCAACTATTACCGTTTCACCCTCACCCATGCCGACTATCCTGCCATCCCAAGTGGACATCTTATCAGTGTGGTCAGGCTGGAAGGCGTGATGGTCCGCGATGAAACCCTTTGTGAATGGGGCACACGCGACATTGCACAATGGCTGATGCAAGGCGACCGAAACAGCCGTGTCATCGGCAGCATCCTACTCGTTGACTCGGGCGGTGGTGCCGCCGATTCGGTGCGCGACCTGGCCGATGCCATACAAGCCTGCTCGAAACCTGTGCTGGCCTACTGTGATGGCTACATGTGCAGTGCTGCCTACTATGCAGCTTCCTACTGCAACTCCATCATGGCACACGACCGCCGCAACATGGTGGGTTGCATCGGCACGATGATCGAACTTGGCGGCTACCCAAAGAAGTCCGTTGACGAAGATGGCTACATCAGCCTCAGAATCTACGCCGACGGCAGCGAGGAGAAAAACTCCGACTACGAAAAAGCCCTTGAAGGCGATGTGAAACCTATCCGCGAAAACCTGCTGAATCCCCTGGCTGAGGATTTCCGAAACGATGTGAAGGCCAACAGGCCCTCAGCCACCGACGACCAACTGAAAGGTCGTACATACTTTGCTCAGGATGTGGTGGGAACACTCATTGACGGCGTTGGCACCATGGATGATGCCGTTGCCAAAACACTTGAATTGTCTAACTTAAACATTACTGAAATGGAAGGATTTAGAGCACTGCAAGAACTTTCCACCTGCCACAACCTGCAAATGGTTGACGGACATGTGACCCTTGACGGAGAGCAATTGAACCAAATCAACGATGCCTTGGAAAATGGCCATACCGAGCAAGCCCTTCAGGAAACCAACTCGCAGACCATCACCAACCAAGCGGAACAAATCCGACAGTTGACCGAGGAAAACCAAACGCTCCAAAACACCGTTGCCGAACGCGACAACACCATCAGCGAATTGCGCACGCAGCTCGCCGAATCGAACCACGACACCGATGAGACCCACCAAGCCCCTCACAATGGCAACCTCGCGCCTTCGGACGAAGAGGATGACGGCCTCAGCCCGATGGATTACATCAAGAAACACGAAGAAATGTATCACTCAAACTAAACCAAAACTATGGCAAACATCACCTTAGCACAACAATTGGTCAACTCGGGACAGACCTTCGGCCCTACCGTACTGGCCACGGTTCTCTACATGATTAGCGAGAACTTGAAATACATGCGCCACCGCACGATGCTTCGTGGCAGTGACACAACCTATATGCTGAAGGGCAACGGCGAGTTTACGCCCTACGACCCCGAAGGCGAGCCGAAGGCACCTGGTGCAATCAAGGCGCGTACCTTGACCACCAACCACTCTGAGTTGTTCGAGGAATTCGACCCCGAGAACATCTACCGCACTCTCTTCGACAAGCCGCTGTCGAAGTCGAAGATCACAATGCCCATCGTGAAGGCCATCGTGGTCGAAGACATTCGCGAAGCAGCCTCGAAACTGAACTTCGCCCTTTGGAGTGGTATTTATAATGCCGAAGGCAAGGACACAATGGACACTATGGACGGTTACGACACCATCATAGCCAAAGAAAAGGCCGCTGGCAACATTTCCCAAGTATTGGGCAATTACATCCAGCTCGGTCAAATCACCAAGTACAACGCAGGAGACAAACTGGAAATGCTTTGGTCAGTAGCCAACGACCTCCTGAAGAAGACCGAAGGCATCGTCTACATGTTTATGCCCGACAAAGTGCGTGAAATGTACATCTCCTGGTGCACCAACCACAGCAACCAAACCCTTGCTGCCAAGTATGTTGACAACACCAACGATGTGTATCTTCACAGCACTAACAAAAAGTGCGTGCTGGCCAGCCCTCCTGGTACCGACAACTTGAAGCACATTATTGTGGCATCGCGCAATAACCTGCGCTTCGGTTCCGACGGTATTGGCGAAGGCGAAAACGCCACTGGTGAATACCTGCTCCGTTTGCATGGCACCAATCCCCGCAAGGTTCAACTTTATGTTGACAACTGCTGGCTGGGTGCCCAGTTCGAAGCCATCACCAAAGAATACCTCATGTGTGGCTCGTTCACGGCTAAAACATCTGCTGTGTATGCCTCCACCGACATCGAGAACATCGATTTCGGCGAAGTGACCGCCAACGAAACCAAGACTGAAGACATTACTGTCAGCGGTGTCAACCTGACCAGTGCGTTGCAAGTCACCGTCAATGGTGGCGACGGTAAGTTCACCGTCAACAAGAGCACCATCACTGCCGAGGAAGCCATGGCCGAAGGCGGCCAAGCCGTCACCGTGACCTTTGCCCCGACCGCCGCTGGCGAAAAGTCCGCTACCATCATCATCGCTTCGGCCACTGATGACATCTATCTCGAAATCCCCGTCACCGGCACGGGCAAGTAACCCTTAAACGATAGGAGACTATAGTATGAATTGCGACGACATCAGATTCAAATTAGGTTCGGTCAACCCTTCCGGCATCAGCGATGAAGTGTATTACATCGCCAAGCAATACATCAAGACCTGGCCGACCATCGAAGACGACTTCGATGCCGCTGAAGATGCTGACGCTTATGCCCAATACGACGGTAGCTTTGAATTGGTTACCGGACAAAAGTGGGCACGCTTCTACAGCACCCAAGGCAAAGGCAAGATCAGCTGGGAGTACCAGGGTGAAACCGACTGCAAGGTTGTGGTCAACAAGGCCACGCTGTCGTACCCGAAGCTTACCAACGAAGTCCGCGCCTTCGCCAAGTTCGCCAGCAACGGCGACTTTGTGTTCTGCGTCAAGCACGATGGCAAGTACTACATCATCGGCAACAAAGACTACCGTGCCACCCTCACGCCTAACGGCGACTCGGGCGATGCGGCTGGTTCGGCCAAGGGTGTTACGATGGAAATCGAATGCCCCGACACCACACCGTTGCCGACCTACGTTGGCACCATTGAACTTTCAGACGGCACGCTGAACTGCTCGACTGGCGTGTTCACACCGACTGGAAACTGACAATGAACCCGGTAGTCAACTTCCTGACCACCCGAAAAGGCTACACTTTCGAGGAAGGTGTAGCCTTTTTCGCCAAATTCACGGCCAACCGCTTCGCAGTCGAGCGCGTACGCAGGTCCCGTGACATGAGGCTACTCCAACAAGAATTGAAAAAACTGGCCCACATCCCAGGTCTGAAACCCGTCAACGGATGTCAGGTCGATGTTCCAAAAGAGGCCGTTTCCGTTCCAATTCCAACCGAATCCGTTCCAAAACCTTCTGAAAATGTTCCAAAACCTTCTGAAAATGTTCCAAAACCGGAGGAAAAATTTCCAAAAACAGAGGAAAAATTTCCCGAAAGTTCCCAAAAACGGGAATCGGAAGCAAAGGACAATGTGACCTATGCCGAACTTCAGCATTACAAGTTCACCCGCTTCGATGATATGCCGACGACCGAAACACAGCAGCTTTGGCAACGCAACAACGACCGCTGGCACCGCAAGATTGACCTCTTCGCCAAGATGAAGCTGTTGCCTGAAGGGGATGAACTGAAGGCTGTCCGCAAGGAACTGATTGAAGTGAGCCGCGAACACCGTGCATGTTGGAAACTCATCGACCAAAAATGCCGTGAGTTCTACGAGCAAAAGGAAAAAGCCGATAAGGCCGAATCTCCTTTGCCGAACTTCAATATATCTACTTACCGCACCTACATCTGCGAGAAAGCCAACCTCGAAAAACTGACCGACCAACAGTTCCTTGAGGTGCAACATCGTGTGGATGCAATGCTGCAGGCTGGCATTGCGCTCTCAGAAGAGACCTTGAAGAAACTCCGTGCAAAGGGAATCAAATGCTGACGGTGCCTTCGGTAAGGGTGACACGCGCCAACTCCATGCAGTTGCTTCGCGACGGTGTGGAGTGGCTCGGTGGATGCAACCGCCTCACCATTCTCACCTATAGCATCACTGATGGATGGATGAGGCAGTTGCTGAAGCTGAAGACGGAGTTTTGCATCGAACATATCACGCTGGTACTCGACCGAACTGTCATGGAACGCCACCGTGAGAAACTGATACAACTTGAGCGTGTCGCCGATGAGGTCTATCTGACCGACAGCCACGCCAAGGTTTATTTCATCGAGGCCGATATGAAGAGACTTGCCATCATCACTTCGGCCAACGCAACAAACAATTATAGAAACGAATGTTACTATGCCACAGCAGGAAGAAAAGAAACAGCAGAAATTGTCACCGACATCAGCGGAATTGTACGAGATGCTTATCAAATCGTCTGAGGCTGAAAAGGTGGAAACGCTTGCCTCGTTGTTTTTTACGACCAAACAAATAGCCGCCTTCATCGGGAAGCCCTTGGAAACTTTTGTCCAGACCCTAAACCATAAGCCTGACGATCCTCTGACCTTGGCATACCATCGTGGCAAGATGAAGACCGAAATCATTCTCCGTTTCGACACTAACCGCTTCGCACTGGCAGGAAGCCCCGAAGCACTCAGGGACATGAAAGAATATCTGTTGAAACAAAATATCTCCGAACATGAGGAATGACAGCCTTGATGTGATAATGAACCACCTTTTTGAAACCCCAACAAAAAGGACGGAACTGGCTCCGGCAGACGCAAAACTGTTGGAGCATGTCGAGTTTTGTTTCACGCTTCAGCTCTCCAACCCGATATATACTGATATTCAAGTCCGCAATGCCTTGATGAACGAGTTCGGCATGAGTAGGCAGCAAGCCTATAATATCATGTCTATGACCAAAGTTGCCTTGGGTAATGTGCAAACGGCTGGCAAGGCCTGGATTAAGACCAAGATTGCCTATCTCCTCGACAAAGCCGCTGCCTTGGCCCTCGATGGCGACATCAAGACTTCCAATGTCCTTACCAAGATTGCCGAGGCATGGGGTAAGACATACCGCACCGACCTCGACGACGGTGATTTGCTCGATGCAAAGAAGTTCGTGCAGATCGAGAAAGTGGAAATCGTTACCGACCCGACCGTCATCAATGTTCATTTTACCGATAAAGACCGTGACGAAACACGGAAGCTGCTTGAAAAATACCACATCAAGTTTGACGAAGATGTCATTCAGGATGCCGAATATGTGACCGCCGATGAGTCAAGTGTATCTGCATAACGGCCAACTGATGTGGTACCGCTGCAATGCCAACAGCAGCGTCAACCTTTGCGCCCGCCGTTGGGGTAAGTCCTATCCGGTGGCCTTGCAGATTTGGACCAATGTCCTCGAAATGCCGCGCTCGACAGGAGTGTTCGTGGCCTCCACCTTCAGGCAGGCACATTCACGCACACTCCCTGCGGCACTTCAAGCCCTTGATGCCTTTGGCGTGAAGCGCGACATCCACTATGTTATTGGCCACAAACCCGACCCGAAATTAGGCTTCGACACGCCTTTGTTTCTGCCTTCCGACTTGAAGGATTGCGTATGGTTCGCCAATGGCACAATCATGATCATCGTTTCGCAGGAAGTGGTTTTGTCTGCTAACTCCATGACAATCCATTGGTTGGTGGCCGACGAAAGCAAGGGCTTGAACTTTGACAAACTGCAAGCCGAAATCTTGCCCGCCATTGGTGGTTCATCGCGCTACTACAATGATCCGACCAAGTACCCTCATCTTTGGGGTCAACACTATTTCTCGGATATGCCTGCCACCAAGGATGGTCAATGGCTAATCAAAAACTATGAGAAAGAATACGACAAACAGCTTTGCGACGACCTTATCCGTCTTGAGACACTCCGACAGAAACTGTTGGCTGAAGGCAAGGTGAGTCAGGCAATGGCCATGGTGCCGAAATTGAACTATCTCCGAAGCAAAGCCACCTACTTCCAGGAACGGAGTATCTTCGACAATATCGCCATCGTGGGCAACGATTATGTGCGCCGTTGTGCCCGTGACCTCACGCCCATGGTGTTCAAGGCATCAATCCTTTGTCAGCGAGTCGATGAAGCTGAAGGCAAGTTCTACGTGAACTTTGACCCGTTGATTCACACCTACACGGCGACCAACAATGACCTGCTACCAGCATACAAAAACCAACTTTTCGACAGCCTCATTGACAGAGACGTGCAGCGTGACAAGTCCATTGCCATCGCATTTGACTACAATGCACAAATCACATGGCTTGTAGCCGGTCAGATTCAAGGCAAGCTGCTGAAGATTATCCATAGTTTCTACACCAAGTCTGACAAGCGTCTGCGTGAAGTGGTCCAGGAGTTCTGCCGATACTACCAATATCATCCGACCAAGACAGTGCATTACTACTATGATGCCACGGCAAAGGGTATCAACTACATCGAGAAAGGCCATGATGCAGTGTTCATGGTACGTGATGAACTGCAACGCAATGGTTGGACGGTCATAGAATACGACCTTGGACCACCGATGCACCACGATAATAAGCACCTGATCATCAACAATGCGTTTCAAGGCAGTGAGAAATTGATTCCCATGCTGAATAAAGACAACAATGTGGATTTGATTCAAGCGATTCCTCTGACGGGCTACACCATAAACACACTTGGTTTCCGCAAGGACAAGTCAGGCGAAAAGACACCGGAAAGCCCAGCCACACTTCCTTACGAACTGCGTACTGATGGCACCGATGCCATGGACACACTGATGTCACTCCGTTGCCAATCCGATGCCCTATCTTTGCCCCGAAAAGAAGAAAATTTCACGAAAATTCTCGTTTTCTTGCTCTTTGAATTGAAAAAGTCGTACTTTTGCCCCGAACTACATTTTACAATCGGGGCAAAATCAAGCACAACTTTAATTTGAACCGATAAACGGAAGCCCGCTACGGTGGTGATGTTGGGAAACCGCATCCTGCTCATACGCCCGTCGTAAAGTGTAGTTCACACCTACGGCGGGCTTCTTTTATCACAAATTCTTATAAAATGAACTATAGTAAGAATTTAATGGGGGAGACCTCAAAGAGAATGTTGGTGATCTTCCGTGATTGCCACAGCAGGAACAACATCGTCGTTCCCATCGAGAACAACTACGAGGAACGCTTCTACCGCCACTTTGCCCATCGTATGGGCTGGCCGTGCACCATCCGCAAGCCCAAGGCGCACACCGAACTGCAAACCCGCTCCGAGGTGCGCGCATGGCGCAAGCCCTCGTGCATCGAGGCGCGCCCGCGCCCGAAGCTCTTCGGCGCATTCAACCTTACACTCACTGCAAGCACTATGGAAGGAGGTGAGAGATGAGAAGCCACAAAGCGCTTGACTGCCCCTTAGCCGACTTCAGTGCCTTGGTTGCCTGGCACGACATTGAAATGAAGAAAGACATCAATGAAGCATTTGTCGTAAGACCGGACGGTTTTGACATTTTACGCGACTACATCGCTGAACTTGACCATATTTTGATTACTGGCAAGGTTTCGGATTTCAAAGTGTTGCGTACTATGCGTAATGACCTCGACATCACACGAAAAGAGTTTGTGAAGCTTAAGATGGAAGGATTATATGAGGACGGGAAAGGAGGTGAGAGATGAAGACCGACTACAGAATCACCCGCGAGAACTTCGACATGGATTTGGCTCGGATGTGCGACCGCATGGCAGTAGAGGCGGCCAACGATTATGCGGAGTCTTTCAAGAATCAAGACGGCAGGCCTGTGTATTTGAAGTATGGCGAGGGTTGTTTGCCGACAGACGGATGTAAGGTGTCGATGAAAGAATGCGCCAAGTGCGCACACAGCAAAAGTTGCCTCTTGCGACGGTTAAGGTTGGTCGTCTATGAAGTCGCTTCTGCCGTCACTTGTAATGTTTCCAAATACTATGAAAAACTGGAAGGAGGCAGGAAATGAGCACTTCTTTGATCGAAACCTTGAAGCATTGCCCTCAAACGCTGGAATATCTTACATTGGACAAAGACGGCGACTGCGTGTTGCAGTGGGACATCGAAGGGCTTCAGCAGTTGTTGCCTGTGCTGGTTACACTTTCGGACGGCAAGGATGACATAAAGAAATGGAACAGCTTTGCAGTGGCCGTAAGTTGGGTGCTCACACACCTTATCGAAATCCGCGACGAACTGAAAGGAGGTGCAGCATGACAATGAGAATCGAAGATATACCGACCCTCGCCCGATGGACGGAGGTGGGAGTGTCTGAAGACGACAATTCACTCAATGGCTACATCAATTCGTTGAAGGATTTAATCAGTGAAATGGTGCTACTTGAAGACGACTACGCACCACGTGGCAACAGTGATCCTCCTCATGGATATGTCACCATCAACAAGGGTTGCCGCCTTTTAGCCTGTATGCTTTCCGACCTTAAAAACATCAGAAGCGAGGTGAAGGCGGCCAGGCTCATCAACGGAACCGGCCTCAAAGTGACGAAAGGAGGTGTGACGCAATGAAGATGACATTTTTGGAGATACAAACGCGGCTGATGGAAATCATGGCAGAGTTGGAAACCAATAAGCAGCACACCGCCGCCATCTCCGAGCAAGTGAAGCAACTGGTACTCGACATGGGTGAAGATTGAAACCGACAAAGCGCAGGCAATCGCCCGCGCTTTTTTCGTGCAACGGCGACCCCCCCACCAACGGCGACCCTCGCGGCATATTTCGCAAAAAGCCGCCCCCGATTGGGTAAAACTCCCGAGGGCGGCGCGGGGTCTTACGACATAAAAAATTTGCTTCACAAATTTTTGGGAAACACAACCGACTGAAACACAAATTTTTGAATGTTTCAAAAATTGACAGCATTGAGGCCAAAAAATTTTCGCCGCCTGCGGCGTCGTCGGAGACTTGCAGGCGGCGAAAAAAACTGTCACTACATTGATAAACCGCTGACTTATTTTTGCCTCAAAACTTTTGCAGATGAAGTATATCCGCCAGGGAGCCTTGTTTGAGATTGCTCCCACAATTGAAGAGTTCAGCATCACGTGGGCTTCGGCTAACGGCCACTGGGTGCATGTAGAAAGAGCCGTGTTCACTTCCAAACACTCGGAAGGCGACACGATGAATATTAAAAACCTTGCAACGGGCGAAGAGGCGACGGTTATCATCGACACCATTAAGGAGTTCGCTGGAAAGGAGGTAGTACTATGAACGATGGCATCGTTTGGATTGGCGAACAATCCGCCCTGCTGACCAAGGCGAATGCTGTCTTGATAACAGACAAGCCTACACCAACGGTTTTCGATGAAAAGAACCTCAACATCATCGAGAACGACAAATACCGTGTCGCGCCCTGGGGCATCCAAAACCTACTCCCTCAGAATGTGATGGGCATGATTGAGCACGTGGAGATCATCGGGACCAACTCGGATTTCAACGCCCGCGTGTGCTACGGCAATGGCCCGAAGGTGGCACGGCTGATGCGTGACGAAAACGGAAAAATCCGTGATTGGGCAGAAGTGACGGAAGGCAAGGAGTATGATTGGTTTCTTGAAAACAATGTGCCTCAACTGGCACTTGAAATACTTACCGACCTGAGCTATTTCCACAACGCTTTCCCGCTCTTTGTGTTCGATAAGAATTTCACCGGCATCAAAAGGATGCTACACCGTGAGGCCATGTTTTCGCGTTGGGGCTTGGATGATGCCGACCAAATCAAATGGTTGCTCTATTCCTCGAAGTGGGACAAGTCGCCAGGCAGCATCCCCGACAATGCCGACATCGAGAAATCGTTTGTTATCGATGAGTTTGCCGCCGTGAAGGACATCCAAACGCAGTTGAAAGCCAAGGCTTACAAGCGCGTTTGCATGGCTCTCTATATGCCAAGTCCAGGAAGGCCGTACTATTCCTATCCGAATTGGTACTCCATCTTCAGGAGTGGATGGTACGACCAAATCAGAAACATTCCGGAATTGAAGTCGGCCATCCTTGAACACAATCTCGGCATCCGTCACATCATCTATGTGTCGGACAAATACTTCGCCTACCGTGAGAAACAAGAGGGTATCTCGCCTGACGACATCGAGAAACGCAAGGAGTTCAAGAAAAAGGTGGTGAAGGAGCTGAATGATTGGGCTTGCGGTGCCGAAAACCAAGGCAAGTCGATGACGGTGCTGAAGGAAATGACGGGCAACGGCAACACCGAGGAAAAGTATATCACCGTGGAGACGATCCAGGACACCATCAAGGAAGGTGAGTTCATCGCAGACTACGAGACCGTTGCCAACATCATTTCATACGCCATGGGCGTGCATCCCAGCCTTATCGGTGCCGTTCCGGGGAAAAACAGCAATTCCCTCAGCGGCTCGAATATCCGCGAAATCTACCTGATGAAGCAAGCCCAAATGAGGCCCTACATCGACCTTGCACTACGGCCTTTCTCCATCGTCAAGCAAGTGAACGGATGGGATAAGGACATCGCCGTGGTGATGCCTGAGTATATTTTCACCACCCTTGACCAAAACAAGAGCGGCAAACAAGAATCGACTAATACCTACGCAAAATGATAGTTTCGACATTAGAGCAAGTGCAGAAGTATCTGCCATCCATCAATTTCAAGGTTGACATTGAACGCCTTTTGGATTTCCTTAGTCGCGCTGAAGATTGGCTCACGAATAGCATCATCGGCACGGAAATCAGGGGTGCGGTTGACCAGCACCAGGAAGAACATGTGTTTCTGCATCTCTATTGCAGCCGGATCATTTGTGAGTCGGCCTACCTCACCGTGGCCGCCGAAATGGACCTGCAACTATCGGAAGCGGGTTTCGTGGTGCAGGAAAACAACGGCATGGCACCAGCCTCGCAGCACCGCACCGAGCGGTTGATTTCGTCACTCAACACGCGCTTGAACACGGATTGTGACTCGTTGATTGAGTACTTGATGGAAACAAGCAAGGCTGAAGGTGAGACATACCGTTCGTGGCGTGATACCGAGCAATTCAAATATCTAACCGAAGCTTTCCTGCCAACGAGAAAAGCCTTGTGGCGCTATCAGAATTATGGTGTCAACATCGGCAACTGGCAGGACTATTTCAACGGCATACAGCTAATGGCCAGGGGAATTGATGTGACGGCGGCTCCTTATGTGTCGCTGGCTGAAATCAACCGTTTGCGCGGTCTCTATCGTGCAGGCACGGCCAACAGTGTGCAGCTTTCGGCCATTGGGATGCTCAGAGAGGTGGCCGCGTCGACCTATGTGAAGGACACGAAGGCCGCCCGTGATGCCGCCATCCGTGCCAGGGCTGTCATGCTTGAAAGCCCTGACGATTTCACGGAATTCAAGCAAAGGGGATGTATGCCGTTGGAAAGCGTGCATTTCAATGAAGGTCACATCGTAGATACCATGTGATGGAAGAGAATGCACTACATATCGACCTGAAAGCGCCTGCCTCATGGCAGGAGGTGACGAAAGAGCATCTCGCCATCATCGCCTCGCTGATGAACGAGCAGCTTTCCCGTGAAGAGATGCTTTTCGTGCTGTTTTGCCGCTTCACCGGCATACGGCATGAAGGCCATGGCGTATTCGTTACCTCAGACTATCAACGCATACGCATTGAGACCTGGCAGCTTGATGATTTCTGCAACCGCCTTGCATGGGTGATGGATGAGATGCCATGCGACATCGTGAACCCTACCCATGTGAACTCCTACCTTGACGACATCACCTTTGGCAACTACTTCCATGCCGACTCGCTGTTATACGGCTATCGGCTGCAAGGCGACCCCGACATGGTGCGCAAGGCCCTCGCTGACCTTGGCGATCATCGTCGGGGAGTGTCGAAGCAATTCGCCAATGAGGTTTTGATATGGTGGGCAGGCGTGCAGCAATGGCTGAAGAGCCAATACCCGTTGGTGTTGGAAAAAAGCGGCAAAAGCACCGATCCTTACGACCCGCTGAAGGCAAGGCAGAACATCATGCTTATGCTTAACAACGACATGCCTCAAGACAACGAGCATATCGAGGAAAGCAAGATGCACGATGTGTTTGCAGCCTTGCAGAGCAAAATCGAATATGCCAAGATGCTCCAGGCACAGAAAACGCAAAAACCCAAGCCATGAACCATGAGATTCCATTTGTTTGCCCGAATTGCGGTGTAGAGTATGATGCACACCTGCATTGGTACATCTGCCCGAAGTGTGGTGTCGATGCTTTGGCTCTAAGAAGCGACAAGGCACGCCTCAAAAATGTCACTGAGAAAAAATAGGCAATCGCCACTTTTGCAGTCTTAATTCACTTATTTATTAACACCAATACAATTCATTATGAAAAAATTGCTTCTCTTCGCATTGGTCATCTTAGCCGTGGCGGTCAATGCACAAAGTCGGCATCCGTATGATTGCGACTTCAAGTACGGCTTTTTCTCGAACTGGAACATCTATGCCGCCGCGCAATACAGCAACCAGCGCGGACAGTCGAACATCGGCATCAATGCGCTTGCCACCAAGCGAATCTCCGACTATTGGAGGCTTCGCTATTCGGCCACCATCAGCGGCTTGGCACAGAAAGAAGGCTTCGACCGCTACGGCACGGCCTTGTCGGGCATTGCGCTCGACTTCGTGCCTTGGGCATGTGCCTTTGCCGATGCAGGCGTGAAAGTCGATCCATCCACGAAAGGTTGGCTTGGACTGGCCGCTGATGCCGGACTTGGACTGAATGTGAATGTCGGTGATTACTCATTACTCTATGCCGAAGCCGGAGCCGACCTCACGCAAGCCAACACCCAATGGAATAGTACACTTTTTTTCCGATTAGGGTGGGGCGCGAAATTGGGACCGACCAAGCGCGACCGCACCGAACACGACATCAAGATGCACAATGCAGCGCAATTGGGAGAGCTGAAAGAAGAAAACCGCCTCCTGAAGACCGACCTCAAAAGGCAACAAGAGGCCAACGACACGCTGATGGCCATCCAAAACAGGTCGTTGGAACTGTTGGCAAGGCTTGAAAAGCGTTTGGACGACTGCAAC
>CADCML010000053.1 GCA_902802535.1 uncultured Bacteroidia bacterium
CGCGGGGGCGCACCTCTTCCCATTCCGAACAGAGAAGTTAAGCCCCGCCGCGGCGATGATACTGCGGGAGACCGTGGGAAAGTAGCTCGCCGCCCACCCGCAACGGAAACCCCGACAGTGAAAACTGTCGGGGTTTGCTGTTTTTATGAACTCAACCTGTTATTCTGCAAAAAACTCCTCCTTGAAATTCACAAAATAAACCCGTTCCTGCGCTCGGGTCAAGGCTGTGTAAAGCCAACGCAGGTCTTCCACTTCGAGCGTTTCCTTTTGGTTTAATGAGGAATCGATGTAGACGTTGTTCCATTGCCCGCCTTGGGTCTTGTGGCAGGTGAGAGCGTATGCGAATTTCACCTGTAAGGCGTTGAACCACGGGTTTTTCTTCATTTCCTTGTAGCGTTGGCGACGGTTGGGAATGTCCATATAATCCTCTTCGATGGCGGCAAACAGGCGTTTGTTTTCCTCTTCCGTCAGTGAGGCACTGTTGCTGTTCAAGGTGTCCAATAGGATTTTCGCCTCTAAGTTGGGAGCGTCTGGATAGTCGGTGAAACTGAGCTCCACATCGGCGAAACGAAATCCGTACATCTCTTCGAAATGCTTGATTTTCCGTATTTCAGCCATGTCGCCGTTGGCAATGAAACTCATCGCCTCGTTGCCTTCCGCCCAATAATAGTTGTTTTTCACCACCATCAGCTTGTCGCCCGTGGCAATCTCGCCTTCGATATTGAGGATGCGTCCACGGATGGCTTGGTTGAACATGTTGGCGCGTTTGTTCGACTTGCAAACGACGACAGCCTCATTGTCGGAAGTGTTGGCGAAGGCATTGTGCAGCATCTCCTCAAAGGTTTCTGGTTCAATCTTTTGGATGTCGTCAAAGCCTTGGAGATGGAAGATGGGCAGCTCGTATTCGTAAAGGTTTTGGCTAAGCAGTTGCCGAATGTCCGTCGCATTGTATAGGATGCCTGATTCCAAGGCTTGGCGTTTTACCTCGGTCAGTTCGAAGGTGGCGGCGGTAATGGGAAATTGGGATTTCAGGTATTCGCAGTCCAAAGCTGGACTTTGTTGGCTTTCAACAGGGGGCAACTGTGCCGTGTCACCAATGAGCAACAATCGACAGTTTTCGCCACTGAAGACGTATCCTAATAGGTCATCGAGCAGACTGCTGCCGCCAAATTCCCTTTGTTCGCCAATCATCGAGGCTTCGTCGACGATGAACAGTGCATTTTTGAACTTGTTTTCTGCCCTCACAATCCTGAAACTTCCATCGGGCATGGATTTGGTTTGGTAGATCCTGCGGTGTATGGTGGAGGCGTCTTGTCCCGTGTAGCTGCTGAGCACCTTGGCGGCTCTTCCCGTTGGGGCCATCAGCACAAATCTCATCCCGATGGTGGGTAAAGTTTTCACCAAAGCCTTCACCAAAGTGGTCTTTCCCGTACCTGCGTAGCCGCGCAGGATGTAAGTGGGGTTCTCTTTTTGCGAAAGCAGGAAAGCCGCGATGTGATACAAGACAGTGTTTTGTCCCTCAGTTGGCTCAAATCCAAAGCCTTGTACTAATTTCCAGTATAGTTCGCTGCGGCTCAACATGGTTCAGAATGGATAGCCTATGCCTGCCTGGAAGCGGATATTGTTGCCTTTACCGAAGCGCCAATAGGTGCCATCGCTTACATAGGGATTACGCATGGCATAGGCGACGTCGATTCTAAAAATGAGGAACGAAACGTCCAATCGGAGGCCAATGCCCGCATCGACTGCAATCTGCTTGTAGAAAGTATTGAACTTGAATTCGCTGTTGGGCATGGATTCGTTGGGATGGTAGGTCCAAACGTTGCCTGCATCAATGAAAACGGCTCCTTTGAAAATGTTATAGATGGGAAAACGGTATTCGGCATTGACTTCCAACTGTAGGTCGCCCGTTTTTTCAAAGTCTACGGTAGTAGGCTTGTAACCGCCAGGGCCGACGGTACGATAGAGCCATCCGCGCAGGCCGTTGGCACCACCGCCGTAGAAACTGCGTTCGAAGGGCAAGTCTTTGGAGTTGCCGTAGGGCAGACCGATTCCCACCAACTGACGAAAGACGAGCCACGACTCATTGCCAAGCTCGATGTGCTGCCTGAAGTCGAAGCTGCCTCTAACGTATTGTGCGTATGGGATGTTGAAAATCTCGTTATACCCTTGCTCGTTCTTGGTGATAAGTTTGGTGTTGTTGAGCAATGAAATCAAGTTGCCGCTTGTCTCAAAATCGGCACGAACATAGAAGAAACTACCTTTCTTGTTGATACTCTGTGTGTTATAGGTAAGGGAATAACGGAGGCCGAGCAACAAATGGCTGGTGTATTGGGCCTTTTTCCTTTGGCTGGTTTCCGAGTCGAGATAGGCTTGGAAAACCGGGTTGATTTTGTCAATCTTCACGCCGTTGAGATAAATGGGTGTCAAGTTATGCCCCAAACGGTAGTTGCTTTTCCAGTCGTAGCTAAAAGATGCCGTGGAAACGTATCGTGAATAGTAATACCTCGTTTGCATGTTGATTCCCAACGAGATGGAGGTAGTAGGCGGGTAATCTCTGGAGAAGGTGAAGGAGGATGAGAATGGACCCAAGAATTTTGGGAAGAGCAGACTGGCGGTAAGGCCAAACTCCCATGTGTTGAATATGTTTTTGCCGCTTTCAGTCGTTTCGGTTCCAACTAATTTTTGCGCCTCAAAACCTCCTTTCAGGCTGAGTTGGAAGGTCTCGGCACCATGGAAGATGTTCTTGTTGTTGTAGGACAAGCTGCCTTTCACGCCCAAGTCGCCTCCTGAGTTGGTGCCTTCGGCCTGAATGGTAAAGGAATGTCTGTCGTTTTGTTGCATTGTGATGCGGCAGTCAAGCAGGTTAATGCTGTCTTGCGACCTCGGAACGGTATCGAATTCGATGTTGACGTTGCGGAAGAACCTGAAGTTGCCCAAGGCCCTGTAAGTGCTGGTGATGCTCCTTTGGTTGTAGGGCAGCCCTTCAATGATGTGGATGGATTGCTTGAAGGTTTGCGGTTTCACTTGCGGAACGTCAAAGTAGTAGAAATCCCAGACATTCTTCCGTTTCCTTGACCCTGCCTCAACGATGAGGGAAGCCGAATCGACAGGCTTGTCGTTCATCCTGAAAACGTTGTAGTCGGGATAGACGCGGATATCTCTGATGTAATACTTTTTGTATGACAACTCTTTGTCTTTCAATTTCATGGTAATGGACAGACTGTGGTTCATGTAATTGCTGTCCACTTCGAAAAAGATATCATCGCGGTTGAAGTAGAAGTATCCCGAGTTTTTCATCCTTTCGGTGATAACATCGCGCATATTATTGAGTGTAAATGCATTATAGATGTCGCCTTCGTTGAGCTCGAATTTGGTGCTGTCGCGCATGATGTATCTCCTGATGAGGGAGTCGTTGATGACATACTCGATTTTGTTGATGGTGTAGGGTTCGGTGGGGTAGACGTGATAGGTGATCCAGACGTGTTTGTCTTCTTCCACTACCGTAGGGGTCACTTTGGAATGGAAATAGCCCACATTGTCGAGGTAGCGCATCATTTGGTTGGCCGAGTTGCTGGCACCTGCCGGATCATAGTAAATGGGTTCCCTGCCGAATTTCTCGTTCATCCATTTCCAAAACTTGCTGTCGGGTTTTTCTTCCCATTTATAGTAAATCCAATTGGGAATCTTGGTTTGTAAGGCGGTTTTGTATGGTTTTAGGGTGATGTAGTTCGACAGGTCCGACTTGCTGATTTGGGTCTTTTCGCCTTCGATGACGACTTTGTTTTTCTGGACCAGACACTTGCCATCCGGAATGAAGTTGTTGATGCTGCACGAGGACATGAACACGGCCACGAAAACAGCAATGACGATATGGAGCCTTTTGCCTGACATGCAACGCAGATTTGGCGCAAAGGTAAGAATTATTCTTTTACACAACTTCGGCCACGGTGAAATTGCTGCCGCCGATGAAAACTATGTCGCCGAAGTGGGCGTTGTTGACCGCTGAACGGTAGGCGTGGTTTACGGATTCAAACACCTGTCCGCGCAAGCCCATGTCGAAGGCTTTTTCGGCCAAGATATGGGCATCCAAACCGCGAGGGATGTCGGCCTTGCAGAAGTAATACTCAGCCCCGCGTGGAAGCAACTGCAAAACACTGTCGATGTCCTTGTCGTTGACCATGCCGAGAACGAAATGCAATTTATCGTATTGCATATCAGCCAATTGATGTACAACCTCGGTGATGCCTGCCACGTTGTGGCCCGTGTCGGCAATGGTGAGAGGGTCTTTGCAGAGGATTTGCCAACGGCCCATCAGATGGGTGTTGCGGATGACCTTGGCGATACCATCGCGGATGTCGTCTTCAGAAAGGTTGAACTTGTCGCTGAGCAGGTCGAGGGCGCACATTACGGTGGTGAGGTTTTTCTGCTGGTAGTTGCCCATCAGCGGGATTTCGAGGGCTTCCAAGTAGAGCTCGCTGTTTTTCCAGACGTCAAATTTCTGTTCCGTATAGGATTCGATGTGGATTTTGTCGCAATCGAAAACCTGGTCGGCGAATTGGATGGGGCTATTACATTCCTTTGCCTTGTTGATGAAAACTTGTTCGGTTTCAGGATGAGTTTCGCCGATGACGACGGGAATGTTAGGCTTGATGATGCCAGCCTTCTCGTAGGCGATTTTCGCCCTTGTGTCGCCCAAAAACTTCATGTGATCGAAGTCGATGTTGGTGATGACGCTCAATTCAGGCGTGATGAGGTTGGTGGAGTCCAATCGACCGCCCATGCCCACCTCAACGATGGCAATGTCGACTTTCTCATTTCGGAAATAATCGAAGGCCATGCCCACGGTCATTTCAAAGAAAGAGAGTTCCATTGCCTCAAACTTATCCTTGTAATTGTCAATGAATTGCACTACGTTTTCTTCTGGAATCATTTCCCCGTTGATGCGGATGCGTTCGCGGAAGTCGCGCAAGTGGGGCGAAGTGTAGAGGCCGGTCTTATAGCCCGCTTCCTGAAAAACGGAGGCTAACATGTGCGAAACGGAGCCTTTGCCGTTGGTGCCGGCCACATGCACCGATTTGAAACTGTGGTGCGGATTGTCCAAAAGGTCGAGAAGTTGAATGGTGTTGTTGAGGTCAGCCTTGTAGGCGGCAGCTCCAATGCGTTGATACATCGGGAGTTTGTTGAACATCCATTTGAGGGTTTCTTGGTAAGTCATAATCATTTGTTGATGACAAAAGTATAAGTGATGGTGCCGTGTTGTTCCTCAGGCGCGTTTGGGTCGGAGGCGAAAGCGGAGCGCAAGGCGGCTTCTTTGGCTTTCTCGCGCATGGATTGGTTGATGACGGTGGTGCCTTTGGTGGCTACCTCGGCACGGGTGACTTTCCCTTCACGGTTGACCCAAATGTTAACGACGACGATGCCTTCCTCTGGGAAATCGTCGTTGGGACGGTACAAACTTTTCGCGCCGCGACCGCCGAGGTCGTAACCCGTTCCGTTGCCCTTGCCGCCTTGACCGTCATATTTCTTGATGCCCGCCAAACCATTTGGGTTGCCTTGGTCGCCGGGCTGACCCGTAATGCCTTCTGAACCACCTGCTTGCGGGCTATCGCTGCCCTTGAACAAAGCCCTTTGGTTGACCGTAGGCTTAGGCTCTTCAGCAGGTTTTTCTTGTTTCGGCTTGGTGTTTTTAGGTTTTTCTAAAGTAGGTGCCTCTTCATCATTTTGCGAAACGATGTCTTCTTTGCTTTTGTTCGGTTGTTGCTGAGGCTGAGCGGCTTGTGGGATGGCGGGCTTCTCAGGTTGGATGTTGCCCATGCCTTGGTTCATCATGCCCAAGTCAACCTCAACGCCTTCCTCGCCAGGCAGCGGCAGGGGCGTTCTGAAGGCCATCAGAAACAAGATGAGCACAGCCAAAGCGTGTACCATGATGGTGCCCGCTACGGCTAGCCCCCTGTCTTTCTTTTCGTTGCTGTCCATTTTGCCTCCTATTTCTTTGGCGCGGTGGCCAGAATCACTTTGTGGTTGTTGCCGGTGGCGTTGTTGATGTCGTTGACGGCATCAATCACGTTTACAATGTATTGCACGGGGACACTTTTGTCGGAGCGCAATACCACCGTGGCTTGGCTGTCGTTGCCTATCTTGCTGTTGATGAGGTCGGTGAGTTGGGTTTCGTCGGCAGCGGTCTCGTCGACAAAATACTGGAACTGCTCGTTCACATAGACGGTCACGGTCTGTTTGGCCATGGTCTTGCTGTTGCTCGAAGGCAGCATGAGCTTGATGGCGTTCGGGGCGACCAAGGTCGAGGTCAGCATGAAGAAAATCAGCAGGAGAAACACCAAGTCCGACATGGACGAGGAGTTGAACGTCGGTTCGACCTTGTTTTTCGATTTTATGGCCATAATGCGCTGGTTTTAAGCGGGTTCATTCAAGACATCCATAAATTCAGTCGCCTTGGCTTCAAGCAGGTTGACGACCTTTTGGATTTTCGTCGATATGATGGCGTGGAAGAAATAGGCCATGATGCCGACAATTAGACCGCCGACGGTGGTCACCATGGCTTCGTAAATGCCCGACGAAAGCAATTCAATATCAATGTTGTTGCCCGCCATCGACATATTGTAGAAGGCGCGAATCATGCCCGTCACCGTACCCAAGAAACCAATCATCGGGGCGGCACTGGCAATCATGGCAAGGATGCTAACCCCACGTTCCAGTTTGGCAACTTCAAGATTGCCAACGTTTTCGATGGCCGAGTTGATGTCGCCAAGCGGTCGTCCGATGCGCGAAAGACCTTTTTCAATCATGCGGGAAATGGGGGTGGAGTTGCCTCTGCAAAGGGCTTTGGCGGAGTCCAATTTGCCGTCTTTCATGTATTCGCGGATGCGTTCCATGAAGCTGGCATCGTATTTCGTGGCACGACTGAGGGCGCTATAACGCTCGATGAAAATGTAGACTGCGATGATGGACAGCACGGCCAAGACAACCATTATCCAGCCGCCTTTCATGGCCAGGTCGAGGATGGAGAGTTTGATTTCGGTGGGCTGGGCTACGGTCTCAGCGGTGGCGGCTGTACCCAAATCGTTGACAGCCTGTTGGATTTGCAAAAGATTCATATTGTGTTGAGTTTTTATTTCGATTATAACCGCAAAACACCTTGTTTTATTGCATCAACGCATATCGATTACATCCACGTTGGGGTGTTTTTTCGCGTCGAAGGTGAAGAATTTCTCGTCTAATTCTTGGTCGAATTTCATCTTGTCGACAGTGACGAGGAGTTTCGAGCCGTCTTCCATATAGACATCCAAATTCTTGATTTCCGCTTTGTTGACGTTGGCCTTCAGGGTTACGCGGCGGTATTGTCCCTTGGGGTTGGCCAACTCGATGGTGGCGACGCCTTGGGCATCCATCCCAACGAGGGAGGCCGCATAGCTTTCATCCAAAGTGGTGAGGAGTTTGAGCGGTGTGTTGTCGGTGCCTTCGCTGGCATTGCTGACCATAACCTCTTCGTCGTCAATGAGGTAAGTCCAGATGGTCTTGCCGTCGGAAATGATGTGCTGGTCAGCCATTTCAATCTTGTAGGCCTCGCCTTGCAGCCAAGCCTTGCCCTCTTGGGCATCTGAGGTTTGGCCTTCGGTACTGAGTTGATAGTGGTAGGTCATCTCCACGTTCTTGTGGCTCTTCATCTGGTTGACCATGAGCCGGACGAGCGTCTCGGCGTTGTTTTGTGCGTTAACTGCCTGTGCTGCAAATAAAAAAGCGATGCAGGCGATGATGTTTCTCTTATTCATTTTCAAATTCCGTTGTCTTTGTTGTAGATGTCCCGCAAAATCTGTTCCAAAGCGAATTCGTCCTTCACTTTCACTTCGCGTGACTTGCTTCCCGAGAAAGGTCCCACGATGCCGGCGGCCTCCAATTGGTCGATGATGCGGCCTGCGCGGTTGTAGCCGAGTTTCAGCTTGCGTTGGATCATCGAAGTGGAGCCTTGCTGGGTTTGCACCACGATTCGGGCGGCTTCTTCGAAGAGACTGTCGCGCTCGCCATCATCTTCAATATCAATGTTCTCTCCCTCTTCGTCGGGTACCTCAGGCAGGAGGAATGGCTCGGCGTAACCGCGTTGGCTGCCAATGAAATCGGTGATGACTTCCACCTCAGGCGTGTCGATGAAGGCACATTGCAGGCGCACGAGGTCGTTGCCCGTGGAGAGCAGCATGTCGCCGCGACCGATGAGTTGGTTGGCACCACTTTGGTCGAGGATGGTTTTTGAGTCGACGGCCGAGATGACGCGGAAGGCGATACGGGCCGGGAAGTTGGCCTTGATGCTACCCGTGATAATGTTGACGGAAGGTCTTTGTGTGGCAATGATCAGATGGATGCCAATGGCGCGTGCCAACTGCGCAAGACGTGCAATCGGGGCTTCCACATCACGGCCTGCGGTCATGATGAGGTCGGCAAACTCGTCCACAACCAACACGATGTAAGGCAGATAGCGGTGCCCCTCAGTGGGCAACAGCTTGCGTGCCTTGAACTTCTCGTTGTATTCGATGATGTTGCGACATTCGGCGGCTTTCAGGAGGTCATAACGCTGATCCATTTCGATGCAAAGTGAGTTGAGCGTGCGCACCACTTTCTTTACATCGGTGATGATAGCATCCTCTGAATCAGGGAGTTTTGCCAAATAGTGTCGTTCGATACGGTTGTAAAGCGTCAGTTCCACCTTCTTCGGGTCGACCATGACGAATTTCAGCTCCGACGGATGCTTGCTGTAAAGCAAAGAAGCTACTATTGCATTGAGACCTACAGACTTACCTTGTCCAGTGGCACCAGCCATAAGGATGTGCGGCATCTTCGCGAGGTCGAAAACGTAGGTTTCGTTTGAAATGGTCTTGCCGATGGCGCAAGGCAGCGCGAATTTCGCTTTTTGGAACTTCTCAGAGCTCAACACACTGCGCATTGAAACGGTGTCGGGCTTGCTGTTCGGCACTTCGATGCCGATGGTGCCTTTGCCCGGGATGGGCGCGATGATACGGATGCCCAAGGCAGCCAAACTCAAGGCGATATCGTCCTCCAAGTTCTTGATTTTCGAGATGCGGATGCCGGCGGCAGGGACGATTTCATATAAGGTGACCGTCGGGCCGATGGTCGCCTTGATTTTGTCGATGGCGATGCCGTAGTTGCCCAAGGTCTCCACGATTTTGTTCTTGTTGGCGTTCAGTTCCTCCTCGTTGATTTCCGACTTCTTGTCGCCATAATCGTTGAGCATGTCCAAGGTCGGGAACTTGAAGTCGCGCAGCTCGTAGCGTGGGTCAAAAGGCGTGTCAATGGTGTGGTGCTCCATGTTTTTGGGCTTTTCCACCGTTTCTTCCTCTGGCGTTTTCTCGATGACCAGCTCCACCTTGTTTTCAGGCTCGTTTTTCTTTTCAGCAACGGCATCCTTAGGCTTGGCTTCGTTGGAAGGTATCACTTCAGGATGCTGTTTGTTTTCTGGTTCAGGGTTGTCTTGGGGCTGAAAGAAGACGTTATCCTTAGGGGTTTGTTGCCCGTTGTCGTCAGGGTTTACGATTTCAAAAGAAGGGTCTTTGGTGAAAGAGGTGACGGGCGGCAGACGGTGTTCTTCTTCCTCGTCGTCAATGAAATCGGGGTCGATGTCCTCGCCGTTGTCGGTCATGTTTTCCTGCTCTCTTTCTAATTGTTCCATGATTTGTTTCTCGGCAAGAAGTGCGGCCTGATGGCGACGTTTCTCCTCGCGTTTCTCGCGCAAGTTCTTGAAATAGTTGAGTGTAAGGTTGAATTGGTATACGGCGAAAATCAGGAAGAGGAAGGCGAGGATGATGATGACACCTACCTTGCCGACATAACTGGTCAGTATAGTGTTGAGCCACAGACCAACAGCCCCGCCAAAGATGGCGCATTTGGGGGCATAGCTGGCGATGTAGGCGAAAAACAGCGGCAGCCAAACCAAGCACAAAAGGGCATATTTCCACACACTCCACATCTTGATTCGGGCGGTTTCGGTGAGATGTAATCCAATGAGTGTCAAGAGGTAAACAAAAAAGAAGGCTCCAATGCCGAATGACTCCTTGATGAGGGTTTGTGCCAAGAAAACGCCCGAACTGCCTGTACGGTTCTCGATTTTGATATTCTTGTCGAAGATTTGGTTGCCCCACTCCTGATAGTGCCCGCTGAAGAAGCTCACCAAATAGGTGATGAGGGCGAAGCTGAGAAAGACGGCGAGGCAGATGAAGAGGATGCCGATGATTTTTTGCAGGCGTCCGGCTTCGCGAGGCTCTTTTTCGGGCTTCGAGGCTTTGTCTTTCGGTTTTTTCTCCTTTTTGGGGCTTTGTTTTTTCTCCTTTTTGGCTTCCTTCCCGTCCCAATCTTCATTGACGACGGGCAGTTCTTCCACGATTTCGGGTTCCGTCTGTTTCTTCTTGAAAGTGTTCTCTTTGCGGTTGTTTGCTGTGGCCATTTTCTGTCTTCGATTTGGAGTGCAAAAGTACGTAAAAAAGTTGGTTTATGTGTTGGCCTTTTCGCGTTTTTTTGGAGCAAAAATAGGCTGCCGAGCAGCCTATTTTTATGGATTATTGGGTTTACTTTGGAATCTTGAACATCCGTTTCCAGCGAATGCCGCCTCTTTCCTTGTCTCTTGAGAGCCAGACGAATACGGCCTTGCCAACGATGTGGTTTTCGGGTACAAAGCCCCAAAAACGCGAGTCGGCGGAGTTGTGGCGGTTGTCGCCCATCATCCAGTAGTAGTTCATCTCAAAGGTGTAGCTGTTGGCGAGTTGACCGTCGATGTAGATTTGGTTGCCCTGCACTTTCAAGTCATGGAGCTCGTAGGCATGGATGATGCGCTCGTACAAAGGTAAGTTGTTGACATTCAGCGGAACGGTAACGCCTTTCTTGGGGATGTAGAGCGGTCCGAAGTTGTCGACATTCCAAGGATAAAGGTCTGGACGGTTGGGGAAGAGGCTGGTCGATGTGCCTTCGCCTGGAGCTTGCACGTTGCGCATCACGGAAGTGACAAAGGGCAACTTGATCAACTCATCGGCCACTTTCGCGCTGATGTTGAGGATGAACGTGTTGGGGTCGGCGGTACGGTAACCCTCGGTGATGTCAAACTTGTCCAAGGTTTGCTTGTTGATGCCGCCGCTCGTGGTCACAACGGTGTAGTTGTGCTGCATGTTTTCTGGTTCATAAGCCTTTTCGCCGTTGATAAACACCACTCCGTTAATGATTTGCAACGTGTCGCCAGGCATACCTATGAGGCGCTTGATGTAGTTTTCGCGTTTGTCAACGGGATGGCTGATGACCTTGCCGAAGTTCTGGTGGTCGGTCCACACGCGGTTGCGGCCGTATTCGCGCACAAGGTCATAATAGTTCATGCTGCTTTGGAAGATGTCGCACACCGTGTCGCCAGCGGGATAGTTGAACACGATGGGGTCGTAACGTTTCATGGTCGAGATGCCCGGATAGCGGTGATAGGGCAACTTAATCCATTCCAGATATGACTTCGCTGTCTTGCTTCCTGGCAAGGTGTTGTGTACAAAGGGGAACGAAAGCGGCGTGTTGGGTCGCTTTGGGCCATAATGTATCTTGCTGACAATCAGGTAATCGCCAACGCAAAGCGACTTTTCCATACTCGAAGTGGGGATGGTGAACATTTCGAACACATAAGTCCTGATAATCAGTGCTGCGACCACGGCAAAGATGATGGCGTCGAACCACTCGCGTGCAGCCGATTTCTTGGGCCTTTGGGTCGTGGCGGGGTCTTGGTAGGCGTCGTCTTTTGCGATAATCGGGAAGAAAATGAAGGGCAGAATGGCGGCCATGCCTTCTTCCCAAACCTTGAACCGTCCGAAGCACTTGCCTAACTCGACGAGCATGAGCAACAGCATGAAGACGTTGATGTAGGGGAAAACGATGAAAAACCACCACCAGAACTTCTTCTCTTTGCCGATGATTTTCAGCATGATATAGATGTTGAAGTAGGGGATAAGGCTGTACCAGCCTTTTTGTCCGGCCTTCTCGAATTGCTTCCAGCAGAAGGCAATCGGGATTGTGAACAGTGCCGGAACGATGAAAATGAAAAGTATCAATGACATTTTTTCGTGATTTTACATGATAACAACGATGGGTTTGACGAAATAGTATTTAAGGCTGCAAAAGTACGAAAAATCATCCTTTTTCCTCAACGGGGTGCGTTGAAAACAAAATTTATTGCACTTTTGCAGTGAATTTCAAATAGTAACCCGATACTCCTATGAAAGCCAAACTTCTCATCATTCTTAGTCTTTTCGCATTTTCCGCCTTCGCGCAAAACGTCCATGTTCTGCCTACACCGCAGCAAGTGGAAACCACTGAGGGTCAGTTTGTTTGGAACGATGATGTCGTTCTCACCTACGATACCTCCGATGCCGAAATCAGCCAAATCATGACATTGTTCCTCAATGATTTGGACCTCATTAGCGGCAAGAAAATACAGTTTTCTCGCGGTGTCATCAAGGGCAAACGATTCATCGAGCTCATCAAGACCGACCAGCTTGGCGTGAGCGAAAACGAGGACCAAGCCTATCGCCTGACCGTCAACAATAACTTCATCCGCTTGGAGGCCACCACCTCGGCGGGACTTTTCTATGCCACGCAAAGCCTCAAACAACTCTATCGTTATTCTTTTTTGAAGGACAAAGGCAACATCACCATCCCCTGCATGACCATCACCGACTGGCCCAACTTCAAGATTCGCGCATGGCAGGACGACATCAGCCGAGGCCCTATCGTCAGTATGGACTATTTGAAACGCCTCATCCCGCAAATGGCTGA
Organism: uncultured Bacteroidia bacterium; assembly: GCA_902802535.1. Lineage (GTDB taxonomy): Bacteria > Bacteroidota > Bacteroidia > Bacteroidales > F082 > Limimorpha. The sequence goes on from CADCML010000053.1 coordinate 12,823, forward strand.
GTGTAAGCTCAATGCGTTTTCGCTCTACACCGAGCACACCTTCAAGACACAATGCCACCCCGACATTGCCCCCACCGATGCCTTCACCGCCGAGGAAATCAAGGAATTGGAGGAGTTTTGCAAGCCGTATCACATACAAATCATAGGCAACCAACAGTGTTTTGGGCATTTCGAGGAGATTCTTTGCAACCCGTTCTACAGCCATTTGGCTGACACGAAATGGAACCTCAACCCCGCTAAGGAAGAAACTTATAAGTTCCTTGAAGACCATCTCCGCGAGGTGGCAAGAGCCTACAAGTCACCATATTTCAACATCAACTGCGACGAAACCGAGAGCCTCGGTCAGGGCTATGCCAAGGCATACGTCGATTCCATTGGAGCGGAAAAGGTTTATTACCAGCATATTAACCGCGTCAATCGGATGCTTCGCCCCTACCGCAAGCGTGTGATGATGTGGGGCGACATTGCCGACCAGCACCCTGAAATCCTTGACAATTTGGATGACGACATTTTCCTCATCGCGTGGAGTTATGTGGACAAGAATGATTTCGACGACTTCCTGAAACCTTACAAAGAATCGGGGCGGAATTTCTTCGTCGCGCCCGGCGTGAGCCTTTCGGAACGGGTTTGGCCCAAGCACCGCGACTTTTCCTACAACATCCCTTATCTCTGCCGCGACGGTTATCGCAACGGAGCCATCGGAGTTATCAACACCTGCTGGGATGACTTTGGCGAGTCGTTGATTAACAGCGCGTTATATGGTTTGGCCTATGGAGCCGAAATGAGTTGGAATCCTGTAAAAAACAAGAATTTCACCTCTGCTTTTTACGAAGAGGCCAACCGTGCTATCAAAGAAAACATCTCCACGCACTTTTTTGGCTACAAATCAACCTACCTCGTCCAACAACTTCAAGCAGTTGCAGACGCAGCAAGCCGAAATGAGATTGGGAAATTTTCGTCGATGACCGAAAAGATGGTGCCTTTCTATCCTGCCCAAGTGGACGACAGCATTGAGGCATATTACAAGGATTTTCTGACAAGTTGGTTTCCATCGGAAGACGACGAGAATTATTACATTTTCAACATTGAATACCGCCTCCGCAACGCGCAAGAATACGCCAAATGGAACGCCGAAGTCTTCGACAACGCCCTCTACGCCGTGCATCGTATGAAATGGTGCGCCGAACGCAATCTCACGCGCTGCCAATTGTACCGCACCTACAATAACCCCACCGAGACCAACATTGAAGAAAGCAAAAAGATGATTCACAGCCTAATAGCCTCACTGCACGACCTGAAAAACGAGTATGTAAAGGTGTGGAATTTCGAGAGTCGCCTGTATTGGTTGGATGTCAATTTGAAGAAATACGACGACATTGCCCACGAATTGCAGCAACTTGAATATCTACCGTTTATCGAGGCCACTACCGACAAAAATGGTAATGCCGCTATCGCCCTGAAAACCATTTATGGCGACAAAGTCATCCACTATACCCTTGACGGAAAAGAAGTTACGCCAAGCGATTCCGTCTATCAAAGCCCCATCGTTTTGGAGCGGCCTTGCATCGTGAAGGCGGCTTACTTCAATGAGGTGGGCGAACCGACTTGCGCCGAGCGTTATTTCTGCTACCACAAAGCGATGGGAAGGCTGAAGCAGTTGAACAGTCCGGCGGGCAACTACCGCCCCGAATACTCAGGCGGAGGTGACAACGCTCTCGTTGATGGCACCCTCGGCAGCGACGACTACAAGGACGGTCATTGGCAAGGTTTCTACGGCATCGATGCCGATCTTGAAATCGACTTGGGCAAATCAACGAAAGTCAACGCGCTGAATATCGGCTTCTTGGTGAACGCCCACGATTGGATTTTGCGCCCCGATGTGGTGGAAGTCTACACCTCCAACGATGGCACGAACTACAAGATCTACACGACCTTCAATCTCGCAACAGCGATATCTTTGACAGGCAACCATGTTTTCCGCGAAAGGTTTGAAACACCCGATCTCTCAACACGTTACCTTAAAGTCGTGGTAAAGAATCCCGGAATATTGCCCGAAGGTCTGCCCGGCGCTGGCTATGACTCTTGGATTTTCATGGATGAAGTGATGGTGGAGTAAAAATCCCCGCAGCGGCGGCAAGTAACACCTACAAACCGTAAACGTCAAAAGCCGCCGTCATTGCGAGGAGGAACGACGAAGCAATCCAGAGAACAGTTTCATCCCCTGGACTGCTTCGTTCCTCGCAGTGACGCAAAGCGTGTCAAGGTACCACCCGAGTGAAAACAACCATCTCTCCTTCAGCCACAGCCTTCACGAACACGGCTGTGCAGGGAGGGATGGGCGTGGTGGACTGTATGGGCTCAGGGGCGATGTTCGTGCCGTCTGAGGTCAACACGTAATACTCCCTGTCGATGTAGGCGTTGCAGGGGAAGGGGTTGCCGATGAGGTTGAAGCATTTCCGCTCATCGTTCGCATCATAAACAAGGTTCACTTCTTTGGTCACATCCTCATTGAACTCACCCTTGAAAATGATGTTGACCTCATTCTCGTTGGCGTAAAGGTAGCCTTGCCCATTGACGAGCTTGAAGTCATCAGTATGCGCTTTGTAGTTTTGCCATTCTCCCAACGAGTCCGATGGGCTGAATTGGTAGAGGTCGTATGCTGTTTCGGTAATCAAATTATCCACTGTTGTTGGGGCGATGCTATCCACTAAGGGCGAAGCGATGAAGCGATAATGGTTGTTACTTTCGTTGTAGGCTGGGATGGTTTTGTAAGACATGGGGAAAATGCGGTTATCATAATACCACCATCCATTTGATGATACCGTTTTATACACATTCAATGATTCATAAGGAACGAAAATTGGGCAGTTGTTGGTGCTTTCAAATACATTATTTATAGATCTATTCAAAGTCGGAGGGATAATTCCAAACATGATTATTTCCGTTAAACCGCTACAACCATAGAAAGCAAAATCACCTATTGAAGTTACTGAATTGGAAATCACTACCGAAGCCAAATTGCAACAATCAGTAAATGCACCATAACCAATCGAGGTCACAGAATTCGGAATCTCTATTGAAGTCATACCTATGCAGCCAGAAAAAGCAGAAATACCTATTGAAGTCACTGAATTTGGTATTACTGTGTTTTTGCAACCAATCACTAATTCATTGGTATTGGTTCTGATAATTGCATTACAGTTTTCTCTTGAATCAAAGACAGTATTCCCTGATAACACCAAAATTTGTTCCAATTCAACGCAACCAAGAAAAGCTGATTCGCCTATTGTGTTCACGAAACTTGGAATCTCTATTGAAGTCAAACCACTGCAACCTTCGAAAGCCCTACTCCCAATAGAAGTCACAGAACTTGGTATCACCGTGTTTTTGCAGCCAACAATTACTTCGTTGTTGCTGGTTCTAATAATTGCATTACAGTTCTCTCTCGAATCATAATAAACATTACCAGAAGCGACTATGATTTGTTCCAATCCACTGCAATTACTAAAAGCGAGACTGCCAATTGCAGACAATGAATTACCAATGGTCATATTCGTGAAACCGCTGCAACCACAGAAAGCATTCATACCTATTGAGGTTACGGAGTTGGGAATGATCAAGTCACCCGTAAAGCCACTACAATTATTGAAAGCATTTATGCCAATCGTAGTCAAGGAGTTACAGATAATTAAGTTCGTTAAGCCACTGCAGTTTTCGAAAACAGATTGGTCTATTGTAATCATGGAGTTTGGTATGGACAGAAGTCCTGTCAATCCGCTGCAATTCTGAAACGCCTCCCTGCCTATAGTTGTCACAGAATTGGGTAATGTCAGATTACCCGTAAAACCGCTACAATTCCTAAATGCCTCTCTGCTTATTGCAGTCACCGAATTGGGTATGATCAGATTACCTGACAAACCACTACAATTGTCAAAAGCACCAGCTTTTATCGTGGTCACGGAATTGCCAATGGTCAAGTTGCCATTGAAACCACTGCAATGCCGGAAGGTCTGAACTTCTATTGAGGTGACAGAATTAGAAATGGTTAAATTACCTGTAAATCCACTACATGATTGAAACGCATAAGCACCTATCGAGGTCACAGAATTAGGGATAATCAAATCACCTGTGAAACCATTGCAGGCCGCAAAAGCAGATTGACCAATAAAAGAAACGGAATTGCCGATAGTCAGGCTACCAGAAAAACCACTACAACCTGAAAAAGCACTCTCACCAATTGCAGTCACGGAATTTGGAATGGTCAGGTTACCTGTGAAACTACTACAATTCTGAAACGCAGACATACCTATTGTGGTAACTGAATTACCTATGATAAGGTGTCCCATAAAACCACTACAATTACGGAAAGCATAATGACTTATCATAGTCACCGAATTTGGGATTATAAGGCTGCCCGAAAATCCACTACAATCTTCAAAAGCACTTTCACCAATCAAAGTCACGGAATTGGGTATGATTAGGCTACCTGTGAAGCCGCTACAATCATAAAATGCCTCATTTCTTATTGCGATTACAGAATAGGATATGCCATTGTAAGTAACAGATTCTGGAATCACAAGCGAACCCGAAGCAGAAACATCCTGTGCAAGACCGTATACAGTTACTGATGTACCATCGTTATTGACAGTATATCTCAGATTATTAATAGTGAAACTCAGAGCCATTGCATCCGTAATTCCTGCCACCAATAAAAGTAGCCCTGTCATCATGGCCTTAATCAGTATTCTCAATTGTAAATTTTTCTTTTTCATTATTTTAGCTTCTATTTATTCTTGTTTCCATTCTCGACTAACATAAAAAAGCGTGGAATTTGATTCTTGTCTGAAACTCGGGTTACCACGCCCACCAATCTAACAAGCATTCCACGCCGTAGCACCTACGGCATTTGCAACTTGTTCTTAATTGGTTGTCTTCAAAAGAGGACAAAGTGGTAAATGAGTTTCAAGAACAGCAACAATTGCTATCGTTTAATATTTCGCTTTCCGTCAATGCGCTCAATGCGCTGTATTCATTTCAATTTTATTTGGTTAGACTTTGGGTGGTTGGTATGATAAATTATACTCTGAGTTTATACGGCAATTCCTGTCCGCATCACGTCATCATAAAGCGGAGACCAGCGGTCTTCTGCC
>CADCML010000054.1 GCA_902802535.1 uncultured Bacteroidia bacterium
AACGCCGAAACCGGCATCCGCTATGCGCGAAACCACGCCGAACATCACTATGGTGAAGGCCGACCAAGTGTGGGAATTGGGCTACACGGGTGCAGGTGTTTTGGTTTCCGTCGTCGATTCAGGAGTGAACTACAACCACCTCGACCTTGCCGACCATCTTTGGGATGGTGGTGAGGAGTTTCCGCACCACGGCTATGACATCGTGAACGAAGACAACGACCCGATGGACGACAAAGGCCACGGGACGCATTGTGCAGGCACGGTGTTGGGCGACGGCACGGCAGGCTCGCTGACGGGCATGGCACCCGAGGCCACATTGATGTGCGTCAAGAGCATCCGTGGCGATGGCTTTGGCGGAGCGGTGAACATCGCCGGCGGCATGGAATGGTCGGTTGAGCATGGCTGCGACTTGATTAGCATGTCGTTGGGCATGGTTAATGCTGGGGTTGCGGACAAGGAAATCTTGCGCCGCACCTGTGAAGCCATCTTGGATGCAGGCATTGTGGCCTTGGTTTGCGCAGGCAACGAAGGTCAGATCCAGTTCTACGCCCCCATCCCGAACAACGTGCGTGTGCCGGCCAGTTGTCCTCCGCCTTACCTCGACCCCGACCAAATGGCCAATCCCGGCCCCTTGAGTTGCGTGGTGGCCGTCGGTGCCGTGAACTACAACGACGCTGCCGCCGACTTCACCTCGCAAGGCCCTGTCACTTGGCAAGACACCGAGTTTGGCGACTATGCTTACAACCCCGGCATCGGCCTCATTCGCCCCGATGTGTGCGCCCCTGGCGTGGGCATCAAGTCGTTGGACTATGAAAACACCAGCGGCTATACCTCCATGGACGGCACCTCACAAGCTACGCCATGCGTAGCGGGCATCGTCGCCCTGATGCTGGAAAAGAACCCCGAACTCACGCCCGCGCAAATCTGCCAAATCCTTGAAGAAACCTCCGTCAAACTGACGCCCACCAAGAGCAACGTCACTGGCGTGGGCCGCGTGGATGCCTTGGCTGCCGTCAATGCGGTCCCGACTTGGGACGGCATTAAAGAAACCGCGCTGAACGCCAACCTTTTCCCCAACCCAACCCGCGACAATGTGACCATCCAATGCGAAGGCATGAGGCAAGTCGAGATTTACTCCATTGATGGGAGGTTAGTGCAAAGCCTTTCTGTCAATGGCTCGGAATGCTTGATTGAAGGATTGGAGAGTGGGGTTTATATGGTGAGGATTGGAACGGATGAGGGAAGTGTTGTTAGGAAGATGGTGAAGATGTAATTTACGAGACAGACGGTGCGCCTCATTTGAAGCGCACCGTTTTTATTTTACTTCGCAAAATATTACTACCTTTGCAGAAAATAACCCGATATGGAAAACAAAGATTTGGAACAACCCCGCATGGTCAATTCGCACGACATTCACATTGATACGGAATATGCGAATTGGATAGCGGAAGTGAAGCACCGCTACCGCTCCGCGCAAGTCAAGGCTGCCGTGAGGGTGAATGCGGAGAAACTTCTTTTCAACTGGCAACTTGGGCGAGACCTTGTGCAGAAAAAGGCTGAGGAACGCTGGGGTGCGGGTGTCGTCGAGCAAATTAGCCTTGATTTAAAAAAGGAGTTCCCAAAAGATGATGGCTTTTCCACATCAAACCTTTGGTATATGAAAAAATGGTATCTTTTCTATACCAATGAAACAGATTTAAAGATTCTCCAACGAGCCGTTGGAGAATTGGAATTGTTAATTAATCAATTTTCTAAAAAACTCCAACGACCCGTTGGAGAAATACAAAATATTGATAATCAGTATATAACAAAGCCTTGCCAAGTTGGTGAAGAATTTCCATTGCCATTTGCTCTTGTGCCTTGGGGACAGCATATTGAAATAATCACCAATTGTAAAACTCTTGACGAAGCTTTGTTCTATGTCCGTGAAACAATAGAAAAAGGCTTGAGCAGACCAGCTTTGCGTAATGTGATCAAAGCGAACCTATTTGAGCATCAAGGCAAAATCATCAACAATTTCTCGGAGCATCTGCCGGCATTGCAGAGTAAACTTGTTCAAGAGGTGCTGAAGGAAAACTATGATTTTGGCTTTGCAACAGTTAGCCATGAGATATACGACGAAGCCGAACTGGAGGAAGCACTTTCCAAAAACATTACGGCCATGCTTTTGGAAATGGGAACAGGATTTGCCTTCATCGGGAAACAAAAGGAAATCATTGTCGGGGGTCGCACGAGAAAGATTGACCTTCTGTTTTATCATATCCGCTTGCGTTGCTACATCGCTTGCGAACTGAAAGCCAAGCCTTTTGAACCTGAATATGCCGGCAAATTGAATTTCTATGTGAACGCAGTGGACGAACTACTGAAAACAGAAGAAGACAATCCAACCATCGGCCTGTTGATTTGCTCAGACATGAACAGCACGGATGTGCAATGGTCGTTCAGGGGCATCAGTACGCCAATGGGCGTGGCCACCTACAACAACATCCGCATCAAGGATGCTTTGCCATCGCAAGAGCAATTGAAAGAGCGGATGGAATTGCTGCAAAAGGAACTCCAAGAAACCAAACGCCTGATGAACAAGCAGGATTAAAACTCGCCAAAAACAAACGGTGCGCCTCAAACGAAGCGCACCGTTTTCTCGAAAAATAGCCTTGATTCAAGTCGAACTATAATTTCAGCTTCTTGTTCCGTTTCTTTGCGGAATCGGCGAAATCCTCCCAAATCCTTGCCAATTGTTTCTTGTGTACACAAAGCTTCTCAGAACAGTTCTTGCATCCAAGATAGCCATTGGTGTTCTCCGAAAAACGCTCAGGATGTCTGAAAAAGGCGATTTCCCACCGCACCAACAAGGCTATCGACAGTGCCAGCAGGCTCCATGTATAGGATTTCTGGACAAAGAACAACGGCGTGAACATCATGGCATAGTCCCAATTGTAGATGCGACATGTGGAACAACATTTGTTTTTCAGAAACCAAGTCTGGAATGGGCAGAAAAACAAGATGCAGATAATGTCGCACACTGAATAAACTGCACATAACAGGATCATGATGCCATCGTCAAGGATGCCTGCCATGTGAAGGGCGCCAAAAATGAGATTGAACGAAATCCACAACAAAGCGACCAAAAAGACAGCGTTGTTGTCCTCGATTTTGATGTCAGTCCTGCCTGTTTTGATATAGTTTTGCCCAAATTGTTTCTGGCAACCTGGACTCTCCAAACGCGACGGGAAGAACCTCAATACCATCTCCACGACGAACACCGTCCAAACGACCAAAAGGATCATCGGACGGCTATCAAGAACGCTTCCAATGTCTTCACCCCCACGAGTCCTATACAAAATGTATAGGACCAACAATGTGACAAGAATTGCCGAACGAAGCACCAGCTTGGCATAGTGCATCGCGCAAACCAAAGTCAACTTGGAGGGTTTCGAAGGACTTTTCATGTTGTGGATAAACTCATTCAGCGACCTCAGCAGCCTTAGCCCTGAAATTCACCAAGTCTTCTTCAATGAAGTTCTTCACATAAACGCTCTTGCCGATGACGTCTTCCTCGGCGGCGTGGACATAGACGTTGGCCGAACGGAGGAAGAGATGCGGGGCGCGAGTGGCATCGTCCAAAATGAGCAGCGACATCATGATGTCGCCGGTCATGTCGTAGAGACGACGGGCCAAGAAGTCCTGAACCTCTTGGTTGTTGGCACCCTTCACGTAGTTGATGCTCTGCTCGTAGAGTTCCACGAGAGTGCGCACCGTGTTCTGCAAGGGCTTCAGCTCCTCGGAGACTTCGTTTTCGAGCACTTCCTTCATAATGGTGAGGTAGGTGCCGTTGGTAATGTAACGGATGGCCGCCACCACCTGCAGCTGCGTCGTGCCTTCGTAGATGGAGAAGATACGCGCATCGCGATAGAGGCGCTGGCACTTGTACTCCATGATGAAGCCCGAACCGCCATGGATGCTGATGGCATCGTAGGCGTTTTGGTTGGCATACTCGGAGTTCATGCCCTTGGCCAAAGGCGTGAAAGCATCGGCGAGGCGCGAGTATTTCTTACACTCGACGCGTTCTTCGGGCGTCAGCGGACGTTCGCGTTGGATGTCTTCAAGGCACTTGTAGATGTCCACATAACGGGCGGTCATATAAAGCAACGAGCGACCAGCGTCAATCTTGGCCTTCATACGAGAAAGCATGTCGTAAACAGCCGGGAATTCGATGATTCTCTTGTGGAACTGCTGACGCTCGTTGGCGTATTTCAGAGCCTCGTTGTAAGCCTCTTGACCCAGACCGACGGACTGGGCAGCGATACCGAGACGAGCGCTATTCATCAAAGCCATGACATACTTGATAAGGCCCAGACGGGTCTCACCGCAAAGTTCGGCCTTGGCATTCTTGTAGGTCAGTTCGCAGGTCGGGGAGCCGTGGATGCCCAGTTTATGCTCGATGTGGCGCACATTGACGCCACCCTGACGCTTGTCGTAGATGAACATCGACAGGCCACGGCCGTCTTTGGTGCCTTCCTCGGAACGAGCCAGTACCAAGTGGATGTCGGAGTCGCCGTTGGTAATAAAACGCTTCACACCATTGAGCAGATAGCAGCCATCCTTTTCGGAATAAGTGGCCTTCAGCATGACGCTTTGCAGGTCGGAACCGGCATCAGGCTCGGTAAGGTCCATCGACATGGTCTCGCCAGCACAAACGCGCGGGATGTATTTCATGCGCTGCTCCTCGTTGCCGAATTCATACAGCGTGTCGATGCACGACTGCAACGACCAAATGTTCTGGAAACCAGCATCAGCAGAAGCGACCATCTCGCTCAACATGCTGAACACGGTGATGGGCAGGTTCAAGCCACCGTAGCGGCGAGGCATGGAAACACCCCAAAGTCCGCCCTTGGTGCAGGCATCGAGGTTCTCAACGGTCTTGGAGGCATAGATCATTCGGCCATTCTCCAAATGCGGACCTTCGAGGTCAACGCTTTCGGAGTTAGGTTCAATGATATTAGCGGTGATGTCGCCCGTGATGTCCAGCACGCGGCGGTAGTTCTCCATCGCGTCCTCGTAATCGACGGGGGCATAATCGTAAGTGTCCTTGTCAGCGAAATTGCGTTCTTTCAGCTCGACGATTCGCTTCATCAGCGGGTGGTCGAGGTAGAATTGCAGGTTCGGGTTATCGTTATAATAGTTTGCCATGATTACTTCGAGTTTTGTTTGTAATACTTAATCAATTTCGGGACGACTTCCTCGACGGTGCCAACGATGACATAATCCGCAATCTTATTAATAGGTGCGTCGGGGTCGCTGTTCACCGAAATGATGATCTTGGAATCTTGCATACCGGCAATATGCTGGATTTGGCCGCTGATACCGCAAGCGATATACACCTTGGGGTGTACGGTGACACCCGTCTGGCCAATCTGGCGGTCGGTGTCGCAGAAGCCCGCATCGACGGCGGCACGCGAGGCACCGACTTCGCCGTGGAGCACCTTGGCGAGTTCAAACAACATGCCGAAGCCTTCCTTCGAGCCCATGCCGTAACCACCAGCAACCACAATGGGAGAGCTTTTCAGGTTGTGCTTGGCAGCCTCCACATGGTGGTCGAGGACCTTCACGACGTAAGCCTCGGGCGAGACATACTTGCTCACCTCGGGATAGACGACTTCGTTCTTGGCCTTGCCTTCATAGATGGCTTTCTGCATTACGCCCGAGCGGACGGTGGCCATCTGCGGACGGTGGTCGGGGTTAACGATGGTCGCCACGATGTTGCCGCCGAAAGCGGGACGAATCTGATATAACAAATTGTCGTAGTGTTTCTTGGTCTTGATGTCGTCAAAGTCACCGATTTCGAGTTGGGTGCAGTCGGCGGTGAGGCCGCTGGTCAGCGACGAGCTGACGCGAGGACCGAGGTCACGACCGATGACGGTGGCACCCATCAGGCAGATTTGCGGTTGTTCCTCCTTGAAAAGATTCACAAGAATATCGGTGTGCGGTGCTGAGGTGTAGGGAAACAGCCCTTCGCCGTCGAAAGCGAAAAGTTTGTCCACGCCATAAGGCAAAATTTGGTCTTCCACCTTGCCTTTGATGCCCGTGCCAGCCACGACGGCGTGAAGTTCCACGCCCAGTTGGTCGGCCAGTTTACGCCCTTTGGTGAGCAACTCCTGTGAGACTTCGGCCACCTGTGTGCCTTCGGTCTCTATATAAACGAATACGTTATTCATAGTTCATTCTTTTTTTGACTTCGGGACTTCGAGACTTCGGGACTTCGGGTTTCCCCGACTCGTAGTCCCGCAGTCACGTAGTCTCGCAGTCCTTTATCATCCGATTATCTTCTCCTCTAACAATTCTTTAATCAATCCTTCCACATCGGCGTCGGTAGCCGTGAGGGTCTTGCTCTCCTTAGCCTGGAAGACGATATTTTGCACGGTTTTCACCTTGGTGGGGCTTCCTGAGAGGCCGCATTGGTTGGGGTCGCCATCCACATCGGCTACGCTCCACTGGTTGAGTGTCAAATATGGTCGCGTCTTGCTTAATTCCACATTCCTCATTCCACATTCCGAATTAGCATCCACCTCCAATGGGCACATGGCATACTTGTATTTCATCACCAATTTGGCATTGCAGGGACGGCAAGGTGCCGCGCTGCCGTTCACGGTAATCACGCAAGGTAGCGGAACTTCGACGGTCTCCACGCCACCATCGATATGGCGGCGGATGGTGGCAATGTTGTTCTCAATTTTGAGGATTTCCTCGGCGTAGGTCACTTGGTTGAGGCCCAGTTTCTGCGCCACTTGCGGACCCACTTGGGCGGTGTCGCCGTCGATGGCCTGACGGCCACCGATGACGATATCGACCTCACCAATCTTCTTGATGGCGGTGGCCAAGGCGTAAGAGGTGGCGAGGGTATCAGCACCTGCAAAGAGGCGGTCGGTGAGCAACCAGCCCGTGTCGGCGCCACGGAAGAGACCTTGTCGGATGATTTCTCCGGCGCGCGGCGGGCCCATGGTGAGCACACCTACGGTGCTACCGGGGTTCTGTTCCTTGAGGCGCAAGGCCTGTTCAAGGGCATTCAAATCTTCAGGGTTGAAGATGGCGGGCAAAGCGGCGCGGTTCACGGTGCCCTCAGGCGTCATGGCGTCTTTACCCACATTTCTGGTATCGGGCACTTGCTTGGCAAGCACCACGATTTTCAATGGTTTGGTCATAAAATAAAAAATCTCGTTTTCAATTAAACTGCGATGTTTGCTTCGCAATTCGGCGGCAAAGATACGGCTTTTTTTGATATACAAACAAAATCCCCCTGATGTCAGGGGGATTGTAGGGCTGTCGTACAAATTTTTGATTCAATCGTAAACCTATGCTATCTCTTCAAGATTTTCTGCCCAAAACACCGGCCTTCCTGCTCCATCCGAATGAAATAAACACCCGATGGCCACCGCGAAACATCAATGGTAGATGAAGAATTGACATCGCTCTTGGAAAGCATTTTCCGGCCCATCATGTCCGTCACAACCCAACTTAAAGGCTTGTCTTGCAAAGCTTCAGAGAATCGAATCGTCACGAGGTTGTTGGCAGGATTGGGATAAACCTGAATCTCCAACTCCTCCATTTCGGGAATCGAGGTCGGGAATTTCAAGTGATGGTACAGGAAGTCGCGAGCGATGCTGAAACAGGTGTCAAATTTTTCCTCAATCAGTGTATAAACCACCGGAGTAAAATAGAAAGCGTGTCCCTCGCCCTCAAACGGGTGAAATTCGTAATCGGTGATGCCTATTTCATCAAGTAGGCCAACTATGGCATGGGAGCCGTACATATAAGGCATCACACCAGGGAGAATCCCATTGTAGCAATAGCCCGAATCGAAAGGCACGGTATTGTCGTCGGTGCCGTGAATCATGCACAGCGGCACATATTCCTCTTTGTCGATGACATCGAGGCCATTCACGCCGCCCCAATGCGGCACGGCTCCTGCCACTGCCGGCGAAAAACCAGCATATTCTTCGAAGCCCGAACTGTGCATTGGACCTAAATCAGGCTCCTCAAAGGTTTCCGCTGGACGCTCATCCTCATCCATAAAAAGTTCACAATAGATGGCAATCGAACCGGCCGAATTGCCGAGCAAAAAGACCTGTTCCGGGTCAATTCTGTATTCATCGCAATGGTATTTGAAAAACCGAATCGCAGCACTGACATCCTGAGCCGCCATGTAAGCATCACGAATCAGCGACGTGGCATTGAGGTTCCATATCGAAATCAGGCGATAGTCGATGGAAGCCGCCGCATAGCCATGCTTGGCCAAGCGGGTGCAATACTCTACCATATCGGCATAATCGCGACCGCCGGCAACAAAAGCGCCGCCAAAAACCGTAATCACCAACGGACGTGCCGAAAGGGTATCGCCCTCTGGCTCATAAAAATCAAGATACAAAGTCGTGGGCGACGTTTCACCCTCCTTGATGGCACTGCTGAAAGGAATGCCCGTTTCAATGTTTACCTCGTCGAAAATAGGTTCGGCATAGCGTTGCCCCGTCTGCGCCATAGTAACGTTCGCAAACGAGCCAAACAAGAGGCCAATTATTGCTAAAAATCTGGTTGTTTTCATTTTATTAAATTCAAATAATTACTTCCCATATAAATCAGAATGCGTTCCCGTATCCGTCATTGTAAGGGTAAGAGTTTTTCCGTACTTTTTCCAAATGAGAAGCCAATCGGGTTGAAGATGACATTCCCAATGTCCCTTGTAATCTCCTGTCAGTTTATGAGGATAATACGAATCGGGCAATGTTCCTGTCTCGGCAAGGATGCTTAAAGCATTTCGCAACAAACTCATGTCATAGCCTCGCTTTTGGCAACGCTTCACATCCTTTTTGAATTGGCCTGTGGTCTTAATCGTGTACATCAGATACCCAAATCTTCAAACAATTCCTCAACATTGGCATAGGTGGTCACCTTACCTTCCTTTTCTTCTTCGATAGCCTTCGCAAGTGTCCCTCGGCGGGAACGCGAAGGCTTCACGATGCGGCGTTCTGTTACGCTCACTCCATTTGATTCACGAAGGAGTGCCGCCAACGAAGCCGCAAACGGATTGTCTGTACTGAATCTTAATGTAATCGTTTCCATTTTGTCATAATTTTCCGCCTGCAAATATAAACATTTTCCCTTAATGCAAGGATTTTGTTGCCCTATCGCTTTATTTTGTACTTTTGCAACCAAATCAAACCATCATATTAAAATGAACAACGCTCTATACATTTATAACAGCCTCTCGCGCTGCAAGCAACCTTTCAAGCCTTTGAACGCCCCGCATGTGGGCATGTACGTCTGCGGTCCCACCGTTTATGGCGATGCGCACCTCGGTCACGCGAGGCCTGCCATTACTTTCGACTTGGTTTTCAGGTATTTGAAACACCTCGGCTACAAAGTGCGCTACGTGCGCAACATCACCGACGTAGGTCATTTGGAACACGATGCCGACGAAGGCGAGGACAAAATCGCAAAGAAAGCCCGCCTCGAAAACCTCGAACCGATGGAGGTGGCGCAATACTACACCAACCGCTACCACGCCGCGATGGACAAACTGAACGTGCTGCGTCCGTCGATTGAGCCACACGCCTCGGGACATATCATCGAGCAGATTGCGATGGTGCAGAAGATTCTCGACCACGGCTATGCCTACGTGGAGAACGGCTCGGTGTATTTCGACATCGAGAAATATAATAAGGAGCACCCTTACGGCATCCTTTCGGGACGCAATTTTGAGGAAATGCTCAACACCACGCGCGAATTGAGCGGTCAAGAGGAAAAGCACAATCCCGTGGATTTTGCCTTGTGGAAAAAGGCTGAACCCAAGCACATTATGCGCTGGCCTTCGCCTTGGAGCGACGGTTTCCCAGGCTGGCACATGGAATGCTCGGCAATGGGCTGCAAGTACCTCGGCGAGACCTTCGACATCCACGGGGGCGGCATGGACCTCATGTTCCCGCACCACGAGTCGGAGATTGCGCAAAGCGTGGCGGCCAATGGCAAACAGCCCGTCACCTATTGGATGCACAACAACATGATCACCATCGGCGGGCAGAAGATGGGCAAGTCGCTCGGCAACTTCATCACTTTGGATGAGTTCTTCAACGGCAGCCACATCAACGCCAAGGGCGAGGAGATGATTGCGCAGCCCTACAGCCCCATGACCATACGCTTTTTCATCCTGCAAGCCCACTACCGCAGCACCTTGGACTTCTCAAACGAAGCCCTCCAAGCTGCCGAAAAGGGCTACAACCGCCTGATGGAAGCCGTGAAAACCGCCAAGGGTCTGAAAGCCACGGATGGCGCACAATCGCTTGACATCCAAAAGATTGTGGATGCCTGCTACGACGCCATGAACGACGACTTCAACAGCCCCATCGTCATCGCGAACCTGTTTGAGGCCGTGCGCATCGTGAACACCGTGAAGGATGGCAAGGCGCAAATCAACGCCGAGGAATTGGCTTTGCTGAACAAGCTGTTCCAAGATTTCGTTTTTGACATCTTGGGCTTGGTGGAAAGCAATGCCTCCGACGGCAGCGGAGCCCTCGTCGATGGCTTGATGCAGACCATCATCGACATCCGCAAGCAAGCCCGCGCCAACAAGGACTGGGCCACTTCCGACAAGATTCGCGACGAACTCGCCCAACTGCACATCACCCTGAAGGACGGCAAGGAAGGCACGAGTTGGGTGATAGATTAGTTGACTGTTAGCTGTTAGCCTACGAGCAATCAAGCTAATAGCTAACTGTTAAAAGCCAATTGCCAAACAGCTTAAATACAAGAAAAACAACATAAATTGAATATCATGGAATATCATTTCAAGAACCTCGTCTTCGAAGGCGGCGGCGTGAAAGGCATTGCCTACGTGGGTGCCCTCGACATCCTCGAAAAAGAAGGCATCCTCCAAAATATCGAGCGCGTGGCGGGTACGTCGGCAGGTGCCCTCATCGCGGTACTTGTTGGTTTGAGGTATTCGTCAGAAGAGCTGAAAAAAGTGCTGTGGGACCTCAATTTCCAGAATTTTTTGGACGATTCGTTTGGCAAAATACGCGACACCCAACGTTTGATCAATGAATACGGTTGGTACAAAGGCGATTTCTTCCGCGATTTGGTGGCTGGCTACATCAAAGCCAAAACAGGCGACGGCGAAGCCACTTTCAAGGATGTGGCTGAGACCCATCAATTCAGGGACATTTACTTGATTGGAGCCGACCTCTCCACAGGTTTTTCCAAAGTGTTCAGCTACAAGCACACGCCCGATGTCAAAGTGGCCGATGCCGCACGCATTTCCATGTCGATTCCTTTGTTTTTCAGAGCTATACACGGCATAAACGGCGACGGACACATTTATGTTGACGGTGGCCTTTTGGACAACTATCCCATCAAGGTGTTCGACCGTACCAGCTACATTTCGCAAGAGAGCAGCATCAGGACGACCGATTATTACGACAAAACCAACAAATCGCTCAAAAAGAGAATAAATCTGGACGATGAATATGTCTACAACAAGGAAACTTTGGGGTTCCGTTTGGATTCAAAAGAGGAAATTGAGAGCTTCCTCCATCCAGAAATTCAACCGAAGATAAAGAACGATATCAAAACGCTGTTTTCTTACACGAAAGCGTTGGTCACCACGCTCATCGACTTCCAGAACAATGTTCACCTGCACAGCGACGACTGGCAGCGCACCGTCTACATCGACACGCTCGGTGTGAGTTCCGTCGATTTCAAGATTTCCGACTCGAAGAAACAGAATCTTGTCAATTCAGGCATCCAGCACACGATTGACTATTTGAACTGGTACAACAACGACGAACCAAAGGCCAACAAGTAAGCCTCACTCGCCGAAATCAACTTCCTTGATGAGATTGCCCTGTTCGTCGTAGAACTTCCATCTGCCGCAACGCTTGCCTTCCTTGTAGAAACCTTCCTGCAGCAGGTTGCCGTTTTCTTGCCAAACCGTGGCCTGACCCGTGCGCAAGCCATCCTTAAAAAAACCGTGGCTTTGCATACGGCCATCAATGAAATAAGCCTTCCACTCCCCTTCGCGCTTCGCCTCTTTCATCGAGCCTTCCATCCTCACCTCGCCCGTTGAATAATACTCGACTTCCTTCACACAGTTGCCTTTCCGGTCAAAAAACTGCGACTTCAGCGTCTTTCCGTCAGGGTAGGTATCCACTACCTTTTCATCCAACTGAGCCGTACATGCCACGCAGGCAAAAAACACAGCCAACAACAATAATAATCTTTTCATATCGTATTGATTGTTAAATTTTTAACGATTAAAACACAAACGCATACCTCTGTCCTCCTCGTGGAAAATACCGTTCTCAAACACCAAGTTGCCGTTCACGAAGGTGTGCGTCACCTGCGAATGCATCCTCATACGCTTGTAAGGCGTCCAATGGCACTTGGTGAACTCATTAGCAGTTGTAATCTGGTGTTCGGCATTCAAATCCACGAGAGCCAAGTCGGCGTAATAGCCTTCGCGAAGGAAACCCCGACGGTCGATTTGGTACAAGATGGCCGGATTGTGGCACATCAACTGCACCACCTGCGGGAAAGTCAACTCATTTTGGTGAACCCATTCCAGCATCACCTCCAATGAATGTTGGATGGACGCGAATCCCGACTTGCTGGTGAAATAATTGCCCGTGTATTTCTCGTTGCGACGGTGCGGAGCGTGGTCGGAGGCGATAGTGTCAATCAGTCCGTTTTGGATAGCCTCCATCAACGCAACCTTGTTCTTTTCCGCCTTGATGGCTGGATTGCACTTGATGCTGAATTTCATTTTCCTGTAATCATCATCGCAAAAACGCAGGTAATGCGGGCAAGTTTCTGCTGTTATCTTCTTATTTATCAACGGAATGTCATTCCTAAACAATTCCAGTTCCCTTGCCGTGGAGATATGCAGGATGTGGAGTTTGGCATCCGTTTTCAAAGCCAAATCAACTGCCTTTGAAGAAGACAGGTAACAAGCCATTTCGGTGCGTATCTTGGGATGCAGATTGGCCTTTGACTCCACGATGTCCCTTCTCACCATCTCGTCATACAATTCCGCATTGTGCTGGATAAGCTCCTCGTCCTCGCAGTGTGCCGCAATCAGGCAGGGCGATTCCTTGAACAAACGTTCCAAAACATCATCCTTATCGACAAGCATATTGCCCGTGCTCGAACCCATGAACAACTTGATGCCGCAAACACGCTTCGGGTCGGTTTTCACGATTTCGGCGAGGTTGTCGTTGGTCGCGCCGAGATAGAAAGAGTAGTTGGCCAACGACTTCTCGGCGGCAAGGTCAAACTTCTCTTGCAGAAGCTCTTGCGTGGTCGTTTGGGGAATGGTATTGGGCATGTCCATGAAGGAAGTCACGCCACCCGCCACGGCTGCATGGCTTTCGGTGTAGATGTCGGCCTTATAAGTCAGACCTGGCTCGCGGAAATGCACATGCTCGTCGATGATGCCCGGAATGAGGTATTTGCCTTGAGCATCAATGACTTGTGTTGAAGGTCGTTGAGCTTGTCGAAACGCTGTTTCAGAATCAATCGGCCCTTCGACAGGCTCAGGGACCTCGCTTTCACGGATAATCTTGGCAATCTTGCCATCCGAAACGAAAACACTTGCCACAAAGGTCTGGCCTTCGTTGACAAGTGTCGCATTTTTGATATAATAGTTCATTTTCTCGGTTTAATCTTTCCTGTCATGCCTCTCCAACGCAGATTGATGACCCCGAAAATGGCCTCCTTAAAGATGCCTTTGCTCATCTTCGACTGTCCCTCGCGGCGGTCGGTGAAGATGATGGGCACTTCCTCAATCTTGAAGCCGAGTTTCCAAGCGGTGTATTTCATCTCGATTTGGAAGGCATAGCCCACGAACTTGATTCTGTCCAAGTCGATGGTTTCGAGCACCTTGCGCGTGTAGCACACAAAGCCCGCCGTGGTGTCGCGCACCTTCATCCTGGTCACGAAACGCACGTAGGCCGAGGCATAATACGACATCAGCACGCGCCCCATCGGCCAATTGACCACATTCACACCCGTCTTGTAGCGTGAACCGACGGCCAAATCTGCACCGTTGGCGCAGGCATCATGCAGTCGTGCAAGGTCATCAGGATTGTGGGAGAAATCGGCATCCATCTCGAAAACATACTGATAGTCACGCTCCAAGGCCCACTTGAAGCCCTTGATGTAAGCCGTTCCCAAGCCCAACTTGCCCGGACGCTCCAAGAGGTGAAGCCTACCATCAAACTCCGTCATCAAGCCTTTCACGATGTCGGCGGTGCCGTCGGGGCTGTTGTCGTCGATAATCAAAATATCGAACGCCATAGGCAGGTTGAAGACATAGCGGATAATCTTCTCGATGTTTTCCTTCTCTTTATAAGTCGGGATAATGACCAAATTCTCTGACATACCAAATTCGTTTTCCATTCAACGCGCAAAGATAGGGGAAAATTGCGAATAAAATAGCGCAAAAGTGTAATTTGATTTTTGTAGTTTCGTCGTCAATTGTTCTTCTTTTATTGGATGGAAATGCTCTGAATCTCAATAGTACCTGCCTTAACATCAGTGGAAAGGTATTTCACAGCCACTGTAATGGTCTGACCCACATACGAAGTCAAAGGCAACTCAATTGACTTGAAGTCATTCCAGTTATTGCTTTCCGTAAGATTCGACGGAACTTGAGTCCAAGTCGCGGTTTCGGGAGCGTTACCGTATGAATAATCATTCGAAACCCAAACAGTAACCGACTGATTAATACTCTCAAAGTAACGGCCAATATACACCATTTTCAGCATTACATCACTCACTCCCGTAAGAGCCACAGGAGATGAAATGAGCCAATCCTCATTGGCGTAGTTGGTAGAGCTCTCATAACCCGTCATTTTAGCTGTGCTGTAATCAATCATCCAAGACTGAGCACCAAACACATCGTATGTCATATAGGTGCCAAAACTCGTTGCAAACGACTGAGAATAAGGCAGGCTTTGCACTTCGCCACCCGTGCCTGGGCCAGGAGGAGGCGTGACGCCACCTTCAAGCACGAAGTCGGCTTCAGTACCGCCGCTGTCGCGCAATCCGGCCTGGCCGAAATACTTGCGCAGCTTGCCGTTCACAGCCAGATGTTTGCCCAAATTGCCTGGATTGTCCATCAGGTTGACTTGTGCACGGAGCGGCTTGCCCGCAGGCAGGTTGACGATGATGCACTGGCTGATTTCCTTGCAGGAAGCATCGTCGGCAATAAGCACATTGGTGGCCAAGTCGAACGGCGCAGACCAGTTGATGTCGTTGTTGCTTGAAACCGTTGTCATGCCCGACTTCACAGCACCCACAATATAGCCATGCACCCAAGCGATAGGTTCTTCATTTTGCAAACCGATACCAGCGGCCACATTATACGGGTCGTCGGCAGTACCACTGCCCTCGCCTGTTCCCGGTGTGGGCGGGGTCGGAGGCGTCACACCTGCCCCTTCTTGAACCGTGATGCTCTGGATTTCAATTGTTCTCGACTGTGAAGCGGTTGAAGTGTATTTAATGGCCACCGTCACATTCTGACCGATAAATTCATTCAAACTCGTTTCAATGGTTTGGAAATCATTGAAATTCGCAGTGTTCGGATAAGTCGTCTGCATATTTATCCAATTGGCCGTAGTCGGGTCATTGCCATAGACATAATCCGTGGAGACTTGCAAAGACACATCGCCATTGTCGGCATTCTGATACTGTGCGCAATAGGTCACCGAAACCTTGGCCTCGCTCACATTTGTAACAGCCACAGGCGAAGAAATGAGCCAGTCTTCATTGGCATTGGAGCCACCAGAGTAACCCGTCATCTTGGCCGTATGATAATCAATCATCCACGACTGAGGACCTAACACATCGTAAGTCATATAGGTTCCAAACTCCTCCGTAAACGATTGCGTGTAAGGCATAGTTTGCAACTCGCCGCCCGTGCCCGGTCCGGGAGGAGGCGTCGGGCCACTACCTTCTTGGATACAGATGCTCTGCACCTCAATGGTGCCAGCCTTGTTACTATCGGAACGATATTTCACGGCTACACAAACCTTTTGACCAACAAATTGGGAGAGGTCGAGTGTGGTGGTAGCGAAATCGTTCCAGTTGCTGCCCTCAACCCATGTAGCAGGAATTTGTTCCCAATTGGCCGAATTCGGGTCGCCAGAGGTGTAGTCAGAGGAAACCCAAACCGTGACATCTTCATTCACATTATTGAAATAGCGAGCGATATAGGATATCGTCATACTGGCACTCGAAACGTTCTCCAAAGAGAATTTTGCGGAAATCAGCCAGTCTTCATTTTCATTGTTCGTGCTGTTTTCGTAACCCGTCATCTTGGCGGTGCTGTAGTCAATCTCCCAATGCTGAGTGCCCTTTACATCGTATGTCGTGTAGGACCCAAACGAAGAGGCAAAAAACTCACAATACGGCAAGTCATTGGCGCCGCCCGGCACATAGCCGTCAAACTCCAACTCGCGGGCCGAGCGGATGATGAGTTGCCAAGTGCTGTTGTAAACCGTGGCAATGGCCGTCAAATTGCCAACACCTTGCGGCAGCGAGTCGTTGGCAAAGTTGGCGTAGTTGCTCGTGCGCACGATGACATTGCTTGAAGGGTTCATAGGGTCAATCAAAGTACGATTGCCGTATGTGGTGGGGTCGGCAAAGGTGTTCTGCTCGGTGAACTTCACATTCTCCAAACGCACCAAACCCGCGAGGTATTTGCCTTGGGTAATCTCATCAATGGTGGCCAAAGCAGGCTCAATCGGCTTGTTGTTGGCCAAGATAACGATGTGTCCGTCGGCCTCGAAGTTGCTCAACTGGGGCAGGTTGTTGTACATCGCGTAAGTCACATCCTTCAGATAGATGCGAACTGAGTCGCCGATGCGCACGCCACTGACGGCGTTCAGGTAAAGCTCGATGGCGGCACCCGTGGCACGGTCTTGCATGAAGGCGGCCTTGTAGAGGTTGCCCGACACCTCGTCGGCAGTGATGATGCCATACACCGAAGCGTCTTCATTGAAAACGGTGCCCGGCTCCAAGGCAAGAATTTCACTGATGGTGTAAACCCTTCCTATCGGCAGGTCTTGGATAGGCGGTTGCGGATACTCTTTCTTGCAAGCGGTGAACAATGTGCCTACCAAGGCAAGAAGCAGGAATACATTTAATACTCTCTTTTTCATATTATTTGGTGTTTAATTGTTAATCGTTGATTTGTTGGTTGTTATGGCCTTTAGCCGTTAGCTGTTAGCCATTAGCAGGTTCATACCGAGCTAAAAGCTAATGGCTAATAGCTAATAGCTTACTTCCTTACCGTTATACTGACAAAGAAATTCGTTCCGTACATATAGGAAACCTTGTCGGGGAACATGTCGGGGTTGTTGGCGTTGAAGCGGAGTTGCTCGTAACCATAGTTGTTGAGGATGTTGTTGACACTCAGGTTGAACAGGAAATAGTATCCTTTGTAACGTTTCGAGAAACCGCCGTAGAAGTCGAGCGTGAAGGCGGGCTTCATCGGGGTTTGTCTGAGCACTTCCTCAATGCGGATGTCGCCTTGGGCATAGTGCAACATGCCTTCTTCCGTGTGGTTGTATGGGTTCACGTCGAAGTACATGTTGGCCAAGTAGTTGGCATTGAGGCTCACCCACCAGTATTTCGGCGAGTTGTACTTGATGCCCAACGAGGCCACGGTTTCAGGCCCAGCGGAAACATGGTAGTCCTTCAGGTAAGCCACGCTGTTTTGGATGTAAGCCGTGGTGTTGTTGTCGTCATAGACCGAGAAAATCGGGTTGTTGTCACCGCGCCCATTTCCACGCCAATGCTCTTTTGGTTGATGTCGGTCATGATGAAGTTGATGAATTCGCTGGTGTAGGAGTTGGCGCTGGTGGTGGTGTTCTGGAACACGTTTTCGCAATAGAAGCTGCGGTTCCAGATGAGGTTTCTGTAAGCATAGTGATAACCCGTCAAACGGAACTTGAACTCGGGCGAGCGATAGAGGTAACTCAAATCCATAGCCAAAATGCGCTCGCTCTTGAGGTCGCCTTCCACAACGGTATGGCGGGTGCGCGGCGAAACGTAGATGTCCCTAAACTGCGGGGCTTGGGTCATTAAAGCCATGTTGGCCACAAGGTGGTTACGTCCGTTGATGGCGTAAGTCACACCGGCCTTCAAACTTGGGTCGAAGAAGTTGTGCATCTTGTCCTTGCCGTAGGAATTGTCGGCGAAGGAACCGCTCTTCCAAAGACCTTCGCGCCAAATCTGTGTGAACTCGGCCTGCAAGCCCAAATAGAGGTCGAAGTTGCCGACAAGCCAGTCGATTTGGTCCCAAATGCGGCCATAGTTGCGGTTGGCGTAGTAGTTGTAGCCGATGATATCGCCCACCTTGGCAACATGGTTAGGATTCAGCAGGTTGGTTTGGCACTCGTCGGATTCGAGGTTTTCGGCATACTTATTAATATCATAGTAGTAATCGCCGCCAAGCAGGTCGTTGATGCTTTCGTAGTAATGCGTCCGCGATGCGCTCACCGAGAAGCCGCCCGTCATAATCAAGTTGGGCAGGAACTCATGCTTGAAATAGGTGGCGTTGCCCATTTGGCGCTTGTCGTAGTGACGCTCGGCAAGGATGTACTTGGAGGCTGCTCCAGTAACCGTATTGCCTTCTTGACCATTGGCGTTCTGCACGGTGAAGAGGTGGTTACGATTAGCGTTGTACAAGGCATCCCAGTCGATTTGCGTGACCTTCGGGTC
>CADCML010000055.1 GCA_902802535.1 uncultured Bacteroidia bacterium
CAAGGCTCCTTGATGCGCTTGTAATAATAGCCCACGGTGCCCAACACATCGCCCCGATGCAGGGTTTCGCCCGTCTTGAACAGCCGCAACGGGCGCATACCGCTCACGTGCACCACTCGTCCGTCGGCAACGCGAATGGAAACACTTGTGTTCATATAACGAATCTTTTCCGGCGACATTCCCCACTCGATGAACAGAAGTGAGTCTTGCTCGAAGTTGCCCGTTTGTTGGTTAAATACATCAATAGAACAACTGAAACTGTTGCTGTAGAGAATGTTGGCGTGCGTGATAGTCCCATCCACGGGGCAAAGCACGGGCGTCCAAAAAGGCGCACCAATAATCAAACGGTCAAAATTCAACTCGGCTTGGGTCACGCCATCAGCCACACCGATGTAGTCTTGCGGTCGGTAAAGGATGTCATCGCCAGCTTTTTTGTTAGGGATGGGCCAAAGGAAAGTGTCTTGGGCGAAAGCAAAGTTGCTGGCAAGAAGCAACATAACGAAATACAGTTTTTTATTCATAATGATTTATTATGGAATTGTCGGTAAAAACTATCTTTGTCAATATGACGCATAAGGGCGGCGTTTTGTGACATAACGCAATAAAAATAAAAGATGTTGCCTACAGACAGCAGTTTTTATGGAAAAGTGTTGGTTATAGCAATACTTTTTCAAACCGCACCTCCTCCAAAGAAAGTCCTTCCATCAGGATTTTATAAGCAGAAAACTCCAACGGAAAGGCGAGAGTTTTTCATACTCAGCCACTTCTTCCCATCAAGTCAGATTCTGCCAGTTACAAAGTCCTGATAATTATCTGGATTGACAACCGTGAAGGTATGCTCAGGATAATTGTGGGCGAAAGTTTCGGTCAGTTTTGGCTGTTTGGCCTTACTCCATTTGAACTCATAGGTATGCAAAACACCATCGATGTCTTCTATATAATCGACTTCCTGTTGCTGCTGGGTTCGCCAAAAGTAATTTTTCCCATAGAAAAGGCTATAGGAATTGTGCTTCAAGCGCTCACTCACAAGAAAGTTTTCCCACAACGCCCCCGCGTCTTGTCGAAGTTGAAGCGGCTTGAAATCGCCAAGAATCGCATTGCGCACCCCATTGTCGTAGAAATAGATTTTCCGACTTTTCTTCAACTCATTTCTCAAATTGCGGCTGAACGAACGCAGATGAAATAAGATGTATGACTTCTCCAACAAATCAATGTAGCGCTGCACCGTTTGTGAATTGAGACCCAACAACTTGGATAGTTCATTAAATGACACCTCGCTACCCATTTGCAGAGCCAAAGCCTGCAGCAATTGCTCAATAATCTCAGGCTTCCGCACATCCTGAAAAGCGAAGACATCTTTGTAAAGATAACTATTGACGAGATTCGAAAGGGTTTCGCGTTCATCACCCGGCAGATTGACTACTTCCGGATACATACCATAAACCATCCTTCTTTCCAAAAGCCTCTTTTCTTCTGTATCACTATGATCGTCAATAAGTTCCTCTGAAGAAAATGGGAGCATATTGTATTCGTATTTCCTCCCCGTCAATGGCTCGTTGATGGAGTTGGAGAGCTGCAAAGCCGATGATCCCGTGACAATGATTTGCTTCTCTGGGAAATTGTCGATGAGCAATTTGAGTGTGATGCCAATGTTATGGACGCGCTGTGCCTCGTCTATTAAAACAAGGTCGGCTTGTGCTGTATCAGCCTGCAATTGGGTTGAAGTTGGATTAGATAGTTTTTGCCTTATGTCTGGCTCGTCACAATTCCAAAACAACGTTTTTTCGTCGGTTTCGGCCATCAGCATACGAAGCAAAGTGGTCTTGCCCACCTGACGCGGTCCCGTAAGCACAATGGCTTTTCCCTTGAAAAGCCTAGGAGTAATGAGTTGTTCCAGACGACGTTTAATCATACTTTTAATGTTTGAATCGACTGCAAAAATACAGTTTTTTACAGTATAATAAAAAAAACTTATAAGAATTTTCCATTACGATAGAAAAATCTTACCATTTTATCCTTTTTAAGGGTTATTCATTATTTCCTTTTCGCCGCGTTCTCTTCGCTCTCCACCAGTGACTCACGCTCCTCGATTTACGCCATTTTGCGGTCGCCGCCCTTGAAGACATAACGCACGAAGCATGACCTCTAATTTGTCGCCGGAATCCTTTTGAACACGGGCGTTTTCCATGGCATCACGGGCAACTTGCCGCACATCATGGGGCACAGGATGGCAAACGAACAACAACACCCCATAAACCAAAACCAACAAAAAACTATGTTTGACCTGACGTCCCAAAAACGGGTCAAGTAGCTCAGGCTTCGTCTTTTTAATAGCTCTCAAATCCTTGAGAAACAAGGGGAAAAGCAGCCAAAAAGCGTATGTATAATAAGGTGCATGTTTCAAAGCGAGAAAAACACTCAAACAAACGAAAGCCCCAACGATGAGCAGGCAATGGTAGGCAAAAGCCTTTTTCAAACCCAACTTCACCACAAGGCTGTTCTTGCCCGAGGCTTTGTCGTTCTCATAGTCGCGCATGTTGTTGATATTCAGCACGGCGTTGGAGAGAAAACCCATCGCGCTTGCGGGCAACAAGACGCTGAAATCCAATGTCTTTGTGGCCAAATAGAAGGTTCCCGCCACGGCTGCCCAGCCGAAAAACAAGAAGCAGAACAAGTCGCCGAGGCCTTGATAACCGTAGGGATGCTTGCCCAAAGTGTAGAGTAATGCGGCCAACACCGCACCAAGACCCAAAGTGGCAAAAACAGCCAGTTCTTGCCAAGTTAGGCTGGCGAAGACGAAAATCAAGGCACCTGAAATCAAACACAAACCAGCAGTTATGGCCAAGCCGCGTTTCATTTCCTTTTCGGTGATGGCTCCGCTTTGCATCTCGCGCTGTGGACCTACGCGCTTGGCGCTGTCAGTGCCTTTTTTGAAATCGCCGTAGTCGTTGGCGAGGTTGGAGAGGACTTGGAGCAGGATGGCGGTTAGGGCACAAAAAAACATCACTTGTCGGCCACTGCGTCCCGCAGTGGTAAGCATGTCGCTGCGAAACGCAGCGACCGACAATGAGGCACCTAACAGCACTCCTGAAAAAGAGAGCAGCACCGTCCTCGGACGCGCAGCTTTTACCCATGTCTTAAGTTTGGCCATCGTTTTTTCTCACAAAACATTCAAAACACACAAAACTATTTGCTTGACATGGAAAGTCGCCAACCGGCTTCTTTCCGATGCATCCTTTCGGATGCCGTGAAAAACTTAAACATATTTTCTGATGGGAAAGCCATCGGAACCATATATCTCGTTGTCTTCTGGACTAAAAAAATAACGTTCAATTTCAGCAAATTTAGGATAGAAATTGACCAAAATGCCAACAGAAACCTTCATTAATCTCATATAATTGAATAACTGTGCTTTATGTTCTTTGGTTAAACTATCAACAGATTTCAACTCAACAATAATATCATCATCCACCAAGAAATCCAACCTATAGGTGGCTTCCATTTCTTTGCCATGATAAGTAGGATGGAATGTCAATTCTTTCTTAAATGGAATATTTCTTTCCAACAGTTCCAATTGAAGTCCTTCTTGATAAACTTTTTCACTCAGACCAGGCCCTAATTCCTTGTGAACTTCATGAATGGCTCCAATCGTATCGAAAGCATAGTTCTTTAAAGCTTCAATATCTATCATACTTAATTTGTGTTTTAGAGCCTCACTTTAGTCGGGTTAAGCAACGGCAAGCGGTTGCGAGCCGTTGCCATCCAAACATATTAAAAAGCATAGTTTTGAAAGTTTTGTCGGTTTTGTGACAAAAACTATCTCCGGCGGCCTCCACCACCACGGCGGCGCGGCGAGTAGTAATCATCCTCATAACGGCTGGCACCACGGCGACCCCTATTCGATTCTCTCGATGAATAGCCTCCACCACGTGAGCTGCCACGCGAGGAACCACCTCTCGATGAGCTACCCTTTGAAGAGCTGCCACTGCCTTTCTTGCTGCCAAAGCCACGTTCAGCGTTGCGCTGCTTGCGGCTTGGACGGTCGTCATCGTCGATGAAAACCTCTATGTCATCCAAATGATCTTTCCAATCGGGGTCGAGCCATTCGCGGCCGTCGCGGGAGCGTTCCGACTTGTAGTAGGGTTTGTCGTCGTCGAAGTCCTTCTTTTTCTTCGATTTCTTCTCGAAGAAATCGTCGTCGCGGCGGTCACGTTTTTCGTGGAAGTCGTCGCGTTTCTCACGACGTTCGCCGCCACGGAAGTCGTCGCGGTCGCGATGTTCCTTGCGTTCTTTCTTCTCGCCGAAGTCCTTCTTCTCGCTACTACCTTTCTTGCGTTCGGGTTGGTCTTTGGCCACCTCCACCACGATGCCGCGCGGGTTGTTGTGCGGATCGGCGAAACACTCCAGAATCATCGGGACGAAGCTCTCTTCCACGTCGACGTAGGAATAGTCGCCGTAAAGGTCGATGCGGCCAATAGGGATGTTCTTTGAATGGGTCACGTCATTAATCTTGCCAATGATTTTCTGCGGCAAAATATGGTCGTTCTTGCCCATGCCGAAATAGAGGCGCTTCATCGTTTCGTCCTGATGGTCACGCTCCTTCTTGCGTTCCTTCCGGTCTTTCTTTTCGTCTTTCTCGTTGACATTCAGGTCGATGGCATTCTTGTAGTAATCCAAGAAACGGTTGAAGTTGAGGGCCACCATGCGGGTGATGAGTTCCTCGCGGCTCATCCATTCCAATTTGCGGAAAACGACCGGCAAGTAGTCGTCGATTTCCTCGCGGTTGATGTCGACGTGCTCGATGCGGTCGATGTGGTTGAAAAGTTGTTTTTCACACACTTCTTTACCCGTCGGAATCATGGCCTTCTCGAAAGGTCGACCCACAATCTTCTCAATCCTCTTGATTTTGCTCTTCTCGCGCAAATTAATGAGGCTGAGGCAGATACCGCGCTTGTCGGCACGACCTGTACGGCCGCTGCGGTGCACGTAGGTCTCAATGTCGTCGGGCAGGTTGTAGTTGATGATGTGCGTCAATTCCTTCACGTCGATGCCACGGGCGGCCACGTCGGTAGCCACCAGCAGTTGCAGGCTGCGCTTGCGGAAATGGTCCATCACATTGTCGCGCATCCCTTGCGAGAGGTCGCCATGCAAGGCGGCAGCATTGTAACCGTCCTGAATCAGGTTGTCGGCAATCTCTTGGGTCTCCAACTTGGTGCGGCAGAAGATGATGCCGTAGATGGCGGGCGTATAATCAATGATGCGCTTCAGCACCGAATAGCGGTCTTTAGCGGCCATCATGTAATAGATGTGGTCGACGTTGGCGGTGCCTGAGTTGCGCTCGCCGACGGCCACTTTCACGGGGTCGGTCATGTACTTGTTGAGGATGGCCTCCACCTCCTTCGGCATAGTGGCCGAGAATAGCATGGTGTGGCGGCCTTCCTTGGGCATGTATTCGAGGATGTCGTCGACTTCCTCTTGGAAGCCCATATTGAGCATCTCGTCGGCCTCGTCAAGAATCATGGTCTTCACGTTGCTGAAGTCGACGCGGTTGCGGCGAATCATATCGCGCAGACGTCCGGGCGTGGCCACGATAATCTGTGGCTTCTTGGCCAAGTCCTTAAACTGCAGTTCGATGCTGGCACCGCCGTAAACGGGCACAATCAGGATTTCCGGAATGTACTTGGCATAGTTGCGCAAGTCCTTGGTAATCTGCATACAAAGCTCACGTGTCGGACACAGTATCAACGCCTGCACACAACGCTGTGAGGCATCGATTTTGTTCAACAACGGCAAGCCAAAAGCGGCAGTCTTACCCGTTCCCGTCTGTGCAAGGCCCACGAAATCAACATCTTGCTCAAGGAGTACAGGGATGGTCTTCTCCTGTATCGGCATAGGATTCTCAAACCCCAGCTCCTTAATAGCCTTCAACAGAGCGGGATTCAATCCAAAATCGGTAAATTGTGACATGAAATATTAATTATTAGGTGTAAATTGGGCTGCAAAAGTAGTAATAATTAGCGAATTAAGCCGCATCCGACCTTATTTTTGCCAAAAAAAGTGGTTTGAATCCTTTTTTTCCTACATTTGCATTTCGTAAATGAGACGTTTTTTGTTGGTCATATTGCTTCTGCTCGTTGTGGCGGCTTCGTTTTTCTTTTTCGGAAAACGGTTTTTTAATCGTGAAGTGCCCGTCATCAATGTCGACAGCCTTTTTGTCGATCTGAACGCCCAGATTATGGCCCAACGTGTCCGTCAGGCCGACAAATTGTTCACCGACATGAACCAAGCAGGCTTAAACGGCGTGGTGCTGTATGCCGAGCAAGGACAAATCCTTTACGAGAAGGCTTTCGGTTGGCGCGACCTGAGCAAACGCCAAAAGGACCCTTTGCGCGTTGACGATGCTTTCCAGCTTTCGTCAGACTCGAAGATGTTCACCGCCGAGGCTATCATGCTCCTCTATGCGGAAGGGAGACTCAATTACGACGACGACGTCCGCAGGTATATCCCCGAATTGCCTTACAAGGGCATCACCATCAGGATGCTGCTCAACCACCGTTCAGGGCTGCCGCGCTACGATGCCATGGCCGACCAATACTGGCCCGACCGCAAAAAGCCTTTCTCGAACGAGGCGATGATCCAAATGCTGGCCGACAAGATTCCCAAGCCCTACGGCACGCCCGACGCGGACTATTTCTACAACAACATCAACTACGCCCTGTTAGCCTCAGTGGTGGAACGCATCACTGGACAGCACTTTGAAGATTTCCTGAAAGAACGGATTTTTGAGCCTTTGGGCATGTCGCAATCCTTCGTCTATTCGATGCGCAACGACGAGAGCGTTTCGCTTTATGTGCCTACGCCCGTGCAAGGTCACGACCTTTTCAAGAAAGGCCCGATGAAGACGCAAAACGACTACCTCAACGGCGTGATGGGCGACAAAATCATGTATTCGACCGTCGGCGACCTCTGGACGTTCAACCAAGCCTTGGACAACTGTGTGCTCTTGCCCGACAGCCTGCAATGCGTGGCTTTCCAGCCTGGCTCGCCTGCATGGAAAAACGACGAGAACTATGGTTTCGGCTGGCGCATGAGCCTCGAGCATCCCGACATGTTTTTCCATTTTGGTTGGTGGAAAGGCTACCGCAGCGCCGTCATCCGCGACGCGGGGCACCAACGTTTCCTCGCGGTGCTGGCCAACACCACCTACAACTTCCCGCCCGAACCGCTTTGGGAATTCATCAGTGATACTACCGTGATGCTGCCCGAGGCAGAGGTTTGGGAGTGATGAACCTTATTCCTTCACTACCTTATCTGAAAACACCGTCTATTTGTCGTCCTACAAAAACACAAAAACGCAAAAATTCCTTTTTCAGGACTTCTTGCGTCTGTCTTCTCGGAAATCTCGTCAGCGACCTTACTTCACCACCAACTTAAACCCAACGCCATGCACATTCACGATGTCGACATCGGGATCGTCCTTGAAATATTTGCGCAGCTTGGTGATGTAGACGTCCATCGAGCGGGCGTTGGTGCGGTTCTCCTCCTCCCAAACGGTACGCAAGACAAGGCCACGCTCCAAGGTCTCGCCTACACGCTCACACAACATGTACAACAATTCCATCTCCTTGGAAGTCAGCTTGCGGCTCACGCCCTCGGCATCGGTCAACAAGAGATGCGGCACGTTGAAGGTGAAACCGCCCAAGCGATATTCGTTTGTTGCGGTCTTGTTCGGGCTGTAGTGCAACCAACGCTCCCAAACCTTCACCCGAGCCAACAACTCGTCCATGCTGAAAGGTTTGGTGACATAGTCGTCGGCACCCAAGCCAAAACCTTCCAAAATGTCTTCCTGCTCCTTCTTGGCAGAGAGGATGATGACAGGCATCATGGGCTGAACGGATTTGATTTGTTTGACCAAGGCAAAACCATCCATTACCGGCATCATCACATCGGTGATGCAGATGTCAAAACCCGTGGAACTCAGACAATTCCATGCCTCTTCACCATTGGAACACAAAGTGGTGGCATAGCCATGAGCATCGAGAAACGCCTTGACAATCATGCCTAATCCACGATCATCTTCGGCCAATAAAATCTTCAAGTGTGACATATAAAATCTCCTAAAATTAAATAAAACTTGCTGCTATCGGTAACGATTGCAAACCGAAAAAGTTGCGCAAAAATAGTTTTTTTTTGCTTTTGTTTTCAAATTCTTAAAATTATTGTCTTATCTTCGCAGCATCTTAAAACTCAAGCCTTATGAAAATCGACCTTTCGCATGTCCAATCCTTTTTGGACGAAACAATCAAAAATGAATTAGAATCAAGGTTATCAAGCATTTATGATACCATCTATCATAAAACCGGTGCTGGAAACGACTTCCTCGGCTGGGTGAACCTGCCTTCAGAAATCGACGAGAATTTGCTCGCCGACATCGAAAAAACCGCCGCCTACCTCCGTAAGAAGTCCGACATTTTCGTCGTCATCGGCATTGGAGGTTCTTATCTGGGCGCCCGTGCGGTCATCGAAGCCCTGCAAAACCACTTCGCGCCACTCACCAACGACAAGCCGCTCATCGTTTACGCCGGCCACAACATGAGCGAGGACTACCTCCACGACCTGATGGCCGTGCTCGACAAGAAGGATTACTCGCTGGCGGTCATCTCCAAGTCGGGCACAACCACCGAGCCCGCCATCGCCTTCCGCATCCTGAAGCAACACATTATTAATAAGTACGGCGAACAGGAAGCCGCCTCGCGCATCATCGCCATCACCGATAAGGCCCGTGGCGCATTGAAGCAATTGGCCAACGTAAAGGGCTACAAGACCTACATCGTCCCCGACGACGTGGGCGGACGTTTCTCGGTGCTCACACCCGTGGGCCTGCTCCCCATCGCCATGGCGGGGATCGACATCCGCAAATTGGTGAAAGGTGCCGTTGAGATGGAGCAATCATGCAAGGCCCACCCGACCGCCGACCATCCTGTTTCGCAATATGCCGTTGTGCGTCAAGCCTTGTATGCCCAAGGCAAGACCAACGAAATCATGGTCAACTATGAGCCACGTTTGGTGTATTTCAGCGAATGGTGGAAGCAGCTCTACGGTGAGAGCCACGGCAAACAGCACAAGGGCGTGTTTCCCGCCTCGGTCACCTTCAGCACCGACCTCCACTCGATGGGACAATACATCCAGGACGGCCTGCGCAACCTCTTTGAGACCGTGATTTCGGTGGAGAACGCCAACCACGAGCTCCGCATCCCGATGGAGAACGACGACCTCGACCAGCTCAACTACATCGCTGGAAAGCGCATTTCGGAGGTGAACCACAAGGCCGAGTTGGGCACCGTTTTGGCTCACGAGGACGGCGGCGTGCCGAACATCCGCATCGTCATCCCCGAGGTGTCCGAGAAGGTGCTCGGCGAGTTGATTTATTTCTTCGAGATGGCTTGCGCCGTCAGCGGCTACATGCTGGATGTCAACCCCTTCGACCAACCCGGCGTGGAAGCCTACAAGAAGAACATGTTCGCGCTGCTCGGCAAGAAAGGCTTTGAGGAACAGACCAAGGCCTTGAATGAACGGTTAGGAATTTGATTTAAGAGATTGCGCCAGAGTTTTGGAAACTCTGGCGCAATCTGCATTAAACCACTTGTTATCAATTAATTATTTTATCGCTTCATCATAAAAGAAACGGCGTTGTGCTTTGTTGACCTTGATTTTTTGGTAGCGTCCCGTGAGAAGGTCGCAATCAAACAGGGTTTGGATTTGTGAAACAAACAAGCGCGAGTAGAGGCGGTTTTGGAAGGCCTGTTTCTCCTGCATGAAGGCGATAGTTTGTTTGATTTGGTCAATATCAAGGTCTTCCTTGGTGAAGACGAAAAGGTCGAACTCGTTGAAATCGCCATAGAAGCCATTGTTCACCTTGTCCATCTTGATTTCGAGGATGCGTTTCAGTGGCAAAGCCAGCGACCAATACTCGTACTCGTTGCGACCGACAATGTTGCCGTCGCCCAAGCCATAGGCATAACCCGTCTGGTTGATGTGGCGCAAATCATCGGCATTCACTTCTTTGACCGCCTCGCCTGCCATTTCGTTCACCAAGGCATTGGCCACATTCTTGTTCTCCCGGATGGCGCGTGTCACCTCAATGCCGATGCCGCCCTCCTCGTCCTGCAAATCCGGCCTGTCGCGGTTCTCCAAATGGGCATAATGCTCGCCCAGCAAGGTGGCTAACGAAACCATGGCGTAGCGCTCAAAGAAACAGGTATCGAATTTTGGAGAGAGCATTGAATTTTATTTTGTCATTTTTAGAAAAGCATCATGCCGCAATTCCAACCTCATAAAGATATTCGGGGGCAAAACCGATTTCGTTGTTCCAATCGACCGTCCAAGGGTCGAGAGCAAAGTGCTTAAAATATTCTAAATCCTTCAATTTCTGAAATATACCTTCTTGGGCAAGTGGAAGAAAATCGCACAATTTGACCGCTCCGTCATTGAAGGTCAAGCGGAGGATGTAGTCTTTTACGTATTCGGCTTTGATTACTTTTATAAATAATGGCTTTTCTTCCATGGTATGATTATTTCAAAGGTTCTATTTTCAGTAACGCCTCTTTCCGCTCCGACCGATTCCAATTCTCCATCAACTCATCATAATGGAGGTCAAGCCATTCGAACACCAAACGGGCGGCACGACGAGGTAGTTGCCCTGTAATAATACCATCTTTGATGGTGATTTCGCATTGGTATTCATTGTACCACACATGAAAATGAGGAGGTTGATGCTCTTTATAATACATGTAGATGATGATTCCGTAGAAGCTGCTGATTTCAGGCATAGCGATTCAGATTTTTTGCAAAAATAAACATTTTTCTTTTACCCGAATAACTCCGCCCCCAACTCATAAACCGACCCCACAGGCACAATCTCAATCTTAAACCGCGAGGTATCCAAACCTTTAGCATTGTACTTTGAGATAAAAATCTTCTCAAAACCCAATTTATCTGCTTCGGCGATGCGGGCCTCTATGCGGGTCACGGCACGGATTTCGCCTGAGAGACCTACCTCGGCAGCGAAGGCATAGCTCGAAGGGATAGGAATGTCGGCGTTCGATGAAAGCACGGCGGCAATAACGGCCATATCAATAGCGGGGTCGTCCACATGAAGGCCGCCCGCGATGTTGAGGAATACATCTTTTATGGAAAGTCTGAAGCCGGCACGTTTTTCAAGCACGGCTAAGAGCATGTTCATTCTGCGAATATCGAAGCCTGTGGCGGAGCGTTGTGGGGTACCGTAAGCTGCACTGCTCACCAAGGCTTGCGTCTCGATGAGCATGGGGCGCTGGCCTTCCATAGTGGCGGCGATGGCGATGCCGCTCACCTCTTCATCACGTTGCGAAAGTAGGATTTCGCTGGGGTTGGTCACTTCGCGAAGGCCGGCGGCGTTCATCTCGAAAATGCCCAACTCCGAAGCCGAACCGAAGCGGTTCTTGATGGTGCGCAGGATGCGGAAACCATAGTGGCGGTCACCCTCGAACTGCAAAACAGTGTCAACGATATGCTCCAAAATCTTCGGGCCGGCGATGCTGCCGTCCTTGGTGATGTGGCCGATGAGGAACACGGGCACCTGATAGGCTTTGGCGATTTTATTCATCTCAGCGGCAGTTTCGCGGATTTGTGAAATGCTGCCCGCCGTGGCGTCAATGTACGGTGACTCCAAAGTTTGGATGGAATCGACCACCACGATGTCGGGCTGCACATTCTTGAAGTGTTTCAGGATTTCTTGGGTGTTGGTCTCAGTGAGCACGAGGCAGTTGGTGTTGTGAATGCCGATGCGCTCGGCCCGCATCTTGATTTGGGTCTGGCTTTCTTCTCCAGAGATGTAAAGCACCTTTCTTCCAGCCAGTTGCAAAGCCGTCTGCAAGAGCAAAGTGGATTTGCCGATGCCCGGTTCGCCGCCCACGAGGGTGAGCGAGCCGAGCACCAAGCCGCCGCCCAAAACTCTATTGAGTTCCTCGTAGGGCAAGATGATGCGCTGTTCCTTGGCGTTGGTGATTTCCTTGATGGGCGTGGGGAAACTTTGGCTCTCCAGTTCGATGTTTTTCTTCACCGACTTGGCCTCTTTCCCCGTGACGACGGTCTGCTCCGTGCAGGTGTTCCACGCACCGCAAGCGGGGCATTTCCCGAACCATTTCGGCGACTCGTTTCCACATTCCTTGCAGA
This sequence comes from uncultured Bacteroidia bacterium, assembly GCA_902802535.1. Lineage (GTDB taxonomy): Bacteria > Bacteroidota > Bacteroidia > Bacteroidales > F082 > Limimorpha. Next base: position 12,214 of record CADCML010000055.1, read on the forward strand.
AAAAAACGGTTTTTTCTTTTGCTGGCATAATGATATTGTTCTGACTGCAAAAATAATAAAAAGCCCAAAACATAGCCAAACTCCCGAAATTTTAATATTTTTGCGGCAAATATAGTCTTGATGAAGCATCATTTACTCACATTGCTCGCCATAATCCTCTTTTCGCCGCTCTTCGCCCAGCAAGGCGATTTGGTGTTGTGTGAGGGTTTCTTCAACCCTTGGCTTGATGAGGGCTGGGACGCAACAGGCGACGATTGGGTAGTGTGGTATGTGTCCAACACCACCTTCGCAGGCGGAAAAGCGCGCGAGATGCAGATGTATCCCGACTTCAACTTTGAAGGCACTACCCGATTGGTGACGCCTATCGTCAAGTTGGAGAAATACGACTTCATCAATTTCCAGTTCAACCACGCCCTTGAAGCCACCCAAGGCGAGTTGGATGTCAGAATCGGCATCGGCATTTCGTCAAACGGTGTGGATTGGGAGAGCATTTGGGAAGATACCGTGGTGGGAGCCATCGCCCAAAGCCAGTACCTGCTGACCTTCGACATGGAAGAATGGCCCACCCGAGAGCCTCAGTTTTGCCTTTATTTCACGGGTCATGGTGCTTATGTCAACAGCTGGTACATCGACAACGTTTTCATTTTTGCCTCGAAGAAGAACAAATACGGCGAAATCGAAGACACCGACCAAAACGGTTTCATAGCCTCGGCATCGCACATCACCACCTTGAAAGGTCCCACGGCAGGCACGGTGACGAATTTCTCGAAAATCAGAAAATCGAGCAACCGTTATGCCAAGGTGGTGGAAGGCCGACAAAAGAAAAGGGGACGTTCACGAAGATAACACATAACAACATGTATAAGAATCTATTAGCCATATTGTTGGTTGTGCTTTCATTGTCGGTTTCGGCGCAAAATTTCACCGACAGCAACCTGCCCATCGTGGTCATCGAGACTGACGGCGGCGTCAACATCCCTGACGAGCCAAAGGTTTGGGGCACAATGAAAATCATTTGGCATCAAGACGGCTCGCGCAACTACATGACCGACATCGACAACCCCGAATTTCTCAATTACGACGGGCGCATCGGCATCGAACGTCGTGGCAGTAGCTCTCAAACTATGCTCAACAAGAAGCCATACGCCTTCGAAACCCGTGAGGACGACGATATCACCAATAGAAATGTCAGCCTTTTGGGCATGCCTGCGGAGAACGACTGGGTACTTAACTCGTTGGCTTTCGACCAGACAGGAATGCGTGATTTTTTGGCTTACGAGCTCTCGGAACGCATCGGGCAATATGCTTCGCGCCGCCAATATTGCGAGGTGGTCATCAACGGCAACTATCAGGGGCTTTATGTCTTCATGGAGAAAATCAAGCCCGACAAAGGCCGCGTCAACATTGAGAAGATGGACGAAACCTGTAACCAATACCTTGAGGTGACAGGCGGCTATATCGTCAAGGCTGACAAGGCCAACGGCGACCCCGTGGCTTGGACCATGCAAGGCTACGGCGGCGGCTGGGGAGGTTGGGGCGCCAATACAGATTTCATCCTCCATTATCCCAAGCCCTCCGATATCACCAATACCCAAAAGAACTATATCCACGGCGTGTTTAATGACCTCGCTTCCGTGTCCAACCAGCACAACACTTCCGCTTCATCGGGGATTCCATCGGTCATTGATGTTCCTTCTTTTGTTGATTTTATGATGATTGCGGAGTTTTCGTCTAATGTGGACGTCTATTCATTCAGCACCTTTTTCCACAAGGACAGAATGGGCAAACTGAGGGCGGGTCCCGTTTGGGATTACAACCTTGCCTTCGGTTACGATGCCTTTGGCAACCGCAGCAAATACGACGTGTGGCAGTTCAACAACAGCGACAACAACGGCCCGAAATTCTGGAAAGACCTGTTCGACACCGACGTTTTCCGCTGCTATTTCGCCAAACGTTGGTTTGAACTGACTGAGCCAGGGCAACCCTTGAACTACGATGTCATTTGCAACCGCATTGACGAAATCGATGCCCTGATTGCTGAGGCCATTCCCCGCGACAACCAACGCTGGAACCAGATGAACCAACACGCGCAGTATGTCAACGACATGAAGACTTGGATCCAGCAGCGCATCAACTGGCTGAACAACAATATCGGTTCCTACCAAGGGTGTGCTGAGGTCGACTTACCGCCTTTGGTCATCTCCAAAATCCATTACCATCCCATGGACTGGTGGGGCATCGACGGCGACCATTTGGAGTTCATCGAAATCACCAACAACGGCAACGACGAGGTGGATTTGACGGGCGTTTATTTCCGCGAGTTGGGCATTACCTACCGTTTCCCCAACGATTCACACCTCGGCGCGAAGGAAGCCCTTGTGCTCTGCTCCGACTCATTAGCTTTCATCGACTATTACAACACCACGCCGTTCGGGCAATACACGCGCAAGCTCTCCAACAAGTCGGAAAACCTCGTCTTGGCCGACGCTTGGGGCAACATCATCGACCAGGTGCATTACTCCGATAGCCTGCCTTGGCCAACGGAAGCCGACGGCCACGGCCCTTACCTCGAACTGAAAGACCTCGATTCCGACAACAGTTTGCCCGAAAACTGGGGAATTGGCTATGATTTGACGGGAATTAAGAAATTTGCTGACAATCAAAACATTGCCCTTTATCCCAATCCTACTGCGGGCAAGATTCACATTGCCTTATCGGAAAACGCCATTCATTGCCAAATCGTTGGTTTGATGGGCAATATTATGCAGGAAACTTCACTTTCAAGCCCTCATTTCGACCTTGATTTAAGTGGTTTGCCTTCAGGGATGTATTTGGTGAGGGTGCGGTTTGCTGATGGAAGGATGGCTTTTAGGAAAGTGGTTAAACGATAAAAAGCTGTTAGTGCAGTTTAGTCAGATTATGTCTTTCTCGAATCGTGTCGTTTGGTCGGATTTGCAAATCCGCCGGAACTTTAGGGAAAACTTTACATCTCCTCCGCAAACTTAATGTCCTTCACATTAAGCTGCAAGTTGGTTTTGCCTTGCCAGGTGTTGTATTCCAAGTGGTAACAGATGCTGAAAGGCTCGCCGTCGTGGATGCGGTCGTAGAGGTCGCCCTTCTGGAAAGCAATGCCTGAGAAGGGAGCCACGCCTTGCTCGGCGTCGCCCACCTGCGACACGGTGAGCTTCAGATGACGGTGGGCGCCTACGGGACGCGAGCCACCAGCGTCGATGACATTGTCCGTCCAAAACACCGGAGCCATGTTGCCCGGACCAAAAGGCGCAAACTGGTTGAGAATACGCATGAACTTGGGCGTAATGTCGCAGAAATTGAGTTTCAAATCCACCTCAAGCTCGGGCACAAGATCCTCATCCACAAGATGTTCGCGGACATAAGCCTCGAAACGACGACAAAATTCCGGCAGGTTTTCTGGTTTCATCGACAGGCCCGCAGCGTATTTGTGTCCGCCAAAGTGCTCCAACAAATCGGAGCAGTGGTCGATGGCATCGTAAATGTCGAAGCTCTTAATGGAACGCGCTGAGCCTGTGACCAGACCATTGGCGCGGGTCAAGACGATGGTGGGACGATAATAATAATCGGTGAGACGCGAGGCCACGATACCGATGACACCACGGTGCCATTTCGCGTTGAAAACCACCGTACTCTTGGCGTCGCGCAACTCCGAATCGTCGGCAATCATGCTCAAAGCCTCTTCCGTAATGCGGTTGTCGAACTCGCGACGTTCGTCATTGAGGTCGTTAATGGACGCGGCCAATTTTTCAGCATGTTCCTTCTTGTCAGCAATCAGCAGGCGCACCGAATCGGATGCCTTGGCAATACGACCGGCAGCATTGATGCGAGGGCCGATAAGAAACACCAAATCACTGATAGTCAGCTCTCTCGTCAGCACATTCTCGTCTTCGGCCAATTGGTCTTCGTCGCGACGGTAGATGTTGGCGTGTTGCAATATGGCCTCAATGCCCGGACGGGGTTTCTTGTTCAGCTGTTTCAGGCCAAAATAGGCTAACACACGGTTTTCGCCCGTGATGGGAACGATGTCGGCAGCGATGCTCACCGCCAGGAGGTCGATGAGTTCATACACCTGTTCAATGGTTCCCAACCCTTTCATTGACAGAGCCGTAATCAGCTTGAAGCCTACACCGCAGCCCGAAAGCTCATCGTAAGGATAGGTACAATCGGGGCGCTTAGCATCGAGCACAGCCACAGCTTTTGGGATGACATCGCCGGCACGATGGTGGTCGCAAATGATGAAGTCGACACCGCGTTCGTTGGCATAGTCGACGCGCTCGTTGGCCTTAATGCCGCAGTCGAGAGCGATAACCAGCTTGAAACCGTTTTCCGCCGCATAGTCGATGCCTTTGAACGAAATGCCGTAGCCTTCCTCGTAGCGGTCGGGGATGTAAAACTCGATTTTTTTCTTCTTGAAGAAAGGCTTGAGGTAAGTGTAAACCACGGCCACGGCGGTGGTGCCGTCAACGTCGTAGTCACCATAAACCAACAACTTTTCGCCGTTTTGGATGGCTTGCAGCACACGGTCAACCGCCTTGTCCATGTCCTTCATGAGGAAAGGATCGTGGAGTTGCGAGAGCGAAGGACGGAAGAAGGTTTTGGCCTCCTCATAGTTGGTAATTCCGCGTTGGACAAGCAAAGTGGCAAGGTTCTCATCAATATTGAGCACCTTGACAATCTCAGCAACTTGCTGTTTGTCAACAGATTGGTTTAAAATCCACTTCGTTTCCATCTGGGAAATTTTGAATCGGTAAAAATAAGGAAAAAACCGATGCACTCGAATGGAAAATGAAAATAATTCTCGAATAATTTCGTATTTTGTTTGCTTTCAGTGGATTAAAAAAAGCCTTTGGCCCCTGGCGGATTTGAAATCCACAAGAGCCAAAAGCAATGAAAGTCTCAAAAAGATGTTTACCGTGCTAAAACGAAACTAAAACCTCGTATCCTAATCATTATCGTTAATCATGTGAACATCGCGCTGCGGGAACGGAATCTTGATGCCTGCGGCGTTTAGGGCGTTGTACATTACTTCTGGGGCATGGTCAGCGTAAGCAACGCGTTCGGCTGCCAGGACGTATTGCTTCACTATGATATCAACACCA
>CADCML010000056.1 GCA_902802535.1 uncultured Bacteroidia bacterium
GGTGCTGAAGCTGCCGGCCATCCTCGCCCCTTACAAGGTCGCGGTGCTGCCGTTGGTCAAGAAAGACGGCCTGCCGGAAAAGGCCCGCGAAATCATCGATTCGCTGAAGGCCGATTTCATGTGCCAATACGAGGAGAAAGACTCCATCGGCAAACGTTACCGCAGACAAGATGCCATCGGCACGCCGATGTGCGTGACGGTCGACAATGACACTTTGGTCGACAACACCGTCACCGTGCGCGACCGCGACACGATGAACCAAGTGCGCGTCCCCATTGAAAACCTGCGCAATATGATTTTTGACGAGCTAAAGCCGAAGAATTCCTAAAATATTCGTACTTTTGCCGCCCATTCCGCGCAAGGAATGACATTTTTAACACTAATACTATATCATAAATGACTGACAACGAAAGATCTGGCAAGCGTCCGCGCACCAGAAAACCTGTTGACGAACCTGAAGTGTTCCAACAGAGGAAGTCCTTCAAATTCTATCACCGTGAGGGTGACGAGGAAGGACAAGAAGAGAGAAGTTTTGGCGACAAGCCGAGAGGTGAGCGCCGATTTGATGACGACCGTGGCGACCGCAGGTTCGGTGACCGTAAGTTTGGTGACCGTCCGCGCCGCAGGTTTGATGACGAAGAACGCGGTGAAGGCCGTCGTGACGAACGCCCGCGCCGCAGATTTGATGATGACGAGCGTCCACGCCGCCGTTTCGATGACGACAAACCGCGTGAACGCCGTTTCCGTGACGATGACCGTCCGCGTCGCAAATTCGATGATGAAGAGCGTCCACGCCGCCGTTTCGACGACGACAAACCACGTGAGCGCCGTTTCCGTGACGATGACCGTCCGCGCCGCAGATTCGATGATGAAGAGCGTCCACGCCGCCGTTTCGACGATGACAAACCGCGTGAGCGCCGTTTCCATGATGATGACCGCCCGCGCCGCAGATTCGATGATGAAGAGCGTCCGCGCCGTCGTTTCGATGACGACAAACCGCGTGAGCGCCGTTTCCGTGACGATGACCGTCCACGTCGCCGCTTTGACGACGACAGACCGCGTGGAGGCAACCGCCGTTTCGAAGACCGTCCGCGCCGTCGTTTCGAGGACGAAGAAGAGCCGCGCCGTGGCCGCAAGGGCTATGTTCGCGAGAAGGATCCGCTGTACGACCGTCCAAAAGCCACTGGCGAAATCCGCCTGAACAAGTATTTGGCCGACTGTGGCATCTGCTCACGCCGCGAAGCCGACGACCTCATTAAGGCTGGTTGCGTGGAGGTGAATGGCGAGGTCATTACTACCATGGGCTACAAGGTGAAGACCGATGACAAGGTGGTGTATGGAGGCCAGACCCTCAACCGCGAGAAACTCCGTTACATCCTGCTCAACAAGCCCAAAGGCTACATCACCACTTCCGATGACCCGTATGAACGCGACACCGTGATGGAACTGGTCAAAGATGCCTGCCCCGAGCGCATTTTCCCGGTGGGCCGTCTCGACAAACAAACCACCGGATTGTTGCTGTTCACCAACGACGGCGATTTGGCCAAGAAACTGACACACCCGAGCAGCGAGGTCCCGAAACTCTACCATGTCATCCTTGACAAACCTTTGACCAAGAACGACATGCTACGTATCTCCGAAGGCATTGAGTTGGACGACGGCCCTATTGCTGCCGACACGATTGCCTACGACCAGGACGACGACAGCAAGAAGAGCATCGGCATCGAACTCCATTCGGGCCGCAACCGCATCGTCCGCCGTATTTTCGAACACCTCGGCTACGAAGTGATTAAGCTCGACCGCGTGATGTTTGCCGGACTCGACAAATACAAACTTCCCCGTGGCGAGTGGCGTTTCCTCACCGACCTCGAGGTAGTGAACCTGAAGAAGTTCTGATTTTGAACGAAACAACCAAACAATTTATCAGGGAAAACCTGAATGCCGACGTGCCGACGCTTGCCTTAAAAAAGGCACCCGTCGGCACTGACTTTTCGTTGGCTCTGAGGCAGATAGCCGCCCGACAGCTCTTGCAAAAAAAGGTGCCTGAATGGGCGGAAAATGAAGGTCTGCTCTTTCCCGCACACCTCTCCATCGAACAATGCTCATCGGAAGCCACGGCAAAATACAAGGCTAATCTGCTGGAAGGCAAGACTTTTGTAGACTTGACAGGAGGTTTGGGCGTCGACACCTACTATTTGTCACAACAATTCCAGCAAACCGACTACGTGGAACGACAAACCGAGCTCTGTGATCTGGCAAGACACAATTTTGAAGTTTTAGGCACCAAAATCAACGTGTGGAATGAAACGGCTGAGGATTATCTAAACCATTGTGAACCAAAGGACTGCTTTTTCATCGACCCCGCACGAAGGGATGAACATGGCCGCAAGACCGTTTCCATCGCCGACTGCACACCCGATGTGGCAGCATTGCAAGACCTCTTGCTTCAAAAGGCCAAAAAAGTGATGGTGAAGCTGTCGCCGATGCTCGACATCAGCAAAGCTTTGACAGAGTTCTACCTCGTCAAAGATGTTCATGTGGTAGCTGTTGCCAACGAATGTAAGGAATTGGATTTCATTTTGGAGCGCGATTATCAGGGAACGACACAATTCCATTGTGTCAACCTGCTGACCCCACAGCCCGACTTGCATTTTACGCTTGAAGAAGAACAAAATTGCACTTGCCGGATGGCCGATGGCGTTTCAAACTACCTCTATGAACCCCATCCCGCCGTGATGAAAGGTGGTTGTTTCAAACTGCTGACAGAGCGTTTTGATATTTTTAAATTGCATAAAAACAGCAATTTATACACTTCTGAACAATTGGTTTCCGACTTTCCTGGCCGCATTTTCAAGGTGGAAGGTTGGGCTCCTTTCAATAAAAAGGTCAAACAATCGCTGCTCGCCGATGTGGAAAAAGCCAGTATTGCCGTGCGCAATTTCCCCTTGTCGGTGGCCGAACTCCGAAAAAAGCTCCACATTGCCGATGGCGATGCTATTTATCTGTTTGCCACCACTTTAAAAGGCGAGGAAAAGGTCATCATCCGCACAAAAAAAACCGCCTCTGACGAAGCGGTTTTCAAAGTCTAACAACAAAGACTATCTTCTATCAGGAATGCCAAACTTGATCCACCAAGTTTGGTCATACTTGTTTTTGATGGCTTTTTTCACCGTTTGAGTTCTGTTTTTCAAGGTGTTGAGGGCGACATGGGCTTCATCACTCTTCTTGCGAAGCTCTTCATGAAGTTTGTCGATTTCGGCAGAAATGGCTTCCAAACGCTTGCAGTCTTCCTCCATCTTCTGCATCACACTCTCTTCTACACCGGCGTCGCGACCGAGGCGTTGGTTCCTCTTTACGCCGGAAATGATGAGTTTTGACTTTTCCAATTGGTCTTTAAAAATTTGATACATAATGCGTTGAGGTTTATGCTAAAAATGGTTGTTTGATAAAATCGAAGGCAAAGATAGTGAATTATTCAATAAATGTTCATAAAATGTTGAAAATAAGATTATTACAATGTTTAATATGTTGATTTTCAAAGGAATTTGCCAATTTTAATGATTTTTCCGAAAAAGACATGCTATCTTCGCTCAAAAACGGCTTCCTTATTTTCAGCGTCAGGCTCTTCAACAGTGAGGTTTTCCATGCTGTGGTTGCTAACATCGTCCAACACGATGGCGGTGCGGTAGTCTTGTTTCAGCGCGGTCAACTTGATGTTGCGCATGGTCAGGCCGTCAACATGGCGGATAAAGAAGCCCCAAGCGGGCAGCTCTTCATGTTGCGAAAACTCGGGATAAGCCTTGGGCATCTCGGGCACTTTGTCCAACTCGTCGAGGCCGACATGGGCATAATGAGGGTCGCCACCACCTGGGAAAACAATGTCGATATTCTCCAAAGTAACGTTCTTTATCTTACTGTCTTTCAGTCCAATAATACCGCATGGGGAGATATTGCGCGGCAAGTCTTCGATGGGGCCTTCGTACTCGTAGCCCACATCGGGCTTAGTGGCGGCCACTTCGCAAGTCAGGTTGCGGATGGTGATGCCGTCCATGAAGCTTTGTTTGTCGCGGCGTGCGCCGATGTTTAGGTAAATGGCGTTGCCGACATTGGTGCCATAAAGCGAGTCGACGAGGATGTTCTCGCAAATGCCGCCGTCCACACTTTGGATGGTAATGGCACTGCGATAGGTGTCGTAAACGGTGTTGTTGATGATTTTCACGTTCTTGAAACCGCCTGCACCCATCGTGCCAAACTTGATGCCACTCGCACTACTGCGGGCAGTGCAATTGTGCACTTCCACGTTTTGGCACAACTTCTTGGCACTATGCGACTTGAGACAAATGGCATCATCGCTTGCATCAATGTAACTGTTGGTAAGGAGGAAACCGTTGCAATCCACAATGTCGATGCCGTCGTTGTTCCAGAAGGCCGTGCTTTGGATGCGCACATTGTTCACCCTGACGTTCTCGCACTGGTCATACATTGTCACCCAGTTGGCGGCATTACGGAAAGTCACATTGTCGACCTCCACATTCTTGCATTCCCTGAAAATCAACAATCTGGGACGAAAACCCTCGCCTACACGGTCGTTGCTCAGTTTGTCTTTCATCAGGCCTTTGTGGACCAAATCTGTGCAGTTGTTGCCCAACTCGCGGCCTTGTCCCTCGATGACGCCACCACTGTTGTAGTAACCGATGAGTCGGATGTTTTCCACGCCTTCGGCCAAAATGAGGGCATGGTCGTTGGTGGTATTGAGCCGGTCGTAATCGAAGGGATTGGTGCTGCCGACCAGCACGGCACCTTCAACCAATTCGATGGTGACATTGGATTTGAGATGGATGCTTCCCGTCAGGTAACGACCCACCCAAAAGCGAAGCGTGCCGCCGCCTTGTTCCGCAATCCAGTCGATGGCGTACTGGATGCTGCGGGTGTTCATGGTCACGCCATCGCTGCGAATGCCGAATTTCGAGGCGTTGTAAATGGGTTTTTGCTCCTGCGCGAGGGCTTGAGTGCCCATCAGCAGGGCGAGACAGAGGATGGTGAGATACTTTTTCATTTTGCTGTGTTGTTTGGCCCGACGCTGCGCTGCGCTTGCATCGGGGTAATGTAGTTACGCCCTTTCAGGGCTGTGGTTTGATATAGGTTGACTGGTCCGAGCAAACCCATCGGCTGCAAGGGTTGATCGCGTTTGGGATGGTTGACATAAATCCACGTAGTCGGATTCTCTTCGCGGCTGAAGGTTTTCAAGTAATTGCCCATCGTGGTCGTGACGCGGATTTCTATGTCGTTTTCACCGTCTTGGAGGTAATCGCTGATGTCGTAAATGCGTCTTCCAAAATATTGGATTCCAGCAGATTGTCCGTTGACAAACACTTCGGAAACGCCTTCCACAAGACCTAAATCCAGAATCGTAGAGACGGTGTGCACACCGTCTGTATCAAAATGGATGGTTTTTCGGTAAACAATGGTGCCACAGAAATGTTGGTACGCCTCACTGTCCTTCAGGTCAAACAAAGTATCGAAATAAGTGCTTGTGGTATCGTGCAAAAGGCTGTGGCACAAGGTTATATCCCAATCTTTTGAAAGGTCGATGGCTGGCATTTCCATAATTGCTTGATGCAACGGTTGCCAAATTGGGAGATTTTGAGTTTTCGATTTCTCAAACACAATGAGCACCGATTCCACTGGGCCGAGGTCAAAGGTATAACTGCCATTTTCAGCTAAAGGCAAGGCGAAACGCTCACCCGTCTGCAAGTCCCAGATTTGGGCTTGTCGCCTGTGGGTCAAGGCTTTGCTGAAGGTGATTTTGGTTTGGTGGGCATTGTAACGGTGGCTGTTGCTAAGCAAAATCATCTCACTGCCATCGTCGGTGGTGTAGCGGTTTTGCATCACGAATGGGTTGGGACTCTCAATGTCAAGGTAATGCGGCAGGTTTTCAGCATACATGAGGCTGTCGTACCAATCCAAGAAGCCTTTTTGCGGCGGCTCGACAAAAACGAAACGGTCTTGATGCTGCATCGCTTTTTCCATGGTGGCTTTCACTAAGGAATCACGCTCGGCATAGTTTTTCCGCAAACCTAAGGACTGGTAAGGTATCGTGTCAATGCAAACGATTTTTCCGCCCGTTTCCACAAATTTCAACAATTGTTCGGCGGTTTCAGGGTGCAGACTTTCCACATCAATCAGCATCAAAGCGTTGTATTTCCGCTTGTTGAAACAAAGGCTGCCTTTCTTGATTTCCGACTGGTTGATGATGTTTTCGCTCACATAATCCACGCCGCCCCCGCACTTGTTGATGGACTCCCAAATCAAGGTCTTGTATTTGGCGCGGGTGGTGTTCGGGAAAGGTTCGTTCTGCATCCCGATGGTGCTCCACATATCGTTTTCGGGGTTGAGGATGGCTATGTCGGCGTAATAGGTGCCATGTTGCAGGGCGTAGGAAAGCCGCGCCTTGTAGTCGTTGTAGTGCTTGAAATAAGGCCACCAGTTGTTGCGTTCGCTGTAGAAGGCACCGTAGCGCACCCATCCGGGGAACTTCGCCTCAAGGTTGGGCGAGTAGTTGAACCCGTGGAAAACGCTGTGCGTCACGCCCGACATGGCCGATTGGTCGCCACCGAGTTTCAGTTGGTCGAGGCTCATGTTGAAGACGGTGTAGGTATTGGTCATCTCCTCGCAACTGACGGTGCGATTGCCGGCCAAATGCGCTGCCGAAGACACAAACTTGTTGACCATCGTGTAGGCGCGGCCACGACGATAGTCCGTTTCCGACATCTCCTCTCCAGGCTTGTGTTTCAGCCAGTTGGTGGTCCAAGACTCGCCCTCGGGAATGTCGTAACACATCGCGTTCTCCAAAGGATTGAAGCCCCGACCGTAAGCCTGTGCGCGGGCTTTCACGCCGAGTTGGTGGCACCAATTAATATAGGTATCGGTGAAGCGTTCCGTTATCAGTTGGGCTTTGAAGTCCTCGAAATCGTAGCGGGCGCGTTGGATTTGTTTTTGGAATTCTTCAGTCACGGGAACAACAGAGTTGTAGTTGAGCGCACTGCCCATCGAGCCGATTTTGAAGAGGACAAAGGGCAGATAATCAGTAATATCGTAGCCGTAACGCTTTAGAAACTCCTCGGCCATGTCGGAGGTCCAGTTGGCGCCTTCGAGCTCCATGCTATCGGTGAACAAAGCGCGGACGTTGCCCTTCAGCGGCCCGATTTGTGCCTCAATCTTGTCGGACATGTTGTAAAGGTACTTGTTAACCGCCTCGGCGTTGAAGTGATCGAGGACAGGTCCCGCCGCCCCGGGTGCGCCATTGATGACTTCAAGAAAACCGTTGATTTTCACCAAAGCTGCCAAGGTGTATTCCCCTTTTGGGACTTCAACGGTGAAAATACTGTCACTTTGCCAAACATCGATGCCTTCGTCAACACTTGAAGCGGGATTGGTATACAACTTCAACAGCATCAATTCTTTAGTATTGTCCTTGTAAGGCGAACTGACCTTAGGCATGGCCTTCGCGCAAAGGCTGTCGCGAATAATCGTCAAAGTCGTTGGGCCGGTCACCGTTTCCGCATAGTTGACCACAATCTGCGCCCGCTCATCTTCGTTGAGAAACTCGGCACCGAAGGGCCAGCCCGAGCCTACGAGGAGGTCGCAGGTCATGTTCAATTGTTTGGCCTCGTCGAAGCAGACCTTCAGCATGTCAATCCACTCAGGACTAAGCCATTGCAGCGAGGGTTTGCCGATGCTGTCGCAATAACTCGGGAAGGCGATGGGATTGATTTCCACTCCCCCGATGCCAGCCTCTTTGAGCAGACGCAACTCACGGACAAGTTCATCGGCCTCCACCTTGTCACCATTCCACCACCAGCGCACGAAAGGGCGGTATTCCGAGGCAGGCTGCTGAAATTCAGCATACAATTGTTCCATGCTCGGCCCCTCGTTTTTGGGTTGGCACTGGCAAAAGAATAGTCCAAAAGCCAATAACAGCAAAGACGGTTTAAAGTGCTTCATGAATTACGCTGCGGTTTGTCCAACAATGAGTTGCAAAGATAGCAATTCTTTTTGAAATTATCAGTAATTTGTACTTTTATAACTATAATCTGCTGCTAAGTCCCTAAAAAATCGACTTAGCAGCATGTTATCTCACATTTTTTGCAGATTATATGCTGTTAAGTGCAAAAAAAAACGACTTAGCAGCAGATAATCCGAAATAATTTCGTTTCTTTGCAGCATTGAACGAAAAAACGACATCCTTATGCTGATTGGACGCAACGAAGAAAGAAGAGAACTCCTTGAACTGTTGGAGAAAGACGAATCACAATTCTGCGCCGTTTACGGGCGGCGGCGCGTGGGAAAGACCTACCTCATCAAAGAGACCTTCGAGAACCATTTCGCGTTTTACCACACGGGCGTGGCCAATGCCGACAAGAAGGAACAACTGACCGAGTTTCGTGAGTCGCTGCGGCGCGCCGGACTGAAACGCTGCAAGATGCCGCGCACTTGGTTTGAGGCCTTCCACCTCCTTGAAGCGGTTTTGGAGCAATCGCCCGACAGGAAAAAAGTGGTTTTCTTGGACGAACTTCCTTGGATGGATACGCCCAAGTCGCAGTTTGTCAGTGCATTGGAGCATTTCTGGAACGGCTGGGCCAACATGCGCAACGACATCGTCCTCGTCGTTTGCGGCAGCGCCACCTCGTGGATCATCAAGAAAATCATCCGCGACCACGGCGGGCTGCACAACCGCCTGACCGACCAAATCTACCTGCGGCCTTTCTGCCTCGGCGAATGTGAGCAATACGCCCAATCGCTGCAAATCAGCTTGACGCGCAAAGACCTCACCGAAGCCTATATGATATTGGGCGGCATCCCGTATTATTGGAGCCTCTTGCGGCGCGGCGAAAGTCTTTCCCAAAACATCGACCGCCTGTTTTTCAGCGAAAACGGCCGCCTCTCCTACGAATTTGAGGCCTTGTACGACTCGCTGTTCAAAAAGCCCGCGCCCTACATCACCATCGTTACCGCCTTGGCGACCAAAAAAGCCGGAATGACCCGCAAGGAACTCCTCGAAAGCACCGGCCTTGACGACAACGCCATCTTCATCCGCACCCTTGAGGAATTGGAGCAATGCAACTTCATCAGAAAATACCAAATCCTCGGCAAGAAGCAACGCGATGCGATTTACCAACTGATGGACAACTTCACGCTGTTTTATTTCCGCTACCTCACAAGCAACATAAAGAAGGACAACCACTTCTGGTCCAACAACTTATCCTCGCAACTCCACTCCACTTGGGCAGGCTTGGCTTTCGAGCGCGTCTGCCTATGGCATTTGCCGCAAATCAAAGAGGCTTTGGGCATTGGCGGCGTGGTCAGCACGGCACAATCGTGGCACACCGAAGCCACCAAGGAACACGACGGCGCACAAATCGACCTGCTCATCGACCGCAACGACGGTGTCATCAACCTTTGTGAAATGAAGTTCTCAAACGATACCTATCAGATTGACAACGAAGAAGATAAGAACCTCAGAAGACGCCAATCCGTGTTCCAGCAAGTCACAAAGACCCGCAAAGCCATTCACACCACGATGATTACCACCTACGGCGTGGCCCACAATGCCTATTGGAACAACATCCAATCCGAAGTGAAAATGGACGATTTGTTCAAAGAATACCGATAATCTGCTGTTAAGTCCCTAAAAAATCGACTTAGCAGCAGGTTATCGTGCATTTTTTAAAGAACACTTTAACGCCTATTTCCCATACTCCGCCATCACTTCTTCCCGCTCGATTTGCTTCTCGCCCCAGTCGTCCATCAGGGCTTGGAGTTCCTCTTTCTTCTTGCCGTAGGCCCAATACCAATCGTTATCTATCTTGGTTTCAGGATGTTGCTCCGGGTTGGCCATGATTTTGTCTTGTTCGGCAAGTTCGGCTTCAAGTTTGCCGATGGCTTCCTCCAAGCGTTGGATTTCCTTGTCAACCTTACGTAACTTGGCATCAATCTGCTTCTTGCGCTCGTAGTTAATCTTGTTCTGCGACTGTGGTACAACCTCTTGGACTTTTATTTGCTTGGCAGCTATCTCCAATTCCTTCAAGTGGCTGAGGTTCTTTTGCTCCAAGAAATCGTAAATGTCGCCTATGTATTCCTTAATGTTCGGTTTGCGGAACTCATAGACTTTGTTGGTCAGACCTTGCAGGAAGTCACGGTCGTGGGAAACGATGATTAATGTGCCGTCGTATTGAATCAGGGCGTTTTTCAGGATGTCCTTCGAGAGCATATCAAGGTGGTTGGTCGGCTCGTCCAAGACCAACAGATTAGTCGGGAAGAGGAGCATTTTGGCCAAGGAAAGACGGGCTTTTTCGCCGCCTGAGAGCACCTTCACCTTTTTGTCGATGTCGTCGCCACGGAAGAGAAAGGAGCCCAACAAAGCCTTCACTTTCAGGCGCATGTCGCCTACGGCCACATCGTCCAAGGTCTCAAAGACGGTCTTGTTCATGTCGAGCATATCCTGTTGGTTTTGGGCATAATACCCAATCTTCACTTCGTGGCCGAGTTTCACCTCGCCTTCATGGTCGAGCACGCCGCAAATGATTTTCGAGAGAGTCGATTTGCCCTCACCGTTGCGCCCCACAAAGGCAATCTTCTCCCCTCTCGGAATCAGCAAGTTAATATCTTTGAGGATGACTTGGTCGCCGTAGGATTTGCCCACATGGTTCAGTTCAAGCGTCACCTTGCCGGAATGCGGCGCAGGTGGAAACTTGAAGTGGATGGCCGTGCTGTCGATGTCGTCTATGATGATTTCATCCATTTTTTCAAGGAGTTTCACGCGGCTTTGCACCTGCTTGGCCTTGGTGGCCTTGTAACGGAAACGCTCGATGAACGCCTCAATGTTCTTGATTTCGCGCTGCTGGTTTTCGTAGGCCGAGCGTTGCATGTCCACACGCTCCTCGCGCAGGCTGACATACTCGGAGTAGGGAACCTTGTAATCATAAATCTTGCCATTCGAGATTTCCACCGTGCGGATGGTGATGTTGTCCAAAAAGGCGCGGTCGTGCGAAACCATCAATATCGCGCCGTAATAAGCCTTCAAGAAGCCTTCCAACCACTGAATGGACTCAATATCAAGGTGATTGGTCGGCTCGTCGAGAAGAAGAAGATTTGGTTTTTTCAGCAGTATTTTGGCCAATTCCACGCGCATTTGCCAGCCATTGCTGAACTCGCGCATAGGCCGAAACATATCTTCATGGCCAAAACCCAAGCCCACCAAAATCCGCTCTGCCTCGCCTTCGATGGAGTTGCCGCCAAGCAGGGCCAAACGGTCGTTGAGGTTGTTCAACTTCACGATAAGTTTCTCATATTGAGGGCTTTCATAATCGGTGCGCTCGGCCAGTTCCTGCTGTAAGCATTCCGAGTCGCGTTCCAGCTGGTGGTATTCATCAAAGGCGGAAAGTGCCTCGTCCAAAACGGTTTTCGTGCTGTTGACATTCTTCTCCTGAGGCAGATAGCCGATGGTAACACCTTGCGGGATAATGACATCGCCCTTCGAAGGCTGTTCCAATCCGCAGATGAGCTTCAGCAGCGTGGTCTTGCCCGCGCCGTTCTTGCCCACCAAGCCGATGCGGTCCTTCTCGCGAATCAGGAAGGAAATGTCGGTGAAGAGGTCCTCACCGGTGAAGTGCATACTCAGGTTTTGGATGGAAATCATTGTTGCCGATTTTGAGCGGCAAAGGTAAGGCTTTTTATTGGTTTGGCGTGCTTTTGCATTACAAATGCTGATATCGTCTATATGTTGTCGACACCTAAACTATTTTTCTGTCTAACCAAAGGCTCATCAATGGATCAGAGATGGAATAGCATTTCTCTTTGCGTGTAATAAGGTCGTATTCAAGCAGTTTGATAGCCGCTGACTGGCTTGAACTGGGCGAACGTAAACGGTATTTCTTGTTGAACGCAGTGGAAGTGATGCCTTGCACCTGCTTTTCGGCATGGATGGCATACAGCAGTTCCTTTTGCGTCTCGGTGATATACGCCAATTGCTCCCTCAACCGCGAATCGTTCTCATCGATAAAATCTTCAATCAGTTGGTTTACAGTCTCCTTGTCACATGTCTGGCCCAATTGGGTTTCTGCAAAAGCATCCTTCATGATCCGTTGCACATAAAAAGTGACCCCTTGGAAAACCTCGTAAACATGCGCGAATGCTTCCGATGCCATGTTTTTGCCTGCCTCAACGAAATGTCGGGTCGCAAAATCCAAGTAAACATCGTAGGCGATAGGTTCCAAACGAAGCGATTTAGCACTCTGATAGAACGGCCTCTTTGAGGAAAAGAACATTTCCTCCATCAAGCGTCGCTGGCTCCCCGAAAAAACAAAATTGGCATTGGCAAGTTTCTGAATATGTGTCCTTAGCAAAGCCTCGACATTCTTTTCAGGATAGCGAGTGATTTGCTGAAATTCATCAATGACAACGATGCAGCGCTTGTCGACATGCTCAAGATAACTGAAGATTTCCGCCAAAGTGTATTCCGGGTTCTGCACATCGCCCAACTTGACATCAAAAGTGGGCATGTTCAGAGCCGTATCGTAGCCAAAACTCGCACTGAGCGACTTCAGGAAAGTAACAAACTGTTTGCGCAGTTTTTCGCTCTTCGTGGCCACACTCTCGAAAACCGCTGTTCCGAGAACAAGAATAAACTCGCGAAAGGTCGTGGTATGGAGAATATCAACAGAGATGGTGACATACTCATCCTTGATTCCCGGTTTGTCGAAAACAAAGTCGACAAGCGCGGTCTTTCCCATACGGCGGGGCGAGGTTAGCACTACATTCAGCTGATTATCAAGTGCTTTTTCCAATTGCATAGCCTCTTGCACCCTGTCGCAGAAATAGGCAGGGGCAATCTTTCCCGAAACGACAAACGGATTGATATTCTTTACCATAGCCTTGGTTTTTCGGGGCAAAGATAGTTATTTCATCCAAATTACCGAAAAAAAATTACCGAAAAAACATAATTTTGTTGAAAGCCGGGTCCTTATGTCGTTTTGCGTTACTGAGAGTGATGACCTATACAAACGATTCCCTTCGGGAATGGAATGACTGCCACTTAGTAAAACGCGGCGGCAAGAGCCAGCTACCGACTTGTAGTGCCTCCCACCGCCGCTTAATAACATGATGTCTACACTCCATTGACTTCGTCGAAATCTCCGATTCGGCGGAGCCAATCTTCGATTTCCCCTAACGAAGCGAAGGGGAATCTCTATTCTCCAAGGTGATTCGTTTTTAGCCTTGTAGGGCTGTCGTACCACGGCAGCCGCCTTTTGTCATGGCTGCAATGGCGGCTGCAATGGTGTGAGAGCCCTACAAGATCATGATGGGATACCTCAATAAAGATTCGCGAATTGCTGTATTAATCCCTCAATAGCCTCTTCCTTCGCGAAACCGTGTCTTGCTGTGGCATTTTGAACTTTAGCACATAACCGTCCTTAATGACAACAATTGTGTCGTTATTGGCAGCTTTGTACATATAGTAGGGACCAGGAAGATGGGAAATGTTGTGGCCAAAGGGGTCTGCTTTTCGATAAATTTTCCAGTCGTCATAACCATCGTTGTTTTCAACCAATTCAGACCCAGAGTCTATGACATATTCAAAATCATCATAGAACAAGCCATTTCTGTTATTAACAGGGTTGACAACCCAAACTGTATCCAACTCATCGCAGTATCTCAAACCCTTATTGGATTGAACACTTTTTTCCATCAGGAGAACTCCTATAAAAAAAAGAAATACCAAGACTGAAAGCCACACATATCCAATCACATTCCACTTATAAGAGGACTTCTTATGAACGTTTTCTTTGTTGCCCATACTCATCTCAATTTAAATGATTCCCCCGTTCCAGCGGATTTGCAATCCGCTGGCCTTGAAACGGGGATTTTCAATCCCCTTTTGTGCGCAATCAACTCTCATTTTTTAATCGTTCTGCCTGCAAAGGTAATACTTTTTATTTGATTTCGTATGCTCTGCATTGAAAAACCCTTCACGACCTTATCCGAAAACACCTTCCTCAAAAGTGATGCATATCGGCCTTGTAGGGCTGCCGCAGTCGCGACAGCCCTAATTGCTTTACAGGTAAAATCTGTTATCGCCCACTTAGCAATGAACCTTGTCTCTTGGGACGATATTGCTTGATTTTCTGGTTGACAGACGACTTTACAGGCATAGGCATGTCGGGAAGACGCTTCATATAGGCTTTCTCAACATAATTCTGGCTGTATTCATACTCATAGACGAAAGAGCCATAAGCCAACTCAACGATGTTGAGCGTATGCATCAAATTATAACTATCATATTCCATAGTCATATACAAGACAGCGTCGTTTTCTTGGTAGGAATAGGTGAAAGGATTCACTATCGTCGTATCAGGACAAACAATGAAATCATCATAAGCCTGCGTTTCATCATTCCATATCCATATAGTGTCAATGGAACTGTCGCGCTTTTCACCTGTATTGTCTTCCCAGTAAAACAGCTGGATGCCATCGTCAATATCTTCTGGATCAAACATATAAGTTTGCATCGTTGACGCGATAGGATTACCAGCAAAATCAATTTTATAATACTCAATTCTCTCCACTCCCCAAACACCAAGGAATGGGTTCTCCGGGATTTCAGGTTCTTCAACCGTTATCATCACGATATAGACAACTTGAGAACCGTCTTCTGCGGTTATGGTATAGGACACAGGATTTGTAAAATCCATCATCTCGTTTGAAGCTGGGCTAATAGTGGCTTTCGTTGAAATAGAAATCGTTGGTATCAGAGCCGAAATGTCTGTTCCATAGGGCATCGTGGCCGATATTGATTTCTTTTCTTCGTCAATATCAGCATTAATCCCTTGCTCCTCAAAACGGAATTCAAGGATCTTCTTTTCCGAACTGGATTGATAATTGACCACCACTGTATAGACAGCTTTCGAACCGTCTTCGGCTGTCACCGTATAGATTACAGGATTGGTGAAGTCCATAGGCACTCCTGAGTTGGGATTGACCGTCGCGTTTTCAGAGAGAACGATTGTCGGCGTCAAATTTGCGATATCCGCATAATAAGGTAGTGTTGCAGAGATGGTTTTTGTTTCTTCATCAATAATAGCTTCTACATCAAGGGTTTCAAACTTGAACGAGAGCATCTGTTTTTCGCTGCTTTTCTTGGTGCAGCCCACCGACAACATCAGCATCGCCAATGCCATCCATAAAATTTTCTTTGTTGTTTTCATTTTTGAGTTTGTTTAAATTTCTATTCGATAAATAATTTTTCATTCATTTTTAAATAGCTTCTCAGAAACACAACGGCAAAAGTAGGCAATCCGAATACCCCTGTCAAGAAAAAGATGGTACGGAAAGGTACGAATTATTTACACAACATCTTGATTATTAACAATTAATCTCGATTTTACAGCATATTATGTAACGTATGGTAAAGACTGTCATCCGCTCCAACAATGCGATTGATTTTTCTGCTTCGGTCGCAAACCGTTGTGTATGCCCGCTGCATCAGGGCGGAAATATCGGCCTCGCTCAGGCCAAGCAAGAAAAGATAACAATAGTCCATGTCGCTGTCTGTCAATTTGGGGAATTGCTTGCGAATGAGCGAAACAAACCGTGCCAAATGCTTTTCTGCGGCATCGCGTAAAGCCAATATTTGTTCTTTACTCAGAGCGTCGTCCTTGTAAATCAAATAATCCATCTTCGACTTGAACTGACTTTTGTGTGCGAGTTCGACAATATAGAGGCATATCGGGGCATTAATAAATGCCGCATAATCATTGGAAGCTTCTGATTCAAAGGTGTTTTTTGACAAAGACTGCTCCAACTGTTTCGAAACGTCGCGCAATTCCTCATTGCTCCGTTTCAAGCGGCCTGATAGGGCGGCTTGTTGCATCTTGTGGGCTTGGCGTTCAGTCTCCATTTCCTGCTGGTGGCGTTCTTCTTTGGCCTTCAAGAGTTTCTTGCTTCTCCATTTCGCCGTAACAATGATGGCCAAAGTCAACACAACAGCAATGGGAATGATAACCTTCAAGACTTTTTTGACTGCCGCTTCTCGCTTTGCCTCAGCCTCCTTCTCTTGTCTTTGGCTCATGTAGGTCTTGAACAAGTCGCTAAGTTGCGAAACCAAAGCACTGTTCTCTGCTCCTGTTTCATTATGAAGAGCCAAATAGAGTTTACACCAATCTGACTTTTCCTTATTTCCAAGACTATCATATATGATTCGGAGGTAATTTGCAACTTGTATCTGTAAGAAACTGTTATCATTATTCTTCAGCACGGGCTCCAAATAAAAGCACGCAGAATCGTAGAAACCTTCCTCAAAGTATATATCGCCTATCGCCAAATAACGAGTCAGCCTTTCATCATCGTCCTCGGTCAAAGCTACCATCTGTTTCAAACGCTTTAAGGATGCCTCGGTCTGATGCGTCAATTGGTATAACAACAAGTATTGGGTAGAAACAATATCCCTATAATACGGATTTGTCGAGTCTGGCATGTTTGCCAAAGCCTGTGAATAATAATAGTTTGCACTGTCCTTTTCGCCTTTCATGTTAAATTGTAGGCCCATGTGATACAAGGCATTGGAAACACTATAAGATGAAATGGGTGATACAATGGAATACGCATAGGAATTTTTATAGCACGCAATGGCGGGCTCCATCATGAATTGCTCAGAAAACAGGTCTCCAAGACGATTATAGGTATAAGCCATGAACTTCGCCTTTTTCCCCACCAATTCCTTCTCCCCAAAACGCTCATCCATGATTTCCAAGGCTTTAAGGTATTCCGCGCAGGCCTCCACTGCGCTGTCGTTCTCGTAATAGCCTACACCATTAATATAATGGGCTCGGGCATCCAAGAAGGAGAGGATGTCGTTGGAGTTGTTTGTGTGAATCCCCCGCCCTTCGGGCACCCCCTTAAAAGGGGGAAAAGCCTGCCGCACGAGGCTGTCGAAATAGGAAACGGCTTGTTGCAATTCAGCGCGGTTGGTTTGGGCGTAGTCGTTTTTGTAGAGCAGCTCGGCCAACAGCAGGTGGGCGTAATGGCAATTGTAGGCTGTAGAGACGGTGTGCACACCGTCTCTACAACAGGTGTCGAAACAGGGCAGCAGGCGCATCAAGGCACTGTCGGGCTGCTGCCACATCAGGCTGTCGATGGATATCAATTCTGAGGATGCGATGGTGGTTGGAGACGCGATTAATCGCGTCTCTACAGGGTCATTATGGCATGACGTGCAGGCGGCAAGAAACACCAAAACACAAAACAATCCTATGACCTTCAAACCTCTCATTGTTTGTGAATGACAAAACGCCTTGTAGCTACTCCGTTTTGTGTCTCGATGCGAAGCCAATACAAGCCGTCTTTCCATCCCGAAAACTGCAGCTGATGCGCATCCGTACTGAGGGTTTTCTCCAACACCTTTTGGCCCAAGGCATTGAAGACCTCCAAACGTTGCATCCCCCCAGCCTCAACAACAAGCCAACCTTGGGAAGGATTAGGATACATCTTGAAATCAAACGCTTGCTTTTCGTCGGTCGCAGTCAAGTCGATGGCGATATAGTTTTGTTCAGGGTCGTTTAAAGTGGCGGCAAAGTCCGACTCGCAGGTCTCGCCGTCATCAGTCAAATAAAATGCGGTCAAGCGGTAATAGACATCGTCATGGTCGTCCTCGGCAAGGTTGTCGCGGTACTCGTAATACAGCTGGCCCTCAACGGTAGGAACCGATGCAATATGTTGGTAATCAATATTGTCAAACGAGCGATACAGGTTGTATTGTTGCAAGATGTAGCCGTCCTTGTTGAGCTCCATCGACCGTCCCGCTTGGTTCGTGACAAATGCCCTCAGCATCCAAGTGTAATGCATGTTGAAGGTGTGCATGTCGGTCCAAGTCGCGCCGTCCAACGACACCCAACGTCCGTTGGCATCGCCCATGTCCTGACAGGCAGCTGCCGGACGCGACAAGCCTTGTTGCCCGACGACCACCCAAAGCGGCTCGTTATCAGGGATTTCAAAGGCTGGACTGATGGTTTCCTCGTGCCAAGCCTGAGTATTGTTCAAAGTCATGTTCTGCGAGCGGACAAGCGTGCGCGGAGCCGTGTCGCCACCCACATAAATCCAAAGCTGATAAGTGCCAGCGCCCACGTCGTAGAGTCTCACTTTCTTCAAAACAGTGCCTACATATTCGGCCAAATCGTCCGCCTCAAAGCGAATGGCCCAGAAGATGCGCGGCTCGTCGTCGCCACCCAACGAGCGCTTAAACTCGCCATTGTCGAAATGCAGCCACTGGTTGATGGGCTCGGGACGCTCGCCCCACGACACCAAAGCGCCATGATCCGCGTCATCTTCGTAATAGAGCATCCCGTCCAACTTTACCGGCGGGTCGCAATAGGCGGGGAAAACGGCCACGATGCATTGCTCGCACGACATGGAAAAATAGGTGCCGTCCATGGGGCCGTCATACACCAAACGCAGGCAATAAGTCACCTCGCCATGCAACTCGACGGTCTCGTCCAAGTAGGAGTCTTCATCGGTGAAACCAAGGAATTCGTCATCGCGGAACAGCATGGCTCCCAATATATTGCCTTCAGGATACACCCACGAAAGCTGTAACGCCTCGTTGTGCAGTGCCCAAGTCAAACTGGTCGGACCGGCAAAATCGGAGCAAGAATGGTAAACCCATTGGCACGACTTCCAATCGCAAGTACCCGACAAGTACACGGGCCTCACCTGTGCCGTGCAGGTGTCGCCTTCGTTCAACTGGCTCACATCAAACTGAAAAGTGGTTGCCGTTGTTGTGCCCACCGCTTCTCCATTGAGCATCATCTCAAAATATTGCAAATCACGATTTTGCGCTGTTCCGATGGACCAAATTGCATAGCCCGTGTAAGAAACATACAGGCTGTCGACCATGGGCATCGCCTCAATCAACTCGATTTCAACTTGGGTGGGCGCAAAAATGGAAATCGCCGAATCCGAAACATAATCCTCAAAGCCGTCGAGATGCACCCTCAAGTCGTATTCGTCGCGGTAGACGGCAGGCAACAGCAGATGTCCGTTGGCATCCACATTCGCCTGATACTCATGGCCTTGTCCATCGTGCGACGACAACATAACCGTGGCACCCGAAGGCGACAATCCCACGTTAGTCATGGCGTTGAGCGCGAAGCTGGTGGTCATGTCCTTGTCCAAATACACCGACCAAATCGTGTCGGACTGGCCTCGGTTGCCTTCGTAATGGCAACTCACGCCCCAACGGTATTGTCCCCAAGGCTGACTGTGCCAATTCATGTCCATAAACATTGTATCGGTCAGATGCGAGGCCATCATCACCGGCTCCTCACCGAGGCGGCTACGGAACAAGTCGTAATATTGGAATGAACGCTTCATTTTCGCACCGTTTCCCTGACAGAAGCGGATGCAGTCCACATAGAAGCAGTCGTCGCCCAATTCGGTGGAAGCATCCTTGACGTAATCCCAGCGGAACACATGCTCGCCCACGGTGATATCAAACTGATGCTCAGTCCATTCCTCCTCGCCCGAACATTCCATTTTCTTCACGCCGTCGAGATAGAAACGACCCATGTCCCATGGACTTTCCGACGATATCTTGCTGTAGAAACTCATGGAACCGTCCAAAGGTACATAAACGGAAACCTCAATGCGGGAAATGCCTCCGCCCATGCCTTCGCAGGTCGATTTCATGCAGTAGTTGCCTTCATAAGCATGGGTCGAGTCAATCGCCCAAGGATAGTCGGAAACCGTGTTGTCCCAACTGAATCGGCTGAAATCACTCGTTTCGAAATCCTCATAAAGGAGCGGGTCGTGCTTCGACCATGTGATGCGCACCAAATCATTCGTAAACTGCCGCGCCGCCACATACCGCACCGGATGAAACAGCTCGTACAAAATGAAGTTGACGGTATCTTGCATTCCTTCCTCAAAATGCAGAGAGTCAACAAGAAAAGTCGTCGCATAACCTTCAGCCGAGGCCCAAACGCAATAAGAACCCGCCTCCACCAAACTATCAAAATAATAGCCTAACGAATCCGTAACAAATTGATAAACAAGCGTATCACCCGCTTCACTAACACCAGAAAAACTGACCGAAGCCGCTTCAATGGGCGTAATGGAATCTTGTTCGTACACATTGCCGCTGACGACAACTTGAGCCCAAGCATCAGAACACCCAAAGAGGAAAGCGAGAAACACAATAACCATTGCCCATTTTTTCATCGCATTCTCCTTTCTCATTGCTTTACGAATTTGGCCATCACCGTATTTGTAGCACTTCTTAATCGGATAAAGTAGATGCCACCAGGCAAAGTGCTCACCGAGGCCGAAAGCTCACCCAATAAATTGGAAATTAATTGGTTCTCAGGCAATACCTTCATACCCATGCTGTTCAACACCGTGACCTCGTAGGCCGTATTGCCACTTAAACCAGTTACTGTCACCGTTTCTTTGACTGGATTCGGATACACCTGCAACTCTGCCGCAAACAGTCCGTTGCTTGGGTAACGCATATTCACCCTACCTTCTTGGTCGACAAAGAGATGCAATCCGTTTACCGAAGGCTGTTCTGCCGAAAGCGTGATTTCCTCGCACATTCCTCTGCCATAGCGTGGCAAGTCGGCCATGACATGATAAGTGCCAAAAGGCAAGTTCCTAAAGCTGAAATGGCCATCGGAACCAGTCAGGGCAAAGCCCAAAATACGCTGCTTGCCTGCATTGAGCAACAGCACCCCGACATTCGACAAGCCGTCGGTGCAATAGGAAACATCGCTACCCTCGCGAAGCCACGACGAGCAATAGAAATCACGGGCTTTGAACGGGTTTTCGGGATAGTCGAACACGCCGGTGATGCAGCCTTCGCCCATGCGGAAATCAAGCTCCATCAAAGGCAAGTCAATGTCCACGTCATAAACATTGCCATCCACCTCAATCAGGTTCGACTCGTTCCATTGCAAGTCGCCGAGATAGTAGCAGCCACCCGCCTCCGCACCCAAGGTGTCGGGAAAAGCGTAAAGGATGTAAGTGTCAGGCAAAAGGGCGTCAAACCTGAAGAAACCTTCCTCGTCAGAAACCGTACGATAGAAGCCCGAAACGAAAGGATTATCATCGCTCAATGCGGCCGCAATCACCTGAGTATTAGGACGTAAAGTCCCACCCGACCAAGTATGTCCCTCCAAAGCATAGTCTTTGAACAACTCGAATCGAACCACATCGGAGCTGTGGCCACAAAACGACCAGGCTTCGAGCACCAATTCCACGAAGCCTTGTTCCTTATCAAGTTCGCCTGGATAATAGAGCGTGTGCAAAGCCTGTGCGTCCTCGAAATGTCCGTCACCATTGGAGTGCCAACGCAATGAATCGTAGTTGTTGGCCTCTGCCTGTTCAAGCGCCAACGGTCGGTTCATGCTGCTGAAGCCATCCTCGCCGGCATACACGCCCAAAGCCTTGTACAAATCCAAATGGAAAGCATCCGTCTTGGTTTCGCCTCCACTGGTCACCCGCAAAGTCAGCGTCACTTCACCTATTTCGAAATCCGCCTCGGAAGGATAATACATGGGCTGCAACGACAAGGAATCGGAAAAGAGCCCAGTGCCCGAAGTACGCCAAACGAAACTGCTGTACGTGTAGGGGATATTCGACTTGTTCACAGAATACCCCGACTGTGAAGCGCAAAGACTTCCATCAGGGCCGGCATAGGGATAATAGGCCGCAAACGCGTATGCACTTTGCCCGACAGAAGCGTAAACATCAGGGTTATAGGTTCGGTCGCAGGCCATAACAGCCACATTCTCTGTCTGTTGCGGCGTAAGCACATAAGAATTCCCTTCAATCCCATCAATGCGGTTGGCAAACTTATAGTAATTGAAATTGCCATAAAACAGCACATAATGGTCAACGTCCTGTTCAAGGTTTTCGTCCCACGAAATCAGCCATTTGTTGTTTACAAACTGTTTTTTCACCCTGAACGGCGGAGCGATGGGTGCCGTAGTGTCGCACTCTGGCAGGTAATTCTCATAAAAAATCTCTCCCAAGGCTGGCGAGTCGTGCTTGTCGAGGATCACCGATTCGATTTCGGCCACGGATTCAGCATCCCAAAAGTTGCCGCGCATGTCGATATCATCGCTTGTGACATTGGCAAAAAGCGTCGAGTTTTTCTTGTAATGCAAAAAGTTGTTGCCGTTCATCCGCGACTTGTCGGAGGGGAAACTCACAATCCTTTTCTTCGCCTCGCTGATGGTGTTGCCAACGCAAGTGACAGAACCCGCAGCAAGCAAGTTAGTAATCGTCAATTCGTTCTCAAAGAAGGTGTTACGTTCAAGGACAAGATGGCACACCCGCATCATCCTGACCGCCTCGTCGTTGCTCCAAAACACATTGTTGCGGATGACGACCGAGTCCATTGACGCTTTCACACCGTAGGATGAATAGCCAGTTCCACCTTCTGGCAGGTCAGACGAAATCAGGTTGTTCTCGATGTAATTGGTCGCATCCTTGTCGGAAAGGCCACCCACCGACTCAAAACTGACGGCCGTGGCGGCTCCTTGGAAACAGTTGTCGGTGATATGGTTGCGGTTGCACTTGACCCCGTAGGCCACATTTGAAATCTCGATATTAATCTGGCCTTGGTCGAAGATGTTGTGCGAAAAAACGTTGTCTTCGCTGTCGGCATCACGGGCTTTCAACTCTATGCCCGACACGCATTGGAAAAAGAAACAGCTGTCAACCAAGAAGTTGTTGCAGTCGACCAGCTCAATGCCCTTGCCCGCATAGTAGTTGCTGAACGAGCAATGCCTAATGTCCACCTGATTGCTGGAGGACGCGGTCAAAGCCGTCAAGGCACCCACGACTTCAACATAGGAAATCCTCACCGTATCTTCTTCTGTAATGTTTTTCAACTGAATGCCAGCCCAATCGTGGGAAAACTCGTAGCAGAGCAGAGAAATGGAATCGTCGCGTTGACCTTCCAGCAACAGGCTTCCCCCATCGATGCGCAGAGAGGCCGACTGTCCGAAAAACATCTTCACACCACACTCCACGCGCAAGGTGCCGCCCTCGACCACGGTTAGCGACTCGTTCACCCAATAGACCGAATCGCCGCCCAGTTTTGGCAAAACCAACAGCGTGTCAAGCTCGCCATTAATCGGAACATAATGCTGCGCCTTAACTGTCGCAAATGGTGCCAACAGCAGCAAAACCAACAGATACCCTATGCACTTGAACGGTTTCATGATTTAGAAATAATAGGTCAAACCCAAACGGAAATCCCAAAGCCGCATCTTCATATCAAACGGAAAATCAGTGCGATATAACGAACCATTGGTCATTCGATAATGCACTTCGGGCACCAATTCGATGCGGTTGGCCACCTTCAGCGCAAGCCCCAATCCTCCATAGTATGAAAACCGAATCGGCTCAACTTGCTCCTTGACAATAGGCGTATGATAAGGCGACTCAGGAGCATTGAGCGAACCCGCATAATTGACTAAAATGTCAATCGAAGCACCCGCCTTGACAAATGCCCTGAAATGCTCCAACTTGATGAAATCGAAAGCGGCAAAGAGGCCAACATTCAGATAATCAAGTCTGTTGACATCGCGATAGGCGTAGTTCGTCGTGGTCAAGGGAATGTAGGTTGAATCCAAGATATAGTGATATGCCGTGTCGCCCGCAGGATGCACCACATAATAGGTGTCCAAAGTGTCATTCACATAATAATCGCCAGCAAAATCAGTCTTTTCAAGCAGGAAACGATAGCGCACCGAACGATAGCCAACGCTCAGACCCACACTAAGTCGGTTGTACTTGTAACCGCCATCGAGTCCAATGCCATACACCAAACTTGGAGTTACAGCGACCGAGCCGTTTTCAAGCTCCGGCATACCGCCTTCGTGCTTGAATTGCGCCGAAGCCAAAGCCAACGAGGACGTGATGAACCAGCCGTTGTTGCGGAACTTCGGCCACGGAATCTCCCAGCCCTTATACTGCACCATATAAATCGTGTCGGTTTTTACCTCATGCTGCACCTGAACAATGGTGTCGTAGCGCATTACCGTGCGGATGACTTGTGTCGTGTCGAAGATGCGAATGGTATCGCCCGCCAGACTGACCACCGTATCACGCTTGGGCTTGATGATTTCAGCGGACGGCTCAACAGGCGGAGATAATGTTGCATCTGTTTCATTCACAAGCTGTTGGTTTTTTCGAATTACATATTGTTTCCCGATTTTCTTGAAGCCATAGTCGGTGCCTTTCAGCAGATCGGTCAACACATCCTCAACGGACTTGTAAGAACAGGAATAGCTCTCGATGCGGATTTTGCTCATCTCAGCCTTGCTGAACGCCACGTTCAACTCATACTCGGCAAACAGTTTTTCCAAGGCTTTGTCCAAGGTACACGACTCTACCGAGAACGAAATCAACGGGTTAAAAGTCTGCGCATAAGTGCGTTGCGACAGCGTCAAGGCCATCAGCAACAGGAGGAATATAATGAGCTTAGGGCATTTCATTTCCAAATTAATTCAAAACAGGCCGCTAAGATACGACAAAAAAACGAGAGGGCTTTGATTTCGCGGCAAAAAACTCTTCACTACCTCTTGCGAATTGGGGAAAAAACGAAAGCCGCCGCTCGCATTGGCTTAGACAATCGTCAAGTTATTTCTGGTTAGATGACGATTTCAAAGCAGTCTTTTGCCAGCAGGTCACCAAAAGCCTTAATCAACTGCTGTTTGTTAGGGTTATTTTGATTCTCCTCAATTACTTTATATGGGTTTTGCGAATTGGAAACCATACTTGTCTGCTATTCGTTTCATTTCTTCCGGGTCGGCTCCTTTTTGGATACAAACTCTCATCTCCCGCTTGAACAGAAGCAGGCTTTGAATGAGGTTCTTCGGCTTTGTTGCGGTTGCTTCCATTTCTTTGTGTATTATGAGTTTCTGGGCGCAAAGATACATATTATTTCCTAAACGTCAAGGCTTTCCTGCCAAAAAGATAAAAAAGGCGACCCTCAAAAATGAAGGCCGCCTGTCATATCTTCTTTCGATATAGTGTTGGTTAAAGCAATGGCTTAATTCGCATCAACGATTGTCCAGTTGGCGGGGACGTTGGTGCCGACCGTCCAGCCGCTCATCGTCGATGCTTTGTAGAAGGTGCCGGTGGTCGTCACGCTGCTGAACCAATAATCGACGCAGCCCGAAGCACTGATGTCTGTGGCCAGGCATGTGACACTCGTCAAGGCACTACAGCCCCAGAACATATCCTGATAGCAATTTTCCGCCAGTGTGGGGGCGGGCAATTCAGGAGCCGTGGTCAAACTGGTGCAGTTTTTGAACATGCCTTGGTAACAGCTATAGGCCAGCGTGGTGACGGGCAGCGTGGTGGGAACGGTGGTCAGGCCGGAGCAATTTTCGAACATGTGAAGGTAGCAAGAATTGGCCAGAATGGTGGCCGGCAGGTCGGGAACCGCAGTCAGATTTGTGCAGCCGTAGAACATAAAACCGTAGCAATTGTCGGCCAGCTTGGTGGCCGGCAGGTCGGGAATCGCAGTCAGGTTTGTGCAGCCATTGAACATACGACAGTAGCAGCCAGTAGCCAGCGTGGTGGCGGGCAGCACGATGGATTTGGTGGGATGGTTGTAAAGCCTGGAGCAATTCTTGAACAGATAGCAGAAATTATAGGAGCTCTCGTCAGCGAAAGCAGTGGTGGTGGCAAAGTCGGTACTGTTGATTAGGCTCATGACGTTTCCATAGACGTAGCAGTCGCCGCCGAGGCTGAAGTAGTTGTAATTTTTATCGGTAGAATTTTTTGCGAATTTCGTATTGGTACCTCTGAACATCACCTTGTCGCCAATGTTGTTGAGGGTAATGGCGACACCTGAGGTGGTTACGGAATATGAGGTCCACGTGATGCCATTGGTACTGTATTCCAGTGTCACAGAAGGGCCACTTATGCCTTTTCTGAGCTTGACTGTGGCTCCGGCGGTCTTGGCCTCGAAGGTGAGGACAGCATATTTCATATCCTCGGTATTAGCAGTCAATGCAATTCCTTCACTTAGATATTGGTTCGATGTAATAGGTTCGGTGATGGCAGGACGAGTGCCTTTGTAACCGTCGAAAGTATAAACACTGCCTTCATCGCCTGCCGGTAAAGCAGCCTGCGGCAGCACGATAGCCCAGGTGACATTGCTTGCATCTTTAGCACTCATGGTTATCAAACCGCCATCGACTTGGCCGTAGGTGAAGCCTTCGTCGGTATTAGCTGTGGTCGGATCGAAATTCACGGTCACCTTGTTGTTCATGCCAGTAATACGAATGGCGGTGGTTGAAGGTGTGGTCACATTGAACTTCATCAGCGAGCATTTGTTGTAAAGACGAGAGGAGTAGGAAGTGGTTCCAGAAACATAGTCCTCCGTTGATTCTCCCATCGAAATCACGGGCAGATGCGGGTAATTGTTCTGGTCGCTGATGTTTACCATGCATTCAGTGGTTGTTCCAGCTGTAAGGGTTGAAACATCAATCTTGTTGCCCAGGAAGTAGAAATACAGTTTTTCGTCTTCCACAGGGTCGGTGATGCTACCTGAAAAAACGCCAGCCGTGCGGGTCAGCGTGCCCACATAGTGGCCACCGCTGGCCACCAAAATCTGGTCGCCGTCTTCAAAAGTGACTTGGTCTACACCTTCCGCAGCGTTAGGGTTCACATTCGCTCTTGAGCCGTTGTTGTTATCGCCCACATTCAAAGTAATCATCACACCTTCGCTTTGGGGCGTGGTGGTTTGTTCTTTTTTGCATTGCGCAAGGCCAAGCATTAAGGCCACGGCTACTAAAATTGTGCTGAGTTTTCTCATGGCTTAGTCCTCCTTCTTTTTAAGTGCAACATAGCCCAAGCCTGCACCGAGCAGAATGACAAGGCCGCTGCCGAGCGGAGCGGGGTTTTCGCCAAAATTGCCGTTGGTGAAGCTACCGCCATCATTAATGGTGCCACGGTCGCCGCTGCCTCTCAGCATCATTCCGCCACCTTGGCTCGTTTGTTCTTTTTCAGCATAATAATTGTCAAGCATGTCGCCGAAGACGCCTTGGGCGGATGCACTGGCCGGCAGCATCATTCCCACTGTCAGTCCGAGGGAAAGCACTGTGGCTTTCAAGTTCAGTTTACTTTTGTTCATTTTGTTGATTTAAGGATTTATTATTTCAAGATTTAACTTCGTTGAATACTTCGTATTTCAAGATTTCTTATTTCAAGATTGCCTGCGGGGTTTGTTGAAACAAAAAAAACCAAGGCTGACACAATGGCCTGCCTTGGATGGTTGGTGCATACGTAAAAACTTGGAGCGGAGATTTACCCCCCCCCCCACCGTGTTGTAACATTCTATAAATCAATGATTTACAAGAATTTGTCATTGTTTTTCTCTGTTTTTGCGGCTGCAAAAATAGGAAAACTTCGTTTGGAAATGGGAAAAAAGATTGTTTTTTCGTTTATCCCTGTAAAGACGTTGTGGGCAACCCACCCCAATTCAACGAATCGAATACCCTGCCTCAGTCTTGGTCACCGTGACTTCCGAAACAATCTCGATGGTTTCCAATACTTCGTCGATGGATTCATCGTCGGAGAAACGGGCGGTGAGCTTCTTCGAGGCACACGACTCGGCCAGGTCGATTTCCACCTTGTAGATGTACTCCAAGGCTTCGACAATCTTCGAAAGGGTTTCGTTGTCGAATACCAACACGTGCTCGGTGAGCAGCTCGTCTTCCTTCACCTCGGAATAGGTCATCATCTTCAGCTCGCTTTGGGTGGCGTTCCACACACCGCGTTCGCCCGGGTTGACTTCCACCTGCGACAAGACATGGCCTTTTTCGTCGAAGGCGGTCATCTTCACCTTGCCCGTGTAAAGGTCGACGGTATAACGCTCAGCGTCTTTGTCGGCATTGAGCAGGAAACTGGTGCCCAGCACTTCAACGTCCATGTTGTTGCAATGCAGAACGAAAGGATGATTCTTGTCTTTAGCCACGTCGAAATAGGCAACACCTTCGAAATCGACAAAGCGACCCGACCTGGCGAAATGCTTGGGATAGCTGATGGTGCTTTCGCTATTGAAATTGACCGAAGTGCCGTCAGGAAGGGTGTATGACGACTCATTCTGGCCGTTGTAGGCGTAAGTCACGGTTGAATTGAACGGCTTGCTGACCAAGAAGCCCACAAACAGGGCAAGGACGAGGACTGCGGCCACCCGAGCAACGTATTGGTAGTTCCTGCGGAGCCAAGGCATCTGAACGACGTTGGTCTCAACCTCTTTGATGGCGTCAATCTTGGCGTTGACGGCATCAAGGGCAGCTTCCACGTCGGCCTCATTAATCTCGGGCATGGCGAAGTTGGTGAGATTCCAAACCTCGTGTTGGTCCTTAAGCGCATTGAAACACAAACGATTCTCTTCCGACTCGGCCACCCACAAAAGCAGTTCACGAGCCTCCTCCGACGTGCATTGCCCGTCTAAGTAGCTCATGATCAAGGCTTCATATTTATCGTTTGCCGAGTACATATTAATCGGATTTGTTTCGCAAATTCACCTATATGACTAACAACTTGGATTTTACCCTTAGTCAAAAAACGGAAAAAAAACATTAATGGCTTTATTAATGCGGCGCTTCGACAGGCTCGGCGACCGCTACCGACTCAAAGGTAGGCTTTCAGCCCTTCCCTCAATTGTTTGATGGCGGCACTCATGTGGGCCTCAACGGTCTTTTGCGACAGGCCAAACTTGTCGGCAATTTCGGCGTATTTCAGTCCATCGAAACGGCTGGCGAGAAACACTTCGCGACGTTTTTCGGGCATGGTCGCCAGAATCTTTTGGTACGAAACCTCCAAGTTGTTGGATTGCAGCGTTTCCGAAGGGTCGTTGGCATCCGATTCGTCGACGTAGATGCGCTCGTGAGCCTCAGCGTGAGCCTTTTCCTTATTAATATAAGTGATGGCGGCATTGCGCACCGAGCGCAACATATACGACTCAAACGACGAGGTAAAGTTCAACTTCTCGCGGTTGGTCCAAAGTTTCACGAACAGGTCTTGAACGATTTCGGCAGCCTGGTCGGCATCGCCCACAAAACGGACGCAAAAACGCACTAAAGGCGAATAATAGTGACGGAAAATCCGATTGAAAGACTCCCTGTCGCCAGTCTTCATTTTCGCAATCAAAACCTTCAGCTCGTTTTCGTTCATTATTAATAAATAAGGTATTAATGCCGATGACAAAACAAGCTGCAAAATTACACAATTTTATGGAACAAAAAACAAAATTATATTTCTTTATTTATCAACTGGTTACAAAATGTTTACCGAGTTTTTGAAGAAAATTAATGCGAAAATCGAAAAGAAAATCTTGACCGATTGAAAAAATGTGTATTTTTGCAGTCCGAAAAAATAGAGAGTCAGTATCTAATTTAAAGATATCGAGAAATGTACGCAATAGTAGAAATCGCAGGACAACAGTTCAAAGTTGAGAAGGGTCAGCAAATCTTCGTCAACAGACTGCATGAAGAAGAAGGAAGCAAGGTTTCTTTCGACAAGGTATTATTAATTGGAAACGAAGGTTCGACGAAAGTAGGAGCCCCGACGGTAGCCGGCGCCAATGTCGAAGCCACGGTGCTGCAGCACTGCAAAGGCAACAAGATTGTCGTTTTCAAGAAGAAGAGAAGAAAAGGATATCAGACATCTAACGGTCACCGTCAGTATCTGAGCAAGATCCAAATTGAAAGCATCACTGATTAAAAACCCGAAAAAACTAAAGAGATATGGCACACAAAAAAGGTGTAGGTAGTTCCGAGAACGGTCGTGAGTCAGCTAGTAAGCGACTCGGAGTGAAACTTTTCGGTGGACAAGCCGCCATCGCTGGCAACATCATCGTTCGTCAGCGCGGCACGAAGCACTATCCCGGCAAGAACGTCGGTATGGGCAAAGACCACACATTATATGCTTTATGTGATGGTATCGTCGAATTCAAGAAGAAGAGAGAAGGCAAGTCGTTCGTCTCCATCCTTCCCGTCGAAGCCGAAGTCACCGAATAAGCAATTCGCAACATAAAACGAATCCCGACCATCGTCCTGATAGTCGGGATTTTTTATATCATAAAATCCAGTTTCCGCCAAAATGCGTATCTTTGCACTCCATTCAAAAGAAACTATTATGAATCTGAGATTAATGACAAAATCGATGCTCCTTTGCGGCTTGTTAGGCGCAGGACTTGCATTGGGCAGTTGCAACAGCAAACCTGAGACCAACATAGACAAGATCGACAACTTGAAAAAACAAGTGCAAGCCGATGCCAAAACCCTGAACGACATCGAAGCCAAGGAGTTTGTGACCCTTCAAAAAGATTTCATGACCTGCGACTCCTTGCTGCAATACCAAAGCCCCGAACAAGTGGACAAGTCGTTCGAAAAACTACAATTAGTGCAAGCCTATATCGAACAATTCAAGTTCACCAAGCCCTTGATGCAAGCTGACATGGACACCACCCTACTCCAACTCGACCGCCTCAAGGCCGATGCCGAAAGCCATTACATAGCTGACTCTTTGGTAACGGTTTACATTGAAAAAGAGGCCGAATATGTCGACAAATTAGGCAACCAGGTGCGCTATTTCCAAGACCGTTTCAGCAGTTGCCACCAAGACTTGAACGCCCTGAAAAAACAAAAATGACTTTGGCCATGAGATTACGCTGGTTTTTCATTTTCCTGATTAATGCTGCTTTCATCCTCCAGGTGAGTGGCCAAGCCAACTCGAAGGCCAAAGGAAAGAGAATGGATGCACAGCAGAAGGAGCAAATCCAAATCGACGAGCAGTTAGCCAGCCAATCCTACCGTGACCAAGACTACGAGAAGGCTCGTGACCTGTACCTTCAGCTCTTCGAAAAGACAGAACAACTATCTCATTTTCAGCAATATATTGATTGTCTTATCCAATTAAAAGACTACGACAAAGCCGAAAAGGAGCTGAAGGCGTATGCCAAAAAGCACCCCAATTACTACAGAGCCGACACCGA
>CADCML010000057.1 GCA_902802535.1 uncultured Bacteroidia bacterium
CGTATTGCCTTCTTGACCATTGGCGTTCTGCACGGTGAAGAGGTGGTTACGATTAGCGTTGTACAAGGCATCCCAGTCGATTTGCGTGACCTTCGGGTCACGGTTCATCCAAATGCCAAACTGGTTTTCTATTTCCGCCGTGCTGTGGGCGTTGGTTTCATAATAACTTGGCAGGTTCTTGTAATAGTCGGGACGTGGGTCTTTGGCCTCACCCCATTCGAGCGAAGTCTGGCTGCCCGGACCGCTGAAGTAGTACAACGAAGTGTTGAACTCGGTGCGTTTGTTGGGCGTCCAATACCAAGTGAGTTGCGCCATAGGCTGATGATAGGTGCTCACTCGCGAGTTGCGTATGACCTGCTTGCCGTTGGCATCCACCGTCTGATAGCCCCAATTGGGGTTATAATAGTTCGTGCCGACGAGGTCGTAAATCTCTTGTACCACGGGAGCCGAACCGCCGCGTTGCGAAGGTGCGCCAAACACGGTGAGGTCGAGGCTGTGCTTGTCGTTGATTTTCTTCTCCACGGAGAGGAAGTAACTGTAAGCCTGATAGAAAGTGCCTTCGGTATAGCCCTTGCCCGCATAGCGACCGCTTGCGGCAGCCATCATATACCAGCCGTTACCCATCTCGCCTGTGCCGATGGAGGCCATGACGCGGTGGTTGTAGGAACGGTTGCTGAAGGCATAACTCAGCGAAACCTGCTTGCGATACTGCGAGGCGCGTGTTGAATAGGCCGTCAGTCCGCCGAGGCCTCCGAAGCCCGCACCCGTCCTGCCGAGGCCTTCAACGAGAATCGAGTTGCGGAAAGCGTCGTTGAGGCCACCCCAATTGGAGAAGACGGGACGTCCCGTCTCAGGGTCATTCATCAGGATGCCGTTGATCATCACATCGCTGTACTTCGAGTCGTTGCCGCGCACTCGATAGCGCAGCGAGCCGAAGTTGTAGGCCGCGATGCTGTTGAACACGTCGCGCGACGAGTTGAGCAAAGTTGAGGCATCGTTGACCGAAGTGGATGTCTCCTCGAAGTCGGAATCCATCAGGATCACCGTCGGCACTTCGTTCTGATTGAGGTCGGTCGTGTCGATGATCTGAGCCGTCATTCGCCCAACCAGCAACACTGCAACCGTTAAAAATAGAAATTTCTTCATATTGAACTTGTTATGATTTTGCGTTTTAAAAAGAATAGACGGGCAAATTTAGAAAAAAGTTTGATGGCTTTGAACTTTTTCCTGTATTTTTAGAATTATGCGATGATGTAATCCTCAATCGTCATAGTCTCTCGGTTGAACTGAACGCCAATTTTCACTACTCTACGACCTTCAGTTTGGTATGGCAGCGCATAGCCCTTGCTATTGATTTGGTCGATGGCTTCTTGGGCAGTTCCATTCACCTTCAATTCAAAGACGTAGGTTGTTTCAGGCATCAGCACCACAAAGTCAATGCGGCCACCGTGACACTTCACTTGTGTGCGGGCATATACATTCATCATGTTGAAAATCAGCCAGAAAGTATATTCATAGAAGCCTTCCGAAGCAGCCACATCGGCCAGTTTTTTCTTGAAACCCTCCACGTATGGAATGCTCGCGAGGAAAACCTTCATCTCGTCCATTGCGGCTGTCATGTCATCTTTTCTCAAAGCTCGGTAAAACTTCAATGCAAAGCCGTCCTGTACCAAACTGCCGTCCAAGCCAGTATAAGCTGGTATAAGACCGTCGATTAGCCCCACGCGTACCTCTTTATTAGGAATGGATAAAATGTAGGATTCGGTTTCACGGTCATAGTCCTTAATGGTGATGTAGCCGCTTTGGTAGAGTAGCGGCAAAGCCGTAGTCATGGCCTCGGTGGGGCGGTCGAATGAAGTGGCAGAGGCCTCAATGCGGTCCATCCCCATGATGTCCGTCCTGAAATGCTGCATCTGTCGGATGAGGAAAGTCGGTGTGCCGCTCTCAAACCAATAATTAGCTATCTTCTTTTGGCTGAAACACTTCAACAGGCTGAAAGGATTGTATATCTCTGGCGACACATCCGCGAAACGGTATCCGTCGTACTGTAGTTTCAGTTTGGCATGCATTTCCTCAGG
This sequence comes from uncultured Bacteroidia bacterium, assembly GCA_902802535.1. Classification (GTDB taxonomy): domain Bacteria; phylum Bacteroidota; class Bacteroidia; order Bacteroidales; family F082; genus Limimorpha. Next base: position 2,079 of record CADCML010000057.1, read on the forward strand.
TGTACATTCATACGCTTCGGCGAGCATAGCAATGTCGGGTGCCAAATCGGTGGCAAACTCATCCTCTGTGATACCACAAATGGCTGCATATTTCGAATCCATCGAGATGTTAGTCAGGTTGTTGATGGTGGAGAAAATGCTCAGCTGGCTGAATTTGGTGATGCCCGTGATGAAGCAAAACTTAATCATGGCCTCGCTGGCTTTCAGCGGCTGGTAAAATTCCTGCATCACGCGGCGGAACTCTGGAAGGCGTTCTTCCTCATGTAACACTTCAAGTAAAGGAGCATCATACTCATCAATGATGACAGCCACTTGCTTGCCACTCTTCTCATAGGCACGGCGAATCATTCCCGACAGCAACTTGCCTGGAGTTTGTTCGTCATCATCCTTGCCAAATTCCTCAATCAAGGGCTTCATTATAAACAAAATGGTTTTCTGTAACTCTATAGAATCTGGTTGGTTTTTTGCCGCACTCAAATCCACATGGATAACAGGATAACTCTCCCATTCCCTCTCCGATGCCATGATTTTCAAGCCTTCAAACAAGTCTTTCCTGCCTTGGAAATAAGAATCCAAGGTAGTGGTAAGCAGACTTTTTCCGAACCTGCGTGGACGACTAAGAAAGATGTATTTGGCATCATGGGTCAGTTTCCAAACAAGGTCGGTTTTGTCAACATAAACGTATCCGCCTTTTCTGATTTCCGAAAAGGTCTGAATACCAACTGGATATCTTCTTTCTTGCATGGCTGTGGCGTTTTATGGCGACAAAGATACGAAAGAAAACAAAACGATGAAACTAAGATTGTCCGGCTTTTCTCTATTCCACTACCGCCGTCTTCACTTCATTTTCCAAAAACGAATACACATATCCAGGGCTTTGGTAATAGAGTCCTGTTTCGTTATCTTGCAGACGCTCAAAGGTTTCCGAAGTGTAGAGAACATCAAGAGCCTCCTGCCAAGTATAGTGGAAATCTTCCATAAGATAACATATAAGAGCCGTCGCAATGTCATCTTTCATTATCTGGATTTGTTCAGGAGTTAGTTTTGTGGTCATAGTGCTGTCAGTTTTTGCAAGGCGCGATTGGTGCCGAAATAATATTGAAAAGTGATACCTTTGGCGTAATGCAATTCTTCCACAAGACGGGCAAGTGAAATCACGCCACCTTGGTAACGGCGCAGTTGAAAAGTCACTCCATCATCTGCAATGGGTCCGTAAACAATGTCGAAATGATGTACTGGTTGAGGGATGTTTTTGTCGCGATTGTCAAGCACGAAATTTGCCCATTCTTCGCTGTAGTCCGAAAAAATCTTGATGCTCAATTCGTTCGATTGCATCAAATGCTCATCGAATTGGAACTTGCTTACAAAAGGTTCTCCTTTAAGTGTTTGCTTGACTTTCTGTGTGGCCATATCCCAAGCTTGCTCGTAATTGTCCGACAGGTAAAAACCTTTGCCAAAATCCTTGAAAGGTTTGGAACAGGAAAGGTCGGGAACGGACACTTTGATATTGGAACCATGATAAAGTATCATCTCAATTGTCCTCCATTATGAGCGCAGACCTCGGCCATAGTTTCAACAGCATCGGGAAACGACTGTGTATGCAGAATACCAAAATGTTGCTCCAAGTGTTGAAGTCCCTTAAAGCGCTTCAAATAAGCGTATGCCTGCCTTGGCTGAATACCGAAACATGCGGCAAACTCACTGATAAGTGCCACCACATACCCAACCGTATTTCTTTCTTCTCTTGACATTTCGATTTCAATATCGTGGCAAAAATACAATTTTCGACGCAAATTTGTGGTGTAGTTGAAAATTTTTCGCTGCAGAGCACACTTTTTGATTCAAATGAAACTTGATGTATTATAGTTTATCTCGTTTGAAATCAACACTCGTCCTAATCGATGTCCAATATGCGGACGGATCTCCATCGAAAATAGTATCAATTTCATCATCATTATATCCCATCTCATCTTGTGCATAAGAGCCGTTATATCTCTCATAGGTATCTTCGTCATCGTACTCCGAACTATGCTCCGCTTCGAACATTTCTTCAGTCCATTCATCAAAATACACCATTTCTTCATATTCATCCTGACTCTTTTTAATCTTGCTCTTCAACTCATTTGTAATGACGAAATTGGGAAATATTGTGCGAATTTGTTTTATTGCCTCATCGGAAAACGCACACCTATCCCCATTTACATTTTCCATAACCCATTGCACATAATCGGGAGAACACATTAGCACCTCGCCAAGGTCGAAGCCTTTGAACTTGCCAAAGTCAAACATTTGTCCCAATGCTTCAAAGTAAATCATATTCTTCGTCTTTGACGGTCAACCCATCTAATCCATATTGAGTATAGCACATGCGCCCTGTCGTTTTGTGGATATACCTACATACAGCAAGCAATTCTTGTCCTATGCTTTTTGTAGAGTTGTCAATGATGTGTTGACAGAGAATATCACCAATTCGTTCGGATTTACAATCCGAACACATTGAATATCAGCATTTATAATGCGAGATAAGCGTCTTGTTCGTTGTGTAATCGGATTGCAAATCCTTATATTCCAAATACGGCTGAATTTGAAATCCAGCCAAACTAGGAAATTAGCGATAATAAGCAAGACTTCTTTTCCCATGTCCATCGCCGTATTTGACCTTCAGTCTATCGGCCAACAAATGGATTAATCTCGTGCCGTATGCAGCCCGATTCTCTCTTTTCTGCTCTTCTTCAACTATACGCCGCCCCACATTCCAAAATGTTGCAATAGCGGCTTGTCTATCTGCTGCGTATGCCTGCTTCCGTCCTTGTTCGATGATGGAGCGAATGTCGGCAATAAAAGACGCAACTACCCGTAACCGTAGGTGGCGACCTACGGCAGCACCCCGACAGGCATACAACCAAACCCGCCACAAAGTCACTGAGTGACGGCGGATATTAGGCAGGGAGGAAATGTAATGAAACCCTTGCCGATAATAAACACAACCCTGCTAACGTCGAATACATTGCCAACGTCGGGCAAAAAACACATAAAAAAGCCGCTCTCCCATTTCAAAGTTTTTCCCAAAAGCGAAAGAGCGGCTGCATAAACTATCTTTTGCGGATAAATTGTTCACAGGTTATTCAGCGTTCCGAACCAAGCGGACGGAATAACCAATGTAGCGAGCGTATGAATTCGTACCCATTCTAGGTGATGAGTATTGAAAACTATGGAAGTACATATATCTTGCAGAAACATAACTCTCATATGAACTTGACCAATAATTGCCATAGGAACCTGCATTAGAAATCGAAGTCCCACTTCGACCTCCAGCAGCGGGTAAAAAGACACATCCAAGGTTTTCCAATGCAGTCCATCCCTCTCCAGAATAACTATTTACGCTAAAGGAAGCATCTTGATTATTAATCTGCAACGGAGTGGGCAAATAAATTGGCACAGAAAAAACATCGGGGAATAGAATCACTCCCGAAACCCCATTCACAGTTGCCTTGGCAAATCGGGCATTTGATGTATTGCCAACCGTTGAAGCAGAACGGAAAAAGAAAACATATTCCCATTCATTACTTGTCATTGTTCGCCATAAACCTGCTTGATTTCCCCCGTTGCTGATGGCATTATGAACACCCCAGTCATACTCGGCACTCATCCCCGTAAGATTCGGGTCATACATATTAGTAGATGGTCCATATCCATAATAGTTGCACTCTGTATGTACTACTGCTGAACTTGTCGAATAAGGCTGATAATTGACATTGAAATTGTCGTAAACATTATGATAACCACTTGTGCCCCAGCCAAACAAGTCAATCCAACCATCATATTCAGAAGAAATATTGCTGTTGGCAGCACCTACATGATCCCACTGGTTTCCAGCAAAACGCCAAGTGCTGGTAGAGGCCTGATACTGCAAGTTACCTTGCGAAAAATAGATTTGATCACCTTCCGCGTTGATGGTGAACAAGCCATTGATGGCACCTTCAGGATATCCGCCCGGAGTTCCTCCCTCTGTGGTGACACTCACCTCAATTCCAGCGGTTTGGTAGCCGTTTTCAGTAATGGCAGGCACTGCACCGCGAGTACCAGTAAACGCTCCGTCTTCGGAATAAGCAGTGCCGTCTTCGCCTGCCTCGACCGCTTCTTGCGGCAAAAGGATGGCCCATTTCTCGCCGCTGCCTGCGGGCAAGGTGATAATGCCGTTCCCTTCTTGGCTATGTGTCAAAGTGTTCTCTGCAAAATCCACAGTCACTTTGTTCTTCATTCCCGTGATGCAAGTGGCCGCCTCAGAAGCCGTGGTCACATTGAACTTCACCAGAGCGCATTTGTTCAGCAAATGGGCAGTAAAGGTGGTTGCTCCTGCTGTGTAATTCTCGTTGGACGGGGCGTATTCTATCACGGGCAAATGCTCCGTTTGGTCGCTGATGACCACCGAACAAGTCGTTGTGGTGCCTGCTGCAAGGGTTTCGGCTGGCGTTACATTGCCCAAGAAATAGAAGTGAAGCGGCTCGCCCACAATGGGGTCGGTGATGCCGCCTGTGAAATTGGTGCCGTTGTAGGTCAGCGTGCCGATGTAATGACCACCGCTGGCCACATAAATCACATCGCCGTTTTGGTAGGTGACCTCGCCCGTAGTTGTGTTCACATCCACCCTCGTGCCTCCGTTGCTTTTGAGGTCGAGGGTGATGGTCACGGCCTCACTGCCGTTTGCAGGTGTGGGCTGTTGCTCTTTCTTGCATTGCGACAGTGCGACCAAGACCAACAATGCCGTCACAATAGTTCCAAATCTTTTCATTTTCATTTTTCCTTTCCGTTTTGATTCTGTTTTGTTTTCTTTGATTTTAACGCTGAATAGCCGATGCCCGTCGTAAGCAGGAAAAACAATCCGCTTCCCAACGGGGCACCAAATGTTTGGCCCGTAATGTTGCCGTTTGTGACACCAAAACCTTGGCCTGTGAGGTCGCCGCTTGTGGCTCCGAAGCCTTGACCCGTGAAGTAGCCTCCAACCGTGCCCTCGCTCCTGCCCATTAGGCCGTTGATGTTGCCATTTCCGCTGTTTGCCTCATCTGCAACACCACGACGGAACAGGCCGTCTTGAGCCGACATGCCAACGGGCAACAACGACAAAACAGCCATCGCCAACAGCACTTTAGGTTTCATCTTGAATTTCTTCATCGTTTGACCTTTATGTTTGCAGCAGGCTCCCTATGCCGCATAATAATCGTCTATTACCCTGAAACATAAAGAAAAAGCGCGGGAGTCAAAACCTTGCTTATCCCACACATTAGGCTCTCGCATTGCCCATCTCTCGAGGATAAACAATGCCGATGCCCACGCTTCGATTATATACATACAAAAATGTATATACGAAACAATGGACGTCGAACATTGTCTTACCGTGCGAGAGATTAGAATTTGCGAGATTCAATGTGTCGCAGATAAAACGTCAGTTCAACGTCTTTCTGTTATGTTTGCCGCTTCCTTTCATGGAAACAGCGTTGCAAAATTAGGAATAATTTGGTTGTTACAGCCGAAAAATCATCCTAAGGAAGAAAAAAGCCCGATTTTTTTCTACCTTTGCCGCCTAATCATTATGTAAACAACACTCAAACCATGAATAAGCATCTCATCTTTGCACTCATCATTTTGGCTTTCGGCCTCGGAATCAACCGTATTTCCGCCCAAGAGCAGCAAGCCTACAAAGTCGGGCTCGTAGGTTTCTATAACCTTGAGAACCTGTTTGATACCATCGACGACCCGCTGAAACAGGACGAGGAATTCCTGCCTCAAGGCGCCAACCAATGGAACACTGAAAAATACCTGAACAAACTCCATAATATGGCCTACGCCATTTCCACTATCGGCACCGACATCACACCCGACGGCATCGCTGTCTTGGGCATGTCGGAAATGGAAAACCGGCACGTTTTGGAAGACCTTGTGACCCAGCCCGAACTGAAAAACCGCAACTATCAGGTGGTGCATTACGACTCGCCCGACCGCCGTGGCGTGGATGTGGCCCTGATTTACAACCCCAAGTATTTCAAGCTGACGAGCAGCAAATCCTACCGCACCGTTGTACCCAACGACCCTGAATTTATCACCCGTGACCAACTATTGGTTTCCGGCCTGTTTGACGGCGAAATGATGCATTTCATCGTCATGCACTGGCCTTCGCGCTACGGTGGCGAAAAACGCTCGATGCCCGGTCGCGTGGCTGCTGCTACCTTGTGCCGCCACATCGCCGACAGCATCTTGCGCGAGGACCAAAACGCCAAAATCATCATGATGGGCGACCTCAACGACTACCCCGACAACAAGAGCGTGACGGAATACCTGCGTGCCTCGGGCGACATGAAAGACTTGCGCAACGGCGAGTTTTTCAACCCCATGTATGAACTGCACAAGAAAGGCTACGGCACCAACTACTACCGCGACGTGCCCGCCGTCCTCGACCAGACCATCATCACCCCTGGCCTGTTGCCCACGGACTATTCGACCTTCCAATACAAGAATGTGAAAGTCCACAACAAGGAGTTCTTGAAACAGCACGGAGGCAAATACAACGGCTACCCCTTCCGCACCTTCGGTAGCGGCGTCTGGATGGGCGGCTACAGCGACCACTTCCCTGTTTATGTGATTCTGCTGAAGAAGGCGTAAAGCCCAAGGTCCCTGAGCCCGTCGAAGGGCCGACCTAATTGACGGTGCTTCGACAGGCTCAGCAACCTGCTTTACCAAACCTCAATCTCGTCAATGAAAATCCAAGCGGGATTACCAAATCCGCTGTGGTCTTCAGGCAAGTCGTAACCTGAAATCACGACTTCGACATATCGCGCCGTGACGGTCTCGAACTCTACTTCATAGGCGAAAATACCATCTCTGTCAGCCCAAGTGGAAATCGGGATATCCTTTTGTGCCACCTCGCGGAAGTTCTCGCCATCATCGGAAACCAGCACCTTGACTTGGCTCGGGTTGTAAATCCACGCGCCTTTGTTCACCAAGGCATGGAAGCGAACATGTTGCATCTCAGCCGCTTGCTCCAAGTCGATGACGGCATCCATAGGATAACCGCAAAAGCCCAACCAACGTCCTGAATTGTATGCCCCACGACCTAAATTGCCATCGTTGAGCAAAATTGCACCTTCGTAGGTGTATTTTTCGGCAGGCTGCTGGCGCAAGGTGATGGGTTTGCGCGTAGCCAAATTCGGCACAACGGTATCCGACCATACCTGTGGGTTGAAAATGTGGTCGGCGTAGGTGTAATGATAGAGGTCGTAGAGTTGAGCCATGTGGCGGCAACGCTCCACAAAAGCCTCGAAATCACGCTCTTTGGGGTTGTTCCATTGCAATTCGGTCAAGGCATCCATGCGTGGCATGGCCATGTACTGCACATGTCGGAACGAGGCGATGTATTCCGTCCAGATGTTGGCCTGCACGCCAATGATATGCTTTTGCTGTTCGGTCGTAAGCTCCCCAGGTAAAGGCTGGAACTCATACACGCGCTCCACGGGCAAGTAGCCGCCGATGCACATCGGCTCGCTAGCGATGTCCTCACTTTGGTAGTAGTCGAAATAAAGGTGCGACGAGGGTGCCATAATCACATCGTGTCCCTTGCGTGCCGCCTCGATGCCGCCTTCCGTACCGCGCCAACTCATGATGATGGCCGTTTCGGAAACGTTGCCCTCTAAAATCTCGTCCCAGCCGATGACGCGCCTTCCACGCGCCTCCACCACCTTCGCCATACGGTTCATCACATAACTTTGCAAGTAGTCCTCTTTTGAGAAACGTTCGTCGCCTTTGATGCCCAATTCCTTGATTTTGGCCTGACATTTGGGACACTTCTCCCAGCGCACTTTGGGGCATTCGTCGCCGCCAATGTGGATATATGGTGAGGGGAACAAATCCATCACTTCATTGAGCACATCCTCAACGAATTGCATGGATTCCTCGTTGCCCGCACAAAGCACATCGTCCGACACGCCCCAACGCCGCCACACCTCGTAAGGACCGCCCGTGCAGCCCATGTTCGGGTAGCAAGCCAAGGCCGCCTGCATGTGGCCCGGCAGGTCGATTTCAGGGATGATGTTGATGTGCCGTTCAGCGGCATATTGGATGAGGTCGCGAAGTTCGTTTTGAGTATAGAAACCGCCGTGACGGATGGTATCATAAAGGTTCCCGTTATGCCCGATGACCGTGCCGCTGCGATACGCGCCAATCTCAGTCAGTTCAGGGTATTTCTTGATTTCGATGCGCCAGCCTTGGTCTTCGCTGAGGTGGAAATGGAACTGGTTCATGTTGTGCAAGGCCATCATGTCGAGGTAAATCTTCACTGAATCCAAGTCCATGAAATGGCGGCAAGGGTCGAGGTGCATTCCGCGATAGGCGAAGTTGGGCCAGTCGCGGATGATTCCACAAGGCAGTTGACAGTTGGTCTCGCCCTTGTCTTTCCCACGTTGGCCTGTGGGCTGGCTGGAATCTATGGACGAGACGGGCAAACTTTTGCGTAAAGTCTGGACACCATAGAACACGCCTGCTGCATCGGCACCTTTTATAGTGACTTGCTTCGGCGTGATGTCGATTTCGTAAGCTTCGGCTTGGTCGAAATCCTCAGGGACGAGCTTCAGCACAATACCGTTGGGTTGGCCTTGGTATTCTTGCACATTCAAGGCGTAGCCCATGATGTCATTGATGTATTCACTGAGGAATTGCGCCTCACGTTGAAGCCCATCTTCGAAATAGATTTTCGTCGAAGGTTGCAAGGTGAAATACCCTGAGGCATCTCGACTCAAATGCGTTTCCTTGGGTTGCGGGATGATGTTGTAATCGGCAACGGGGAGTTGCTCTTTTGTGCAGGCGGACATGATAAACGCTACAAATAATACGATAGATATTTTTTTCATAGGAATGAGTTTTATTGGGCAAAACTAAATAATTTTCATTTTGCTTTGGTGTTTTTCTTTACTTTTGTACCAAAAATAAGACTATAATGAAAAACAAGACACCCAAGAATTACACCTCTTTGAAAGAGGCATTAACCCATATAGACAAAGACGTGTTGATTTCATTTGCCGAACATTTTGGGGCAACAATACCCGAATCGCTCCCAAAAGAGGAATTTGCTGACAAATTAAGTTCGAGCCTGCTTGCCAACACTCCTGAATGGCTGAAGAAACTCCCTCCTTACGATATTGAAATACTCAAAGAGCTTTCCAACTTGGAGGCTGGTACAAGGCTTGTGAAACCAAGACTCTATTTCCCTTTACCTTCCGTCATTTACAACTTCCTGCAAGTCGACGAAGAAAAATCCATGGAAAACGAGACCATTACCTACTATCTGACCGAAGATGTCCACGCGGCTGTTTCTGCCTGCATATCCGAAGTGTTCGACAACGACTTGATGCGTGAGCATTTGCGGCTCCTGCAATACGGTTATGGGTTATTGACACTTTACGGGATTCTTCCTATCGAGCATTTCAGCGATGAAATTGATTATTTCCCGTTCTCGTCCGAAGAAGTTGTTGACGAACTGATACTGATGTTAGGCAACTCAGAGTTGTTCTTCATGCATTCAACACCATTGGAAGAAGACAAAAAACAAATCGTTTTGGTTTCACCTTGGGTCGAAAATTCGAACAAGATTTGGAAAGAAATCCAAAAACGTAAGGATATCCCTTATAAAGTATTTGAATACGAAGAAATCATGGCGGCAGGGCAACTTCCCTATCCCACCTTTACGAACGAATTCACGGAGGACATTACCGAGCTACTCACCTACACAGATGAAACACTCAAGGACACAAGACCCATTGAGCCTGTTGAGCAAACGTTGACCGATATTTGGTATAACATCCAAGAAGGAGAATCCCCCGTTTCTGGAATAGAAGCCATGCTTGCCGACTTCCCGACGAAGCATAGAAAACTGACAAACGAAGTTATTGGCCTCTACTCAAACTATCAGAACTCGTTGCCTCGCTGGGATTTGAAAGGCCATTCGCCTACTGAAGCTTTCGAAATGGGCATCAAACTCCCAGAAGAGAAGAAATACAGACAAGAAGATTTTATCAGTTCAAACGGTTCCCCTTTTGTCAATGCAAGTCCGAAAATCGGACGTAACAGCCCCTGTCCATGCGGAAGCGGCAAGAAATACAAGAACTGCTGCGGAAAGAATTAACCATACAAGGCTTCGTCATATATATCTTGCATGGTATCAGGGAATCCCCAGCCACAAGGCGAGGTAAGCCTTATGAGTTGCTTGATTCGATTTTCGTTGGCATCCAGCAGCCCATTCTTTTTCAGGAAATCAACAGTGCGTGCAAAGTTGTTTTCCACTGCGGTGTAGAATGCATCCCACATATCGCCATAGTCATACGAAAACTGGCAGGCTTGCTCGCAATAAAACAGCATCAAATCGGCAACGAGCTCGGGTGCTGGTTTAAGTTTCATAAAATCATTGACAGCCTTTCGGCACACACTGAATCGCGTTTTCGGTTCACCGCGCGAAGGATAGAATTCGTTTTCAATGATTTTTTTGTATTCGTCCAATTTGCTTTTTTCGTTAGGGTTCAAATAGAACTCCAAATACTCTTTTGCCTCTTTTCGGGCATCATACAATTCCATCACCATTTCGATGATTTCATCTTTTTCCAAAGTTTTCAGCTGTTTCTTTAGTTGGGCTTTTGACATAATGAATTATTTGGGAACAAAAGTATTGATTTTCCAAATACAAAAACAGCGCATCCGAAAATTTCGGATGCGCTTAATAAAAACTCTTTCGCTACTTGTTTTAGAATCTCTGGTATTAATCCTTTAACTATTTATCTGACCCATGCTTACATCTTCAAGTGTCAATTCGGTTAGTTTTTCTACAGATAAATCCACATCCGAGGCTAATCGATTAGCTTGATGTTCGATAACGGACTCAAAATAGTTGCGTACATATCTTGCATTGCCGAAGTCATTACGTTTGGTTTTCAGCACATCGTCAAGTTTGGACTTCACAAACTGTGCCGCATCATCTTTCATAACATATTCATTCTTTTCGACATTCAACTTGAAGATTTGAAACAATTCCTCTGATGAATAATCAGGGAAGAAAATAAAGCGATTAAACCTTGAACAAAGTCCGGGATTCGAACTGATAAAGTCTTCCATTTCATGTGAATATCCTGCCAATATCACAATCAAACGGTCTCTGTCATCCTCCATTCGTTTCAATAACGTAGCAATAGCTTCCTTCCCATAATCGTTTTGTCCGCCCAATAGCATATATGCCTCATCCACAAACAAAACCCCATCAAGTGCACTGTCAATTATCTTGTTGGTCTTAATAGCAGTTTGGCCAACATATTCAGCAACCAACCCTGACCTGTCTGTTTCCACCAAATGACCACTTTGAAGAATACCTAATTCCTTGAATATGCTTGCAAGAATCCTTGCCACAGTTGTTTTGCCAGTTCCAGGATTTCCAGTAAATACACAATGATAAGAAATGCCAGGAGCCTTTAGTCCTTTGGATTCTCTCATCTGTTTCATTTTGATAAAATTGGCCAAAGAAATCACTTCTTTCTTCACGGAATCCAAGCCGATAAGCGAATCTAATTCTTGATTTGGGTTCGTCCCTTCTTTTATTTTGAAACTTTCATGATCAACATCTTCTTTACTAATTCCAACTTGTGTTACCAAATCACTCAACCATTGGCTCTCTGACTCTGAAATATGCCCATCTATCTTAGCAATGACAGATGCACAACGGTAAAGTATCACCATATATTTCTTACTCAATTCTAAATCAATTTGATTTAGGTAATATGGAAAGAGAAATTCTTCCTTCACTCCTAAATCTAACTGATTACCCTCTTCTAGCAACACAGCACACGATTTCCTAAGTTCTTTTATTTCAACATCATTGGTGTCTCGATTGCATAATTCTATAAACCTATCGTAATTAAAAACTCCTGTATCCGATGTCCCAATTTTCAAGCAATACATATACAGCACCTTACCTTCCAATGTATCTATATCTATACTATGATTTAGTTTGTTATAGCACTTACATAAATCTTTAGCAACAAACGCTTTTACAAATAGAGTTAATGTGTTGCTGTCTTTAACAACCAAACTTAATATAGGATCTGAACCAAATAATTTCATTAACGGACGCGAGCCGTCAAGATTGGAATGCATAAAGCTAACAAGTTCATCAGTAACTTTGTTTATCATGTTAAACTGGTCTCGATTGATGACAATCGTTCGAGTTTCATCAACTTTTTTGTCAACTCTTCTTTCATTGTCAACTTTCAATAGAAGTTTTGGATTATCATTTAATATATTTGACCACCGTCTCCCTTCTTCTGAAACAATAAATCTAAAACTGCTTTTTTCAAGAATTTGTTTTACAATCCTTTGCAAAACCTCCACATATAACAAACTTGCGGATTCATCTATCTTTACTAGAATTGAATACAACACAGGTATTCCCATATCTTGGCAAGCCCATTTACGCAGTTTATTAAAGTGCTTTTCATGATAATAACTACGAGTAATACCTTGACCATTATACTCATCGTATACAACAGCTTTTCCCACATGATTTACAGCATAATCAAACAAATCGAAGTAATCAAAAACGCCCATGCGATAATCTTGAAAAAAACCAAGTGAAAAATAACAGGCTAAAACATCTCGAAAAACAATAACAGAAACAGCTTTATCTAATTCTTGAATGGAATTCAATTCGACACGATTATCATTAATAATTGCATTATACAAATTCAATGACAATTCTGGATTATCAGAAACAGAAGATATCGTATCCTTTAAAAACAACAAATCCTCGATAATTCCATAAGCTTCATCGAAATCTTTCTTATCTAAAAACATTTCATTTTCTCCTTTTTGAATAACGGGTATCTTGATTCTATCGTCATCGCCTCTACTATGAAACTATCACTTCCTTTGCATGATGCGACTTGTCAGATTTACGATTTATCTTTTGAATATCAACAAGGTATGGACTATCAGCAGCTTCAAATTCACCTAAATAAATCTCATACGGGTCAAGATCACATTCATTGTCACCCCATCGCACCGCCCACGATTCAACACAAAATTGCTTAAACAGTTCAATATCAAGGAACTTGTTGATTAAAGGGTGGTTGCTACCCGACAAAAAAGGATAAAAATCTGCAAGCCGATGCTGACCGTCGGCGAAAGTGAACAGGATTTTGTATCCGCCCATGTATTCTGCTTTCACTATACTATACTTTGTCATCATCAAATCTTTTTTGTTATTTTTATCGGCTTGATGGCCACTCCATTGTCAAAATATTGCTGCCATGCGTACAATAAAGCTTGTTTGTACTTGGAAACAAAATCCTTCAATTGTTTCAATTTAGCAGGTGGGAAACTGCCTGCATGGTTAGCATAAGTTGTCCGATAGACGACACCATCCCTGACATGCAATGTTACTTTGACAATATTCCCATTATACACGGCATGAATATGAATAGGCTCGTGTTCCCTGGAATAGAATTGGATGATAATTCCCAAATATTCGTATATCGTTGGCATGACAAAATGTTTTAGACATGCAAAACTACACATTTTTCCATAAACCAACAAAAAAAACGCACTCCAAAAACTTATGGAATGCGTTTTTTTGTTTGGTTTGCACAGACGTTGCACGCAACGTCTCTACAAGGACTCAATCAGGCTTATTCGCCCAACTTGATGCGAATGAAATTCACCACAGTGGCTTCCTTGTCGGCGGCCTGGATGAATTGCTCGACGGTCTTGCCATCGTCAACCAAAGAGGCTTGGTTGAGCAGGCAGCTCTCCTTGAAGAACTTGTTCAGACGACCTTTGGCGATGTTCTGAATCATGCCTTCATTGAGCTTCACCTGACCGGGCACCGTGGCCTTGATTTCGCGGGCCTGAGCACCTTGTTCCTCAGTGATGTAACCCTTGGTGATGTTCGAGTTGATGTGGTCGTCGCTGTCAACGTGGTTGGGGTTGATGCCAGCCTTACGAAGGGCCTTCTCGACTTCCTTCATAATCTGCTCTTCCTTGGTCTTGTCGACGGCAACGGCAAGCTCGCGGTCCTTCACTTCTTGCGGGATGGAAGCTTCGCTCACCGACAGCGGGTTCATGGCAGCGACGTGCATGCACACCTCGTGGCTCACTTCCTCAACACCGTCGAACGACTTGTTCATCTCAACGATGGTGGCGAGGCGGTTGCCGGGGTGGTTGTAGTTGGCAACGTATGCACCTTCCAAAACCTTGAAAGCACCCAGCTCGGTCTTCTCACCGGTGACAGCGCTCTGGTTGGCGACGAGAGCCTCAACGGTCTGGCCATTGAGTTCCATGGTCTTCAGGGCCTCGATGTCCTTCACGCGGTTGGCGACGGCCATGTCGAGCACGTCTTTCGTGAACTTCACGAAGTCGGCGTTATTGGCCACGAAGTCGGTCTCGCAGTTCACCATGATGATGGCGGCATACTTGTGGTCGTCTGTGGCCTTCGACAGCACGCAGCCTTCGCTGGCGTTACGGTCGGCGCGCTTGGCAGCCTTGGCCATACCCTTCTTGCGAAGGATGTCGATAGCGGCCTGGATGTCGCCATCGGTCTCGACGAGGGCCTTCTTGCAGTCCATCATGCCGGCGCCCGTCATTTGTCTCAGTTCATTGACTTGAGAAGCGGTAATATTCATTTTGTTTCTTGTTTTAAAGGTTATTATTAAATATGGCCGATGGCTAATGGCCACGGGACGGCGGGGACGGCGATTGCCACGCGGACGGCGTTCGTCCTTGCTTTCCTCTTCCTCGTCGTTCTCTTTCATCTCGTCAATTTCTTCCTCTTCCTCTTCCTGGATGAGATCCTTGTTGTTCTTGCGCTCGGTGATGCCTTCCTCGATGGCGTCGACCATCCTGCCGACGATGAGGGCGATGCTCTTAGAAGCATCGTCATTGGCCGGAATCGGGAAGTCGATGAGGTTGGGGTTGGTGTTGGTGTCGACGATGGCGAAGGTCGGGATGTTGAGCTTGCGGGCTTCAGCAACGGCGATGTGTTCCTTCATGTTTGGAGTTTCTCACGCTTGGAGAGGCTCTTGTAGGCTTCGCTGTTCATCATCTTGTCGATGTTCGTCATCTTCTTGACGGCCTTGCGGATGGTGGCGAAGTTGGTCAGCATACCGCCGGGCCAGCGCTCGGTCACGTAAGGCATGTTGACTTTTTGGGCGAGTTCGGCGACAACGTCCTTGGCCTGCTTCTTGGTGGCCACGAAGAGGACGCGCTTGCCCGATTTGGCCAGTTGGCAGAGGGCGTTGGCAGCCTCTTCCATCTTGGCTTGTGTCTTATAAAGGTCTATGATGTGAATGCCGTTGCGCTCCATGAAAATATAGGGAGCCATGTTCGGATTCCATTTTCTCTTGAGATGGCCGAAATGACAACCGGCATCCAACAGTTCTTCAAATGTTACTTGTGTCATG
>CADCML010000058.1 GCA_902802535.1 uncultured Bacteroidia bacterium
TGTGGTCTTTGCCGTGTGTGCGGTATTGGCCACGGGCTTTTTCTTGCCGCCGGTGCAGTCCAACGGCATCGCGATGTCGTTTGCCAACACCTATCATATTGATGCTGCATGGATTGGCGCTGTTGTTGCCGTGCTCATCGGCTTGGTGGTGATGGGAGGCGTGAAGCGCATCGCTAACGTGGCGCAAATCGTGGCTCCGTTTATGGCTGTTCTGTATGTGTTGCTCTCGATTGTCGTGTTGGGTTTCCATATCCGCGAAGTGCCTGCCGTGTTCATGGATATGATTCGAAGCGCGTTTGGCATGAATCAAGCCTTGGGTGGCATTCTCGGCTCGACCATCGCGTGGGGCGTGAAACGCGGCATTTACAGCAACGAGGCGGGCCAAGGCACGGGCGCCATCGTGGCGGGCGCGGCCAAGGTGTCGCATCCCGTCAAGCAGGGATTGGTACAGGCGTTTTCGGTGTATATCGACACCTTATTGGTATGCACCGCCACCGCCGTGATGATTCTGGCATGCAAGACCTACAACGTTTTCGACGCTTCGGGCAACATACTTATTGCCGCCCAAGGTGTTGAGTTAGGCTCGCCCGATGTCAGTTATACTACCGCAGCTTTGAGTACGCTTTTGGGGAACCATTTTGGCGGTGTCGTCGTGTCATACGCCCTGTTTTTCTTTGCCTTCACGACCATCATGGCGTATTATTATTATGCGGAGACCAACCTTGTCTATCTTTTTGGCAAGGGCAAACTGGAGCATGTTTTGATTTGGGTATTGCGCATCGGCGTGGTCGGCATGGTATTCTTTGGTTCTTTGCACGAGGCCAAGGCAATGTGGGATTTGGGCGACATTGGCGTGGGCACCATGGCTTGGGTGAACATCATCGTGATTTTGCTGCTCTCGCGCCAAGCGTTCAAGGCGTTGAAATCCTACGAGCGGCAAAAGAAAGAAGGCAAAGACCCCGTCTTTGACCCAAAGGAAATTGGCGCGAAAAATGCCGATTTCTGGGAGTCGCGGTAGGCTTTGCCTTCCCTTCGTTACTTTACTTTTTCTTCTTTCCTGAGAAGAGTGAGCTGACAGATGTGGAGACCCAGTTGCTCAGCCTGTTCACACCTGTGCCCAACAGGTTCCTGGGAGCGTAAAACTCTTTGCATTGGAGGAAGGCATCGGAGATGTCCTCTTCCTTGTCTTTGATGCGTGTTTCCGTATTCCAGATGGCCATGTCGAGGCCTTCCATCGTCTTCAGGCCTTCGGGCTTCGATTCTTTTTGGAAGAAGATATCGGTGTACATGCCGATGAAGCTACTCTTGAAGAGATGCTTGCGCAGCAGAACGAGCACCACTAAGCCTATCAGCAGCACACCCGCCATGATGAAGGCGGCCAGCGCATAGCTGCCTATCAACTCGCCGATCCACATGACAACCGCAAAGGACAGGATTGTCACCAAGGCACCGACGATGATGAAGATGACCAGAAGGCTGGCAACGGCTGAAGTGCCTTGCGAGAGACCCTTCACCGAATGCAACTTCACGTTGTCGATTTGTGCGTTGATGTAGCCCGTGGTTTCATGTACCAGCTTGTCAACGGGAGCCGTGAACCTATTCTTCTTCTGATTCCTCGACATTTTCGTTGTTTTTCTTTATGTTCGACAGTTTCTCCTTTACCTTGTCGATACAATCTTCTGCCGTCTTTTTCACTTTCTTACGGCTTTCTTCGCCCTTGTCGGGGGCCAGGAGGATTCCCAGCACGGCACCAACTGCAGCACCGGCTAACAATGCGATAACAGTACGTGATTTCATAGTGTTAAGTGTTTAAATGGTTGATAATTAAGTGGAGTGTTTGAACAATTATTTGACAAAGATACAAATAAAAATGTAAAGTGCTACATTATTTGCATTTCTTTCAACAACTCCAGGGCTTGTGTCACTGTACTCACCTCCTTGACGGTCAATTGCAGCTTGTCATTGGCCTCTTTGAGGGCAGTGCGCTTCGGATGGTTCATAATGTACTGCATGATTTGCATGTAAGTGCTGCTTTCGTAGTATTTCGATTCGGGGTTGCTGACGAAATAGGCCGTCATGTTGTGGTGGCGCAACAGAATCTTCTCGAAGCCCAAGTCCTTGGCAATCCAGCGGAGGCGCACGGTATTCAGCAAGTCGTTGACTTGCTTGGGGATAGGTCCGAAGCGGTCAATGAGGTGGTCGGTGAATTTCATCAAACTTTCCTCGCTCTTGGTGCGGTCGAGTTCACTATAGAGACTGACGCGCTCCTGCGTCGAGTTGATGTAGTCAGCGGGGAAACGCACCTCCATGTCGGTCTCGATGGTGCAGTCTGTGACGTAGGATTTCTCCTCTTCCTTGTCGAAAATATCCTGAAATTCAGTGTCTTTCAGTTCAGCGATGGCCTCGTCGAGAATTTTATGGTAGGTCTCAAAACCGATGTCGTTGATGAAACCGCTCTGTTCGGCACCGAGAATGTTGCCTGCGCCACGAATATCGAGGTCGCGCATGGCGATGTTGAGGCCTTCGCCGAGGTCGGAGAACTCCTCCAAGGCGCGGAGGCGTTTTTGGGCTTCTTGAGTCAGTGTATTCAAAGGTGGCGTCAGCAGGTAGCAGAAGGCTTTCTTGTTGGAACGTCCCACACGTCCACGCAACTGGTGCAAATCGCTGAGGCCGTAACGGTGCGCATCATTGATGATGATGGTGTTGGCGTTGGGGATGTCCAAACCCGATTCGACGATGGTGGTGCAGAGTAACACGTCGTAGTCACCATTGATGAAGCCGAGCATAATGTCTTCAAGTTTAGAACCTTCCATCTGGCCGTGGGCCACGGCGATTCGGATGCCCGGCACATACCTTAATATAAAGTCGTGAACATCCATGATGTTTTGGATGCGGTTGTGGATGAAGAACACCTGACCGTTGCGGGCAATCTCAAACTGGATGGCATCGCGGATGAGCTCTCCGTCGAAGCCGCGAAGCTCGGTCTGCACGGGATAGCGGTTGGGTGGCGGCGTGGTGATGACGCTCAAATCCCTTGCGCCCATCATGGAGAATTGCAGGGTTCTCGGAATGGGCGTGGCGGTCAAAGTCAGCGTATCGACGTTGGCCTTCATCTCTTTGAGTTTCTCCTTCACGGCCACGCCGAATTTCTGTTCCTCGTCGATGACGAGCAAGCCCAAATCCTTGAATTTCACATCCTTTCCCGTAAGGCGATGCGTCCCGATGATGATGTCGATTTCGCCTTTTTCGAGTTTCTTCAAGATTTCGGTTTGTTGCTTGGCCGTCTTGAATCGGTTGAGGTATTCGATGGTGACGGGGAAACCGTCGAAGCGCTCGGTGAAGGTGTGGTAGTGCTGCAAAGCCAAAACGGTCGTCGGCACAAGCACGGCCACTTGTTTCGAGTCGCAGCAAGCCTTGAATGCAGCGCGCATGGCGACTTCGGTCTTGCCGAAGCCCACGTCGCCGCACACGAGGCGGTCCATGGGGTTTTCACCTTCCATGTCGCGCTTCACGTCGTTGGTGGCTTTCAGTTGGTCGGGAGTGTCCTCGTAGATGAACGAAGCCTCCAGTTCGTTTTGCAGGTAGTTGTCGGGCGAGAACTTGAACCCCGGCGTGCGTTTGCGCTCGGCGTAGAGTTTAATGAGTTCGCGCGCAATGTCTTTGACCTTGCTCTTGGTCTTGTTTTTCAGGCGGTTCCATGCGCCGCTACCGAGGGTGCTGAGTTTGGGCTCCGTGCCGTCTTTGCTGCTGTATTTCGCGATGCGGTGCAACGAGTGGATGCTCACATAAAGCAGGTCACCATTGTTGTAAATCAGGCGGATAGCCTCTTGTGGCTTGCCGTTGTTTTCGATGGTTTCGAGGCCGTCGAAGCGTCCGATGCCGTGGTCGATGTGGGTGACGTAGTCGCCGGGCTTCAGTTCGTAAAGGTCCTTCAGCGTGATGGCTTGCTTGGTCGAGAAGTTGTCGCGTAGGTGGAAACGGTGGTAACGCTCAAAAATTTGGTGGTCGGTGTAGCAGCAGACTTTCAAATCCTCGTCGATGAAGCCGCCGTGGATGGCAATGGTCTCGGTCTCGAAGTCGCGGTGAAGCTCGTCGTTATGGTTGATGTCGTTCAGAATCGCCTGGATGCGAGAAAGTTGCTTGCTGCTTTCCGAAAATACGATGATGCGATAACCTTCTTCTTTATGCTCTGCAATGTCGTCAATCAATAGGTTGAAGTTCTTGCTGAAGATAGGTTGTGGCTTGGTGTGGAATTGGATTGTTGTCAGTTTGCAGTTGTCAGTTTGCAGTTGTCGCTTCGCGTCATTGCGAGGAACGAAGCAATCCAGACCATCAGTTATCAGCAGGCTCGAAGTGCCAAATTCCACCGTGCGGCGTTTCTTCAAGCAGTCCATCAATTCCTCGGACTTGCTGAACAACTGGTTAGGTTTCAAGGCTTTCACTTCCTCCTCGTGCTCGCTTTGCATCTTCTCGAAAGCCTCAACAGCGCGGTCATACTCCTTGTCGACTTGGGTGGCGAAAAACGCCATGTCGGTGAGCCAAACGGTGGTCGTGTCGGGCAGGTATTGCAGGATGGCTTCGCGCTCTTCGATGAAGGCGCGTTCCTGCATGTTGGGCAGCAAAACAATCTGTTTCAGCTTCTCGATGGAGAGTTGGTCGGCGATGTTGAAGCTGCGGATGCTGTCGACCTCGTCGCCGAAAAACTCGATGCGGTAGGGATAATCATTGGCAAAGGAAAACACATCCACCAAACCGCCACGAATGGCAAACTGCCCCGGTTCCACCACGAAATCGACGCTCTCAAACTCGTATTCGTACAACAAATCCGTGAGGAAATCGAGGTTGATTTTGTCTCCCACCTTGATTTTGAAGGTGTTCTTGGCCAACAACTTGCGCGTAAACACCTTCTCGCTTAATGCTTCTGGATAACTGACAATCAAGGTTTTGCGCTCGGAGGTGGAAACGCGTTGCAGTACCTCAGTGCGCGAAAGGATATAGGTATTGTCGGGTTTTTCAGGTTCGTAAGGACGCTTGTAGGAAGTGGGGTAGAAGAGGACCTGTTTCTTGCTGTAGTCCATACCTCGCTCGCCGAGCAGGCTTTCCAAGTCGTTGTAAAAATAGGCCGCGTCTTCCTTGTCGGCACAAACAATGAGGTGTTGACCACCCATGCGGCGGAAGGTCTCCTCCACCACGAAAGCCTTCGAAGAGGCTGCCAAATTGGAACAAAGCAAATGCCCACCGTCGCGCAATGCGTTGAGCATCACATCGATATGGACGTCGTTTTTATACAGTTGTTGTGAAATGCTTGCCACGATGATTATTCAATAACTATCTTTTGGGTTTTCACGCCGTTGGCGGTGATGAGACGGAGGACATACATACCCTTGTCCATCCCGCTTGTAGGGATTCGATTTATAGTATCTCCTTCAATGATTACATGCTCTGTCATGTCCAAGATTTGTAGCGAGGCCTTGTCTTCCATCTTGACGACGATGTTTCCATCGCAGAGGTATGCAAAGTTGTCGTTGTCAGCATTTGCATCCTCACAGATGGGCGCAAACAACAGCCTGAAACGTGAAGCGTAGTCGCTTGTCTTGGCCTCGAAGGTGTAGCACGGTGTGGTCAAGAGGTCGATGTTGTTGCCCGTGAGGTTGTCAACGAGGTGGAGGTAATCCAAGTCAAGGTTCTCGGCCTCGATGTTGAGGGTATAAGTGCCATTTTCTTCGGCCTTGAAGTTGAGGGGCATTTCGTCTTGGTCTTGGATTGTAGCGATGGCATATTCTGCATCACCTTGAGGGATGTAAATCCTTGTGGAATTGTTGTTTAAGATGAGCTTTTCGACATTGTCGTTCCCATCGAAGTTGATGTAAGCCCTGTCAAGCAACGAAGCATCCCTTGAAACGGTATTGACTTCAATCTTCAGGTCACGTATATGAGCATGGTCAGGCTCCGTCCAGTCATGGTTGAAGTGCAAAGTGCCAGATTTGGTCGCTTTGATGAAAAAGCCTGTGCAAGGGGCAATAGAGGAAGGGTTTTGGTTGATGACAACATTGTTGCCGCTGAGTTCATAGATGGTGGAAATGGCAGAATATCCGCCAGTGGTGTCAATAGCCAAGTTGCTGATATTGAGGTTGTGAGCAAATGGATTGCCCACAAGATTGAAGCCTTTCAATTGTTCGGCAGAAGCTGTAACAGGAATGGTGGGGTCAGTGGTGCTGGCATTCAAGGTTCCGGCAAAGCTCAAGGTGACATTTTCGGCATTGGCATAAAGGTAACCTATTCCGTTGTCAAAAGAGAAATCGTTTTGATGGCTCTTGTGATTTCTCCAAAAATGCGCATTTTCATCATAATAATATAAATCATAGGAGTCTGTGAGCACATTGTTGTTGCCTTCAGTCAGCGGCGAGGCAATGAAATTCCAACATGTATTCGGATTGTTTCCATGTGCAGCAATGGCCTTTTTCACGGTAGCTTTCACGTTACCGTTGTTATGGATAAGTTGTGCTCCGTTTTCTAAGATGAGGTTGTCGGGGTTGTCGTTGGTGAGCGAATCAACTGTCAATATGCTGTTGGGCAATACATAAAGCTTGTCATCATCATTCAAAGAAAGCCCTTCGATAGCCGCTGTGTTATTTACCAATATTATCCTGTTACTTTCTAATGATTCATAACCGTTTGTGACTGAAGTGATTAGATATTCATTCATGCCCTCGGTATAGGTGTCTGTAAGGATTGTATCGGTTTGGCTTGAAGAAATGTTGTTGCCATTTCGATATACATTGTAAGTGTGTTCTCCGTCGTTCAAACCAAGTTGGAATGACCAAGCGTATCCATGCACTGACGACCAATAATTGACAGAAGGATGGCGGTACAGAAAAGCATCGTTTGTGTTGCTTTCAGGATAGTTACTATAAGCCAGACTGTCGTAAGTGGTTATGGTAAGCCATAAATCCTTGTCTGGATTGATGACGACAGGAGGGTTGACTTCATAATCAATGGATTGTTGTGCATCTGTACTTGTGATGCTACCACTGTGTCTAAGGATGCCAGTTTGCATCTTGTCGCCCTCATATAGACTGATTGTGCTTGAGGCTTCTGGATTATATACGGAAAAATAGACATGTTCGACTTGCATTCCGCCATAGCGTTGGAGCATGGACGATGGAAACTTTTGAGCCATGATCATTCCTGAGTCCGATTCAAAATTTGAATAACCTGCAATTGAGTTTGTATAATAAAGGTTTTCTGTGCGTGACTCGGCATTCCAACTCAGTGATACAGAGCTGCTCTCTGTGTTGATTTCAGTCGCTGTAAGTTCGGTGGGAGCATAGGCTTCGGTATTTGTCAATATTGACACGGTAACTTGGTTGGATGGAATGGAAGTCTGATGGTTATCGCCGTTACTTCTAACAAAGTAAGTGTTGTTTCCGGCAGGTACACTTTCGTCTGTGTAATGGGTTTCCGAAACGCTACTTGCAATCATAATACCATTGCGATAGACACGATAGGAGCTGACATCCGAGGCGGCATCCCAATTGAGGGTGACATTGGCCCTGTTGACTGTTGCGTTAAGGTTTGAAGGGGCGGCGCAAGCGTTCAGCATATAGTTGATGGCAGCTAAAGCATCAATGCGTCCTGCACCGTAGTAATTGTTTTTTGTGGTTTGTCCGCCACAAGGCACAGCTGTTGTTTCAATAATCGAGTCAATTTCCAAGGGGGTTAGCGTTGGATTGACGGAAAGCATCAAGGCCATTACTCCTGCCACGCAGGGTGCAGCCATAGATGTGCCACTCTTGACCGTATAGCCTGTGTCGCTGTAGTGTGTCAGCGAATAAATTCTATTTCCTGGGGCAGAGATGTCAGGTTTTATCAAGCCAATAGAATCAGGATTGTTTTCTGCCCAACAATAGTCGTCATAGAAACCAATATATTCCCCTTTAGCCCAAGTGGAAGGTCCAATGGATGAGGTTAAAGAAATATCGTCACTGCTCATAGTGTTTCCAACAGTTACCACAGCAGCACGTCCGCCTGCCAAGGTTTGGTCGGGATGTCGCCAAGGTGAAGGGCAGTTGCCAGGAGCTCCCACGTTATAAGGTATGGGATACAATAATAAACCTTGGCTGTAAGTGTTGCCAACATTGCCTGCTGACACTGAAGCTATAATGCCACAGGAAAGTACATTTTCCATGACAATTCTCTCAACCCAAATTCCTCCAGTACCTCTAGAACCTAATGACATACTAAGAACATCTGCATTGTGAGATACGGCAAATTCTATGGCAGAATAACATGAAGAGGTAAAGCCGGAACCATCTTCTTCTAATACTTTCAAAGCCATAATTTTGGCATCTTTGGCAATGCCGCATTGTCGGCCGTTTGTTCCGTAGCTTGAAACTGTGCCTGCACAATGAGTTCCATGTCCATGGTCGTCTTTGGGGTCGTTGTCGTTGTTGACAAAGTCATACCCGTGGTGGGGGTATTCACTGCCGCCGTCCCACATGTTGTTGGCAATGTCAGTATGGTTGTAGTTGACACCTGAGTCAATGACTGCTACGATGATTCCCGAACCTGTATATCCTAATTCCCAAACATCATCGGCATTAACTTTGGTGACATTCCATTCGTTTCCGTCTCGCGCAAGTTGTATATCTTCAGATTCTTCTCCGTCTGCAATGTGGATTTCCAAATCCTTCATTATATATTTTACATCGGGACGTTCGGCAATGGCGTGTACCATTTCTTTGGTTGTTGAACAACTGATGCCATTGATGATCCAGAAAGATTTAATATCATCGACCAAAGCGGCTTTTTGCCCTTGTTGTAAGTCTTTTAACACTTCTTTTTGGCTTCTTTCCGAAGTCGATCGAAGCTCATTGAAGATATACTCGCGTTGCTGGGTTTTGCTCAAATTCTGTGCATGTCGGGTCAGTTTTTGTGAGTCAAGCTGCTCGTTCATAATGATGATGATACGATACGTATCATCAGATTTTCGACTTCCATTGATTTCCTCCAAAAGCTCTGGCATAATCTTGTCAAATGTGCCTTTTTGCGCAAAAGCATTGCCCATCACCATCAGCAATAATGCTATAATTGAGGTAAACCTTTTCATGATTTTTTCAACGTGTTTGAAACTGTTCAAAAAGGCTGCAAAATTAGTAATAATTTCTTATTCGATAAGGAATTTTTTGGACGTGAACAGATTCCGTTTTAATCCATCATGTTTACGAAAACGCCACAATGGTATAGCAAAGTGACGACAGCTTTGACTTGAATAGAATCGTATTCATTTCCATAATAATCTTTCATGAGATAGCGTAACAAAAAGTCACGGTTTGCCATAAACTTTGACAAACCGCGACGAAAAGCTACAAAATAGTTGCCGGAATCAGGGCACCAACACTTTTTGTGTCTTCACTTGATTGCCGTTGATGAGACGCAACACATACACACCGGCCGACAATTCATTGGTGGAGACATTGGACGCAACATCTCTGTTGATGACGATACGCCCCGTCATATCCATTATTTGTAGTGACTTGAAGTCTTGTGCCTTCCCAATTATCCGGATTTCGCCATTGCTAATATAGGCAAATGGAGCATCATCATAAACGTCTTCTGTGGCAAAGAACACTAACTTGAACCGCGAAACATAATCGTCCGTTCGTGCCTCAAAGCTATATTCTGGTGTAGCCAAAAGGTCAATATCAGCACCTGTCATATTGTCAATAAGGTGCAAATACCTCCATTCCTTAGGTTCTACCTTTACGCGAAGTGTGAAAATGCCATTTTCCTCGGCCTTGAAACTGACAGCCTGCTCGTTGCCTTCAGCGATAGCGACTGCTATTTCTTGATTGCCCTTCATGGCGAAAATCTTGTTGCCGCTTTCCCTCAGACTGAGTTTCTCCAAAGGTTCGCCCTCGCGTTTCACAATGAGGCGGTCAAAAGTAAGGTTGTCAGAAATGAGATCCAAATGAATGGAGGCGGACTGTGTTGTTTCGCTACGTGAATTGGAGTTAAAGATGATGGAGGCATTGTCGGCTGTAGCCTTCACGAAAAAGCCCTCAGCGGGTAGGAGTGGTTTGTCTTTGTTTATTGTGCTTACGATGATATTGCTCCTGTTTTCGTTCATGCGGTAACATTCAGTAGCCACATTGTTGCCCGTGTAGCTTGTCACATTGTGAGCATAAGGGTTGCCCACAAGGTTGAAGCCTGTCAAAATGCTTGCGCTGTGACTTAAATTGTTGATGCTGACCGTGCTGTCGCTCGGAGCCAGCGTGCCTGAGAATTGCAAGGTGTCAGATGTGCTGTTAGCGTATAGGTAGCCTTGCTTGTAGTTCAGATGGAAGCCAGAGGCCGTGTTTTGGTTAATATTGTCAACAATATGTTCTTTATAGTTCCTCCACATGTAGGTGGGTTCTTCATAGAGATAAAGGTCATAGATGCCACTGAGCAGGCCGTTGTTTTGGCTTGGCTCGATACTCTCAACTACGGGCGATGCGATGAAGTTCCAGCCTTGGTCGTCGCCGTTGGTAGGATCGATGACCTTTTTCACTGTGGCTTTCACACCAGTCGAATTGTGGATGAGTTGGGCACCGTTTTCGATGATGAGGTTTTCGGCGTTGTCGTTGCTCAGTGTTCCAGTGACGGTGAGAGAGCTGTTTTCGGCAACGGTCATCTTGTCGTTGGCGTTGAGGCTAAAGTCGTGGTTGATGGTAGTCGTGCCTAACGCAAGCCCAGCCACGTTGGAAGCTGCCGATTCGCCTCCGTAGTAGTTGGTCTTGACGGTGTATTGGTGGATGGAGTTGGTGGCGGGATTTGCAACCGAATAGCTCGTGGCCGCAATGTCGTTGGCGACGCTCACGCTGTTGTCATAGAGATTGTAGGTATAGGTGCCGTCGGTGAGCGTGGTAACAAAAAGCCAGGACATATCTTGTGCGTCACATATATTGGTTGGCAAATCTTCCAATGTGGAGGCGAGGTATTTTCCTTCTGAATCATTATCGCCACTATAGTATCCGCTTAATGCAGGGTACAATGCATCGGGATCATTATTGTAAAGCACAAGCCATAAATCCTTCGAACAATCGATTTGCAGAGGAGTGTCGAAATTAAAATCAATCCATTCCATGTCTTCGTTAGCTTTGCTATAGCTTCTTTCGCAAAGTTTGTCTGTTTCGGCCACTTCTCCGTTGAAAGCATATAAGGTATAGTTGGAAGCATAGTAGAGATAACATGAAATTTTACTGATTTCCATGTCGGCGAAATGGGCTATTGAAGTTGCTGGATACCTCTGTCCCCAGAATGTGCCAGGAGTGTCTTCGTCTGCATTCCATCCTGAGTAATTGGGCTCTATAGCATAATGCAACTCTAAGGATTGGTTCCCTTCAAGGCCAGTCCAATTAAGGATGGAATTGCTATTTGTGTAGGTAGCAGAAAGGTTTGTTGGCATGAGGCTCCGATAAAAATATAGTTCTGTTACGGTATTAGAAGGATTCGACCTGTTTTCATTAGAAACGGCTCTGACATAATAGCTATAATATGAGCCAAAGGTTACCTCGCTGTCTGAGTAATTGGTTTCGGTTATGCCGGTCCCAATTTTGACATCGTTTTTATAAAGGTCGTAAGAAACGGCATCGTCTATTGCGCTCCATGTCAAATTGATATGACCTTCGGAAACCGAGGCCGAGAGTGTTGGCGCATCAAGCGAACTTATGGGCTCGATGCCGAAGATGGCGGCTTGTCCAACAGTATAAACTCCATTTCCAGAGCCGATACCACCAACACCGGGTTCCATGTCATCCACGGAATAAAAGCCGTCACAATAGCTGCCCCATCCCCAATTGAAATGGAAATTGTCGTCACTGTCGTAACCGTCGCAAACAAAGGAATGTCCGCCATTGCCTCCAGCATCACTACCCCTGTACTGCAAGGGTCTTCCGTCATTAAGTTCTTTTTTCAACATGTCAATCCAAAGTTCGTCACCGTAATCATCTTTGGATTTGTATCGCATAAATGGAGCATAACTGAAGTAGGTTTGTAATGCATTCATGACATTATAGGTACTGGCACTGCTCCCTCCATTTCCTGAAGTGTTGTAATTCATATTGACCGAAACTCCACAATGGTACATCAAGGTGGCAACGGCTTCTTTCCCCGCATCAGTGCTTAAATCATTCATATTAGACCAATTGTATGTAGTTGTGCCAAAATCAACGCTTAATGTTTGGCCATTCCATGAGTAAGAATTGGAACCGATACCACGAGTTGGGTAATTCCAATATTTCATTACCTGTGCCATAGCGGTGGCCACGCAGCCTGTTACTGTCCTTGTGTTATCCTTTTGGGGGCAAAGATTGTTGTAAGGAGCGTTTTGGTTCCATGTAGTCTGGACCAATGGCCCAACAATTGTGGTCGCTCTTCCCGCTTTCGTGTTGCCATCCATCAGGTCTTTCCATCGCTTGGCGGTTTCGGATGTGGCCTCCGCCTTGCTGTTGATGGCGTACTGAATCTCGTCGCTGTAGCCTTGCAGCCAATCATGGACGTTTTCAGGCATGTTCTCAGCAACAAACTTCCCCGTTAGCGAATAACCCAAAATAGGTTGAACACAATCATCGGCTGCCATCACCACAAAGCTGTTTTCTGTCGTGAAGATGTAAAGATTCTGGAAACCGGCTGCCTTCGAGAGGTCGGTGAGTTGGGTGCTTTTTGCGCCGTTGTTGTTCAGGAAGGTGGTGGCCACTTTCTGCGCGGTTTTCACATCCACTGGATGGGCGAAAACAGACAAGGATAAGAGCGTAGTCAACGCAATTGTAATAGTCAACTTCTTCATTTCTAAGTAAAAAGGTTAAATTGAAATCGGGCTGCAAAATTACGAAAAAAAATACTTACGGCAGCCAATAAAAATCGTGGCTCGACAAACCATGTCGAGCCACAATGTTTTTGACAATATCTGAAGCGTCAACCTCAGTCGACGACAATCTTCGTGCTGCGGGTGTCTTTCTCGGAAACGAGGCGGACGGCATACACGCCGGGAACCAAATCAAGGGTCTTGTCAAGGTTTCCTTGGAAGGTTTCGGCGAGGAGGATATGCCCCGTCATGTCAATGAGTTGCAGGCGGGCATTGCCTTGGTTGAAGATGTGGAGATGGCCGTCGGCGAAGAAAGCGAATCCGCCCGTGGCGACCTCGGTTTCTTCGGCGGGCGCAAACAGCAGCCTGAATCTCGAAGCATAATCTGTGGTTTTGGCCTCGAAAGTGTAGTTAGGAGTTGCCAACAAATCTACATCGTTGCCAGTGAGGTTGTCGATGAGGTGCAAATAATCCAAATCGAGGCTGTTGGCTTCAATGCTGATGAAATACGTTCCGTTTTGGGTGGCCTTGAAGTTGAGCGGCATTTCATCTTGGCCATTGGTATAGGCAACGGCGAAGTCTTGTCCTTCTTGCCAGAGGGCGATTTTTGAGCCTTTGTCGCCGTCGAGGGTGTACTTCTCCATGCCGATGCCTTCGCCGAAGCGCACACGGGCACGGTCGATGTTGGCTTTGCCTTGGGTGATGACCAAATCGAAGCAATCCTTTGAGTTCGCGCCTTTTGCGGAATTGGCTTTGCTGAAGGTCACAGTTTGGTCTGTGTCTGTGGCTTTCACGAAAATGCCTTCGCACGGCGCAATTTCCCTTCCTTCCTCGGCCAACGAGACCATGTTGTTTTCGTCGATGATGTAGAAATCGTTGGTGATCGTTGCGTTGCACGGATAGGGGTTGCCAACGAGGTTGAAACCTTTCAGAGTGGCGTTGCCGTCGTAATCCAAATCGGCAGGCTCGGCAGTGGCGGCTAACGTTCCCGCAAAGGTCAAAGTCGTATTGGTGTTGTTGGCGTAAAGGTAGCCCGTCTTATGGTTGATGGTGGTGAAAGCACCGGCTTTGATGTTTCGCCATTCCTTGTCTTGGCTTTGGTCGAACATGTAGAGGTCGTAATTGTTGGTGAGCAAGCCATTGTCAGTACTCGGCTCGAAACTTTCGGTGACGGGCGAGGCGATGAAATTCCAGCCGTTGTCGTCGGTGGTATAAGCCGTGATGTCTTTCTTTACCGTGGCTTTCACGCCATTCGAGTTGTGGATGAGTTGGGCACCGTTTTCAAGGATAAATCTTGTCGGGTCAGCCGAAACCAGTGAACCATTAGCGGTGAGCATACCTGTCGGGTTGATGATGTAAACCGAACTAATGTCAATGGTGATATCGTCGTTTTCCGTTTGGGTGTTATCTATGACAACTATTTTTGCATCATTGGAAGGACATGATTCATTGTTGCCAATCATGCTGGTAACGCAATAGCTGTTTTCGCCGCTATGCAAATTGGGCTGGCCTGTGTATTCGGTAACCGAAAGATTACTCAACTCGCTGCCATTGTCGAGATAAACGTTGTAGGCAGGTGTGTAGGTGGTCGTGCGAGTGAGGTGCGCTTTGATGCAAGCTGCAACATGTTGGCCTCCATCGGGGAAATGCCCCCAAACGACATGATTGGGGTCGTCTCCTGAAGCGTGATAGAAGCAATTTGAGCTGGGCTCAGTATAGAGCCCCAAGGCGGCAGGAAGTGAATATTCGCTTCCTAAGGTGGCACTGCAAGTAATCCATAAGTCTTCCGAGATGTCGTCGATGGGATATGGAGTGTCTAAAGTCACTAATTGTGTTTCCAATTGACCGCATGTTGGGGTGAAACTTTGTGAGTAGACTGGCTCGCCAGTGGTATTCCCAAAAGATGTTCCGCGATAGATTCTTATCGTATGCGTCAGATCCGTTGAATAAATGCAGATACTTATCTGGTCTATACTCATGCCAATGAAGTGTCTCAAATCTTCTGGTTCGTATTTTATTCCCCAAAATGCGGTTGTGTTGGGGGCTGAAGGGTATGCTGTCCTTGGGTCCATGGTAAAATACAAATCTGTCGAGGTTATCTCATTGCTGTTGGTGGTTGATGCGTCCCAATTCAAGAAGGCATTTTCGCCGTCCCAACTAATGGATAGATTGTCGGGGGAAGTGGCATAGGGGGCGATGTTGCAAACCAAAGCGTTGGAGCGTACGCTTTGGTGGTTGCTGTTGTCGTTGGCTCGAACATAGTAAACGTGCTTGCCCGTTTCGGTTTGCTTGTCAGTATAGTTGGTTTCTGTGGTGGTTCCCACTTGAACGTTGTCGCGGTAAATGCAATAACCTGCGGGAGCCGATGTGCTGGCAGTCCAAGTTAGCATCACGTCGCCGCCACGCGTTTCTAAGGTCAGATTAGTGGGCTGAGTGGCATTGGTGAAAATGGCATCGATACATGCCAAGGCATCGGCTCGTCCAGCGCCTGTGTCATTGTTTTTCTTTACCTTGAAATCTACTGGCCATGCGGTGGTTTCAAGAATTTGGTCAATTTGGGAGGGTGTCAAGTTGGGATTAGCCTGAAGCATCAATGCCATGATGCCGGAGGCCAATGGGGCCGCCATGGAAGTCCCCTTGTTGCTGACATGACCGCTGTTGTCTTGAAAGTTACAAGAAACGATGTCGGCTCCTGGAGTAATGATGTCGGGCTTGATAAGACCGGTTTCAGTAGTGCTGCCTTCAGTGTATGGATAGTCATTGTAGTCGCTTACGTTTCCCCATGTAACTGGACCGAAAGATGAAAAAGTCGTTTTGCGGTCGCTTCGGTTGCTGGCACCGATGGTGATGGCTGCCGACTGGCCTCCTGACAAGGCTTGGTCGGGGTTGTGCCATGGTGATGGACAGTTGCCAGGTGAACCAATGTTGGCGGGCAGTGAGTAGGTGTCGTAGTTTTGTCCATGATTTCCTGCTGCAACTGAAGCAACCACGTTTGCATTCATCATATTGACAAATGCTTGGCGGTAGAAGACATTCCCACTGGCCCCCGCTGACCCAAGGGACAAATTGACTATGTCCGCTCCATGTTCTACGGCAAAACTCATGGCCTCTAAAATGTCATTGGTAGAAGCCTCACTACCTTCTCCTCCGAAGACTTTTAATGCCATGATAGTGGCATTGGGCGCAATGCCAGTCTGAGTGCCGCTCGTGCCGTCACCAGCAGTGATTCCAGCGCAATGTGTTCCGTGGCCGTATTCATCCATGGGGTCGTTGTCCTTTGAAAAGAAATCATAACCGTGATTTGGATACTCGTCACCACCATTCCACATGTGGTCGCTGAGGTCGACGTGGTTATAATTGACCCCTGTATCAATGATGGCTACCACCACGCCTGTCCCATCATAGCCCGATGCTCCGTTGTAGGCCCATACATCATTGGCATGAACTTGCGAAACGTGCCACGGAAGGTCTCGAATGGCTTCGGTCACTTCGGTGGCTTTTTCGTTGTCCGGAAGCATGACAACCCTGTCTAAGTCAATTACGGCAATGTCCTTACGTTGCGACAAAGCCTCAATCATTTCACGGGTTGTAGTGCAACTTATTCCGTTAAACAGCCAAAAGGATTTTACATCCTTCACGATTTCTGACCTCACGCCTTCATTGAGCAATTGTAGCAAATCGGATTGGCTCGCCTTGGAAAACCGTTTTAATTCATCAACAACATAGGACCGACGCTCTTCGGATTTCATGGCTGTTTGTCAAGTTCTTCTTGTAAATCTGGTGTGATTTTGCTGAATGTGCTTCTTTGGGCAAAACTGAAACTGCAAATGCTAAGCACCAATGCCACAATCATCGTAAATCTTTTCATTTCAATAGGCTTTCTTGATTTCAATTTGAGCTGCAAAAATAGTAAAAAAAAGGGCACACTTTGCAGCAAATCGTAAAAAGACCATGACCGCCTGAGATTTCGTTCAGACGGTCATGGCAAAGTCAAAAGCAAAGCTGAAATACTATTCCTCAACCTTAGCCCGTTTCGAGTCCCAAATCATATACACGATGATGGCGATATACATCACCAAGGCGATAAGGCCAGCCACGGGCAACTCGGCAAACGGCGTACCGTCAGCGGTTTTGGCCACGGCATCCACGCTGGCGAACTTCAGGATGGCGCTCACCACACCCATCAAGGCACCACCGGCGATAAAACCCGAGGCGATGAGGGTGCCACGGTTGTAGCGGGCATCGTTGAGTTTCTGGTCCTTGCTGCGGGTGCTCACAAACCATGAGATGGCACCACCGATGAGCAGCGGCACGTTGAGGTCGATGGGAATGAACATACCCAAGGCGAAGGGCAGGGCGGGAATCTTGCAGAAGTTGAGAATCAAGGCGATGGCGGCACCAATGCCGTAGAGCAGCCACGGGGCGCTACCGCCCGACATCATCGGCTCGATGACAGCGCTCATGGCGTTGGCTTGTGGCGCAACCAAGGCTCCGTCGCCCACGAAACCGTAGGCCTTGTTTAAAATCATAATCACGCCAGCGACGGTGGCAGCGGCCACGGCCACGCCGACGAACTTCCAAATCTCTTGTTTCTTGGGCGTTGTGCCAATCCAGTAACCCACTTTCAGGTCGGTGATGAAGGCTCCTGCCACGGCCAATGCCGTGCAAACCACGCCACCTATTATTAATGTGGCGGTCATACCTTGCGGGCCACTCAATCCAGCGGCGACCATCACCAAGGAGGCCAAAATCAAGGTCATCAAAGTCATGCCGCTCACGGGGTTGCTGCCCACGATGGCGATGGCATTGGCGGCCACCGTGGTAAACAGGAAGGCGATGACGGCCACGACCAAGATGCCAATCAAGGCATGCCATACGTTGTGCACCACGCCAAACCAGAAGAACAGGAAAGTGATAATCAAAACGATAACGATTCCGATGACGACGGTCTTCATCGAGAGGTCTTGCTGGGTGCGGTCGACGGCTTCCACCGAGGCTTTCTTGCCCTTGAACTCATTGGCGGCGAGGCCCACCGACGATTTAATCACGCCCCACGACTTGATGATGCTGATGACACCCGCCATGGCGATGCCGCCGATGCCGATGTGGCGCGCATAGTTCTTGAAAATCTCTTCCGGTGCCATCGAGCCGATGGTGGCGGTGATGCCCGCGTTCATCAGGTCGATGACTTGGTCGCCCCAAATGAGGTTCATGCCCGGGATGATGATGAACCACACCAACATGGAGCCGCAGCAGATGATGAAGGCGTATTTCAGGCCGATGATGTAGCCCAAACCAAGCACAGCCGCGCCCGTATTCACCTTGAACATTAGTTTGGCTTTGTCGGCAAGGTTCGCGCCCCAACCCATCATGCGGGTGGTGATGGTCTCCGACCACCAGCCGAAGGTGGAGACGATGAAATCGTACAAACCGCCAATCAAGCCACTGACAACCAACAACAAAGAGTCCTTGCCTTTCTTTTGCCCGCTGACCAAAACCTGCGTTGTGGCCGTGGCTTCGGGGAAGGGGAACTTGCCGTGTTGTTCCTTCACGAAATATTTTCGGAAGGGGATGAGGAACAGGATGCCCAAGATGCCGCCGAGCAAGGAGGCGATGAACACCTGCCAGAAGTTGATCTCGATTTGGTAGCCTTTGCCTTGCAGAATATAAAGTGCAGGCAGGGTGAAGATGGCACCTGCCACCACGCCGCCCGAGCAACCACCGATGCTTTGGATGATGACGTTTTGCGACAGCGCGTCGTTTTTCTTGGTCAAACCCGTCAGGCCGATGGCGATGATGGCGATGGGGATGGCGGCCTCAAACACCTGCCCGACCTTCAGGCCGAGATAGGCGGCGGCAGCCGAAAACAGGATGGTCATCAGCAGGCCGATGCACACCGACCAAACCGTAACTTCTTGATACTTTTTGTTTTTCGAGAGTATGGGTTCGTACTCTTCGCCCGGTTTCAGTTCGCGTTGCGCGTTCTCGGGCAGTTTGAATTGGTCGTTTTCCATATTGTTCGCTTTTCAAATTTGATTGCAATATTAGGGAAAAAAATGATTGCATTGCTTTGGGCTTTGAAAAAACTTGATATTGGGTATGTGAAAATATGTATCTTTGCCCAAACTATCAAACAAATCCTTTTACTATGAAAACAAATAATATTCTAAAAATCAGTGTTCTATCACTACTTGTGACACTCTGTGCTCCGCTTTTTTCACAGATTCAGACTTTTCAATGGCAAGGCGTTCAACGGCAATACCTCGTGAGAGCTCCGCTGCAGACGGATAAATCGACTATACCTGTAATGTTTTTCTTGCATGGATGGACCGACAACATCACCCATGTGGACAATGAGTTTCATTTCCAGCAGGTTGCGGATGAGTTGGGATGGACTGTCGTTATTCCCCAGGCCTTGGACCAAGGGTCGGGAACCATGTGGAATGCAGGCTTGAATGCCAGCGACATTGACGATTCCGGATTCTTGATGGCCTTACTTGATTCCTTGGCCGAACCCTATCAGTTGAACCTCGACAGCGTGTTTTTCACGGGTTTCTCGATGGGTGGTTTCATGACGCATCGCATGGCCATTGAACACGGCGACCGCATTACAGCCTGCGCGCCTGTCAGTGGACTGATTACGCATTCCATGGCTAACCAAACGCCCGTGGCTCCGGTTCGTATGCTCCACATCCATGGCACTGCCGACCCCGTGGTGGGTTATAGCGGCACTTCACAGTATTTTGGCAATCTTGGAATTGGTGTCAGTGCCATCCTCGATTATTGGAAAAATGCCAATGGTTGCGCTATCGATCCGATTATTGACACTTTCCCCGACCGCAAGAACGACGGTCTGCGCTTTGTTCGCTACACCTACGAGGGCGATACAGAACTGCAACACATCAAGGTTATCGGAGGCAACCACACATGGTATCACAGCGAAGACCAGTTCGACATCGGCTATTTGACTGAAATTCACAAGTTTTTCGTTGGCAATGATGGTGGAAATGTGAATGTCGGCGAATCTGAGCAAAGCGAGTTCCGTCTTTGGCCCAACCCGACTTCGGGCCAGATTAGCTTCGAAACAACAAATGCAACAGACATCAAGGTGATTGACCTTCAAGGCCGTTGCGTGGCCATGTATTCTTTGAGACCTGGTATCAACTCAATTGACTTGGGGAATCTCCCGATAGGCTTGTATTTCATCAAGGAAACAAGAAGCGGCATAGTGAGGAAAGTAATGGTTAGAAAATGAGGGTTTTACCGTAATATGGTAAAAAAAGTTTCAAAATTAATGACAAATTAATTTGTCTATTTGGAAAGTTTGCTTTACTTTTGCAGCGTCAAACTTTCAAATTTAATGCCTTATGAAAAAAAACTATTTGTTCCCCCACTACTTTCAATGGATTGGATGGGTGATTGCCATTGCTTCTTTTGTGGCTCTATGCGTTGGTCCAAGTATGGATTTTTCCATCCGAATGCCAGCCCTTTATAATGGCGATATTTCCTTTAACGAAGAATCCAATAGCGGTTTCTTCCGTATGGCTGATACGGGCATGTTCTCCATTGCCATGCCTTTGTTGATTATCGCATTGATTTTCATTGGTTTTTCCAAGGAAAAGGTCGAAGATGAATTTGTGCAGTATATTCGTTCGCAGAGTCTGATTTGGTCCACGTACGTCACCGCAGGCTTGTTCATTCTTGGCACCTTGCTGATTTACGGCATCACCTATCTCTTGATACCGTATATGGTGTTTTTTGTGTTTCTCTTGCTGTTCATCCTCAAATTCAAGATTGCCTTGTATCATTACAACAAAGGAGGCGCGCAATGAAGAACCGTTTGAAAGTGGCGCGAGCCGAAATGGACCTTACGCAAGAAGATTTGGCCAAGCTTATTGGTGTGAGCCGGCAGTCGATAAACGCCATTGAATCAGGGAGGTATGTGCCTTCCACGGTGTTGGCCTTGAAGATGGCTCAGGTGTTTGGGAAACCCGTGGAGGAGATTTTCATTCTGGAAGAGACGGACTGATTTTTTCTCACGCAGAATACGCAGAATTTTGAGAAACCTGCCGGACGATTATTTTGCGTCGCATCGCGATTCCCATAGTTCTGCGTATTCTGCGTGCGGAATTTATCTAACAATACAGAATTTCTTTATGAAACAACCTCCATCACTCTGAATCCTAACGAAATACATTCCCTCAGCCAAACCCGTCACATCAATTTGTTGGATTTCATTGGTGATGCGGCCTGACAGCAGCGTTTGGCCTGTCACGTTGGTTATGATATATTTGGTTGCCTCTGGTAGAGACGGTGTGCACACCGTCTCTACAAACAGAATACCGTTTGTGGGATTAGGATAAACCTTGATTTCCAATGTGTTATTCTCATCGACAGCCAACACATCCTTCTCCAAGCACTCCGACCACGAAATGGTGTTTCCGCCATCGGTGCTGATGCCGTATTTGTATTGGCCAATCGGCAGGGCATCCCAACCGTAATCGACATAATTCGGCTGGGCCACGTTGGAGGCAATCATGACGCTGTTGCTACCATCGCAGTTGGCGCGATAGACCTCGAAAGGCGTTCCCACGGTGATGTCGTCGATGTAGAAAGCGTTATCGTATTCGCCTTCGGCGAGTTGGTTGGCGTATTTCCATTCCAGAATGTGGTTGCCGGGACCAATGGCCACGGTGTAGCGCGTCCACGGCACTTCGTCCTTTAAAGTCTCGCCATACTGCACGTTGTCAATGAAGAAGCCACAGCCGTTGAGCGGGAAGCAACTGACTCGGGCATAGTAACTTACAACGCTCGATGTAGGCAGGTTGACCGCCAATGAAATCTTGCTGTTGGTGAACATGCCTGTATTGGTCGACTTGGCGCAATAGCTGCCTTCGTTGGGTTGCGTGGTAGTGATGACCCAAGGACTGGTGGCGTCATTAATCCACATGTTTTGGTAGAAGTCGCCCGACTCGAAACCGTCGTAAACGCCCGCAGGCAGATTCCACGACAGCGACACGCGCATGTTGTTGATGACTTCGGCTTCAATCTCGACCGCTTTCGTCAGGGTGAGGTAATTGGAGGGGAGCGAGGTCAGGTCGTTTTCCAAATGGGCAATAATATAATAGGTGTATGAACCCGCATAGTTGATGTGGTCGGTATAGGTGGTCGCCGTCAGGCTGTTGGCGATGCGCATACCGTCACGATAAACGTCGTAGGAAATGCCTTCGGGAGCGGCAGTCCAGTTGAGGATGACTTGCTCGCCGTCGAAGTCGGCGGTGAGGTTGGTGGGACCATGATGGAACAAGGCGTTGATGGCGGCCAAAGCGTCAATGCGACCAGAGCCTACGCGGTTGGTTTTCATGGTGTTGCCGACCCTAACGGAGGTGAGTTCGATGATGGAGTCCAATTCGGCGGGACTCAAGTCGGGATTGGCCTCAAGCAGCATGGCCAACACACCAGCCACGCAAGGCGTAGCCATCGAAGTGCCGTCCATCTCAATGTAGTTGTTGGTGGTTTGGTAGTTCAAGGAGGTGATGTTGGCACCCGGAGCCGAAATGTCGGGACGAATCAAGCCGGGTTGGTTGACATCGCCGTTTTCGTAAGGATAATCGTTGTAGTTGCCGACATTCGCGCCTGAAGCCCAAGTCGTTGGGCCGACGGAGGAGAAACCGCAATGTTCGTCGTTGGAGTCGGTGGCACCCACGCTGATGACGGAGGTCAGGCCGCCTTCAATGAGGTTCCTTTGGTCGGGATGGAGCCATGCCGGAGGGCAGTTGCTCGGGGCGCTGATGTTGAAGGGAATAGGGTAGGTGTATTGCGTTTGGCCTTCGTTGCCGCAAGCCACGGCAGCCGCTACGCCCGCATCCAAACAGGTAGCGAAAACGTCGCGGTAGTAGTAGCAGGGACCAGCCCCGACATCGCTGAGCGAGATGCTGAGGAGGTGGGCACCGTGTTCCAAAGCAAACTCAACGCCTTGGATGAGGTGGGTGGCTTCGCCTTCGCCATCTTCACCCAAAACCTTGATGGACATGATTTTGGCTCCCGGAGCGATACCCGTTTGGGTGCCAGCCGTGCCTTGACCCGCCAAAATGCCAGCGGTATGGGTGCCGTGACCTTGGTCGTCCATGGGGTCAAGGTCTTGATAGAAAACATCATAGCCGTGGTGCGGAAACTCGCTGCCGCCGTCCCACATGCTGTTGGCAATGTCGATGTGGTTGTAGTTGACGCCCGTGTCAATGAGGCCGATGATGATGCCGTTGCCCGTGTAGCCTGTGCCGCCGTAGTTCCAAACCGCAGGCGCGTTGATTTTGTCCACATGCCAGGCATTGTCTCTTGTGGCAGGGCCAATCTTCTCGTTTTGGGGAATCATCGGGCGCATTTCGTCAGGGATAATCATGGCAACGTCTTTGCGTTGAGCGAGTTGTGCAATGACTTCGGCATTGGCCGAGCAACTGAAGCCGTTGAACGACCAGAAGGTTTTCAGGTCGCTGACCAAGTTGTCATTTTTGTAACCTTCAAGAAAATCAAGCACTTGAGCTTGCGAGGCTTGACAAAATGCTTTTCTTTCGGCGATGACGAAATCGCGGCGTTGCTCTTTGGTCATCAGCGCGGTTTTTTGTGAAAGTTGGGCATCGTCATAGCGGTCGGCCATCACGACGATGACATGTTGGGGTTTGTTGGGTTGGCCGAACAAAGTGTTAAAACAGAGGGCAAGAATCAGGGTAAAAATGGATTTCTTCATTGTATTTGATTGATTTTGTGAATAATACATTTTAAATACGACTTCCTAGACATCGTTTGCGCCTGCAAAAATACGAATAAGTTTGTTGATTTTGTACGAACAATTCAGATTGCTTCAGGAGGCTTGCCGCTTCAATAGTATGAGCAGGAGCGGCGAAAGGGTGAGCAAAGATACAGCCAGCACAATTGACTTTAAAATCGTGTTAGGTTTTTCGTTTTCCATATTTCTGTTTTTGCACTGATTAGTCTTCTTCCATTTTGATTTTCCGTGCCCTTAATGCAAACAACTTGAATGTCACGCTGGTCTTGTCGGCTTCGTAGAGCATCTTCTTGAAATCATCGTCAGAAATCACTTTTAAAATGGTTCGAAATAATCCCACTCGTTATCTTCAGAATCATCAAGAAACCCCTTGGCTTCTACCTTGATTTCTACTGGGAAAGTCTCTCTGGCAAGATCAATTAAGCGTTCCCAGCTTCGGTTTCGGTATTCTCTGAAACGGTCGCCAAATTGTTGCAAGGCAATCTTTTGGTCGGGCTCCTCCGATAAAAATGATGGTATATTTTGTTGAAGATATTTGTTCCATGCAATGAATTTAACCACAGTATTTGTGTTTCCTGTTTGTATTAACAGTTGAATACGTCCTTTCAAATCTGACAGGAAATACAATGTCGGTTTGTAGTTGAGCAACAACTTTATGTATTTATCAGGGTTGTTATAAAAATCAGCACAGTCAAATGCGGTACGACTATAGCGATTATAGTTGTCCACTGCATATATCCATGGTTTATAATTGCGATTCAAAAGTCGTTTGACACGCCCGAACAAAAGGCTTTCAGCTTCGTCGTCATTAAGACGCATGTGTGTGTTTGCCAATACTTGGTAGTACTGTATTTGAGACAATCTGCTTTTGTCGATGTTGAAGCCCTCTTCTTTGGCAAGGCGCATACAAAGAAATTGGTAATCGGCCTTCCCCAACTCTTCTTGATGCGTCAGGACATATTCCAGAGGGAATCTGTGAATAATGACCCTGGCACATTCAGGTTCACCATAAGACAGCCATGCTTTCTCAACATCGGGCATAATGGCATCATTCCACCAATTATTCTGTAACATGTCTAACCAGCACCTCCTATATGATGATTTTGCAGATAAGACAACCTTTATAATTTGGATTTGACATGGTAGAGATTGCCCCCAGAAACGCATTTCGAGAAAGACAGAGGCATCACTTCTTTCCTGGTTGTTGCCCGACTGAAGTTTGTCCATCAGTTGTTTTATTGGATATTGCTCCTCTTCTGGTGTTACAATGATGGTTTTTTCATCTGGATTCACTGGAATGCTCCTACCAAATAATATACTGGTAGTCCTTTCAATGAAGTTTTTTTCAACAAACTCAGGCTCGCTTTTTAGCAGCTTGTTCAGGATACTAATGGCACATGTCGGGTTTTCCTCATACAAGCTATAGAACCTTTGGGCATTCAAACTATCCGTGCCGAATTCTTGATGAACTAACGCATCGGGAAAGTATCTTAGGATGCAGAGCTCATCCATAATGATGAAATCCTGTGCGTTAAGTTCAATCTCATCAAGCCTTTTGTTTAGTGCTTCAGCTTTTTCTAACTCTTTTATTTTTTGATCATCATCGCTGAGAAGTGAAAGCTCGTCACTAAGCGCTCTGGCAATGTCATCAAATTGTTCGGTATCGTTTGGCATAATCATTACAAATTAAAATCCTTAATAGCTATAGTGTAACACAGTGGTTTCATTTATTGTAGTATCCATCAGTTGCTCCTGCCTGACCACCACACTTTTATAAGGGCTGCCGTCACGGAAATAGTAAGTCGTGGAATCGGAGCAACAAGCTCCATCGCTTGTAAGCAACAACAGGGTTTCATTGGTTGTGTCAAATTTGCAATATGTCCGGCAGGTTTCTGTGGATAATCTGTAAAAAGGCTCATTGTGGATTTGCACAAAGCCTTCAGGGAAATCCGAATAGAAAGTAAAATCCTCGCAGTCAAGCCAATCATCCTTGTCTAACTGTCTATATGGTCTTGGAGAGCCACAAATGACAAGGTCTTTTTTGCCATCAAAATTGTAATCCGAGAATCCCACAATGGTCCTCCAATCCAAATAGGGTTGCATTGATTCTTCGTAATACTGATTCAGGACTATCGTATCTGGACTTTCCACCAATCGCATTTCGTCAAACCAAATATCCACATTGACTTCATGAGTTAGCATCTTCAACATGTCAGAGTTTGAGAAATAAAAATAGCCCGTCCCGGAAAAGAGTTGTGTTTTGTCACATAGCCAATGGATCTTGACATTGTAGCCATTGATAGGCTGGTCATAGACGAACCATTTTTCATATATACCAATCTTTGTTTGGCGACTTGTGGCACTTTTGTAGTGTGATACATTGAAACAATCAGCACCCTCATTCTGTAACTTCATGCTTTTTTCGGTATTGTTTTCCGTATCGTTACCCAAGTCCGTTTGTTGCATGGGATTATTGTCCCCACAAGACCACTGCAACAACGCAACAAAGACCAATGCAACTATTAGTTTGAATGTTTTCATGTATAGGGTTATATTTCATTATTTGAACCCAATGCAGGTTTTATGTTCTGAAACGGTGTTGGGATAATCTCGTTCAATATACGGATAAATCTTATTGTAATCACTCATGGCTCCACCAATAGTTTGATACGCTTGCTCAAATTCTTTAATGAAGCCCTTTGAAGTGCCGATTGCAGTTTGATAGCAACAACAGAAATAATCCTCCAACGTAATGAAGGTAATCCCGGCGTTGTTCACATTGATGGAGTTTGCTGCTCGCGTCCAACCTTCCTTGCTCACTTTCTCGAAATTGTCATCTGTAAATTCATACAAAAAGTACAAATGTTTGATTCTATTGTCGTAGCCATTCGCAATATGAACACGAAAATGATGGTCGTTTTTTGTGATGTACAAAGTGCCTTCTTTCTTTTCGTGAGGATAGCCCTGCTTATCGAGTCGCCTACAGATACGCCGTTCCAGGACTTCAATGTTTTTCAATGGCCAGTTTGAAAGAATAAAAAAAGATACTGCCGAGATAAAGACAATGCCCAAAACAGACGAGTAGACAGGGGCTGAAGTGATAAGATCGTAAATATAGAATACGAATAATGCCACAAAAAAGCATATGCCCAAGACTGTGCCTATAATCTCATGTGTTTTGGAAGTCCCTTCAAAAGAGGTGTATTCGTCACTATGTTTTTCCATAATGAAGGATTAGTTTATCCATTCAAAACTTCTCATAACTTGCTCAATAAGGTTGTCTTATTGTTTTTCGGGATGGTTGCCCTCGTTCTTGTCTTTTTTCCAAACAGCGCGAAGCCCTCCAATGAGTGCTGCAAACAAAATGATACCGAAAATACCAGGCGTGGCTGCTCCAGCGTCGCTTCTTATTCCAGTGACAACTGCTGACAAGACGATGAAAACGACAACGATGATAATCGTGACGATGATTTTTGTGCTTTTTTCCATGATTGAAATGTTTTTGCGTTGATAATTGTTGTTTGTGCCGCAAAAATACTTCAATCCAAAAAGCACATCTGACTTTTACAAGGCTTGCAATTCTACCAATTCACGTGGCAAAGTGATTTTCTTCGGCTCACTACGCTTGCCCGTGATATAGTAGTGTTGAGCGTAGGCACTATCAAACTGCTTTAGAAAAGCCTCTCGTATGCGGGCGCATTTCTCGTTAATTGAGTTTTTAGTCGGGTCGGTGAGGTCGCGAATGCTGCTTTCTATATTGCTCTCAATGACACGGTTGCTGATTTGCTTATAAATGTCAAGAAGCTCCGTGTAATAGTAGCGCAATTGTTTGAAAGAGATGCCTTCTGGATGTTTCAGGAAGAGCAGGTAAACGGCTTTTGGGAGCGGCGACATGGTGATTTCCATGTTGTTGTAGTCAGGAAGGAAGAGCCTGAAATCTTTGGTAATGACTAAACGGCTTAAAGTGGGTTGCTCCTCGACAAGTTCGTTCAAAAGGTGTAACTGCACACCTCTTTTCCGTAATTCGATGATTCTTTGCCGTATTTCATCTGTCAAGTCGTCAATGCTTTTGTCTGCAAACAAGATGTTGTCGCTGCCATCATTGAAATAATGGTCGGCAACATCATCTTCGTTTTTAGGCTTTGACAAAGCATTGAAAGAGGTTCCTGATTCTCCTCGATAACTAAATGTGAGATGTTTCAAATACCTTTCAAATTGGTCGGAGAGCGGAACGGATGAATCGGCAACCAGCGGACGATAAGTGTAATAATAGTCGCTGGGATTTTCAGCCTCCATCTGAACAAAATGAATCAATGCAGGGCCATCAATGCTCCCTAAAAGGATGTGGCTTTTCAGTGTTTCAATGGTAAGGTCACCATTCACAAACGAGGATTCCTGTTGCAGAAAGGGAAACATATAATGAAGCACCTCTTTGGAAACCTCCTGACCGCATAGCTTTGGTAAATAGATAAAAGTCGCCTTTTTAGAAAGGAACTGCTGTTGGATTTCCTCATAGTGTTCTTGGATATACCCGTTGATGACAGGGTAATAATCGTTTTCCACATAGATTACATCGTGAACATCTGGAGTGAAGGGTAGGTTGAGGTCAAACAAGAGAAATGTTTGTTCCTTGGCTGTGTCATGCTGTTCAGCCAAGGAAACATCTTCTCTGCGACTGGCCTTTCTCACGCGCTTGAAAAACAGCAAGGCGAGAAAGACAGTGGCGGATGCGGCAAGTATCAAGATAAGGGTTGACATGTTGGTTTAAATTTATAATCCCCAAAATGCTTTCGATGCTTCAAACCAAGCTTCTCTTGTCGAAATCTCATTATCCTTTTGTTCCCGAGTCAAATTTGGATTACTTTCAATATTGCGTTTCATTTGCGCTTTGAAGAATTCCATTGTTTCTCTTGCTTGGTCTTTTGTGATAATGCCACCGCCCATTAGCTGATATAAGAATTGGGCATAGCCTTCAGAATGAGAAGCCATTTCAAATTGGTGGTACAATGCTTTTTCGTTGTAGGTCATTTTTTCCATGGGATTTTTCTCGATTTTCAGCCCTCAAAGTTACATCTTTTTCTCAATCAGCTATCACAAAAAATTGTTAGCACAAAGCGATTTGGTACTGTGTCGAATACAATCGATGAAAACTGTAAAAAATACAAACTGCACTTTGCAAAAATCGGTGAGAACTGTCGATTGGAGGTGGCAAAATCTGAAAACTTGTTTAAAATAATTTATAAATAAAAGATAATCAATTATTTAATTAAAATTGTATGCAATTATTTAGGATTTTGCTTATTCTATTGCACTAATCAAAACAAAGCGGTAACTTTGT
Source organism: uncultured Bacteroidia bacterium (assembly GCA_902802535.1). Lineage (GTDB taxonomy): Bacteria > Bacteroidota > Bacteroidia > Bacteroidales > F082 > Limimorpha. The sequence goes on from CADCML010000058.1 coordinate 28,969, forward strand.
ATTACCGTTAATATTGACGGGATTTTATAATAATAGAAAGGGGGTGTGATAATGACGACCTTAGAATATGTCAATAGTATCCCGTACGATGGATGTCCAAGCCTTTGGGTACCAAACACAGATAAAGAGTTCCATTGGAATGGCTATTTCTGGGAATATGTTGGATGGTAAAAAGAGGTGAGAAGATTCAAAACAAAGTGAATCTTCTCGCTTTTATACTTTTACAAGGTCGTTTCCAATTCTTTATGTGTCATTTTTTTAATTCATCTAAAAAATGGTAAAACAGCAATCATCAGAACAATCATTAGATGCTTTTTGTAAATAACATAGTTTATCCCAAATCTCTTTAGGTAGTAATTGTTTGAATTTTTCCACACTGTTTTTTGAAATGATTATTTGTTTCAATGATTCACATTCTGAAAAAGCCCAAGATCCAATACTTTTTACAGAATCAGGGATTGTGATTTGTCGCAAAGATTTACAATGAAAAAAAGCCCTTTTGCCAATACTTGTTACAGAATCAGGAATTGAAATCTGTTGCAATAATTTACAGTGAAAAAACGTCCCATTATCTATATTAGCAATTGAATCTGGAATGATTATCTGTTTGAGAGACTCACATTTAGAAAAAGCCCATTCACCTATATTTGTAACCGAACTTGGAATAATAATTTGCTGCAAAGATTCACATTCAGAAAAAGCATGATTTCCTATCCTAAAAACTGAATTAGGGATTATAATGCTTTTATAATGTCCAATAAATGAAATGATACTATTGCATTGCTTGTCAATCAATAATCCATTTGCTATCAAAAAACGTTTTGATTTGCTCTTTAATTGAAGGTTTTTACAATTTGAAAAAGGATTTGTACCAAGGTTCAGTATTGAATTGGGAATTGTAATTTGCCGCAAAGATATACACCCAGAAAATGCAAATGCACCTATATTAATAACTGATTCTGGAATATTTATTTGTTGCAAAGATATACATTGAGCAAAAGCTTTATAGCCAATACTTGTTACAGAATTTGGAATTATGAGTTGTTGCAAAGATTTACAAAAGATGAAAGCCTTATTGCCAATACTCGTTACGGAATTTGGAATAATCAAATGTTTGAGAGATTCACATTTAGAAAAAGCACCATTACCAATAACTGTGACCTTATTGGGAATCGTGATTTGCTTCAAAGATATACAGTAAGAAAAAGCATCATCCCCTATACTCATTGCCACCGAATCAGGTATTGTGATTTTTTGCAAAGATTTACAATGGGAAAAAGCACCGTTCCCTATACTTAATACTGAATCTGGAATATTTATTTGTTGCAAAGATTCGCACCCCCAAAAAGCATCTTCCCCAATACTAAAAACCGAGTTTGGGATAATAATGTTTTTTTGATGTCCGAGATATGTAATAACACTATTGCTTTGTTTGTCAATTAATAATCCATCTTCAGTCACAAAGCGTGTTGAATTGCTGTTTATTATAAGGTTATTACAAGATGAAAAGGGATTTGCTCCAATTCTTAAAACTGAATCAGGGATTGTGATTTGACACAAAGATTTACAGGAATCAAATGCCCCATCATCTATATTAGTGACAGAGTCTGGAATGTTTATTTCTTGCAATGAAATACAGTGAGAAAAAGCCCATTTGCCTATTTTCGTAACCGAATCTGGAATACCAATTTGTCTCAAAGACTCACACCAATAAAAGGCACCTTGTCCTATATTCGTTACTGAATTATGGATTGTGATTTGTTTCAAGAACCCGCAATACATAAAAGCATCATCGCATATTATTCTTGTGCTTTTATTAATCGTATATGAGACTATTTTCTCATTTTCACATTTCAATAACCTTTTTCCATCCAGACTATATATAACTCCAAATTCATCCTTAACACCCTTTTCTATATCTTCATCAGTTACCTCCGTTGAAAGTTCTTCTTCCGTCATTCCCCCAATTGAAAAGCATAATACCTGTGCAGTCCAAGCTTTGTCTTTGTCAAATTCAAATCTGTCGAATGGCTTAGAGAAAATTTCCTTCCCTTGCATGAAAGAAAGAAAATCTTTCATCCTATTATCTTTGTCAGAATAATTGAAATATGGCCCAACACATATAAACTGGTTATAACCTTTAATATGTTCTTTGATCAAATTTGCAAATCCCACTAAATCAAAATCTAAAATATCCAAAACATTGGAAAGGATATGCAGTGTAGGAATGCTCTCATCAAAACAAATAGTATCCCCTTTTAACTCGTCAAAAGACTTGTTTATAGTATTGTCTTCTGCATCTGGAAAGAACACCGAAGCATGAAGTGCAGCGCGTCTCAAGCACATTTCGGAAGGCTCAATCAAGGTAATGGTTTTTACCTTTTGCGAATAGCAGTTTTCACGAAGATAATCCGCATAACACATTGTACCAAGGGCTTGCCCACAGCCATAGTCAATGATGTTGATTTCAGGCCGAAAGCATACAAATAGGTTGTCATTTGAGGCTCGGAATCCAAAATGTCAACGCCTCGGTTTAAGGTTTCAAATAGTTCGTCTTGCAATGCTTGTGGCAATTCACGATAGAATTTAGTGGACAAGTCCCTAACTTTGTCAAAAGTGGGATTGCCCATGTATTTCAGTTTGTAGGCGTAGTTGGTGTGTTGCTCTACTATCATACGTTAACCATTTACCATTATGCTGCTAATATTGTCGTATTTGGAGTTGAATTATAAGAGTGCCTGTATTGAGACTCTCGATTATCAGGTTTGCAGATAGCCCAAATTATTATTATAGCTATTATTATCGCAATTATCCACCCAACGACTCCCGAGTCTCCATCTTTATCAAATTCTTCTTTTATTCGTCCACTTATTAAAAGGATAATC
>CADCML010000059.1 GCA_902802535.1 uncultured Bacteroidia bacterium
GCCATGCTGCGCCAGTCCGTTTGGCTTGGCCGTCTTTCCTTGACTTGACAATGTCTCCGTTGGTAGGAGCCCATGCGCCATTAGCGGCAAAGGCATTAACAACAGACATAGTCTCGCTAAGCGGGAAGGCAATCCAGTTGTTATCTGGTTTGATGGTAGCGGGATGTTCGGCTGGGTTGATGGGTTCGCCTTGCAGCGTAATCTCACAGTCAGAACCAACTTGGATCTCATACATCTGTGACAAATCCAATGCCCTCAATCCTCCAGACCAAATTACACCAGTCCACTTGGTTTGGCCATTACGTTGTGATTTGATAATGGGCCTGTCGGTTGACGGGACAGCGGCTAAGATAGCTGCCCTTAAATCGGCCATGTTGATTTCGAGATAAGACGACACCCAGTTCCAACCAGCAGACAAAGCAATCGTCTGCGTGGGCAGCGGCAAAGTCTCGAACCAGCCGTTCTGGCTCCATGCGGTGGTGTCGCCTTCGCAGCTCGTGTTGTTGCCTTGCACCTGGAACTCGTATGGAGTATCAGGATTGAGGCCAGCGAGCGTGTAAGGATTCTCAACCGGACCTTCCACATCAACCCATTCGCCAGCAGGCGTCACAGGACCAAAGACCAAGAAGTTCGTAACATATAAGTACCAAGTATTATACGCAGTGTGCTTGATAGCGAAATACTTGGTGCCAGCAGGAATTGTTTGTGAGTAAACACCTACATCTTCACCAATGGTGATGGTAGTGCCCCAAGTGAAGGCAGATACGTCATTAGTTGTAGAAGAATAACCGACCTGGAAGGTCTCTGGATCGTCATCGTCATATCCTTGATATAGGAAGTACAAGGTAGAGCCTTCAACAACGCCATTCTCATCCAGCAAGGGCGAAATCAGGTATTGGGGAGGATTATAGGTATAACCGAATGCGAAGTAACCCTCTTGGACTCCGTTTTCATAAGTAGATGTACTTGTCAGATTAACAGTCCAGTCGCCGAGCTCGCCATCTTCGAAGCTGTCTTCAAGGTAGATGTCGGCATCAGCAGCCGTTCTGTAGCGCAGGTTGTAGGTTTCCTGATAGTTCGACCAGCTGAGGGTGGCCGAGTTGTAGGTCTCATTGGTAGCTGCCAAATTGACAGGAGCGTCGCAGGCCGAAGGCGTGGTGAACGAAGTGCTGTCTGACCACAGGCTGCTGCCATCCTCGCCGCCACAAACGGCTTGCACCTTCCACTCGTAAGCGGTTTCAGGAGACAGACGCTCGATGACGAGGCTGTCGCCAACGGCAGGAATAGAGGCACTCCATGCGCCGGCTTCAACGGTCACTTTCGTTCCGACCAAGACATCGTCGATGAACAAATAGTCTTTGTCATAGTCAGTGTTGCGGAAAGCGATATAACCCTGCTGACCCGCAAAAGTGCTTAAATCAACAGTGTGCTCCACCCATTCTCCAGTAACAGTGCTTGGCGTATAAAGTAAGGTGAAAGCAGTAGTGTCGCTGGTGGTAGTGGAAACATACACCTCGTAGTGCTCGGGATAGGAAGCATTGCCCCTTGCCCAATAGTTCAATTGGCCATTGAGAGTAAGCTGAGGCGAAATGAGCCAGTTGTCGACATGATAGCCGTTACCAGCATAGCTTCTTGACCTGGCAACATAGGTGCCACTATGAGCAGGCACAATTCCATTACCAAAGTTCCCATCGAATGCCATCCAATCGGTGGACGTGTTACCTTCACCGCCACGGATAACTGTCCAGCCGTTGAGTGTGCCACTCTCAAAGTCTTCGAAGAACGAGCCTTCGGCGGGGTATGAGTAAGCAGCCGTCCTATACTGCACATTGTAATTCTCGGCATAACCAGTCCAATTCAGCTGGGCTGAAACAGGTGTCATGTTGGTGACTTCGCCGTTCACAGGCATCGGGCAGGCTTCGAGGGTGGTGAAGTAGGAACCCGTCAGGGCTTTCCATGCACTCAAGCCGTCGATGCCGCAATTGGCACGCACCCAGATGTAATACCTCGATTCGGCATCCAATCCTTCAAGCAGATAAGGTGCTTCGGCCGTGGGCAGGGTGTTTACGGTCACAGTGGCTGTAGTAGCAGCAGTAGGAGCTTCTTCGGGAGCGGTTTCGGACTTCACATAGTAGAGATCCCAACTTGTAGCCAACTCACCGCCTTGGTTCCAAACCAACGAAACATAGTGCGGACCCTCGCTACCTGTCACTTTGGCGAAATAGCTCGGTGCCTGGTTGCCTGCCGGGGTAACGACTCTCTTGGAGTCGCTCCAGGGGCTCACCTCGCCGCCGCAGTTGGCACGCACGCGCACGTAATACGTAGTGTCGTGGAGCGGGAGACTCAGCACATACTTGCCTTCGGTGAGGCTCACACCATTATTATTAAAGGTGGAATCTTCGTGGAAGTTCTGGCTGAAGCCGTACTGCACATCGAAGCTGGTTTGCGTTTCGTCATAGACCGTCCAAGTCAGATCCACCGAGTGGGCCTTCACGTTGCTCGTGGCAAAGGTCTTGACGGGAATGCAAGAAGGAGCCAGCTTCACCACCACATCGTCGATGCAACAACCATGCCATGAACTTTCAGGGTGCGACCATTTGAAGACCAAGCGGGCTGCTGTTGAAGGCAAATTCTTCAAGCTAAGATAAACAATGCGTTGAACCATCGAATTGGCTTGATTGGCAAAGGTGTCAATGGCTTGATAAGTGTTATAATTATTATCTTCGTCAGTGATGTAACCTAAAATTAATTTGCCACTTGTAGCACTTTCCGTTTGCATCCAGAAACTGACTTCCAATTCGCTGAGATTATTGTCGAGTTCGGGCAGGGCAAGATAGGAATTGGTGTTGGATGCGCCGTAGAAATACAAAGTGTGTAAATCTTCACCATGATGATAAAAATAACTGCCAGTATTGATAATGTGTGGTTTTATCGAACCAGTTGTATAGGATTCCCAGCAGTAAGGAACAATGCCATTGGAGGCATTATAAGCATATTGGGTCGTTCCTGTATAGCCATCAAAGCCTTCGCTGATGTAGTCGGTTTCGGTGATGGTCTTAGGTGTGCAATCGGTTCTGAAGTTCAGCGTATCCGACCATACCTCGGTGTTGCAGGTGCACTGCACTAACACTTGGTATGGGGTGTTTGGGGTCAAGCCAGTCAAGGGACATGGTGTGCTCACGCTGTTCTTATCCGTCCATTCCTCACCTAATGCGCGGTAGCGCAAGTTGAAACCAGTTTGTCCATATGTGTTCCAAGTAATAGAGGCCGAGTTGATGGTCACGTCGTTTGCGGCGAGGCCGTCGGGCGTTTGGCAAGCGGAAGCCGTGGTGAAGTTGATGGAGCTGGTCCATGCGCTGTAGCCATCGGTGCCGCAGGTATCGCGCACCCACACATAATACTTCTTCTCAGCTTGTAAGCCTTCAAGCAAATAAGTAGTGTCAATCTCGCCTTGAACAATTTTGAGGTTTTCGGCAACCAGCGGATTGGGTCTGGTGGAGAGGGTATCGTAGTACAGCTCATAGTACATGTGCAACTCGTTGGTGGCCACGCCCTTCCAGTTCACCCTTACACTGCTGCTGGTGAGAGTGGCGGGGTCATAGGCCAGATTGGTAGGTTTTTTGTTGCCTTCGAGGGTCTTGAAGGTGGCCTTCTCGGTGCTCCACGAACTGTTGTCACCACCGCCGCAGTTGGCACGCACGTAGGCGTAGTAGGTAGTGTTTTGGTCGAGGCCTGTGAGGGTGTCCGGGTTGGTATTCACATTAACTATAGTAGTCACCGTGTCGGGGTTGAAGTTGGAAGCGGTGCTGTAGGCAATCTGCCAAGCCGTCTGGTCGTCCGAGCCGTTGGTCCACTTGAGGGTGGCACTGTGGGCGGTTCTTGAAGACGGGGTTTCGAGCATGAGGGCCGAAGGACGCTTACAAGTGGGGATTTGCTCCACAGCGAAGTTGTCCATGTAGGTAGAAGTGCAATACTGGTTCACGCCAACCAAAATGATATAGCAGGAGCCTTGGATGCCGATGGGCAGTTCGTATGTATACCAGCCCGTTGTGCTTTCGGCGGGGATGGTATCGTTGCCCACTTCGTAATGACGCGGGATGTATGCCAGCTTCGTGGCACCTTCAAGTTCGCCATTCGTGCTTGCATACACATGGATGCCTTCCAATTGGTAAGGATAAGACTGGTATGTATTGCTAGTACGGTAAATATCAATGACAAACTGGTAGTTATTGCTCGGCAGATTCATTTCAGGAAGTCTGAGTTTGGTCTGCGTACCTGCAGTTTGGTCGGGCAGCTGTAGTTGATGTGTACTGTTAGTACCGTTGGTGGAGGTATAAACCTTAAAGATGTTTGTTCCTTCACCAGAGATATGCTCGTTCACCCAGCAAGGATCGCTGAAGTTTCCAGCGCTGTAGCCTTCAAAGTCCTCTGTCCATGGGAAGGTGGTGACTGCTGGGCAGGTGGTGTTCAAGGTGATGGGGGCACTGTATTCGCTCATGTCCTCAGCAGCGGTGCCGGGGTAGCCGCACCATGCGGCCACGCGCACGTTATACGCAGAGGAAGCATCAAGACCACCGAGGGTGTAGGCGCCGTTCACCAAGTCGCTCTGGGCCACTTCAACGGTGGTCCAATCCGTGGCTTCAGACTTCTTGTATTGAACTTTCCAGTGGGTTTCGCTGCTGACTGGGGTCCATGTCAGTTGCAAGGAATTGGAAGTGGCGGTGTTGGGCACCTCGGCCAAGCCGGAAGGTTCTATGCAGCTCGGCGTGTTGCTGAGGGCCACATCGTCTACATAAATGTAGTAAGAGTTTGTCAAGGTTGACTTGATGGCCATATAGACAGGGTTGCCTTCGATGCCACTGAAGTCGACTTTGTAAGGAGTTTCAGGATAGCTTGTCGTCAACGTGAGGGGTGCAACTTCACGGTAGGTGCTGGCGTTATTCGGGTCGGTCATGTAGCCGACGCTGAGGCCGCCAGATGCAGAGGTCGAACTGAGTTTTGCATAGAGCGACAGACGCTTGCCGTTCACGCCGCCGTTGATTTCGGGCATCACGGCAATCTGTTGTGTCGAGGAAGCGCTTCCGTAGAAACAGAGGGAGTGACTGCCATCATGATAACCGTAGCTGTTTACATAAGGATAATACGAGCTTGTTCCGGTAGGTCTGCTCCAGCAGGCGGGCAGAGGATACGAAGCGGTTCCGCCTGTGTTGGGTCCTTCGAAGCCGCAGGTGTAGCCAACATTGATGGCTGCACAATCGGTCATGAAGTTCTTAGAGCTGGTCCAGCCTTTGGTTTCGTCGCCGCAATTGCCACGCAACCAAACGTAGTAACGGGTGGCAGGATTCAAGCCGGTAATCTGATAGGAGGTAGCACCGGCTGCGGCAGTGGCCATAGGCTCGGCATTCTCAGGAAGCGTGCTGTTGGTCGACCAATAAAGGTCAAACGCTTGGCCTGTCACTTCCGAAGTCCATCTGACAGTGGCTGTAGTGGCGGTGATATCCTCAGGATCCACTTCGTTCAGCGTAGGCTTGGGGCAAGTGGAAGGTGCACCGAAAGTGAGCTGCACATTCGGACGGTATGTTTGAGACCAGCCATACAAGTTCGAATAACTTGGCAACGTGGTCGTAGGAGTGTAAACACTTCCATCTTGATGTGCATGAATCGTTGAATTGTTTTCCGTAGCTGTGTAGCGCCATTTATAACTACTACCAGCATATTGGTCGGATGAGCCTTCCTTATATCCAGAGGTCTTGTTCACGGCGACAAGCAAGTTCTTGGTTGGATCATAGGTAAAGGCTTTGTCGAGGTCGAAAGACACCCAACCAGCTTCAGGAATGATGCTACCCGTAAAGACGGCATCTTCAGCAGTGATGGCCATGAAATCTGTACCGAATTGGCTATCATCAATGTTTTTCATGTAAACGGTAATACCATAGGAAAAACCGTTGGCACCGTTGTCGGATTCGAAACCCAGTCTGACAATGGTATTCAAAGTAGGGCTTCCAGCAGCAATCTCGGCGGAAGTGTAAATCATTTCCGCAAACGAGTAGTTGTAATAATTGTCAACTGGCGCTTGGTAGGCACTAGTCGTACCCGTGCCAATCGTCACCGTCTGCGCATTCGCCACCCATGGCACTAGTAGCGCCATTAGCAGCAGGATTAGTAATCTTTTACTTTTCATTTTGTTTAAGATTTGGTTAATAATTAGGTTGATTGTTTAAATGTTTGTTGTTTAATTGTTTATTTTCTGGGTTTAAAGATTTAAGATTCAAAGATTTAAGATTTAATGATTATAGTTTTTCGATTTGTTCTGAGGTTAGGCCAGTAATTTCAGCAATGTCTTCAACAGGGTAGCCTTTGGCTTTCATTCTTTGGGCGGTGGTGAGTTTTTCTTCAGTCTTGCCTTTCATGTAGGAAGTATCCACCGTGTTCTTGTTGTCGCGGAAGTTCTTCACGCTTTCCTCGTAGGCCCAACGCTCTTCTGGGGTGAAGCGAGCTATCTCGGCGGCATCAAAGAGCATGGTGAACACTTTCTCTTGCAAGGCAGCAGGACGCTCAAGCAAACGGTAAAGGTTTTTCAGCACGAACATCCACTTTTCGAAAAGCCCGTCTAACTCATCCTCGGTCTTGTTGAACTTAGGCATCTCCAAATAGATGAAGGTCAGCTTGTCGTAGAACACCTGCTTGAACTCCTTGTCCATCAGCACCACCTCGTGGCGGTAGCTGTCGTCGGGGAACTCGCCCTTGGGGAAGGTAAAGTTCAGCAGGCTTACGGTGTAAACGTCCTGAAGGCGATAGTCCCATGCGCCTTTCGGAGCCTGCTCGCGGATGACGGAGGCGGCGTAATAGACGGTTCTGTCCTTGAAATAGAACTGCTCGGCCTTCTGCATCTCAACGATGAAGTGGCTGCCGTCCTCGGTCTGGCAATACACGTCGAAGATGGAGTTGCGGTTGCCGGCGTATTCACCCAAATGCTCCGTATTGAGGTAGTGGATGTCGGTGATGGGCATCTCCTTGCCTTCGAGCAGGGCGTTCAGGAAGCTGATAAGCAACTGCTTGTTCATGGCGGTGCCAAACAGCTTCTTGAAGCCGAAGTCGGTGTAAGGGTTGATATAGCGCTCGCGGCGGTCTTCTATCATGACGTGTTCAGTTGTGGGCATAATTCGCCCCTATTATTAACTCGCAAAAATACAATTAATAATAATACAGAAGCAAAAAAAATCGAAAAAAATGATGATTTTTTTGGTTTTTCGGTTTGGGTTTTTTGGGGAGTTGATTTAGGAATTTACAAGAACGGAATCATGCACCACCAAAATCTGCGACATCAATGCCTCATCCTCGTCGTCATGCTCATGCCAAATGACGTAATCGGCGAGGAGGCGCTTGCCTTCTTCGGGCCATTGTTGGGCCATGCGGGCTCGGATGGCGGCCTCGTCGCAATGGTCGCGGAGCATGGCACGGCGCAGACGGGTTTGCTCCGATGCCGAAACCATAATGACGGCATCAAATCGCTTTTCCAATCGCTTTTCGAAAACCAACGCCGATTCAAACAAAACGTATGGCGCACACTGTTGTTCCGTCCACCGCCCAAAATCGACGAACAAGGCGGGATAAAGGATGCCTTCCAAGTCGCAACGGGCGGTTTCGTCGTGGAAGACCATTTCGGCAAGATGTTTTTTATTAATCTCTTTGTCAGACAGATACACTGCATCGCCAAAACGATGGAGCAGTTGCTGGCGCACCTCGGGCTGGAAATACATCTGCTTGGCGGCATCGTCGCTGTTGTATACAGGAATACCGAGTCGTTGCTTGAACAGCTCGCAAACCCACGATTTGCCGCTGCCTATATTGCCGGTGATGGCGACTTTTTTCATTGTACGATGAGGTATTCCACCTTGTCGGGTCGGGTGCTGAGGACTTGCACGGTTGGCGGCCATGCGGCGAGGCGCACGTCAAGTAGGGGTTGCATGGCTTCGAGCTGCTTGCGGTCGACGGCCACGCTGAAATCCTTGGGCGCAATGGAGGCATAGTCACGCATGGCCACGAGGCACTTCACCGACATCGTTTCGGGGAAGAAACGGATTCTGAGGCTGTCGGTCACAACGATGGGCACTTCGACATCCATTTCGGTGAACTTCTCCACCTCCACCTCGGCCTTCACTTCCTTGATGTTGGAATGAATTTGGCCGTCCAACAGGTCGAGCGGCAACATCTCGCTAAAGCTTTGGTTGACATTGCTTTTCGACAACAGCAACGTATTGACCACTTTGACGGAATCGATGACTTCCTGCGGGCCAAAAATGGTGATGGAAGCGGGGTTGAGCATGGGGAGCCCATAGATGCCATATTGCCGCTGCGTCTTGATGTCGGACCGCAAGGCGACGGGCACCACCTTCGACTTCAGCACATCCATCGTGAAATAGATTTTCGCATCGGTCATGGTGATGTCCGACGCACTGATGTCGAGGCTTTCGGCCACTTTTTCGGCCACATACTGGCTGCTGAAGGAATAGGTGTTGCCATTTTCGAGCCGGTATGGCACCACATCCAAAGGAATGACAACCACACGATTAGGCTCACGCACCATCTTGTACCTCAGGGTGTGGAAGCCGTCGATATTGAGCGACATTTTCACCGTTTGGCCGTCCGTCGAAACCCACTTGTCGGCCGGGGTCTCAACCAACACCAACCGATACGCCGTTTGGGTGACATAGTTCTCCGACAGCTTGACCAAAAACCACGCCGCCGTGGAAATGGCCAAAAACACGAGGAAAGTGAGGACAGAATGTTTGTTGGTGCGTTCCGCCTTCTGCTTGATGTTATCTATTGGGTTCATATCAAGCCTGGCCGACGCGAGAGCCGTCCTTGACGAGGGCGGTCTTCTCCACCTCGACCTCCATGTTGGGAGCCAAGGAAATCATGACTGTGGTGTCCTTCACCTCAGTAACTTTGCCATGGAAACCGCCGATGGTGACCACCTTGTCGCCCTTCTGCAAACCATCGCGGAACTTCTGTTCCTCCTTGGCCTTCTTCGACTGCGGACGGATGAAGAACAGCCAGAAAACGACAATCAACAGGACGATGAAAATGAGGCTTGAATACATGCTGCCACCTTGGGGAGGTTGGGCTTGGTCTTGGAGCAAGATTAATAATAAGTTGTTCATAATGTTTTATTTAAGATGTAATGATTTCAGATTTAAGATTTATTTTTTGGACTGCTTTGTACCTCGCTGTGACGCGAAGCGTAACTCTAAACTAATACTGGTCGGGGGTAAGCACTTTGCCTTTGATGCGCAGGGTGGTTTTGGCGGGGTTGGTGTTCGTCATGACGGTGAGGTAACGGCTTTGGAAACCGTGATGGCCCGCGCTGTTGTAGGTCACCTTGATGCTACCTGTCTTGCCAGGGGCGATAGGCTCGCGGGGATAGTCGCCCACGGTGCAGCCGCAACTTGAGCCCACCTCGCTGACAATCAGCGGCATATTGCCCACATTGGTAAAATGGAAGGAATAGCTCACCACTTCGCCTTGGAGCAAGGTGCCGAAATCGTGTTCTTCCTTGTCAAACTTGATGGCGGCCTGCTTGTCGGAGGTTTCGGTGGCCGATTTGGGGCTGGTCACCAAGTCGGTGGAGAGCTTGCCATCGGTCTTTTCCTCACAAGCCGTCAGCACGCACAAACCCATGACGACGACCGCCAGCAAACGCCTTATTTTCAGTAACTTTCTCATTTTCTTTGCGATTTGATAATCATGACGGAACCTTGATATGTGGCGTCGTTTTTCAGGCCGTGACACTTCAACACATAGAAATAGGTGCCGTCAGAAAGGTTGTCGCCGTCCCAGTCGTTTTGATAGTCCTTGGAATGGTAAACAACGCGCCCCCAGCGGTTGAAGATGGTCAGTTCTGTGGATTCATAATAGCGGCTCAAAGGTTCATAGCCCTCGTATTCCGCGCCCGAACCGCCATCGCCGTCGCGTGTGCCCTTCAAGTCGCTGCCGCCGTCCAAGGAGATGATGAAATAATCGTTGGTGCCATCGCCGTTGGGCGTGAACACGTTCGGAATCTTCAATTTCACCGGCTCCACCTTGATGGTGTGTGTATAAGTAGTGTCGCAGCCTTGCGGGTTATAGACCTTCAAGTCAGTGGAATATTCGCCAGTTTCAACGTAAGTGAAACGCGGCTCCAGCTCGGTCGAGGTGATGTTGTACTGCTGGTTGAGAATCCAATAGAAGTTGCTGAGTGGCAAGCTGTCAATTGACAGGTTCTCAAAGGAATAGGTCACGTGCGGGTTTTGCAGGTAGACCGTGTCGCTCGGGTCGGTGCTGATTTCGATGACAGGGTTGGGATACGCCTTCAGTTTAACGCTGTCGTGCTGCACGCAGCCGCGACCGTCGGTCACCTTTATATGATAATACTTGAACGCCCGCAAGCCGATGGCCCACGTCGGGTCGTTGGGCGCGATATGCAAGGGGCTGAGCTGCCATTCATAGTTGAAGGGCGGTTCATAGGCCTCCGAAACCGTGTCGACGGCGACAATGGCTTGGGCGTCGTTGCCGTTCTCCTCCTCGTAATTGCTGCAAGTGAGCTTCAATTGGCGGAATTTCAGCCGAAAACGCGGCATCACCTCCACCTTGAACTCGTTTTGGCATATCAAGCTGTCGGTTTCCGCCTCACGGACTTCGACGCGATAGGTCGTTGTCGAGAAAGGCCGCACCGTGATGCTGCTGGTGGTCTGGCCACCCGGCGACCACGAGAAAGAGTATTGGTAATTGTTTGGTACACTGAGTGTTACCTCAGACTCGCTGCAAACTGGCATTTCGACGTTGCAAGTGATTTCGCAAGGGTCTTCTAACTGCGCCTTCGCGGAAGCCCAACAAGTCAAGGCCAAAAGGAGCAGCAAGGCTTTTATGATTGTTTTGTTTCTCATCGATGATTGAAATAGGGTGCAAAAATAGGAAAAATCCTAAGATGAACGCAATATATAGATGATTATTGTTTCATCGGCCATTTTACAGCTTCACCAACTTGGTCACTTTGCCCATCTTTATGGGTCTACCATAGTTGACTATATAAACACCAGAAGGCCAATTGCTTATATCAATTTCCATCGTATCTACGAAACGCGCCCTGACCCATTCCGTGCCGTAAACATCGAAAACAATCATGTCGGTAAAACCCTCTTGATCCGACTTGATCCAAAACTTTCCGTCGGTGGGATTGGGGTAAACGCCCTCCCCGATTTCAATTTCGGGTATCGGCGTACTGGGCATCAGTGCTTTCCATGAAGCCTCCCAACCTGCATCAGTGGTCATGCAGTCGGAACGGAACTCCACGCACATCACATTTGACGAGGATTGCACCACGCCCGGACTTTGCGTGTTCCATCGGCCGATTTTCGGAGCAAAGACATTGTCGCCATCGTAAATCCAAAGGAAATCGAAGTCAGTTTCCAAGCTGAAACTGCTGAAATCCAAGCGAATGGTCGATTCTTCTGGACCTCGAATCACCCAGATCATGCGTTCATCGTCGCCGTAGTTCTGATGGTCGAGGCGGCCCGAATCGCCTTCCAGCACGGTGGCAAAAGTACCCTCGTTGATGAGCTTGTAGTAGTAGTTCCAGTCCCAATACGGCCCTGGGTCGGTGTGCGACTGGTCGGGATAATGCTGGTGTCCTTTGATTTGAACGCATGACCCTTCGCCGCCGAGGTTGTACAGGCCGTTGTTGATGCAAAAACCATTGTCGAGCGTGTCGCGGTCGTGGGTGCGCTGCCCGTTGATGGTATCGTAGCGCGAGCAAATACTCCGTACCAAGTCAGCGGAAGACTGGTACATCTCCTCCGTGAAGAAGCTCCAGATGTTGCCGTAAGCCTCATGCTCGATGCCGATAGTGTAGCCGTTGGCCGTGCGGGCGTGCCAAGCCTTGTCCCTTTCGCGCACCATTTGGGTCACCTGACCGTCAGCCGAACGTATGACATAATGCGCCGAAACCTCCGCATCGCAATTCTTGAACCAACTGATGCAGCCTGCGTATGAGCCTTCAGTATAATGAATTACGACTGCGCTCACCTCTTTGGTACGCGGTTCCCAATTACATTCTGGCGCAGGATCCCAAATGGCAGGCGGATAGTCGGGACTACGCGTAACGCCCAATTCAGACGCAGTGAGCAAGTCGTAATGCTCGACAAAAACCGCCTTCAAGTCAATCTCATATTTTGGGAATCCAAATTGCTCAGCCTTTTCTCTATTAATTAAAAAGGTGCAAACCGAATACAACATGCTCTGCATAGGATAAACATCCTTTTCCTCCCCTATTGGCAATTCCGAAAGTTGCTGGATGACTGACAAATAGCCTTTAATATCGGTTGCTTTATTTTCTTTGGCCAAACGCTCAAAAGCCTTGGCATACGCCAACACATTCTTTTCTGGACTTTCCAAAATCTCTTCTTCCGAAATCCCTGACAACTCCGATACAAAATGCAGGTTCTCACGGAAATAGCCCTTGCCATCCTTCACCAAGCCCATCAAGCCGTAAGTGCGCGGCATGGCATCGGGACCGTCGTTGAAATAGTTCGCATCAGTTAGATGATTGCAGTGCGTATTGGTGAAGGAGATGGCTTCGAGGAGGCCTTTTGGAATGTCGGGACAGGCTTGGTAGGCTGCCTCGAAATCATTTTTATAGTTTTGATTTTCTGTATTTTGCGACAATAACAAAACTGGCATTAAAAGCAAAAAAAGCCATAGTGTTGTGATTCGTTTCATGGGTGTAGAATTTGAAATTTCGCTCTGCAAAAATAAAAACAAATCATATCCTATCGGCAACTATGCCAGGAATAAATCGCACACTATAGTTTAAAAAGTACAGTTTTTTCTGAAATCCGACAAAAATCCCTATGGATTTTTATGGAAACGGCCAAAAAACACTGGAATTTGTTCTGTCGAAATACATTCCTATTGGTTTTTCCAAACCGTTTTTCCTGCTTTTCATCGGCAAGGGTTCACCCATCATTTATAATTATCGGCAGGGGTTCACACCGCCTGCCTACATTGCTGTCACCCCTACGGAGTTCCCACGTACCGACACGAAGTCCCATAGGGACAGCATATCAATAAGCAAGGCGACGTCAGTCCCTGCACAAAGCGACACCTGACCCTGCACACGCCACGCCAGTGCCAAACAGTCCCGTAGGGACGGCAGCCCATAGGCGGGGGTGTGAACCCGCGCCCACAAAAAAACCACAATAATTTCACGTCATTTTCATCGGCAGGGGTTCCGCCGTGCTCCACCGCCTGCCTAATATCCTGTCACCCCTCCGGGGTTCGATTCGGTATTATCCGTTTTTTCGGCAGGGGTTGAAATCGCCAGCCTATCCATCCTATCACCCCGCCGGGGGTTTCGCCGCCGTTAGGCCCTTCGCCACCAGGTTCCGTTGTTCCGGGTTCCGGCTCTTCGGCGTCCTGTTTGCCTTCCTCGGTGGGTACCTCCACAAAGCGGAACTCCTTCTCGTTGTTCAGGCGCGTAGATTGCTCGGTTTACGCGCGTAGATTGTTCCGTTTACGCGCGTAGATTGTTTCATTTACGCGCGTAAATGTTTTCGTATACGCGCGTATATGATTTCAACTATCCGTGTCAGCTTTTTCATTTTATCGCAAGGGGGTAAAATTTTGGGGGCTCAACGAGCCGAAGCCGCCGCGCCCCCGTTTGGGATGGGTTTTATTGTTCGTTCACCGTCCAACCGCTGGGGATGCCGTTGACGCCCTCGGGCCAAGTTGCGCCACTGGCCTTGGTGAACGTGCCGGTGGAAGCCACACCTTGCAGCCAGTTGGAAGTGCAGTTGCTGGCGCTGATGTTGGTGGCCATGCAGGTCACGGAGTTCAGGCTGGTGCAGCCATAGAACATGCTTGTGTAGCAGTACTCGGTCAGCGTGGTGGCGGGCAGCACGGGGGCTGTGGTCAGGCTGGTGCAGCCAGAGAACATGCCATAGTAGCATTCACTGTCCAGCGTCGTGGCGGGCAGTGCGGGAGCCGTGACCAGGTTGGTGCAGCCTTCAAACATATTGGAGTAGCAGCCTTCGGCCAGCGTAGTAGCAGGCAGCGTGGGAGCCGTGGTCAGGCTGGTGCAGTCGGAGAACATCCCGCCGTAGCAGGATTCGACAAGCGTGGTGGCGGGCAGCGTGGGAGCCGTGGTCAGGCTGGTGCAGCCAGCGAACATATGGGAGTAGCAGTACGAGGCCAGCTCGGGGGCGGGCAGCGTGGGAGCCGTGGTCAGGCTGGTGCAGCCGGCGAACATTTGGTAGTAGCAGCCTTCGGCCAGCTCGGGGGCGGGCAGCGTGGGAGCCGTGGTCAGGCTGGTGCAGTCGCCGAACATTTGGTAGTAGCAGCCTACGGCCAGCGTCTCAGCGGGCAGCTCGGGAGCCGTATCCAGGCTGGTGCAGCCTAAAAACATCATGAAGTAGCATTGCTCAGCCAGCGCGGGGGCGGGCAGCGCGGGGGCCGTGGTCAGGCTGGTGCAGCCAGCGAACATGCCATAGTAGCAGGCTACGGTCAGCGTGGTGGCAGGCAGCAGCAGACCGCTTGCGTCGGTAAGGTTTTCGTTCAAATAGAAAAGTGCAAAAAAGGCAACGTCCTGCAGCGTGGTAAGCGTGGCATAGTTGTCTTCGTCCAGCATGCTCATGATGTTGCCATAGACCTTCACCTGGGCTGTACCACCAGCAATATGGGGAGCGTAATGATTGGTCATGTCGGGGCCGTTGCCGTAAAGCTGCACCTTGTCGCCAGCGTTGACGTCGATAGTGGTGGTGTTGTCGATGAGGTTCTTCGCGCCGCCGTTCACCGAGTACTTCATGCTGATGTTGCTGGATCCGCCCCAGCCAGGACCACCTTTGCTAGACCCGGGGTAGACTCCGCCTCCTTTGCCGCCTATTCTTATTATGTCCACAACGATGGTGCCGTCCTCGAGGGCTTCGAGGGTGAGCGGAGTGGCGAGAGGATCGATAGGGGCCGCAGTCAGCGTCATTGTAGCATCGGTCAGGAAAGCGTTGGTGTAGGCTGCCGTCGGGATGCTGAACGTACCCTCGTAGCCTTCCGCGCTGACGGTGCCCTCGGTCACTGCCTCTTGGTCGCTCAGCACCACGGCGTAGCGTGTCGAGCCCGTGCCGTAGGTGGTGATGTCACCCGTTGTTGAGAGGTTGGTCACCGTGCCATCGAAGCCGATGGTGGCCTCAGTCTTCATGCCCGTGAGGGTAATCGAGGCGTCGGTGCTCACATCGCCCAGGTTAAACTTCACCAAGGCGCACTGGTTATGCATTTTGACATTACTATAAGTGTTGCTGCTACTGTAGTCCACGCAGGCGTAGGAAATGACGGGAAGGCCTTCCGTCTGGTTGCTGATGTCAATAGTGCATTTGTTATCAGTGCCCACACTCTGGCTCTTGCCATCAAGGTAATAGAAGTAAATTTTTCCATCGGTTGGTTCTCCGCTGATGCTGACATTGCCGCTAAAAGTCGAGCCGTCAGTAGTCAATAAGTCGCCAACATAAGCACCATTGAAGCCTACCATGATGATGTCGTCGTTGTCGTAAACGACAGCTGCCGTATTCTCACCAGGTTGTATGTGGCCTCTTGAGCCGTTGTTCAGCTTCAAGGTGATGGTCACTTTCTCGCCTTCGTTCTCTGTCGTGGCAATCTGTTCTTTCTTGCACTGCGTGAAGCCCAAGACCATAGCAAAGGCCATCACAAAATAGGTCATTCTTTTCATTGCTCGTCCTCCTTTTTCTTTAAGGTTGCGTAACCGATTCCAGCAGCCAACAAGAACAGCACACCGCTGCCAAGAGGTGCACCAAATTCCTCATTGTAAAAGCTGCCACCTGTGGAGACTTCAGTACGGTCGCCGTTGCCTCTCAGCAAAGCTCCGCCGCCTTGGCTGCTTTGTGCCTCTTTTTCAGCATAATAATTGTCAAGCATGTCGCCAAAGACACCTTGAGCCTGCACGGATGTGGATGAGAGCATCGCCGCACCCAATCCCAATGAAAGCACGAGAGCTTTCAAGTTTTTGTTGTTCATTTTTGATTAGGTTTAGTTAAACAATAAGGTGAATTTAAAGATTTAAAGATTTAAAGATTTAAAGATTCAAAGATTTAAGATTCAAGATTCATGATTTAGTAAGTGGTAACAGGTTCGTTAAAAACAGCACAAAATTGAGAAAAAACAATTGAAAATACATGAAAACCGCACTTTCAACGGCAAAAATATAAGATTCTGCGACTGTTTTCAAGATTCTGCAAGTCGAACCGGACGTCAGCCATCACATCGGGAGGTAACTTCAACGGCAAAAATATAAGATTCTGCGACTTTTTTTAAGATTCTGCAAGTCGAACCGGACGTCAGCCATCACATCGGGAGGTAACAAAAACGTAAACGACGGCTATTCTTGCTGATTCATCCACGACTTGACCGTCTGCCCATTGATCTGTTTGAAGGCCACGCTGAAGGTACTGTAGCTTTTGTATCCGCTTTCGTACGACAGTTCTGCGGCCTATGCGCAGGGTATTAATATAGGTATTATAGGTGATGCCCTTATAGGCAAAATAGCGGCTGAGGTAGGTGTTGTTGGTACCAATGTTCTTGGCCAGATGAGTCAGCGACAGGTCGTGCTGCAGATAATACTGTGTGTCGATGCAGTTCTGCTGTAACATCAACTCGATTTTGGCAAACTGGGTGGTAGAGGCAGACTCGGTGGCAGCATCGTCGAGAGGTTCTTCGACGGACGCTACGACAGGCTCTCCGAGGTCCTGCAGCGTCTCTACGCGCCACAGCAGGATGAAAAACAGCGGGATATTGACTACCTCCAACAGGAAATCGAAGACTCTATCGACATTGAGAAAGCTGTAGAAGAAGGTAGACGGCAGGAAGGCCGACATGACCAGATAGGTCTGCCACACCTCCTTATGCTCCAGGTCGGCATAGTTGTCGCGCAGCCAGCGACCGTACTGTCTGACACCTACTACCAGCGTTATAATGACATAGAGCACCATGACAACGGACAACAGGATGCTGAGCCACGACGCCTGGGGGCCAAGGAGATATTCCGACAGTAGCATTGCCAGGCCGAGTGCGACATACACGACGGCGTACCATAGCGGGCGGCGGCGGTCCTGCAGCATGACCAGCATCGTGTAGAAGATGACAGACAAGTTAAATAGGACATCGAGAACCCTGCAGAGGAGAATACGACCGGCAGGGTCGCTACCGTCTGCCTGACCATAATATAACAGCATCCACCATACATGACTCACGGCCACCGAAGCGCAGGTCGCGGCCATCCAGCGGCGCAACCGCAGGGACGATGTAATATCCGTGGCAAAGACATTGTTGCGCCTCAACAGCAAGTAGAGACAGCTCATGAGCGCCCAGAACGTCATGGCCCCATAGCACGTAAAAAACAATATCTCCGCTTCTATCATGTTTTCACAAAAGATGAGTTGAGCGTTCTTTGTCTCCCTGATGGCAATCGCAGACACGCTCACTCATCGTGTATAATGTACCCATTAATTGAGACTGCAAATATAGTGAATTAAAGTGAAACATCATGCAGCTTTATGGGTACGGATTAATAATTTGTTGTTGCTCGCAATTCTGGGGTACGTTATAGTCGCGAACTGGCGAACCAATTCGAGGGCAAAAATAGGGAATTTCACAATGGTGCAAACAAAAACATGAAAAAATGCATTATTTTTCAAAAACTGGATTTATTATGGAATAAAAACATTATTTTTGCTGCAAATAATTTTTGAACAAATGAAATTTGTAGATAGAGAGAATGAAATCATGCGGCTTATACGGGTTTTAAGCCAAACCGGAGCCTCGAAATTTGTCATCATTTATGGACGAAGACGTTTGGGGAAATCAACGCTCATCCGTCATGTGTTGACCGACAACGACCTCTATTTTATGGCCGACCAAACCGAACAGAGTCAGCAACTTGCATTATTGGCAAAAACCATCGGAACGAAAATCCCCGACTTCGACAAGGTTGTCTATCCCGATTGGGAAACGCTCATCGTCAGCTTGGCGCACCGAACCACCCAACGATTCACGCTGTGCTTTGACGAGTTTCCCTACTTGGTCAAATCCAGTCCAAGCCTGCCTTCCATACTGCAACGACATATCGATAGCAAGCAACTGCCGTTCAACCTCATCATCTGCGGCTCATCGCAGCAAATGATGCAAGGCTTGGTGCTCGATGCCACCTCGCCGCTTTATGGTCGCGGTGATGTCATTATGAAACTTGAGCCTATTCCAGTCAGGTATTTGCAAGACATCCTCCACACCGATGGCATACAAACCGTTGAGGAATCAGCTGTTTGGGGCGGCGTTCCCCGCTATTGGGAAATCCGTGAGCAAGCGACTTCGCTGATGGAAGCCATCGCCTACAACATCATCGACCCCAACGGCACTTTATACGACGAGCCATCAAGGTTGTTTCTTGATGACTTCCAACACACTACACAATCTGCCACCTTGCTTTCCCTCATCGGCAACGGAGCCAACCGCCTTTCCGAAATTGCCGGGCGAATGCAGAAAAACGCCACCGATCTCAGCGGTCCGCTCGCCAAACTCATCAACTTGGGCTACATCGAGCGCGAAACTCCCTTCGGCGAAAGCCCACGCAACAGCAAGCGCAGCTATTACCAGATTTGCGACCCGTTTATGCGCACCTACAATCGTTATGTGATTCCCAACCGCTCACTAATCAACCTGAACCGAAAGGACGTTGTGGCCAAAACCATCAGCGACACCTTCTCCGACTTTGTGGCAGCACATTGGGAACGCCTTTGCCGAAATGCCGTCAGTGGTAACCAACTGCTTGGCACCACTTGGGGTAAAGCATCGCGTTGGTGGGAGACGGTCATCATTAATAAGGAAAAGAAAAACATAGAGTTGGATGTGGTGGCTGAATCTTTAGACAAAAAGAAGATCCTCGTCGGCGAGTGCAAATGGACAGAAGGCGAGCAAGCTGGAGAAGACTCTTCCACGAGCTTGAAACAAAGGCGCAAGGCTTGCCATTCGCAAAAGACAAGGAGATTGTATATGCACTGTTCCTCAAACGACCAGCAACGGACGGCATTACCGACCATGTGTTTCTCCCACAAGCCATTATCGACGATTTTATAGGCTAATATTATGCAGTTACAACATAATGTTTCTACAACATAATTGTTACAAACTTTCATGTTTCATCCTTCGAATCGAACATCCATCAAAACAAAAAACTGGATTTGTCGAAGGATCGAAGCTCTGGCGAACCAATTTGGAATCAAAAATAGCTATTTTTAAGCAGAACAAATGAATTTACGAAAAAATGATGAATTTTTCCCTAAATTTGCAGCCAAATTTGGGTCGCTTCGCGTCACTGCGAGGCACGAAGCAGTCCAGTGAACCTATTTTACTCTGGATTGTTTCGTCGTTCCTCCTCGCAATGACGCAAAGCGCGTCAAGAAACAACAATTCAACGATTAAACAATCAACAATTCAACAATAATGAACACACTCAACGATTTCCAAAAAGAGATTCTCGCCGGCATTCCCGATGAACTGCCGGAAGTGAAACCTTACGACACCACCATCAACCATGCGCCCAAGCGCAAGGATATCTTGACGAAGGCCGAGAAGAAATTAGCCATTCGCAATGCTTTGCGTTACTTCCCCGCCAAGTTCCACGCCACTTTGGCCCCCGAATTTGCCGAGGAGCTGGAAAAATACGGCCGCATCTACATGTACCGTTTCCGTCCGTCCTACAAAATGTACGCCCGCCCGATTGAGGAATATCCCGCCAAATGCCAACAGGCCGCAGCCATCATGCTGATGATCCAGAACAACCTCGACCCTGCCGTGGCACAACATCCGCACGAGCTCATCATCTACGGCGGCAACGGCGCCATCTTCCAAAACTGGGCACAATACCGCCTCGTGATGCAATATTTGGCCAACATGGACGAAGACCAGACCTTGGCCATGTACAGCGGTCACCCGATGGGACTATTCCCGTCGCATAAGGACGCGCCGCGTGTGGTGGTCACCAACGGCATGATGATTCCGAACTACTCGAAGCCCGACGACTGGGAGCGTTACAACGCCCTCGGTGTGACGCAATACGGCCAGATGACCGCTGGCTCCTATATGTATATCGGTCCCCAAGGCATCGTCCACGGCACTACCATCACGGTACTCAACGCAGCCCGCAAACATGGTGGCAGCACAGCTGGCAAACTGTTCATCACCGCTGGTTTGGGTGGTATGAGCGGTGCCCAGCCGAAAGCCGGTAACATCGCTGGTGTGGTGAGCATCACCGCCGAAATCAACCCGGCTGCCACACAGAAACGCTATCAGCAAGGCTGGGTCGATGAGGTGTACGACAACATCGAAGAACTCTTCAAGCACGTCAACGCGAGCCTCGCCAAGAAGGAAGCCCGCAGCTATGCCTACCAAGGCAATGTGGTGGACCTTTGGGAATATGCTGCCGAGCACGACATCCACGTTGACCTCGGCTCCGACCAGACCTCACTCCACAACCCATGGGCAGGTGGTTACTATCCTGTCGGACAGTCATTTGAAGAGTCCAAAAACATGATGGCCGAGAACCCCGAGTTGTTCAAGGAGAAAGTGCAGGCTTCGTTGCGCCGCCATGTGGCCGCCATCAACAAGCTGACTGCCAAAGGCATGTACTTCTTCGACTACGGCAACGCCTTCCTGTTGCAGAGCAGTCGCGCTGGTGCCGACATTATGAAAGAAGACGGCACATTCCGCTATCCTTCCTACGTGCAGGACATCATGGGTCCAATGTGTTTTGACTACGGCTTCGGTCCCTTCCGTTGGGTGTGCGCTTCGGGCAAGCCTGAAGACTTGGCCGTCACCGACGACATCGCCTGCAACGTGCTTGAGGAGATTGCCCGCACGGCTCCTGCCGAAATCCAGCAGCAGATGCGCGACAACATCCAATGGATCCGTGGTGCACAGGAGAACCATCTCGTGGTCGGCTCACAGGCCCGTATCCTCTACGCCGACTGCGAAGGCCGCACCAAGATTGCCGCTGAGTTCAACAAGGCCATTGCAGATGGTCGCCTGAGCGGTCCTGTCGTCCTTGGCCGCGACCACCACGACGTTTCCGGCACCGACAGCCCATTCCGCGAAACCTCCAACATCTACGACGGCTCGTCGTTCACCGCCGATATGGCTGTGCAGAACGTCATCGGCGACGGTTTCCGTGGTGCCACTTGGGTGAGCATCCACAACGGCGGCGGCGTAGGCTGGGGTGAAGTCATCAACGGCGGCTTCGGCATGGTCCTCGACGGCACTGCCGATGCTGACCGTCGTCTCCACTGCATGCTGCACTGGGACGTGAACAACGGCATCGCCCGCCGCAACTGGGCCCGCAACGAAGGTGCCACCTTCGCCATCAAACGCGCCATGGAGGCAGAGCCAAAATTGAAGGTCACTTTGCCGAATTTGGTGGAGGATAAGATTTTGGAAGGGTTGTTCTGATGAATGATTAAACCACTATGTTTATGAACAAGAGCAAAAGATTTTTCGTGTCGATATTGGGAATCCTGCTCATAGCAACCATGTTCTCCTCTTGTGGTGCCACCTACACTGCCAGCGGCACGAATGTTTCCAAAATCGACGAACTTGCCCTGATTGAGCCAATGTCGATTATGATTTATTACGACAAGCCGAACTCCGGCTATCGCGACCCGTCGTTGGCCACAGCTTCTGAGCAACTGCTTACCGACCTGTTGACGACCAACCGATACCCATTCACAGACCCCGTTCCTGCCGACTATGAGGGCGAAGGCGCACCCATCGCGAAATGGATTGGCACCTTCCCGGATATCATGAGCAATGAGCTTTATGACCAGAAAAAATTAGAAGAGCTTGTGGGCAACATCATAAGAACAGTTTTCGACGAACCTAAGCGTTACACCGCAGGCGACCAGGTGGGCAATGCCCTCTACACGGCTGTCATTGACACACAAACCGACCGAGTCATTTATTTCAACAGCGTCCTCTCCAATGCCGACCACCCGTTGAGCAGAAGAGATGTGAACAATCAGATGAAGAGCCTCCTCAGAAAGTTCAACTGAAATATTGTGGAAACCTCTTACTTTGATTAACAACGAACCGCTCCATTTCGGGGCGGTTTTTTTTATTGGAATTGTAACCAGATTATGGTTATTATTTAAAAATTGTCTATCTTTGCGGTCCAAACGCAACAAGAAATGAACACCGACATCTATTTGAATATGTCATCCGTGCCTGCAGGTGCCATCCTTAACCGAATCGTGCAACAGAAGCACATTCACCAAACCACCTTGGCTCAGAAAACAGGATTGATTCCCCAAAGAATCAATGATCTGATTATGGGTCGCCGCCGCTTCACACCTCAAAATTCTTTCATGCTTGAACAAGCCTTGGACATTTCTTCACAAGGTTTTTTCTATAAGATACAAGCCAATCATGACATCTATCAAGCCCAACTGACCAGCGGACAACCCAAACCAAATCTCAACAAACTCACCCAAACCACTTTTTGGGATGTCGATTTGTCGAAACTTGAGTGGATGAAATGTAGAGATTGGGCCATCCGTCGAGTACTGGAATACGGCACCAAGGAGGAGATGGAAGAACTACACCGTTTCTATGGTCATGATGCCTTTGCCAAAATCAAGGAGAACCCAAATGGATTCATGCTTTATGAAGTTGCATTGAAAAACTTTAAAACCATTGGGCTATGAGATTGTATTATGACACGGTATCCGCTCCATTACTCTCTATCCTCAAAAAACTCATGTCTTCTGATGTGTTCAAGGATTTCAGGCTCGTAGGAGGAACAGCATTAGCGCTTCAGCGCGGACATCGAAGGTCTATCGACATCGACCTGTTTACTGACTTGGATTATGCTGATATGCCCGTTGCAGCGATGCGAGAATACCTTGAAAAAGAGTTTCCAATCCACAAAGGGACAGAATCAATGGATATGAACGCTAATGGTTATCATATATTTATCAGTGAAGGACAAGAGCC
>CADCML010000060.1 GCA_902802535.1 uncultured Bacteroidia bacterium
ATGGGCCAACTCCCTGTTTGAGGACAACGCCGAGTA
Source organism: uncultured Bacteroidia bacterium (assembly GCA_902802535.1). GTDB lineage: Bacteria > Bacteroidota > Bacteroidia > Bacteroidales > F082 > Limimorpha. Next base: position 37 of record CADCML010000060.1, read on the forward strand.
CGGTCTCGGTATGGCCACGGGTGCCCGCAAGCTCCGCGAAGGCCTCCGCAAGAAGGCTGAAGAATTGGTGAACACGACCGTCTTCGACTGGATGAAGGAAGCCACGCAGAATTGGCTGAACACCTACAACGACACGGTCGCCAACCGCAAGGCTACTGACGAGTTCGTCGCCGCCCTCGAAAAGGCCATTATGCCTATCGATGCTTGCGTCGACTTCTGGAACGGAGAAGGCAAGAAACTTTATGGTGCCGAAGTGGCAGCCCAGAAGCTGCAAGAAGCCAAGGATGCCAAGGCTGCTGGTAGCAAGATTTGCCCCTGCCACGGCTGCGCTCTCGAGCAAGAACTGTTGGACAACAAGGACTTCCTCGCCAAGAAGAGCCAGTGGATCTTCGGTGGTGACGGTTGGGCTTACGACATCGGTTTCGGTGGCCTCGACCACGTGTTGGCCAGCGGCGAAGACGTCAACGTTCTCGTCCTCGACACCGAGGTTTACTCGAACACGGGCGGTCAGAGCTCCAAGGCTACGCCTGCCGGTGCTGTCGCCAAGTTTGCTGCCTCTGGTAAGAAGGTCCGCAAGAAAGACCTTGGCATGATTGCCAAGAGCTACGGATACGTCTATGTGGCTCAGGTTGCCATGGGTGCTTCGCAAGCCCAGTACTTCAAGGCCATCAAGGAAGCTGAGGCTTATCCTGGCCCGTCGCTGGTGATTTGCTACGCTCCGTGTATCAACCACGGCATCAAGATCGGTATGGGTCACTCACAGATGGAAGAGAAACTCGCCGTCGACTGCGGTTACTGGCACCTCTGGCGTTTCAACCCCGCCGAGGAAGACGCTGGCGAGAACGGCTTCCACTTGGATTCGAAGGAACCCAACTGGGCCGAGTTCCAGAACTTCATCATGGGTGAGGTGCGTTACAACTCGCTCGTGAAGACCTTCCCCGAGGAAGCCAAGGAACTGTTCGCCAAGACCGAGCAGTTTGCCAAGCTCCGCTATGAGGGGTATAAGAAGCTGGCTATGGGAGAATAAATCCTAATTATGCTAATGAAAAACGGCGCATCCGATGGGGTGCGCTGTTTTTTTATTGATATTGGTGCTTGTTCAAGATTTTGTTTATTTTTGCGTTTTGAAATTAACTTCATAGGTCTGTCAAAGAGACTATTTCTGCTTCAAATAAATAAATATGAATAATTCTACATTCTGCCCCGAGAAAGTCTATTATAGCACTACTTATGTTCGAGATATTTCAGGTAATAATAGATCGGCTTTAGTTAAAATTGGGGAAAGAAGGAAAAACATAGCCATTGTCTATGACTCCAGTAATAATGGATTGTGTTTGATTAATGGAGAAAATGAGATAATTTACAAATCGAAACTTGAGGATATTAGTTCTGGCATCGGTAGGCATAATGGATTTAGTTGTAATATTCGACGTACTATAAAAGGTTTCTATATTGTTAGTAGAATCGACTATTATAGAAAGATAAATGTGGGGAAAGATGATCAAGATGTCGAAGAAGAAACATTCATTGTGTTAGATGAAGACGGTGAAATAGTTCCTGAAATTTCACTTGAAAATGCTGGAATTGGACAATATTCTTATGAACTTGGAAACAAATTGGTTGTATATGATAATGTATGCTATGATATTGAAAGTTTAAAACCTGTTTTCACAATCCCCAATAAGTATAGAGTTTGTAGTATAATTCAAAACGGGTTAATTTATCTGGAAGTCCCTGGAGATTATAAGCAAATTATTGTTGCTGTTCAAAACCACGAAATCATCCATCAATATTCTATTGAAGAATTTGACTCTTTAAAAAATAGCATTCAAACGACAAAAGAGTTCATTGATAGTAAAAACGAAGAGTATTTAAAGAAGTATGGCTCTATCGTGTTTTCAAATTTATTATTTGACCGTTCCATCACAATAAGTGACACAAATGATTCATGGTCAGATCAAGAAGTACTATTTAATAATATGCAAGAGATAGACTCCAAGCATATGGATATATTAAAGTACATATATAACGCTCTCAAGAAATCAAATCATCCTAGAACCTCGCAAAATGGAGCAGAACGTTATGTCTCATGTTTGACTAATAGAATAATTGTATTATTCTATGAAAATTTGTTGGTACTTTCTTTATATGGAGATAGTTATTATAATTATAGGTTCTTTAATTTAGAAGGTAAACCTCTGCATGATGGTACATTCACATCTTTTAAACCATTTTATTTATATGATGACAAGGCTTTTACCCGTTGCATTTTTATTATGCAAAATTCACAAACAAAAGAAAAGTGTATAATTCATACTCTCCCTGACAGAATTGAGATTACAAACATTCCATATAATATCAATGTATATGATCATTTTGGCTATTTAGAGATGAAAGACAATAATTCAGGTAAAAAATGGGATTGTGACTATAGTTTGAATAGATTAACAACAAAGTATGTAATGTGTCATGTCGTCCCTCTAATAAACAACTATCTTTATACACTACGAGATTTATTCCTTTACAAAGGTAGTATTGTTAGAGAGAATGGTATCATTTCTAATATGTCACCAGATAAAATCCTAAAAAACGGAGAACTATTATTGCCTTTTCCGAAATCATACAAAGAATGTATTGAAGAAATAGAAACAAGACATAACAATCGCCCTAACTATATTTCTGATATAGAAAAGGTCGCTGATTATGAAATAGATGGACGTTTGATGTCTTTCTATAAGTTTTCATGTAAACCATGGGCTTATTGTGACGAAAATGGTCGTATCTATTATGATTTTGATCCTGACAACATTGATTTAACTTCAAAATAGTGTTATATGTCTAAACAAACAGTGTGTCAAAAGACAAGCAACCCAACTAATAAGAATATTTGTTGCTTATGTCAAAGGAATGAGGCTACAAAAACAAATTCTCATATTGTGCCAAGTTTTTTAGGAGCACGTGTATTCAGTTATGATGGCAGTGGTAAACGGGGTAAAGAGGTGGCTTTCACATTAACTGCTTCAAGACAAAAAGTACATACTGGTGATTTGCCATCGACAAAGTTTGAAGAATTGTTTGATGAAAAGAGTCTTACCGATGAACGAATTGAGGAGTTGAGGGTTGATTCGCTGGCGAAAGATTATTACTTATGTCCTAATTGTGAGAAACTGCTTGCTGATTATTTGGAATCTCCATACGCTTCTCTTTTTAAAAATGAAAAACAAATTCCAGGGGATATTGCATTATTCTTCTGGATGTCTGTTATATGGAGAATATCAATTACAAGAGTATTAGGAGATTGGCTATCTACTGATGTTGAAGACAGCATGCGTACTTACTTGTTTTCATTTCTTGAGCAGAAACAAAAAGGACAAGACACATCGACTTTAAAAGAAAGCACACCATTTGTATATAAAGTGCTATTTAACTCTGATTATCTAAAAGAGAACGCTGGCTTTGTTAATTTCAAAACAAATGAAACGCATGATTGCGCGGCTTTTCTTTGTGGAGATATTGCAGTATTTATGGGCCAAAAGGATTGTGTTTGTGATTTTTGGGGACTTGAAGAATATGTTGAGAATGCTCCGATGAACAATGGCCTATTGATAGAGAAAAGATGTATTATTCCGATAGATACTTTTTTGAACGCAAAAAATGCAATCATCAATGAATTTAAGGAGAAAAAAATGGAATTTGAACGAAACCTTCTTAATCAAGTATGGAAGAAACTGAATCTCAAAGGAGAAATGCCAATAGAATTGCAGAATGAAATTATTTATTCTATACATGGAGATGGACTAAAACTCGGTGACAGGGGTGAAGTTATGATGTGGTCTCCTATTATTTATGAAAAGATTTCCAATTTTTTAAGACGAAATATAATAATACTATGAATGATAAAGACATATTTGACTTCATTAATGCCAACTTCACAATGCGTAACAATGCTGATTGTTTCAGTAAGCTCAATTGTTTTGTTGATGCAATGCATAGAGGACAATACTACCCAATTACCGACGAAGAAATACATCGAGGGGTGGAATATAAGAAAGCCGAAGGCAAAGCACTATTGAAAGCCCTTGACCCCATCATCCCTGACAAAGATAAGAAATTAGCTGAAGCGATGGTTGAAACCTTTTGCAATCAAAGCTTGCAGCAGTTTTTATATTACAATCATTCATACGAAAACCGAAATAATCTCGTTCAACAAGAAATATCAGAATGAATATGAGTCCTATCCAAATATCAATAAAAGATTATAAGGCTGTAAAATCAGCAGAGATTGGTTTAAATGGCATTACGCTAATCTCTGGTATAAACGGTTCTGGAAAGAGTAGTATATCCAAACTGCTTTATTATGCTTTCAAATATGCAAATGACTATGAGAGCATAGCGAGTGATTCAGTCATGCCAGAGTTAAGACAAATTGGACGACTTGTCAGCAATTTAACAATGGGATTAAGACGAGGTGTGTCTTCTGCTGAAATGAGGAACTATTATCGACATGCGGAAGATGCCAACTCAATTGAGGTGAAAATTGATGCGTATTGTGCCGCACTTGAGTTGTTCAAGGAATCCGTTGTGGGAAACGAAAACACCTTGGATTCCAACGATGAGAATGTGCTTAAGCGTATTAGAAGCATTATTGATGACAGCATATTAGACAAGAGGAAAAACAAGGATGCTTCTTTAAGTGAAATGTTAGAAGATGTCATCAAGAAAACGCAAGGAATAAAAGAAAAAGTCCTAGGATTATCGTCAGTTCGGGGGTATGCTTTATACAGACAATACTTAACGGAAGTATTAGAGAGCGATTTGAAAGGTGTGAGGATTGCTGAGTATGGAGTCCCTTTTGTAGGAAAAGAAGTGTCTAATGTTCCTGTACTTAGCTTCATACAACAAGCTGTCTATATTGACACTCCAATGATTGTCGGAATGAATAGGCGTGTGTGGTATCCAATAATGGAGTATTGGAAAGACTTAAATGATCTTTTGGAAATCCCGGTGCAGAAATCATACAGTCATGCGATTAACCAATATATAAAGAATGTTATTCATGGTGGCTCATACTACGATGATTCTTTATCATTTAAAGGAAACATGAAATACAAAAGAGATGACGGTCTTGTAATTGATTTGTTGGATAGTGCTACGGGAATAAAATCATTCTCTTTGTTGCAGACATTGTTAAGGAATGGTGTCCTTTCGGAAAACACTTTGCTTCTTATCGATGAGCCAGAAGCTCATTTGCATCCGCAATGGATTGTGGAATACGCAAGAATCATAATAATGTTGCATAAAAAACTCGGAACGAAATTCTTTATTGCATCTCATAGTACCGACTTCGTTAGCGCTATGAAGTACATCGCAGAAAAAGAAAAAGTCAGTAAATCAGTATCATTCTATTTAGCTGAGGAAGATTTGAATAAACCATTCTCATACAACTACAAATCTATTGGGACAGACATTGAGCCGATATTTGCCTCGTTTAATAAATCACTTGATAAAATAGGAGAATATGGCGGCTGGCAATAATAAAAACTCAGGTGAGAAGTGGCTTTATTCTGCTGGTATTACAGATGGTAGCAATATCAAACAGAGACACCCAAAAACATACCAACAAATTGCAGAAATAGTAAAAGAAGAGAAATGCAAAGGCAAAACACCTTTCACCAAAGAAAAAGCATTATATTTGGAATTAGTTGAGTTTGAACTCGCTAAGGGAAAGCGTGACTTGTGTCCCATTGTCGATTTTACATTCGGCATTGCACGTAATAATTCAAAGAAATACCGACTTGTTGAGGCGAAGTTTGATGTGGATGATTTGAAAAACATTGATGAGAAAAACATTAGGGATAAGGTTAGCCATTCAAGAGATGTGATGAAAGAAGACGGGATTCCCGTAGATAATGGTGCTGTCGTTTTGGTAAATAAGAGCAAGATAGTTGAACAACAAAAGAACTGGTTTTCTCGGCGATTACAGCCTTATGGCAATTATCAAATAATGACCATTGACGATTTGTATTTTCATTATTTTGTTTCGTAATATGTTGTTTGTTCCCACAACGGAAATCACCGCGTGCCCCATGGCACGATTACAATGGCGGAAGGTATTTCGTGACCTTTTGCACGAAAAACCATGAATTGTATTTTGGCGATGTGGTTGATGGTAGGATGGAATTGTCGGAAATCGGGGAATATGCGTTAAAATGCATTGATAAAATCCCGGAAATCAATGATAATGTCGCGGTTCCTGAATTTGTGGTAATGCCGAATCACGTTCACATTATTGTTATTATTGATAATCCAATTGAATGGCCGGATGACCAGCGGCTGCCACGGTGTGACAGCCTTACACCCCAAAACGGAAATATGATGTATAATTTCGGGTTTTTATGCCTCCCATACCACGGCAGCCGCAAATCTCGACAATGAAATGGTTGAAAAAACAAAAAAGAGGACGACCGGAATCATCCTCTTTATCATTTGTTCGATTGTCTGTCTATTATTCAGCTGGCGTCTGAGCGGGAGTCTCCGAAGCGGCGGGCATTTCCATCGCAGCGGCAGGAGCTTCGGCAGTCGGCAAGGCTGGAATGATGCCTTCAACCTCACTCTTAGGAGCACCTTCCTTGGAGTTCTTAGGCAGGCTGATACTCGAAACCAGGCAGAGCACAACCAAGATGCCAGCCATCGTCCATGTGGCTTTTTCAAGGAAATCGGTCGTCTGACGAACGCCCATCATCTGATTGGCACCTCCAAAATTGGAAACCAAACCACCACCTTTTGAGTTCTGAACCAGAACAATCAATCCTAATAACACACTGACAATCAGGATTAAAATTACTAATACTGTGTACATTTTTATTGATTTAATGTTTAACTTTCTTTTATCCTTTCAATTTGGGCTGCAAAATAACGACTTTTTTCTGGATATTTCAAGCTTAATTTTTCATAAATTGACATTGCCTTCTCCAAATACCCCTGTTTTTCATAGATTTTGGCCAAAGTTTCGCTGACGATGTTCTCTTGGTCGATGATGCTGTTTTGCGCCACCGAGATGGGATTGTAGAACTCTGCCTTGGGTCGCGTGATGCTGGGATTTTCAAGTATAAACTTGTCTATCAGTTCCTTGCGTGAAAGTTTCTTGGCCTTGGGTTGTTCGGTTTCCTTGCGTTGTTTTTCTTCCTCGATTTCTCTCAGACGGTTGGCGATGATGGCTTTCAACTCGTCGAGCGACTTGCGCTTTTCTTCCAGTAGCGCCATTTCGGCCGAAAGTTCCTCACGACTGCCCCTAAGGTCAATTTCGGGGATGATGAACACCTTCTCGCGGATGATGTCGTTGTCATGTTCTTCATGGGTCTCGATGGCTTCGATGGAGGAAAAGACATTGTCGCTTGGCTCGGCGATTTCTCTTGGCGTGCGTTCTTCAGTTGCAACAGGCGCTTTCGACTCGCTTTCCAATCGATGATGGGCTAACATGGTGAGGATACGCAACTTGTTACGGTTGGGCGTAATGGCGGCGGTGTGCTTCAGCTGTTCGTCGTAACGTGCATCGTCGGTATTGTGATAGGCGATGGTCAACAGGGTTTGCCCGATGGCGAAATAAGGATAGTCGGCCACCAACTGCTCCATCTCTTTCACGGCGCCGTCTTTCAACGTCTCGGGTCGTGTCATGTATCCTATCAATTGCTTGCTGTCCATATCGGTTAAGGCCCCATAGTCTGTCGAAGGGCCGGTTTGTTGATTTACCAGTTTACTAATGCCTTGTTGAATATATCCTCCACCAATTGCTCGGTGATGGTTGCGGTCAGCGATTCTTGCACCGAGCTCAGCTCTTGGTCGCTGGGGTAGTCCTCATAGCGCGAGAAGGATTGCTCGAAGTCTTTTGTGTCGTCAATGCGGTTGCTGAACCTGACCATCACCGTGATAGTAAGTCGGTTCATGGCGGCGGTCTGCCCCGAGGTGATGGCCACAGGCATGGTCTTGTAGTCGGTGATTTCGCCTTCAAAGGCAATGTCGCCGCCGGCCTCCACCATGTCCAAGGTGGTTTGGTTGGTCAGTGCATCGCGCAAGGCGTTGGTGAAGACGTTGCTCAGGGTTGGGTTGACGAGTTGGGCATGGTTGGGGAAGTAGTCCACGGAAACGGTTTTGGCCTCGGCGGGAATCGATGCGCCCGAGAAGGAATAAAAGCCGCAACTGTGGCTCATAAGAGCCAAAACAACAATCACTATTAACGCCTTGATTTTCATAAATCTATGCCGTATTCGTTGATTTTGCGGTAAAGTGTGCGTTCACTAATGCCCAAAGCCTTGGCCGCGTCCTTTCGCTTACCGCGATGGGCTTCCAAAGCCTTGATAATCATTTCTTTCTCATGGTGTTCGAGGGAAAGCGTTTCGGGCGTTGAGCTATTGGTCATTGAGCTTGTCGAAACGACCCCATAGTGCGAAGTTTCCTCGGCGGGAATGAACTCGGCATATTCCTGCTCACTGACCTCTGGCTCATCTTGGCTTACCCGCGTAACTACCGTGTCGCCGATTTGTGTGACCGAATTGGGTTGCACGTATGTCGGCTCCATCGGGCGACTGCCGCTCATATTATTGACTTGCGCGCGCAATTCGGCGATGTCTTTTTTCATGTCGAACAGCACTCGGTAGAGCAAGTCGCGCTCCGACATGCCTTCGGGCGTGTCCTCGCGAGGTAACAATACGGGTAAATTGTTTATCACCCTGTTAGGCAGATACTTGGCCAAGGTTTCAGTCGTGATGTTGCGGTCGGTTTCCATGATGGAAATCTGCTCGGTCACGTTTTTCAGTTGGCGCACGTTGCCGTCCCAACGGTAGTTTTCCAGCATTTTTGTGGTTGCGCTCGGCGAAATCGGCGGCAAACTTCCTGAACAAGAGGGGAATGTCGGCCTTCCTTTCGCGCAAGGCGGGGATATGGATCGGGATGGTGTTCAACCTATAATACAGGTCTTCGCGGAAACGCCCACGCTCGATGGCCACGGGCAAATCCACATTGGTGGCGGCCACGATTCTGACATCGGTTTTCATCACCTTGTTGCCGCCCACACGGATGAACTCACCGTTTTCGAGCACACGCAAAAGTCGTGCTTGGGTGGAAAGCGGCAACTCGCCGACCTCGTCCAAAAACAAAGTGCCTTTGTCGGCAATCTCGAAATAGCCCTTGCGCTCATTGACGGCACCCGTGAAGGAACCTTTTTCATGGCCAAACAGCTCAGAATCAATGGTTCCCTCGGGGATGGCACCGCAGTTCACGGCGAAATATTGTCCGTGTTTGCGGGTGCTGTTTTGGTGGATGATCTTCGGAAACACGTCCTTGATGCCGATGGCGCGGTCCAATTCGGGGTCGGTGCCGATGATGCCGAAGGTGCGTTTTATTGCTTGTACGTCCATGACAGTTGTTCAGTTAGTCAGTTAGTCAGTTGTTCAGTTTGGCTGATGGCCGATGGCTGATGACTATGGCAACTTAAACCAAGGGTAGAGGTTTGTGCCTTTGATAAAATTGCCATAGTCATAGGCCATAAGCCATGGTCCTTTTATCTTAAAACTCCTCCCAACTGCTGTTCAAACGCACTTTGAATCTTCCCCATCGTCTTCTCGATCACCTTGTCGGTGAGGGTGGTGGTGGGCGACATCAGCACGAAGCTCATGGCGTATTGTTTCTTGCCTGCCGGAATCTTCTCACCTTCGTAAACGTCGAACAGGCTCATGGATTGCAAAATCTTGTTCTCGGCACTCATGGCGACTTTCTTCACCGCATCGAAAGTGACGTTCTTGTCGAAAATCATGGCGAGGTCGCGGCGCACGGCGGGGAACTTCGACAACGGCTCGAAATGCACTTCCTTGGCTTTGGCTAAGCATTGCATCATCATGGTCCAGTTGAAGGTGGCGTAATAGACGTCCTTCTTCAGGTCGAAGTGCTTCAAGGTCTTCTTGCTGAGTTTGCCGAGGGTGACAATCTCCTTGCCATCAACGCTATAGGTGGTGGCAAAGTCGAAATGCGGCAGGTCGGCTTCCTTGGCTTCGAGGGCGTTGCAGTCGAACTTGAAGTGATTGAGCACGCCCATGACGTATTCTTTAAGGTCGAAGTAATCGAGGGCTTTGCTCGGAGCGTTCCACAGTTCGGCCTGCTTGTTGCCGGTAAGGAAGAGGTCGAGGCAGGTGTGCTCGTTATAGGGTTTGAGCGGTTTGGTCTCGTCGCCGACTTTGCTTGCGTCGAAGAAATAGACGTTACCAAACTCGAAGAATTTCATGTCGCTGACCTTGCGGTTTTGGTTGAAGGCGATGCTCTCCAGTCCGCCCCACATCAAGGTCTGACGCATCACGTTGAGGTCGCTGCTGAGCGGGTTTAATATCTTCACGTTCTTCTCGGGCTCAAAGGCAGGGAAGGCCTCGCTGTAGGCGGCCTTGGTGAGCGAGTTGTTCATAATCTCGTAGAAGCCGTTGGCAACGAGCATGTCGCTGATCTTCTGCTGCATCTTGTCGGCGTCGGGCTTGGTGGCGCGGCTGATGGAGGCATGGATGCGGCTCGGGATTTCGATGTTGTCGTAGCCGTAAATGCGCAAGATTTCTTCGACCACATCGGCAGGACGAGTCACATCGACCTTGCTGGTGTGCACATCGACCACAATGTGTTTGTCATCTTGTTCAACGACTTGACATTCAAGGCTCTTTAGTATGTTGACGGCTTGGACAGGGTCGATGACCTTGCCAGCCAGTTTGTTCAAATAGTCAAATTTCAAATCCACGCGGGCAGGGGCGAAGTCGCCGTTTTTCACGTCCTTGATTTCGGAGGAAATCGTTCCGCCGGCCAACTCCTTTATTAATAAGGCGGCGCGTTTCAGGGCGTAAAGGGTGATGTTCGGGTCGGCACCGCGCTCGTAGCGGAACGAGGCATCGGTTTGCAGGCCGTGGAACTTGGAGGTCTTGCGGATGCTGGTGGGGTTGAAGTACGCACTCTCGAGGAAGACGTTGGTGGTTTCCATCGTCACGCCCGACTTCTGTCCGCCAAACACACCGCCGATGCACATGGGTTCTTCGGCGTTGCAAATCATCAGGTTACGGCTGTTGAGCTTGCGCTCCACGCCATCGAGGGTGACAAAAGGCGTGCCCTCGGGCAGACATTTCACCACGACCTTCTTGCCCGTGATTTTGTCGGCATCGAAAGCGTGCATGGGCTGTCCGACTTCCATCAGCACGAAGTTGGTGATGTCGACGATGTTGTTGATGCTGCGGATGCCGACGGCAGCAAGGCGGTTCTTCAGCCAGGCCGGCGACTCGCCGACTTTCACGCCGCTGACGGTCACGCCAGAATAACGCGGGCAGGCTTGCGTGTCTTCAACGACCACGTCGATGTCGTAGTTGTGGTTTTCCACCTTGAAGTCGTCCACCGAGGGGCGGATGAGGTGGTATTTTGTGGTGTTCTCACGCTGGTTGAGGGCGGCCACGAGGTCGCGGGCCGAGCCGATGTGTGAGGTGGCGTCACTGCGGTTGGCGGTGAGGCCGATTTCAATCGTATAATCCTCTTCCACAGGGAAATAGAAGGATGCGGGCTTGCCCACTTCATAGTCGTTGGGCAGCACCATGATGCCCTCGTGGGAGGTGCCGAGTTGCAACTCTTTTTCCGAGCAAATCATGCCTTCAGAGACCTCACCCCGAATCTTGCCCTTCTTGATGGTGATGTGTTCGTCGCCAATCCAAAGTTCAGTGTTAATGGTGGCCACGAGCACCTTTTGGCCAGCCGCCACGTTGGGTGCGCCGCACACGATGTGCAATGGTTCCTCGCCGCCCACATCGACGGTGGTGATGTGCAGGTGGTCGGAATTGGGGTGGTCGACGCAGGTGAGCACCTTGCCCACGACGACGCCTTTCAGTGCGCCTTTCACCGACTCGAAGCGCTCCAAATCTTCCACTTCGAGGCCCGTGGAGGTGAGCACCTCGCTGACTTTCTCAGCCGAATAATCGCAGTTGACGTATTGTTTCAACCAGTTATAAGAAATCTTCATCATTGTACAATTTAAATGAGCGGCAAAAATACGAAATTCTGACAAAATGTCACGAAGATTTCTTTCGCAAAAAGTGAAAATCTCAAATAACTATTCCGTAACCCAAAAATTTTCGGCGTTACGGAGTAGATATTTATCGATAATCGCTCCGTAACTATGTTTTTTTTTGAGTTACGGAGTAAGTATCATGTTTTGTATGGAGAAAAAAACTATCTTTGCACCGTGAATTACAACTTGTAAGTTTATGGAAAACAACAAACTTATTGGCCGAAAAAATGAACGTGAACAATTTGATGACATTTACGCAACGAAGAAACCTGCCTTGGTCGCGGTGTATGGCCGTCGTCGTGTAGGCAAGACTTTCTTGGTGAGACAACACTTCAACAACAACTTTGACTTCTCATTTACAGGCAATTATCAGATGTCGCGGCAAGGACAACTTTCCCTTTTCAATCAGGAATTGCGTCGCTTTTCGGGACAGGATTATCCTCTGGTCAAAGACTGGTTTTCGGCGTTTGAACAATTGCGCCAATACTTGTCGTCGCTTGACAATGAACGGCTTGTCCTCTTTTTTGACGAATTACCGTGGATGGAAACGCCGAAATCGAATTTCATCCAAGCGTTTTCCTACTTTTGGAATACTTGGGCCTCCACGCGCCAAGGCTTGAAATTGTTCGTTTGTGGCTCGTCCACCACATGGATGATGGAAAAACTGATTGGCGACAAAGGCGGACTATATGGCCGCGTGACACACACTATCTATTTGGCTCCGTTCACTTTAGGCGAAACGGAAGCGTATCTCCATGCCAATGGTATCCGTTGGAACCGATACCAAATGCTTGAAACTTACATGATTATGGGCGGCATACCCTTCTATCTGGAAATGTTGAAGCCAAAACTGACTTTTGACCAAAACATTGATAACTTGTTTTTTGCCGCCAACGCTCCGCTGAGGATGGAATACGGGTTTTTGTTTAGGTCGTTGTTCAATGACGCGCAACTTTATCGTCAAGTGGTGGAAACCATCGCAAAGCACTCGCAGGGGATGACCCGCCAGCAAATCAAAGAGGAATTGGGGATGGCCGATGGGGGAGCGCTTACCGTCGTGCTTGAAAATCTGGTCCGATGCGACTTTTTGCGCCGTTATGCCGCTTTCGGGAAAAGCGAGCGTAACGCCTTGTATCAACTTACGGATTTGTTCAGCCTGTTCCATTTGCGCTTTGTGGCCGACAACAACGGTCAGGACGCGCAGTTTTGGAGCAACATGCGCGAGAACCCTTCGCGAGTGGCATGGCGCGGCTATGCTTTCGAGCAGGTGTGCTTGCACCATATCCCGCAAATCAAAGAGGCCATTGGCATCAAGGCGGTACTGAGCAATGTTTGCTCGTGGTCGTGCCCGACCTTCACCGACAAGGACGGCAACCCGTGGCAAGGCACACAAATAGACCTGCTCATCGACCGCCGCGATCAAGTCATTAATATATGTGAGATGAAGTACGCCAATGATGTGTATATCATTGACAAGGACTATGAGGAGCGGCTGCGCAGGCGATTGTCCACTTTCCAGCACTTGACACGCACCCGTAAAGCCTTGCATCTCACCTTCATAACTACTTACGGACTGAGCCGGAACACCCACAGTGGCAATGTGCAAACCGAGGTGACTATGGGCGACCTGTTTGACCGATAGAAACTGCGATACTCTATCCGTAACCCCAGAATTTTTGGCGTTACGGATAGAGTATCCAGCAATAAAGTGCTGCTACATTCATAAAAGTCCCTTGAAAAAGTGTTCGCATGTGCGAAAAAGTCCCTTGAAAAAATGTATCCATCGACAGCCAAGTGCCTTGATGAAAACTCGCCAAGTGCCTTGATGAAAATTGGCCAAGTGCCTCGATGAAAATCGGCCAAGTGCCTCGATAAAATTTTCAAAAAGTATTCATAATCAAAAAGAAATTATTATTTTTGCGGTGGAGGAAAACAACTTAACCATCTGATTATGTCACAAAACTCACAAAACCCGCAAAACCTTTTTTTGGAATGTGGGAAGCCCGCCAACCGGCGGCTTCCGGCGGCGCACGGTTGTGCAGCCGCCACTTTTGGCTTTTTTGAGGTTTTGCCTTGTTTTGAAAGTTTTGTGATAAAAAAGAATCGCTTATGATAATCTTGAATTTAGACGTAATGCTGGCGAAGCGCAAAATGCGCTCCAACGAATTGGCCGAGCGCATCGGCCTCACCCAAGCCAACCTCTCCATCCTCAAGACGGGCAAAGCGAAGGCCATCCGCCTCACCACCTTAGACGCCATCTGCCGTGAGTTGGATTGTACTCCAGGGGATTTGCTGGAATATCGGGAGGATGAGGAATGAAAATGGAAACGATATATTCTCCGTACCCCCAAAAAATCATTGTTACGGATAAATTTTCATAGATAACAGCTCCGTAATTCGAAAAAAATCGGGTTATGGAGCAAGTATCGAATACGATTTGAGGAGAAACAACGAAACAGATTGATTCCCAATCACTTTTTGCCCATTTTTTCAGTTTCCGAACAAGTTTTGCCGTTGGTTCGGAAAAATGCACTATATTTGCGCCCAAATATTATGAAGAATGTCAGAAAACAATTTTTCAAACGACTACACCAACCTTCGGCTTCTCCATACCTCGCGCTATGGCAACAGCCGTGTCTTTACCGCTAACTACAATGGTAAGAAAGTCATTGTCAAAACATTGAAGGCCGAGTGTGCCAACAATCCCGACTGCAAGGCTTCGCTGCGCCAGGAGTTTGAGACCACCTCGATGCTCGAAAACAAATATATCCGCAAAGCCCTCGATTTTGTCCAAATCGAAGGCTTGGGCGACTGCATCATCTTCGAATACATCGAAGGCAAGTCGTTGGCCGAGCATGTGCGCGTGGGCACGCTCACCGAGAAACAGGTGAAGAGCGTCCTCACCGAGGTGTGCGACGCGCTCAACTACCTGCACCGCAACGGTATGGTACACAGCAACCTGAATCCTGAGAACATCATGGTGACCGCCGCCGAAGGCCGAGCCAAGCTCATCGACTTCGGCGTTCCCGAAACCAAGCAGGATGCCGACCGCGAGCTGCTCATCAAGGAGATGGCGTTTGTGGCCCCCGAAATCATCAAGGGCGAGGACTTCGATTCGCGTGCCGACGTCTATTCCTTGGGCAAAATCATGGAATTCATTGGCGAGCGCAACATCACCAAGCAATTTAGCGCAGTGGCCACCCATTGTACGCAGTTCTCGAAGGAGCAACGCTACGACACCATCAGCGATGTGAGGTCGGCCGTCAGCAAGGGCCATTCCTTTGTGAAAATCATCATCTTGCTCGTCGTGGCGGCTGTTCTTGCGGTGTTGGCGTTCATCTATGTGCCGAAAATCAGTGCCAACGTGGAGAAGGAAAGGTCTGAGCGCCGTGTCGTGGAGTTTAACCGCGAATTGGAGAATATGAAGGCCGAACTGCCCGAACTTTGCAAGAAATATGAGCTGAAGTCGATAGACGAGCCTGTCAAGGTGGACTGGTCGGACGACAGCATCAGATATGCGAATGTCTTGAACCAATACCTTGGTCATGACGAGACGCTTTATGGTTTCGAAGACATTCATCCCAAGGCCATGCGTTTTTATCAAGAGCAACGTGCGGGCATCGAGAAAAGTCGTCGGGCCGACTTCGACCGTCTGCTGCTCAACGAGTTCAAGACCAGTACCGACAGCATCGCCGTGCAGATGCGTTCCGCCTTGGTGGAACCTACCGATGAAGCTCTCCTCATCGAAGCAACGAAATGGTTCGGACAACGCCAATGACTTTTCTGAAGCTCCTTTGAAATATTCAGACCAAAATGGAGTTATCTTCTTTATAAAACGACAACGAAGTGCATAAAAGATTCAACATAATCGTAACGATGGGTTCCCTAATCGCGCTGCTGCTTTTCAGTGGTTGCTCGACCAAGAAAAACACGCTCACGCGACGAATGTACCATAACCTGACCAGTCATTACAACATCTATTTCAACGGAGAAGCGAGCGTCAAAGACGGCGAGAAGCAGCTCCGAACCCAAGTGAAGGACGACTATTCCAAAGTGTTGCGCGTCTACAACTACGGCACGCAGCAGAACGGTCTGGCGATGAACTCCGTCATGGACCGCGCTTTGGAGAAAACTGCCATCTGTGTCCAGAAGCACTCCATGAATTTCGGCAACCGCGAGCGCGTGAGATGGATTGACGACGCTTATCTCGTTATGGGCAAGGCGCATTTCTACAAACACGACTACATTCCGGCCAAGCGCACCTTCGACTACGTGGCCACCGAATACAGCTACAACGACCTCTCATACGTGGCCACCATGTGGCTCATCAAGACGTATATCCAAACGGAAGAATATCCAAAGGCCGTGGCCATGATTGAGCAATTGCAGGCCAAGACCGCCGGACTCAGCAAACCGCCCAAGGAACTGTTGCGCAATGTCGACTTCACCATTGCCGATTACTTCATTGCCGTCAAGGACTACAACAACGCGGTTAAATACCTGAAAAACGGTATCCTGTTCAACAACGACCGCGACCTTCGCACCCGCGCCATGTTCATCTTGGGACAAATTTATATGTTGCAAAACGATTCGGAGCGCGCCACAGAACAGTTCAAAAAGGTTATCAAGCGCAATCCCGAATACGAAATGGTCTTTGAATCGCGGATGAATATGGCCAAGGTCGGCACCGCGGACAACGCCGCCGAGCTTTACAAAATGATGAACAAGATGCTCCGCGATTCGAACAACGAGGACTATCGCGACCGTATCTATTACGCCATGGCCGAGCTTGCCCTGCGCGAAGGCGATGAAACCAAGGCCATCAGGTATCTTCGCAAGTCGGTGGCCGCCTATAAGGACAACCAGATTCAGAGGATGATGTCGTCGCTGAAGGTGGCAACGATTCTCTTCGAAGACAGCGAATACGAATTGGCGCAAGCCTACTACGACACGGCAGTCACCAGCATGGATCGTACGTATGAAGGCTACGACAGCATCATGAACATCTCCCAGACCTTGAACGAATTGGTGATGTATGCCAGCGTGGTTCGCGACCAAGACAGTTTGCTTCGCGTGGCCGCCATGGACTCTGTCAGTCGTAACATACTCATCGACAAGATTATCGCCCAAGTCATTGAACAAGAGGAGATGGAAAAAGCCCAGCGCGAATACGAGGAGCAACTGGCCTTGATGGGCTCGGCGGTGCCTGAAGAGCAACCCAAGTCGGAACCGTCCAGCTCTTCCAAAACGGCGAGCTCGTGGTATTTCTACAACCCGACCTCCGTTTCGAAAGGTGTTACCGAGTTCACCCGCAAATGGGGTATGCGTAAGAACGAAGACAATTGGCGCATCAGCGACAAGCGCAGCATAAAGACCGCCTTGTCGGGCGACGAAGACGACGAAAGCCTCACCGACGAAAAGAACGCCAAAGCCCAGCAAGACTCGTTGAATGCTACCTACACCGACCACGACCGCGGTTATTACCTGCAAGACCTGCCATTCACGGTGGAGCAAATAGAGGTGTGCGACTCGCTCATCGCCGACGGACTTTATCATCTGGGCTTCCTTTACATGGACCGCCTCAACGACCTGCCGCGTTCCATCGAATCCTACGAAAAACTCGACAACCGCTATCCGGGCAACGAAAAGGAGCTGCCCACGTGGTATGCACTCTATAAGATGCACAAAGACCTCAACCACGAAGAAGAAGCGTTGGTTTACAAAGGCAAAATCTTCGACAAGTATCCCACTTCAAGTTACGCCGAGTTCATCAACGACCCGAGCTATTTCGAGAAGCTGCAAGCCAAGGAGAGAGAAGCCTCCGATTTCTACAGCAAGACTTACGAGGCCTTCGAGCAGGGGCAGTATTACCGCGTGAAGATGAACTGCGAGCGCGGCATGCAGCTCTATGAGTCCGACACGGCGTTCATGCCACGTTTTGCTTTCCTCCATGCTGTCGCCGAAGGTCGTCTGATTTCCATCGACACGATGGCGTTCTCCTTGTACAGCTTGGTGCGCAACTATCCGCAGAGCAGCATCACGCCCTATGCGCAGCAGGTGTTGGAAACCATCAACGAGGAATACCATCTCGGCTTGGTTTTGACCGACATCAACAACGAAAAAGGTGGAGAAGAACCTGAAGTGAAAAAGGAGTCCCCCTATACCTATGAGCCGAATAGCGAGCATTTCGTCATGATTGTGTGCGACACCAGGTCGGTGCGCATTGACCCATTAATGGTGCGTATCAGCGACTTCAACAAGAAGGAATTCAGGACGCGCACCTTCAATGTCAAGAGCGTTGTGCTTGACGATGCGCACACCATCGTCACCATCGGCAGTTTCGAAAACCAAAGCAAGGCTGCGGACTACATCACTGCGTTGTTCCTCACCGACTATGTCTTTGGCGGCATCGACAAGGCAAAATACAACATCACACCTATTTCCCTCAAGAATTATCCTATCTTCTATCAGTCGAAAGACTATGAAGAATACAATACCTTTTTTGAGTCAAACAATAAAAACTAAAGAGTTATGGCAATAATGGAATCACAAGCACGGAACCTCATTGGCAACGGCACCACCATCAAAGGTGACATAGAATCGAATGGCGACATCCGCATCGATGGCCGTTTGATTGGGTCGCTGAAATCGAATGGCAAGGTCATAATAGGCCAGACCGGTGTCATGGAAGGCGACCTCAACTGCAAACAAGCCGAAATAGCTGGTGTCGTGAAGGGCAACATCATGACCGAGGAATTGACGGCCCTGAAGTCGACCTCGAAAGTGGAAGTTGACCTGACCACCAAGCAGTTGCTCATCGAGGTGGGTGCCCAGTTCACGGGCAAGTGCATGATGGGTCAGCAATCGACCGTGGCAATGCCCAAGCAAAAAATTGGTTGATGATGGACGAAATGCACAGGAAGCGTTTAGGCTACGAAGCCGTTGAGCAGTTCGATATGGAGAAGTTGGCAAAGCTTCAGGAACACTATGCGGCCATTTTGGAGATTTTGGGCGAAGACCCTCAGCGCGAGGGCCTTCAGAAGACACCTTTGCGCGTGGCCAGGTCGATGCAGTTCCTAACACAAGGATATGAACAGGATCCGATGGAGATTCTGCTTTCTGCCAAGTTCAAGGAGGACTATCGGCAGATGGTGATTGTCAAGGATATAGAGGTGTATTCTTTGTGTGAGCATCACCTGATTCCATTTGTCGGCAAGGCGCATGTGGGCTATATTCCCAACGGCTACATCACGGGTTTGAGCAAGATTGCCCGCGTGGTGGAGGCCTATTCGCGCCGTCTTCAGGTGCAGGAACGCCTAACCACCCAAATCAAGAACGCCATCAACGAGGCTTTGCATCCTTTGGGCGTGGCGGTCGTCATTGAGGCGCGGCATTTGTGCATGTCGATGCGCGGCGTGCAGAAACAAGGCGCAGTGACTACCACGAGCGACTTCATAGGTGCCTTCGAGCGCGAATCGACACGAGAAGAGTTTTTCCAGCTGATAGGGTCTAATTTGCATTAGATGCGTCCCTTCGACAAACTCAGGAACCTAAGGCCATTGAGCCTGTCGAAATCGAAGATTCAACGAAGTTAAATGCCGACCGAAATAGAATCTTTAAATCTTGAATCTTAAATTTTAAATTTTGAATTTTGAATTTTTAAATATCCAATCAAACAATGATTAAAGCATACGTTTTTCCAGGCCAGGGTGCCCAATTTGTAGGGATGGGCAAGGATTTGTACGACAAGTTCCCGAAAGCCAAGGACATGTTCAAGAAAGCCAACAACATCCTGAAGTTCAAGATTACGGACGTGATGTTTGAGGGCACGGAGGATGACTTGCGCCAAACCAAGGTGACGCAGCCTGCCGTTTTCCTACATTCCGTCATTTTGGCCTCGATGCTTGAGGAGTTCGACCCCACCATGGTGGCAGGTCATTCTTTGGGCGAGTTTTCGGCGCTTGTTGCCAACAAGGTGCTCGGTTTTGAGGACGGTTTGCGCTTGGTGAGCAAACGCGCCATGGCCATGCAGAAGGCTTGCGAGGCCCAACCAGGTACGATGGCAGCCGTTATTGGCATGGAAGAGGCTGCCGTCGAAAGCATTTGCGCTTCGGTAAAGGACGCGGTGGTGGTTCCCGCCAACTACAACAGTCCAGGCCAGTTGGTCATTTCTGGCTCGTTGGAAGGCGTGGCCGCTGCATCCGAAAAGTTGAAGGAAGCGGGTGCCAAGCGTGTACTGCCGCTGAGTGTGGGTGGTGCGTTCCACAGCCCATTGATGGAGCCTGCTCGTGTCGAGTTGGCCGAAGCCATCAGGGAAACCTCCTTCAGCCAAGGCATTTGCCCGATTTACCAGAATGTGACGGGTCAGTCGGTCAACGACCCCGAAATCATCAAGAAAAACCTCATTGCCCAATTGACTTCACCTGTCATGTGGACGCAGACCATGAGCAACATTCTTGCCACGGGCGTGCGTACCGTCATTGAGGTAGGTCCGGGCACAGTGCTGCAAGGCTTGTTCCGCAGGGTGGACAGAAATCTCGACTTGTCGAGCGCAACAGTCTGAAAGTCAGTATAAAGTATGGAGAATTACAGAATTAGGCCCATTTTGATTGTCTTGCTGTTGATGGCAGGCATCCTAATGGGTCTTTATATTAATAAAGGTGTAGGCAAGTCCCAGGTCAGCCTCGAAGGCGGTAGCAAGTTCGATGAGGTGATGTGGTATGTGGGCAACGACTATGTTGATAAACCGGATGCCCAGAAGTTGCAGGACGAAGCCATCGCCTCCATGATGGAGAAACTGGACCCGCACAGCGCTTACATATCCTTGGACGAGTTCAACGAGGTGAACGACCCGCTTTTGGGCAGCTTCGATGGCATTGGGGTGCAGTTCCGTTTGGAAAAGGACACCATCGCTGTCGTCAGCGTCATTAAAGGTGGCCCTTCCGAGAAAGTGGGTATCCTTGCCGGCGACCGTATCGTCTATGTCGACGATACCTTGGTGGCCAGCAAGAATTTGACCAACGAGGATGTGATGCGCAAGCTGAAAGGTCCCAAAAACACCAAGGTGCGTGTGCGCGTGCTACGCCATGGGGTAGAAGGCCTGCTTGACTTTACCATTACCCGTGCAGCCATCCCAACATATAGTGTCGATATTGCCTATATGCTTAATGAAAGTGTTGGTTATCTGAAACTTAGCAAGTTTTCTGCTACCACCGCTGACGAGTTCAAGAAGGGCATTCGTGACTTGAAAGCCCAAGGTATGCAGCAACTTGTGTTCGACTTGCGCGGCAACTCAGGCGGCTATCTCAGTGCGGCAGTCAACATTGTCGACGAGTTTTTGCCCAAGGGCAGCCTCATCGTCTATACCGAAGGTCGCAACCGCCCGCGCCAGTACATGAAAGCGCAACGGCGCGGTATGTTGGAGGATATTCCCGTGGCGGTGCTTATTGATGGCGAATCGGCCAGCGCGAGTGAGATTGTGGCTGGTGCTTTGCAGGACAACGATCGCGGCACCATCATCGGTCGACGTTCTTTCGGCAAGGGATTGGTGCAGGAACAAATCATGCTTAGCGACAACTCAGCGATTCGCCTCACGGTGGCACGCTACTACACGCCCACCGGCCGTTGCATCCAGAAACCTTTCGACGGCGACATCGAGAAGTATTTGCTTGAGTCGCTCGAACGCTATGAAAACGGGGAGCTGTTCCATCCCGATAGCATCCATTTCGCCGATTCTCTGAAGTTCACCACGCCCAAGGGGAAGACCGTTTATGGCGGCGGTGGCATCATGCCCGACATCTATGTGCCGCTGGTTGACGACAGCACGGAGTATTATTTCAATCGCATCGTCAACAAGGGCTTGGTTTACCAATATGCCTTCGATTACACCGACAAACATCGTAAACAACTTCAACAATACAAGACCGTCAAGGCTTTCGACCAGTCGTTTGCGGTGAGCGATGCCATGTTTGAGGCTTTGGTGAAGATGGCCGAGGAGAAAGGCATCAAGGGAACGGAAGAACAACTGCAGGTGGCACGCCGCAAAGCCAATACCTTGCTGAAGGCCTACATTGCCCGCAACCTCTTTGACGACGAAGGATTCTACCCGATTTACGCACCAATGGACGAAGACTTGCAGCGAGCCTTGAATTTCTTTATTTTTGCACCGACAAATTCCGATGATCATGCAGACAGTGCTTTACCCTCTTAAGTTCAAGCCCATCTTCAAGAGCAAGATTTGGGGCGGACGCAAAATCAAAGAACAACTTGGCATGGACTTCGGCCCGATGCCCAATTGCGGCGAAATGTGGTTGCTCTCAGGCATTTGGGACGAACAGAGCGAAATTGCCAATGGCGACTTCGAGGGCGACGAAATCAACGACCTTGTGGAAACCTTCATGGGCGATTTGGTGGGTGAGAGCGTGTTCGACAAGTACGGTGAGCAATTCCCCTTGCTGCTGAAAATCATCGATGCCAACGACTGGCTTTCTGTGCAGGTGCATCCCGATGATGAACTGGCCGAAAAACGAGGTTTGGGCAACGGCAAGACCGAAATGTGGTATGTGATGCAAGCCGACCGCGATGCCGAGCTCGTCATGGGCTTCAATCGGGAGCTGACGCGAATGGATTATGTCAATGTGTTGAAAAACAACTCGTTGCAATCAGTGCTGAACCATGAGCAAGTGAAAAAAGACGATGTGTTCTTCATTCCTGCGGGGCGCATCCATGCGCTTGGCCCTGGCATCATGGTGGCTGAAATCCAGCAGACGAGCGACACCACCTACCGCATCTACGATTGGGATCGCATTGATGTGGCGGGCATGAGCCGCGAATTGCACATTCCGCAGTCGGTGGAGGCCATCGACGGCACTATGCCCGAAAACTACAAGATTGGGGTGGAGGATGTGATGAACAGAACCGTTCCTGTCGTTGATTGTCAGTATTTTGTGACCAATCTCCTGCAATTGCAGGGCGAGATGGAAAAAGACTATTCCAACCTCGATTCCTTCGTGATTTTGATGGTTTTGGAAGGAAATTGCACCTTGAATTGGGAAAATGGCGCGGTTTTTGTAAATCAAGGTGAATGTGTCCTGATTCCGAACCTCATCAAAAAGGTGGCAATTAGGGCCGAAAAATACTGCAAACTGCTTGAAGTATATTGCCAAATCGAAGAAAATTAGAAATAATGAATTTTAAATCTTAAATATTAAATCTTTAAATTTCAAATCAATATGAAAAAGCTAATGACCCTTTTGCTGATGGCTCTTGTAATGACGGGCCTTCACGCGCAATCGAAATCGGACCTTCCGAACGTGACCATCAAGAATCTCGATGGCAAGGACGTGAACATTGCCAAACTTACCAACAACGGCAACCCCATCGTGCTGACCTTCTGGGCCACTTGGTGCGGTCCCTGCATTAAGGAGCACAATGCCCTGAACGACGTGTATCAGGACTGGCAGGACGAAACCGGCGTGAAGATTTACGCAGTTTCCATCGACGACTCTCGCTCCACCGCCAAGGTGAAACCCACCGTTGAAGGCAAGGGCTGGGACTTCAACATCCTGCTCGACGTGAACAGCGACCTCAAGCGCGCCATGAACGTGAGCAACCCGCCCCATACCTTCCTCTTCGACGGCTCCGGCAAGCTCGTCTACCAGCATACGGGCTACTTCGAGGGTGCCGAAGACGATCTCTACGAGGAAATCCTTAAAGTTGCAAAGAAGAAAAAGTAAATCAACAACTTATGCGAAAACATATACTATTCGTCCTCGCACTCGCCCTGACCACGCTCGGAGCGAGTGCTCAGTCGTTCCTTGAAAACAGTCAGGTGAGCGGCAGTTTCCAAACGGATGCGCAATACTACATGCTTGACAAAGGCATCGGCATTACCGACCTCAATGGCAAGAAGTTTGGTATCAACGGCTTTGGAAAAGTGAATTACACCAACGGCAATTTCTCTGCAGGCCTTCGTTTTGAGGCTTTCTTGCCCGAATTGAACGGCTTCCGTAGTGAGCTGAATGGCGTGGGTCTGGCCAATTTCTTCGCCACCTACGACAATGGTTTCATCGGCATGACCGTAGGTGACATCTACGACCAGTTCGGTTGCGGTTTCGTGTTCCGCACCTACGAGGAATGGTCGTTGGGTATGGATAACGCCCTGCGCGGTGCGCGTGTGGTGTTGCGTCCTACCCAAGGCGTGACCTTGAAGGCGGTGTACGGCCGTCAGCGTTATTATTGGGCTCCTTATCTGGAGCGCGATTTTGCCACCGACGACTATCGTGGCATCGTGCGTGGCGTGGATGCCGAATGGGATCTCAACCAAAGCATTCCTTCGATGAACGATTCTAAATTCAGGATGAGCCTCGGTGGTAGCTTCGTCAGCAAGAAACAGGCCGACCAAAGCTCGTTCTATAACATTCCTGAAAACGTGGGTGCAGCAGCGGCGCGTATCAATTTGGGTTACGGTCGCGTGTCATTCAGCACGGAATATGCCTATAAGATCAACGACCCGTCGGCCATCAACAATTTCATTTATAAGGAAGGACGCGCCTTGATGTCGTCGTTGAGTTATTCACAAAAAGGCTTTGGTGCTGTCCTCCAAGTGAAACGTGTTGACAACATGAGCTTTAAGTCAATGTACACAGGCAAACAGAATGATTTGGACATCAACTTCATTCCACCTATTAACTATACGCACACGCATAGCTTGCCCTCAATGTACACTTATTCGACCCAGCCCAATGGCGAAATGGCGGCTCAGTTGCAAATCAACTACACCATCCCCAAGGGTACGGCTCTCGGCGGCAAATACGGCACCAAGCTCGCCTTCAACATGAGTCAGGTGAACGACATTGTGCGCGACTCCGTCAAGTATGGCAATTTAATGGCGCTCAACCAACCTGGCACCTTGGGATACACTTCAAGGTTCTTTGCCATCAGCAAACATCGTTTTTTCCGTGACATCAATTTCGAAATTGACAAGAAAATCAGCAAGGACTGGCACTTGACTGCGCAATACATCAACTTGTATTATGACATCGAGACCATCGAAGGCCATGCCGGTGCTCCTGTCGTGAAGGCCAACATCGCTTTCTTGGACGTGACTTACAAGATTGACAAGAAGCAAAGCTTGCGCCTCGAATTGCAAGGCTTGTGGGAAAACGAAGTCCACAAAGGTTATGTGGTCGAGGAAAGCGAGAAAAAGGACTACCAGAAGCGCGGCGACTGGTTGGCGGCTTTGTTGGAATATTCCATCACGCCCCACTGGTCGTTCTCCATTGCCGACAAATGGAATTACGGCAATCCCGTCGAGGAATACCGCGACCATTATTTCACTGGCACGATTACTTACATCCACGAAGCCACCCGCGTCATGCTGAGCGCAGGCCGTCAAAGCGAGGGCGTGGTTTGTGTGGGCGGTGTGTGCCGCACAGTGCCTGCATCAAGCGGCATTTCGCTGACCGTTTCAACGAGTTTTTAATTGATGTTTAAACCTAAACGATTGGAACTATGAAAAGATTATTTAGAATAGGTATGGCGTTGATAGCCACTTCATTTATAAATTCGAGATGAATGGCATCGTTGGCACGATTGACGAGGATGCCAAGATTGTGGTGCTGGATTTCCCGGCAGGAACGGATGTGACCCACATGACGCCGACCATCTCCATCTCAGCTTATGCAACCATTGAACCGGAGTCGGGCGTAGCCCAAGATTTTACCAATCCTGTGTATTATACCGTAACGGCTATGGACGGCACTACGGCACAATACATGGTCACAGCGGTGGTACATGATGCCGACAACGAAAAGAGCATCTTGTTGTTCCGCTTCGACGCATTGGATGATGACGGTGTGATCGATGAAATTCTCCATCGGATTGACTTCGTGTTGCCTGCCGAGACCGATATTACGCAACTGGTTCCCACCATTGTAGTGTCGGAAGGTGCTACAGTGAACCCTGCTTCAGGTGTGGCGCAAGACTTTACCAACCCCGTAACCTATACTGTGACGGCACAAAATGGTACCACGGCGGAATATACCGTGACGGTCATTTTGGAAGGTGGCGAAGTGGTGCCCACAGGCAAGACGGTGCTCATTAAGGACTTCACCGGTGCCCGTTGCGTCAACTGCCCGGCTGCAGCCGAGTATGCCCACAATCTACAGCACCAATTAGACGAAGATCACATCTTCATCATGAGCGTCCATGCTGGCTATTTGGCCCAGCCGATAGGCTCGTTCCCCGACTTTCTCACCGACGAAGGCACTGCTTGGTATAACAACCAAGACAGAAATCCTTTGTTTACCGTTGACCATGTGGCTCTGACCGAAGGCAACACCCTCAACGAGGGACAAATTGATGCCCCAGTGGTTGCCGCTTTGGATGAAGAACAGTCGTTTGAGATTCTGGTGATTCCCGACTATGACGAGACAACACGTCAACTGAATGTGGAAACCAGAGCCGTAGCGTTGACGGAAATGGATGGAGAGTTCTACGTCACGGTTTGTTTGGTTGAAGACAATATCGTAGGCTGGCAAACTATTCCGGGTGGTGTCGACAAGGAATATGTGTTCCGCAACGTGTTCCGAGGCACACTCAATGGCGCATACGGCGAGGCGTTCGAAGAATACCATGTGGATTCCGACGATACTTTCTCTTTCAGCTATAGCACTGAAATCAATGCCGACTATAATGCTGACGAGTGTTACCTGATGGTCTACGTCTACGACAAGAGCCAAGGCGACAAGATCCTGCAGACGGCAGTAAAGAAAATCAAATAATTTGATGCGGAAGGTCGTATGGTTTTCAATTCCATAGAGTTTCTCATCTTCCTGCCTATTGTGGTGACACTCTTTTATGTGCTGCCACAAAAGTTGCGATGGCTGATGTTGCTGGCGGCCAGCTGCGTGTTCTACATGTGGTTTGTGCCCAAATACATCCTCATTCTGCTCGTCACCATTGTCATCGATTTCTCGGCAGGGGTGCTCATTGAGAACTACGCCGACCGACCCAAACTGAAGAAAACCTTTCTCGTCATCAGCATCGTGAGCACGCTCATGGTGCTGATGATTTTCAAATATTTGAATTTCCTCACGGAGAACCTGTCGCTGCTTTGTGCCCAATTAGGTATCGAGCGGCGCTGGGTGACCAACATCATCCTGCCCATCGGCTTGTCGTTCCACACTTTCCAGAGCATGAGCTATGTGATTGAAGTGTATCGCGGCCACCAAAAAGCTGAGCGGCATTTCGGCTACTATTCACTTTATGTGATGTTTTTCCCGCAACTGGTCACGGGTCCCATTGAGAGGCCAGGCAATCTGTTGCGGCAACTGCACGAAAAGAAGGATTTCCGCTACGAGAACATCTCGAAAGGCATGAGGCTCATCATTTACGGCTTCTTCATCAAGATGGTGGTGGCCGACCATTTGGGTGCATACGTCGACAAGGTGTATGCCGCCCCCTCGGCCTACAACTCGTGGAGCGTGATGCTGGCCATGGCGTTCTATAGTTTCCAGATTTATTGCGACTTTTTCGGCTATTCCACCATCGCCTTGGGTGCTGCGAAACTGATGGGTTTCGACATCAGCGACAATTTCCGCACGCCTTATTTGGCAAAGAGCATCGCTGAATTTTGGCATCGTTGGCATATTTCGCTGTCCACATGGTTCCGCGATTATGTCTACATCCCACTCGGTGGCAGCCGTGTGAAGTTTGCCCGTTGGGCATTCAATATTTTGGTCGTTTTTGTGCTCAGCGGTATTTGGCATGGCGCGAACTGGACTTTCCTATTTTGGGGCTTCGCACATGGATTGCTGCACATCGTTGAAAAGGCTTTGCGCAATCGTTTCCCTGAAAAGGAAATGAAATCCAAGTGGCTGAATGTCAGTCTCGATGCCTTGCGTATGGCCAAGACCTTTGTGCTGGTTACGCTGTTTTGGGTAATGTTCCGTGCTACGGACTTTGCCAACATGAAGGAAATGTTTGTGGCGGCCGTCACCAACTTTGGTGGTGGCGAAAGCCTTGGCGTGAAGCCCGAAATATGGCTCTATCTCGGCCTCTTCATCCTTTCCGACTTGCTGCTTTTCAACACCCGCTTCGACCAATGGTGTGAGAATAAGCCACTGGTTGTGAGGTGGTTAGTGTATGCGGTGCTTGTCTTCATGACCATCGCCTGTTCGAGTGTCAATAGTTTCCCATTCATCTATTTCCAGTTTTGACCATGAAGAAGTTCTTGATACGCATATTGATGGCTGCCGCGATGCTTTTCGTCCTCAACTGGATATACACCAAGTGGTTTTTCAAGAAGGACGTGGCTGAACATTCCGACATTTTGGAATTGGTGTGGCAGGTGACGGAAGACAGTTGTCGCATCGTCTATCTCGGCGAATCGTCGAACAACACCTGTGGAGGCCAGGAAACCGACAAAAGGAAAATCAGTGCCTATCTTGGCGAGTATTTCCCTGAAGTGAAGACGGGCGACATGACCAAGGCGGCCTCACATGCACAGACCTATTATTACCTGCTGAAAAACATTCCCAAGAAATCGACGGTGGAGACTGTGGTGGTGACCATGAACCTCCGTTCATTCGATGCCCGTTGGATTTATTCCAATCTTGAAACCCCGTTGCGGAAACAACTGGTGCTCATGGAAAAATATCCGCCATTGATAAACCGTTTTTTACTTGCCTTGAAGGCCTATCCCATCAGGAGCGAGGCGGAACTTGACTCACTGACGCGACAGCATTGGCGCGAAGACCCGCTGGTGTTTCCCTACGAATTTGAATGGGACAACGTGTACCAATGGGATTCGGCCACGGCTTGGCAGGGACGCAACAATTACGAGGGCCAATACGACCCGAAATGGACGGAGCTGGTTTGCCATTACATCAAAAGCTACGGCTTCTTTCTCACAGACGACAACCCGCGCTTGAAGGACTTCGACGACATCGTCGCCTTGAGCCGCAAACGAGGCTGGCATTTGGTCTTCAACCTTATGGCGGAAAATGTGGATAAAGCCAATTGTTTGGTAGGCAAGGACTTGATGTATCTGATGAAACATAACCACGACTATCTGATGAACCGTTACGGCCATTTGGAAGGTGTGACCGTGGTCGACAACCTCAATCTGGTGCGCGATGTCAACTTCATCGACCAGGACTGGACCACCGAGCATTATTATGAGGAAGGCCGTCGCATCATTGCCAAAAATGTGGCCGAGGCATTGAAAGCCTATTATCCCGATGAATACCGAGAAATTGACCTGAAATGCGACGAAGGGCATTACTTTTTTGGCGACGACGAATGCCAACTTGATGCGGACACGCCGTATGGTCCCACGCTGACCTTGTCTGCCGACAGCCTTCAAGAGGATTGGGAGCGGGTGAACGTCGCTTTCATGATGAGGCAAACAGACACTTTACATAAAACGCAACTCGTTGTTTCACTGCTTGTTGCTCAAGATAATGCCATAAATGCATGTTATGACGTCAAGCCGCAAATCCAGAAGATAGGAGCGTGGGATTTTGCCACCTTCGACTTGCCCGTCGATTCAACCATGCGGACGGCGCAACAGGTTAGGATATTTGTTCAAAACCCCTCCAAAAATGCCGTACAACTGAGGTGTATGGACATTTCTTTCCGTCCAGCCTATCTGACACCTGGCATTAAAGGGCAATCGATAACACGGTAAGCTGTATTCCTTCCACCTTAAACTTTACTTCCATTTCGCCAAAAGCCATGCCGTAGACGCGCTCAGGGTCGGCTTGGTATTGCGGTCGTGGGTCGTGGGCTAAGACATCGATGAGACATTCCCTTTGGTTTTCAGGGACTTGTTGCAACAAAGCTTCGGGAAAATCGACTTCCAGAAGGTACTCTGCAGGTGTGGAGGCAAAACCACTGACCGCATCGGGATGGCTGTCGGTGTAGGCGATGTAAGGTTTGATGTCGTAGACGGGTGTGCCATCCATCAAATCTGCGCCTGATACATGAAGCACGGGCCCTAATTTCGGGTCGAGCTCGATGCTTTCCAACCTTACTGAGGAGAGCCCGATGGGGTTGGGACGGAATGGTGAACGGGTGGCAAACACGCCTTTGCGCACGTTGCCGCCCAAACGAGGCGGACGCACGGTGGGCGACCACGAATCGCGAACGGCCTCCGAGAACTGCCACAAGAGCCAGATGTGCGAGAACTCGTCCAAGCCGCGCACCGCTTCGGGGCTGCGGTATTCAGGCTCGAAGACAATGGCAGCTTGCAGCGACGGGATGATGCCGCTTTGCCTCGGGATGCCGAACTTGGTTGGGAAGTCGGTGTGGATGTGGGCGATGACTTTCATACCGCAAAGGTAATGAAATCTTTGATCCAATGGCGTTAATTTTGTGGCGCAAGCGAAAAAAGCCTTACCTTTGCACCCACAAAAACGCATCTTTATGCAAAACAACGAAGATATTTCCATTTTGGTGCTCTATACAGGCGGCACCATCGGCATGATGCAAGACCCCAAGACGGGTGCTCTTGTGCCGTTCGATTTCGACAATATCTACGCCCATCTTCCTGTATTGAGGAATTTTGGCTATCAAATTGATTTCTACAGTTTTGACCCACTCATCGACTCGTCAAACATGTCACCCGACTTTTGGATTCGTCTGGCGACCAAGATAGGGGAGGAGTATGAGCATTACGACGGTTTTGTGGTGCTTCACGGTTCCGACACCATGGCCTACACCGCTTCGGCTTTGAGTTTCATGCTCGAAAACCTCAACAAGCCTGTCGTGTTAACTGGCTCGCAGCTGCCTATGGGCATGGTGCGCAGCGACGGTCGCGAGAATTTCTTGGCTGCCATCGAAATTGCCGCTGCCAAAGATGACGACACGCCTATTGTCCCGGAAGTGAGCATCTTTTTCCAAAACCAACTGCTGCGCGGCAACCGTGCCACTAAATTCAACGCTGAGAACTTCAACGCTTTCATTTCGTCGAACTATCCCAACCTCGCCGATGTGGGCATACACATTAAATATAATAAGGAGCGCATCCTGAAGCCCAACTTCAAGAAACTGAAGGTGCACACCGAAATGGACCGCAACATCGGCATCTTGAAGCTCTTCCCAGGCATTTCAGAGGATTTTGTGCGCCACGTGTTCAAGACCCCCAACCTGAAAGCCTTGATCCTGGAAACTTTCGGCTCAGGCAACGCCACCACCGCCGGATGGTTCCTCAACGCGCTCAAGGAAGCCATTGAGGGCGGGCTCATCATCCTTAACATCACGCAATGCAAGGCCGGTTCTGTGGAAATGGGGCGCTACGAAACCAGCCTCGACATGGCCCGTATCGGCGTCATCAGCGGCTACGACATGACCACTGAGGCTGCCGTCGCCAAGCTTATGTATCTCATAGGAACAGGCCTCCCGAAGGAGAGAATCCTCGAAATACTGCAGATTTCCATACGAGGCGAGATGACCGTTTGACCCTATAAGTCAAGCAATTGAAAATTTGTTGCAAGAAAAAATCAAATATTTTTGTTTGCCAAATGAAAAATTGTGTACTTTTGGCAACGATTTCAGATAAGGTAGAGGGGTTAGGCAAGCACTGGAGAGATGTCCGAGTGGTTTAAGGAGCACGCCTGGAAAGTGTGTGTACTCCAAAAGGGTACCGCGGGTTCGAATCCCGCGTGGTTTAAGGAGCACGCCTGGAAAGTGTGTGTACTCCAAAAGGGTACCGCGGGTTCGAATCCCGCTCTCTCCGCGGAAAGAAATGAATAGTTTAATCGGAACAAAGTAATTCATAATAGTAATAATTAAAACATTCAAGCTAAACTATGAAAAAATTAATTGCTTTCCTCATGGTTGCTGGCCTTATGACTTTTGGCTTCAGCAATCTCGTTGTTGCTCAAGATGAGCAAGCGCAAACCGAGCAGACGGAACAGACCGTTGCTCCTGAACAAACTGAAGTTGCTCCTGCTGCAGCAGAAACAGTCCAAGACATCACTCCTGCTGTTCAAAATGACGCTAAGCCTACGACTTTCCGTGAATCCATCAAGAAGCAATTCATCGATGGTGGTCCTGCCTTCATGGGTATCGTGTTGATCATCCTCTTGATTGGTATGGCTATTTCCATTGAAAGAATCATTTATCTGACCCTGGCTACTGCCAACTCCAAGAAGCTTTTGGCTGGTATCGAAGCCAAGATGAAGAATGGCGATGTTGAAGGTGCCAAGAAGCTTTGCAAGGAAACTCGTGGTCCCGTGGCCAGCATCTTCACCCAAGGCCTCATTCGTTATCAGGATGGTCAGTCGCTCGAAGAAGTCGAAAAGGCTATCGTCTCCTACGGTTCTGTCGCAGGTGGCAAGCTTGAAAGCGGTTTGAGCTGGATTGGTCTTTGCATCAGCTTGGCTCCTATGTTCGGTTTCATGGGTACTGTTATCGGTATGATCCAGGCCTTCGACGACATCGCCGCCGCTGGTGACATGAGCCCTCAGATTGTGGCCTCCGGTATGAAGGTCGCTCTGTTGACCACCGTGTTCGGTCTTATCGCCGCTATCATCCTTCAGATTTTCTTCAACTTTATCGCTGCTAAAATCGAAAGCATCGTGAACGACATGGAAGACGCTTCCATCTCCTTCATGGACATCCTCGCTAAGTACAACAATAAATAAAACAAGTATCAATCATGAACGGTAAGCTTAATATTTCAAAGTGGGTATTTCTGGCCTTGGCTTTGGTTACTGTCGCTATTGCGGTGATGTTCTACCTCGTTGTAGGTACGATTAAGCCGGAATTCGACCTCGGTAATCCCACGCCTCGCGCAGACTTATTCCTGAATTGGGGCTACATCTTGATCATACTTGGTATTGTCATTGCATTGATTTCAGTCTTCTTCACCGCTGCCGTCAAAGGTGTCAACGGTAAGACATTGTTGATTGCCGTCATTGCATTCGCTATTATTGCAGTTGTAGCTTATCTAATGTCGAGTGGCTCTTTCGCCAAACCTTATCCTGCCGGAGATATCGTATACTCGGGCAAAACACATGGATGGGTCGAACTCGGCCTCAACTTCTTCTATATCACGCTGGGTGTTGCCCTTCTTTCAATCTTGTTCTCTGTAATTTACAAGGCACTTAAAAAGTAAATCAATTCATCATGGCAAGAAAAGTTCCAGAAATCAATTCGAGTTCGCAGGCTGACATAGCATTCTTGCTGTTGTGTTTCTTCCTGATGACGACCTCGATGGATGGATGTGGACTACGGTATTACCCGTCGTCTGCCTCCTCCTGTCGAGCAAAACGTCGAGGATGTCAAGGTCAAGGAAAGAAATGTGATGAATGTAATGGTAAACAAGAGCGACAAGTTGTTGGTCAATGGTCGTCCGATGGATATCTCCCAGTTGAAGGACGAAGCCAAGCGCTTTATGACCCCGCGTCCAAGCGACGAAACCGCTCCTGAAGTGGAAGCCAAGACCTTCGGTGAAGGCATTGGTGAAATCCTCACATCGAAGGGTGTCATTTCACTTCAGAATGACCGCGGCACCTCGTATGCTATGTATATCAGTGTGCAGAATGAGTTGGCACGCGCCTTCAATGAAATGAAGGATGAACTGGCCAAGAAGACTTGGCATAAGTCACTCGACCAACTCACTGAAGATCAAACCAAGGCTCTCAACGAGGCAGTGCCTGTGCGTGTCAGTGAGGCCGAACCCGTTGACTACAAAAAGTAAAGGAGGATAGAGATATGGCAAAATTCAGAAAAGAAGGAAAGAAGGAAGTGCCGCAAGTGAGCACCTCTTCACTGCCTGACATCGTTTACATGTTGATATTCTTCTTCATGAT
>CADCML010000061.1:0-25605 GCA_902802535.1 uncultured Bacteroidia bacterium
GAAGCACACCGTCATCGCCAAGGGTCTGCCCGCAGGTCCTGGTGGCGCTGTCGGTCGCATCGCCCTCACCAGCGAGAAGGCCAAGGAATACCGTGCCGCCAAGGTGGCCAACGTCCTTGTCCGTGAGGAAACCAACCCCGAAGACGTCGAAGGTATGCGTGCCGCCGACGGTATCCTGACCGCCCGTGGCGGTATGACCTCACACGCCGCCCTCGTGGCCCGTGGCTGGGGTAAGTGCTGCATCGTGGGCTGCGACGCCGTGAAGATCGACCTTGAAAAGGGCATCGTGAAGATTGGCGACAAGCAGTTCAAGGAAGGTGATGTCATCAGCCTGAATGGTTCCAAGGGTTGGGTGTATGCCGAGCCCGTCGGCATGATCAACGCCACCGAGAACCCGCTGTTCCAGCAGTTCATGGCCTTGGTCGACAAGTACCGCAAGATGGGTGTCCGCACCAACGCCGACAACCCGGAAGATGCCCAGAACGCCGTCAACTTCGGCGCCGAAGGTATCGGCCTGTTCCGTATCGAGCACATGTTCTACGGCAAGAACAGCGAAGAGCCGCTGGCCAAGCTGCGCAACATGATCCTGGCCAACACCACCGAAGAGCGTGTGGCTGCTTTGGCTGAACTCGAGCCTTACATCAAGAACGCTGCCAAGGGTACGCTGAAGGTCTTGAACGGCAAGCCGTTGACCTTCCGCTTGATGGACCCGCCCTTGCATGAGTTCGTTCCTCATACCGAAGAGAAGCAACGTGCCCTCGCCAAGGAGCGTGGCATCAGCTTCGAGGAAATCAAGAAGCGCATCGACGCCCTCAACGAAGTGAACCCGATGATGGGTCTGCGTGGCGTCCGCCTCGGCATCGTCTATCCCGAAATCACCGAGACCCAGTTCCGCGCCCTGTTCCAGGCCACCGCTGAACTGATGACCGAGGGCTTCGACCCGCATCTGGAAATCATGGTCCCGCTGACCATCAACGTCAAGGAGCTTGAGCACCAGAAGGCCATCGCCAACCGCGTGAAGGCTGAAGTGGAAGCCAAGTTCGGTGTGAAGATCAACTATATGTACGGCACCATGATTGAGATTCCTCGCGCTACTTTAGTGGCCGACCAAATCGCCAGCGTGGCCGAGTTCTTCAGCTTCGGCACCAACGACCTCACCCAGATGACCTTCGGCTTCAGCCGCGACGATGTCAACGCCATCGTGAAGGACTACATCGAAGAGAAGATCATCCCTGCCGACCCGTTCAACACCCTCGACCAAGAAGGCGTTGGTCAGTTGGTGAAGTTGGGTGTGCAGCGTGGCCGTAGCCAGCGCGCCAACCTGAAGTGTGGCGTCTGCGGTGAACACGGCGGTGACCCCGCTTCTGTCCACTTCTTCTACAAGGCCGGCTTGAACTACGTCAGCTGCTCGCCATTCCGCGTGCCCGTTGCACGTCTGGCCGCTGCTCAGGCTGCCATTGAGGAAGAGAGAGCCAAGTAAGTTTTGGATTTAAGATTTAGAATTCAAAATTTAAGGATTGAGAGCCTTCGGTGACGGAGGCTCTTTTTTGTTGCATGTATTGTTGGTGGCAACAAATCAAAGAAAACATGGATAAAGTATAAAAATGAATATACAGCAGTTGCTAAGCCATCGAAATTACACTTTTATTGGGCAACCTTCTCCCCCTCCGGCTCCACATGAATAGAAATATGCGTCTCCTCGCCGTAGCGTTCCTTCAGTAGGCGTTCCATTTCGGTGGCCTTGTCGTGGGCTTCCCTTAGGGGGATGTTGCCGTCCATGAGGATGTGCATTTCTATGGCGTAATGGTTGCCGATGCGGCGGGTGCAAAGGTCGTGTGGCTCGGTGACACCTGGGACACGCTTCACGATGTCCAAAATCTCATTCTCCACCTCGTCGGGCAGTGATTGTTCCATCAGTTCGCCCATGCCGTTCTTGAGCAAGTCGATGGCCACCTTAACGATGAGCGCACCCACGGCAATGGAAGCAATAGGGTCAAGCACAGCCCAACGCTCACCCAAGAGGATGGCGCCGCCGATGCCGATGGCCGTGCCGACAGACGACAAAGCGTCGCTGCGATGGTGCCAAGCATTGGCTTTCATGGCTTGCGAATCGAGCTGGTCGGCCTTGCGTTTGGTGTATTGGAAAGTCAACTCCTTCAACAAGATAGAAACCAAAGCCGCTACGAGTGCCAACCATCCGGGTTGGGTCAGGGTGCCGCCTTTGGCCCAGAAAGTGATTTTCTTGGCGCCTTCAACAAAGATGCCCACGGCGACCGCAAAAAGCGCGATGCCGATGAGGGTCGTTGCCAAGGTCTCGAACTTACCGTGACCGTAGTCGTGCGACTTGTCCTTGGGTCGGTGGCTGATGCGCACGAAAGCCAAAACGATGATGTCGGTGGCAAAATCGGAAACCGAATGTACCGCATCGGCAATCATGGCGGAACTATGACCAACGACGCCCGCCACAAACTTGAACACCACCAGCACCAGATTGACCGCGCTGCCCCAAAGGGTCACTTTATAGACTTCCTTTTCCCTATTCATCATGCTTTCTTTTCCGTCAAAATCATGAACAAAATCGCAAACAGAATCAATGCCACGCCGATGGCAACATTGAGGGTGAAGGCTTCTTTGAAAACCAACGTCCCGATGAAAATGGCCGTCAAGGGTTCAAGGATGCCGAGGACTGAGGTTTTGGTGGCTCCAACCGCCTTGGTAGCCGCCGCGAGAGTAATGGTGGCAATGGCCGTAGGCAACACTGCCAAACCCAACACATTCAGCCAACTGACCGTGTCCGGAACGGAGTTCAGATGCACACCAAAACCCGACAAAGCAAACAGCATCAGCGAGCCGATAAAGAAACAATAGAAGGTCAAGGTGAGGTTGGGAATGGCCTTGACTTGCTTGCTCAGGTTGACGATCACGATAAATAAGGTGTAACACAACCCCGAAGCAACAACCAATGCGATGCCGCGCCAATCGATGAAGCCGCCTCCACCCTTGATGGAGAGCAGCACCGCGCCCGCCACGCCCGCAAAGATGGAAATCCATGTCTGCCAAGTCGGGAACTGCCCGAAAAGCATCATGATGAGCGCGACCATGATGGGATAGACATACAGGATGCTCGTTGCAATGCCC
The DNA here is from genome assembly GCA_902802535.1 of uncultured Bacteroidia bacterium. Taxonomy (GTDB): domain Bacteria; phylum Bacteroidota; class Bacteroidia; order Bacteroidales; family F082; genus Limimorpha. Next base: position 3,139 of record CADCML010000061.1, read on the forward strand.
GAGGGAATGTATTTGTAGGCCTCAAACAAGGTGATGCTGCACCCAGTGAACAATACACCGAGAATCGCCATCAGCCCGAATTGCTTCCAAGTGATGCGGATTTGTTTCTTCGCGACGAGCATAAAAGCCAACATCAATAAGGTGGCCACACCGTAGCGATAGAACAGCAAAGAATTGACATCCAAGCCCTTGTTGATGACGGGCACACCAAACAACGGGTTCATGCCGTAGGTGATGCCCGATATGATGCCCGCCAAGTAGCCCCAACGCAATTGATTCTTGTTTTCCATGCGGCAAAATTACGGCTTTTTTTCGCCCAATTGCTTGCCAATTCACGGAAAATGAGTACTTTTGCAGCCGAAACCTCGGGTAGGTTTTAGTTAATTCATTCATAATCAACTTAAAACATTAAATTATGCCTGCAAAGATTAGATTGCAAAGACATGGCAAGAAGGGTCAACCCTTCTATCACATCGTAGTTGCCGACTCTCGCGCACCACGTGATGGCAAGTTCATTGAGAAAATAGGCACCTACAACCCGCTCACCAATCCCGCCCAAATCAACATCAAGTTTGACAGGGCTTTGTATTGGTACAGCGTTGGCGCTCAGCCCACCGACACCGCCCGTTCGCTGCTCAGCAAGACCGGCGTCATGATGAAGTATCACCTGATGCGTGGTGTCCAGAAAGGCGCTATGACTGAGGAACAAGCCGAAATCAAGTTCCAGAACTGGATGAAGGAGAAGGAAGCCAAGGTCGCCAATGCCACCAAGGCCGTTGAGGAAAAGATTCGTGGAGAGAAGAAGACCCGTCTGGATGCTGAAAAGCAAGTCAACGAGGCCCGCGCCGCCGAGCTCGCCAAGAAGCGTATCGCTGAATTGGAAGCAAAGAAAGCCGCTGAAGCCGAAGCTGCTGCTGAAGCCGCTGCCGCCGAGGAAGCCCCGGCCGCCGAAGCTGAAGCTCCTGCCGAAGCCTAATCGCGGATTTTCGACAAATCGCATAAAAACCGCTCCAATCGGGGCGGTTTTTGTTTTTGCTGCTTCCAATCACAATCCACGGAAAAACAAGTACGCCTCGTTTTTGATGAAGTCGCGCAATTCGCGGTAGGCGTCAATCGTATCCGGACACGGCCGTTCGGGACATTCGTAAACAACATCGAAATCGGACAGTTTGAAATTCGACACCTTCTTCGGCTGGTAGTCCGACAAGTCAATCAGACATTCCTTCATCACCGTAACCACCATCGAATCAACGGATTCCAAAGGATTCCTTCCCGCTGAGGCCACCTCAATTGTGGTGGAATAGTCGCGCAGGAAAGCCGCAGCCATCGGGCCACAACAAGCATCGGTTTCCGTAAGCACCAAAATCCTCATACCTTAATTAATTATGCCGCAAAAATAGGCGAAAACGACAAATCGAAAGATTTTTCAACAGAAAATTTGTCAGTTCAAGGCAAATTCCTAACTTTGCGCCCTAATTCGAATTACAATAAAAAGTAACAATATGGGAAGAGCATTTGAATACCGCAAAGCGGCCAAACTGAAAAGATGGGGACACATGTCGAGAGTGTTCCCGAAACTCGGAAAACTGATCACCATCGCTGCCAAGGAAGGTGGTCCCGACCCCGACATGAACCCCAAACTGCGCCAAGCCATCCAAAATGCCAAGGCGGAAAACATGCCTAAGGACAACATCGATGCTGCCATCAAGCGTGCCACCGACAAGGATGCCGCCAACCTCGTGGAAATCTGCTACGAAGGCAAAGGCCCATACGGCATCCAGTGCATGGTGGAGTGCGCCACCGACAATACCACACGTACCGTGGCCAACGTGAAGTCGTACTTCAACAAGTGCGGAGGCTCGTTCCTGCCCATCGGCTCGTTGGAGTTCATGTTCACCCGCAAGGCTGTCTTCGAAATCGAGATGCCTGCCGGTATGGACAAGGATGAACTGGAGCTTGAGCTCATCGACTACGGTCTGGACGAAATCGTCACCGAAACCGACGAAGAGGAAGGCACCACCACAACCACCGTCTACACCTCTTGGACCGACTACGGCACCATGCACCAGGCTTTGGAAGACCGCAAAATCAACATCGTGAAAGCCAACCTGCAACGTTTCCCCAACCAGACCGTCAGCTTCACTGACGAGCAAATGGTGGAAATCGAGAAATTCCTCGACAAGATAGACGAGGACGAAGACGTGCAGGCCGTCTACACAAATATGGAATAACCAAGCTAAGAAACAGCACTTTACCACGGGTGCTGTTTCTTTTCTTGCTTTGTATCAGAAAAAGAAACACTTTTGCAAACAATCACCAATCGAATATAATATGAGTTGGAAAGAATCATTGAGCAACAAGCTCACCACCCTCGCAAGTTCCGAGTTTGACTACATCGAAACAAAAGACATCAACGAGGCATCCAAAATCGACCTGGGTTGCAGCGGGATTTACATGGAAGCCACCGTCATCTTTTTTGAAATCAAGAATCTGCCTTACATCGTTAAGGAAAACGGTCGACGCAAGGCAGCCCAAACCTACACCATGGTCAACGAGGTGCTCACCGCCATTGCCGAACAGGGAGGAGCCTTCGTCAACTGCTACGCACCCAGTGCTTTCCTTATCGTGTTCCCCGGTCGTGACGAGTCAGTGCCACAGGCCGTTAAAGGCGCATTGAAAATTTCGCACGCCCTCAGTGAGGACTTCAAGCAACAGTTTACAGGCATCCTCGGATTAGAATTCGCCATGGGCCTCGACCACGGTCACATCATGGGCACGAAGACCCTCTCCGACCATGGGAAAGAGTTCCTTTCATGGTTTGGCAGCTGCATCTACAAGGCCAGACGCATTGCTGACGAGTGCTCACGTCCATTCTATGTTGGCATTTCAAGTGCCATTTACCACAGCTTGGGCGAAGACCTTCGTATCGCACAACGTCGCATCTTGGGCATCAAGAAAAACGTGGAGATGTGGAACAAAATCTCCTACCAGTTTGACAATGTCAAGAAGCACCTTTACCAAACCAACCACAAGTTTGAGTTGGAAGTCGAGTAATAGTTTTGCCTAAGATTACAACTTAGGCATATATTTCGCATCTTATTGATTTTCAAATCAGCAACCGCTTATTTCCCTATTTTGGGTAAGTAATGTGGTTGCTACGAATGAACATAAAAATGAACATATTAGTCACAGGCTGCAAAGGCCAACTGGGAACTGAACTACAAAAAATCGCCGACCGCGACCATCAACACCGTTGGGTTTTCACCGATGTGGATACCTTGGACATTTGCGACAAGGATGCCGTTGAACAATGCTTTGCCGACCATCAAACTGACGCTTGCATCAATTGCGCCGCCTATACCGCCGTCGACAAGGCCGAGGACGAACCGGAACTGGCCGAGAAAATCAATGCCTACGCGCCACAAGTCTTGGCCGATACCTGCCTGAAGCACAAGGCTTTATTGATTCACGTTTCCACCGACTACGTTTTTGGTGGCAATGCCGACAAGCCTTATCGCGTTGAGGATGAAATCAACCCGCAATCGGTGTATGGAAAGACCAAAGCCGAGGGTGAACGCCTCATCCGTGAAAGTGGCTGCAATCACTTCATTGTCCGCACGGCATGGCTTTATTCCTCGGTTGGAAAGAACTTCGTGAAGACCATGCTCATGCTGGGCGACACGAAAGACGAAATCAACGTGGTGGCCGACCAAAAAGGTTGTCCCACTTGGGCACACGACCTTGCCGCAGCGCTCATGGCGTTGCTCAACAAAAACGGCAAGAAACCCGTTCACGAGACTTTCCACTTCACCAACGAAGGACAAATCACCTGGCACGACTTCGCCACAGCCATCATGGAAATCGGCGGGAAGACCTGCAAAGTGAACCCGATAACGACTGACCAATACCCCACCAAAGCGAAGAGACCCGCATACAGCGTGTTGGATTTGAGCAAGATTAAGGAGTATGCTGGAATAGAGATTCCAGATTGGCGGGAAAGTTTGGTGAAATGCATAGAAGAACTAAATTCTGGATTGCTTCGTTCCTCGCAATGACGCAAAGCGCGCGGAGCAAAGCCCCGTAAGGGCGACAGGACACTAAGCAGGCGATGAAGCGTAGCATAACCCCTGCAGCCCCGTAGGGGCGACACATCAGTAAGCAGGCGGTGAAGCGTAGCATAACCCCTGCAGCACCGTAGGGGCGACACATCAGTAAGCAGGCGGTGAAGCGTAGCATAACCCCTGCAGCCCCGTAGGGGCGACACATCAGTAAGCAGGCGACGTGAGTCCCTGTCCAAACAGACAAACAATCAACATAATATACAACAACATGGATCCTCAAATCATCGAAAGAGCAAAATCGTGGCTCACAGAGCAATACGATGAAGAAACAAGAAAGAGCGTGCAAAACATGCTCGACAACGACCCTAACGAACTCACCGAGAGCTTCTACCGCAACCTCGAGTTCGGCACCGGCGGTCTGCGCGGCATCATGGGTGCCGGCACCAATCGCATGAACATCTACACCGTGGCCATGGCCACCCAAGGCTTCGCCAACTACATCAAGAAGATGAACCCCAACAAGAAGGACCTGAGCATCGCCATCTCCTACGACGGCCGCAACAACAGTCCCGCCTTCGCCAATGTCACCGCTGACGTGATGTCGGCCAACGGCATCAAGGTCTACATCTTCGACTGCCTCCGCCCCACCCCTGAGCTTTCGTTCGCCGTGCGCGAAATGAAATGTGATGCCGGCGTGATGGTCACCGCCTCGCACAACCCCAAGGAATACAACGGCTACAAGGCCTATTGGAACGATGGCGGTCAGTTGGTCAGTCCACACGACAAGAACGTCATCGCCGAAGTGGAAAAAATCACCGACCTCTCGATGGTCAACTTCAAGCGCAATCCCGAGCTGGTCACCATCCTCGATGAGAAGTTTGACGACATCTATTTAAATAAGGTGTACGGCCTCTCTCTCTCGCTCGACCTTATCAAGAAGCACAAGGACATGAAGATTGTCTACACGCCCATCCACGGAACAGGTCGCCGTTTGGTGCCCGAAATCCTGAAAATGAAAGGCTTCGAGAAGGTCTATTGCGTTGAGGAACAGATGGTCGTCGATGGCAACTTCCCCACCGTGAAGTCACCCAATCCTGAAGAGCCTGCCGCCATGGCCTTGGCTGTGAAGAAGGCCCAAGAGGTGAACGCCGACCTCGTCATGGCCACCGACCCCGACGCCGACCGCGTGGGCATCGCCGTGAAAGACGACAAGGGCGAGTTCATCCTGCTCAACGGCAACCAGACCGCCAGCATTTTCGTCTACTATCTGCTAACCCGCTGGAAGGAATTGGGCAAACTCACCGGCAAGGAATACATCGTGAAGACCATCGTCACCACTGAATTGTTGTTTGAAATGGCCAAGAAATACGAGGTGGACCGTTATGATGTGCTGACTGGCTTCAAGTACATCGCCGACAAGATTCGGGAGCTCGAAGGCAAGAAACAGTTCATCGGCGGTGGCGAAGAGAGCTACGGTTACTTGGCTGGCGACTTCGTCCGCGACAAGGATGCCGTCATCGCCACCAGCATGGTTGCCGAGGCCGCAGTCTGGGCCGCCGAGCAGGGCAAGTCGCTCTATCAGCTGCTCATGGACATCTACAAGGAGTTCGGCCTCTACAAGGAAAAACTCGTTTCCCTGACCAAGAAAGGCATCAGCGGCACCGAGGAAATCAAGGCTTTGATGGCCAAGTTCCGCGCCACACCACCCACCGTCATCGCTGGTGAGAAAGTCGTCGAGACCCGCGACTACAAGCTTCAGGAAGCCAAGGATTTGGCTACGGGCAAAGTCACGCCCATCACCTTGCCAAAGAGCGACGTGTTGCAATTCTTCACCAAGAGCGGATCGAAAATCACCATCCGTCCTTCGGGCACCGAGCCGAAAATCAAGTTCTACTTCGGCATGAAAGGCGACACCACAAACGGTCTTGAAACAGCCATGAAGACCCTCGACACCAAGCTCGAGCAGGCTGCCAAGGAACTGACTGAATAACTGTTACGGGAGCAAAAAAAGCGGAAAAAACATTTTTTCCGCTTTTTTTGTCGACCGTAACAAAAAAATATCTACTTTTGCACCCCGAAACGAGGCGGGATAGCTCAGCAGGTTAGAGCGTCGGATTCATAACCCGGAGGTCTCGAGTTCAATTCTCGATCCCGCTACTTCTTGCTCTCTTTTTTTTCATCATTACAATCGTTTGATTTACAGGGGTTTTTAATAAAAAATGGATTGATTTCAGGAGTTAGAACCTCCCTGTTTTCGGGATTGATGCGAATACCCTGTGGAAACACCAATTCCTGCACCCTCTTTTTTGTTTCAAGGTCTTCTAACTTCCAATAAATGTGAGCCTTACAAATTGTATCAATCGCATTTTCAACATCTGAAAAAGTGTTAGAACTCTTTTCGACCAAATCTTCCCTTTCCACCTGTAAACGCATCTTTTCATCGTTTAACTGAGCAGCCCTTGCCTCGTACTTATCTAATGGAAAGTGTTCAAATAAATACTTATCTTCCAAGGCTTTTTCCTTTGCTTCTATTTCAGCAATTTGCTTGTCTAACGCCTTAATGCACTGCTCAACATTGTTGCCACCACACAGAATTTCCTTCACCATATCCATCATAGGTGCTTTGAAACGCTCATCAAGTGAATAATCGCTGAGCATTTCGGCAAAGACATCGTTTAGCCCCTTATTTCGTGAATGTCCCAATGTATCTGCATTGAAATTCGTTGAGCAAGTCTTGCACTTGTAATAACTGATTCCCCTTTTCTTGTTTTTATAACCAACCATAATATGCCCACACTTGGAACACACGGCAAAATGCGCCAATGGGTACTCAACATTACCTTCAGTGTTGTATGCCCTTGCTTTAAACGGGTCATCCTTATAGTTCACTTTGAAGAAATCCTCCTCGCTGACAATGGCTTCCCACTTACCCTTAACGGGATGGTCAAGCAAACCATTACGATTCACACCCGCATAGAACGGATTAGACCATATATATCCCAAACGGCAAATTGAAATCTTCATTCCATACCTATCCTTCAACTCCTTTTGGATTTGAGCATCCGACCAACCCAACACCTTCCATTTCCATGCCTCTCTTAGGTGTTCGCCCTTTTCGTTCAACACTATCTTTTGCGACCCCCGTAACTTGTCATCATCTATGACACGTTTACCATAGGTGTCATACCCAAACGGGGCTTTCCCAAGCCAATTACCCGCCTCCACGAATGACTTCATCCCCGGTAGCGTCCGTTCTAAACGTTCCTTGTTTTCTTTCGCCGCCTCCAACAACTTCTCATATATCCTTATCCTACCATCTTCGTTATCAGTACAGAGACCCGTTGAAGTCTCTAACAAATGAACACCCTTGTTATTGATTAAGTTATCCACCAAACCTATTGCACCGCCCCCTGTTCGTGAAAAACGGGAAATGAATTTGATTGCAATGGCATAGGGCTTAGGCTTGACCTTTGTAGCCGTTTCAATAAGAGCCTTAAATTCTTTACGGGTGAAATCGCCTTTGGCACTCTCATATTGACCACCTTTAACATCAATCAATTCATAATCGTGAACCTTCGCAAATTCTATAATGCTTCTTTTCTGCTCTTCTATGCTGTAACCCTCTATTTGCCGTTTGGAACTAACTCGGGTATAGCCTAAAAGACGCTTTTTCTCAGGCTGTTTCAATTTCTGCTCAGCCTCTTTCGGCCTCATAAAGCCGCTAAACCTGTCTAAGTTTATCTCTTTCATATTTTTCAATTTTTGTTCTATTTGTCAAATAAGCACCTGAAATTGTGTACATTATCATCAATGCATTTTCAAGTTCTTCATCGGTCATATCACCGAAACCATCATACCGCCTAAGTCGGTCTTTCGTGAAGACACATTCATCATACGGATTCATTCATACGGCATTGATACCCTTTATTCTTCAAGGTGTTCACACCGCTCATTGTTCTACTTTTGTTGAAACTCATTCTTTTCTAATTTTATTCTAAATTATTATTATTCAGCATATTGCTGAGCATTACCGACTGAAACAATCAGTCTTACTAAGAGCTAATGTACAAAAAAAACCTAATACAAACAAAAAAAATGATTCTAAGCCCTTCATTATTTGCTTTTTACAATTTAAATTTGTATAATACTATCAAAAAGACCTGAGAAAAGTTCTTTGACATATTCATATATCGCCCCGATGAGCAACACAGGTTCTCAGGTCGCCGTGCTATTCATTGAGGCTAAGAATAACGGGTATAATACAATTAACAATGACCCAACAATCAACCGACAAACAATCGTTTGTAATGTACAACTCCTTCTTGGAAGCCGCAAGCAACCTACCTGATGCCGACTTCAAGAAGTGTATTTTGAGCATCAGGGACTACGCCCTATATGGTACTGATGAAGAAACCGATAATTGGGCTATCAACATTATCTTATCAATGGCTAAACCATTGGTGGCTTCGGCTCGAAAACGCTATGAAAACTGCGTTGAGAACGGCAATAAAGGTAGAGACTACGGGAAAAACGGGGGAAGACCCAAGAAAACGTTGGAAGAAAAACCCCAAGCAAAACCCCTAAGCCAACCCCTTAATGACAATGCTTATGTAAATAACAATGTATATACGAAGGCTAATACTGATAGCAATGCTAAAAATACAAATCATTTACATAATACATTAAACAATCCTTCAAGTAATATAGTTGATAATTTACAACTCAACGATGATGCAGAAATCCAACAGCCATCAAGCCGTAAACCTTCAGACCTTCACGATGAATGTTTACGATTTATGTTCAAGCAAGCACCCAATGAAATGGGTGAAGTGGAGTATTTGGAGTATTGGCTTTCAAATGCTTTTTACAAGTTGGCGAGAATGGATGATGGAGTATTGGCAAAGGATGAAAATCTCTTCTTTCAGGCTGTCAAATACTATATGGAAGTGTATAATGTAAAGGATAGAAACCAAGCGATTAAAGACATCAACCAACTAAAACGGAAGGCTAAGTCAATGATTGAGGCGTATGAGAATGAAATAAAAAGAAAGTATGATGATGGCTCCAAATAAAAAAGTCTTATATTTGCATCCACTATTTACGTTCGCAGTAAAGCCTAAGGAAAGGAAGGCGGCTCTTATACGGGGTCGCCTTACCTTTATGATTCCAATGATTTACTTCATTCCCTCTATTCTGCTCAGCAACTCTTTAACCGTTATTGCTTCTTCCATCTTCACTTTGTCGAAGACCATATAATAACGGTAGTTGCTTCCCGCTGCGGATGCCCACTTCTTACCTGCTTCAAGTTTCCGCTTGCTGTCGCTGTTGTCACGGTCATCGCCTTTGGTCTCGATGATAACCACCATACCGTTCTTCAACTTGACAATGAAATCGGGATAGTGGTTGATATAGGCGTTGATATAGAAGCCTTTGCCTCGTTCAAGGTTACGATGCCACCACACCACGTTTTCCAACTTGGCAACCTCGGTAATGACATCCTTTTCAAACTTATCCATATCACCCTCGTTGCGGTACAGGCTCTTACCCATACTTGACACAGCCTCCAATGGGGAAATGTACGGTTTCAGCGTAAACTCAGCATCACAGATAATGTCGCCTGTGTCTAAGCCCTCGATAAATTTGTTTCGCTCGTAAGTCAAAAGCAAGGAGGCTATCTTGTCACGGATGGTTTGGGCAGTCATGTCCAAATACTCAAACATTTCAATAACTTGCTCGCTGTCGAAGTCCCTGACCACATCTTTCACATAGTCGCTGATAACAGGCTCAGACACTTCATCTATCCTTATCTTCTTTGCCACGGCTTTCGCCAACTGTTCTCGCTGACCTTCCGTTGAGTAGGTTCTAAAAGCATCTTGGATGTATTGTAATTTGGTGTCGCTTAGTTTCTGATATTCGGGTGCATAGTCGTTCTTTCCCGTTTCGGCAATGTCGATGGCAACAGCCTCGGTCTTCGCACGTGTGAAGTCAATGTTACGGTCGGCTTTGCGTAGGTCGAAGCCTTCAGCCAACATTCCTTTGGTCAATGGTGCAAGGCTTCCCGCTTCTTCAAAGATAGAGCCAATGTTGATGCGTTTCTTGAAGACGGGCAAACATACGGTCTTCGCTGATTCTTTGAAGGTTTCCTTCATTGGGTAGTGTTTCTTCTTATCCATAATCTCAGGGGCTGTCATTTGTAATTCATCGTTTTGGGCTTCTTCAACCATCACGTTAAACTGTCGGCTTTGCTCAGCGGCGGTCTCAATCACGGCGTTGATGGTTTCCTCATTGTCGCTGCTACCAAGCATTTCCTTGATTTCGGCAACATTGATTTCAGGTGTTGAAGGCTCATCTTCTATTTCCATCTTCAACTGTTCGTGTACTTCGATTTCCGTTGAACTGTCTTTTTGTTTGTATAGTTCGGGCTGAGCAAGGCGGTAATCACGATTGCTAAAGCCTTCGTGGTTGAGGCTCTTAATGATGTTGCTGATAGTGCTGTTGAAGTCGTTTGAGGAGGTGAACACATAACTCAGGTTCAACAGGTCTTTTTGCTGTTTCTCGGTGTACGGCTGTCTCAGGATTCGACCCAAAATCTGCTCCACATCAACGGCTGAACTACGGTTGGCAATGGACGCAAGCACATAGGCAAACGGGCAGTCCCAACCTTCCTTCAGGGCGTTCACGGTAATGATGAAACGCACTTTGCAATCACGGCTGAGCAAGTCCATATCCTTGATTTCGTCAAGGTCGCCTGTCTTTATCTTGATTTGCTCAGCGGGAACACCAATTTCAAGCAACTGTTCCTTGATTTTCTGATAGTCGATGCTTTCCTTTGAGGTTCGTGGCTGAGCCTGCAACAGCACTATCGGACGGATGTATCGACCGCCGTTCTTTTCCTGTTCAATGGCACGGCGTTCCAATGTCCGCTGCATCTGTATCGCACTCACCAACACTTCATTGGTCGTATGGTGGTTATATACGATGACGGGCAACTTGACCATATTTTCACGTTTCAACTTCATCGAATCGACAATGCTGATGATGTTGCTATTATCACGTGGTGTTGCGGTCAAGTCCAATATGAAGCGTGGGTTGATGGCTCGCAAGGCTTCAACACGCAAGTCGGCTTTGAAATTGTGGCTTTCGTCAATGATAACCACGGGATTGAGGCTTGCCAATACCTTGATGAAGGCGGTGTCATCCACTTGGTCATATAGGTTTGTCGGGGTTTTGCCCGCATACTCAGCCAAATTCTCGTTCTCTCGATAAACACGCCTACCGTCTTTCGTGTTGCTCGCAAACGATTGGATGCTCAGCACGAAAATGGTCAGTTGCTCTTTGATTTGCGTGGGTGAAATGCCCTGACCCATCAACGCTGCTTCTTTATCGACCACTTGAACACGCCCGTTGAAAAGGCTGTCAATGCGTTGCCGATAGGGATGGTTGGAGTTCTTCAAGTTCTTGTAGGTCTGTTTCAGGATGGTATCGGACGGGACAAACCAAGCCACCACTTTCGGCAATTCGGTCGGTGTATTGTCGAAAATGGTTCTCAGGGCGTTACAGGCAATGAAGGTTTTGCCGCCCGCAGTGGGTACTTTGAGCAACACCCGTGGCACACCTCGGATTTCGTTGTTGTAGGGCTTGAAGAAATCATCATACACGCTCAGCACAATGCCACGGTCTTCCCAATGGTGCTGAAAAGCGGTCTTCAAGTCTTTTTCCCGATTCAGCCGTTGGCAAAAGTCTTCCAAGTCGGCTAATACTTCGCTTTGGTATTTTTTGAGTTCCATAGGTGTCAGAATTTTTGGATGTCACGGGGTATCTTGCGGAAAATGATGTTCTTGTCGGTTAGATAGTCTTTGTCGATGGTGCAAGTGTCGGCATAGACAATGTACCGCTCAGCCTTTTCGCCTATAATGTTCAGGCTGTTGTGTGTGAAGGCGGTTTCTTGGTTCGGCTCATAATACAGATAGTAGCCTACACCGTTCCAAGTGTCAAGCAAGTAACGGTTTCGGTCATCACGTTTTCGGCTCAGGTGCTGCTTGGTTTCGGTGTAATACACATATTCACGGATGCGGTCTTCGCTCACTGATTTGTTGAGCGTTCCATCGGGATTAAACAGCGTATCGCCCAACTCATAGAAATCGAAATTGCCGCCCGTGCCTTCGGTATCGGCATAACCGTTCAAAACTTCTTGGATTCTTTTGGCTGTTTTTTCTTCGGCATAGTCTTCCATTTCAACGAGAATGAAACGGCGGTTACCTTCGTCTTTCTTATTGAGATTTAAAACAGCATGGGCTGTTGTGCCGCTACCCGCAAATGAATCAATCACAATGGAATTGGGATTTGCCACCATTGACACAAGATATTCGATAAGAGAAACAGGTTTAGGATAATCAAAAGCCACTCCCATACCTTCTAACATATACTTGTTCGTTTCTGTAGTACCAATTTTCTCTAATACAGTCTGAATATAATGGTTACTCCTACCATCTTTTCTATAATACAAAACGCCATTCTTTGAAAGAAAGAATTTCAATGTAGCCCCACCATCGTTTATTGGTTTACAGCCGTTTTCAATGAACTTCTTTAACTTCCCATTATTCATCCAACCTGAATAAACTCGACATGGTTTTTCCAAAACATAGTCTTTAACTGACATATCATCCATGCGGGCAGGGTATGATATTTTATATCTCTTTGTCATTTCGCGGGTAATAAAACCAACTGATGCGACATCATCCATCAACTGCATTACCGCATCATGCTTGCTTTTATTCAGAGTTTCAACCTCACACGGAAAACCTATTGGCAATTCAATTATCGAAGGCGGATTCTTGTATCCGTTTTTTGTAATTGAGTTTTCCGCAAATGAATTGAGTATTTTAGAATCAGGTGGAGTATTAGGGTCGACCACATCATTAATTTTCAATGTGGTTATTTCTTTAGCATAGCATAAGATGTATTCATGGACTTTAGTAATAACATCCTGATTATCAGTATGGCCATCTATATACCATACAAACGATTCAACAAAATTCTTCTTTCCAAAAATCTCATCGCAAATCAACTTCAAATTGGCTTGTTCGTTATCGTCAATGCTGATAAAGATAGCCCCGTCTTCGCTCAGCAAGCGTTGGAGCAGGCGAAGGCGTGGGTACATCATGCACAGCCATTTGTCGTGCCGTGTGAAGTCTTCCTCCTGTTTGCCCACCACTTCACCAAGCCATTTCTGTATTTTGGGATGGTTCACATTGTCGTTATACACCCAACCTTCATTGCCCGTGTTATAGGGCGGGTCAATATAGATACACTTCACGCGGCCTTCATATTCAGGCAACAGAGCTTTGAGGGCTTCAAGGTTATCACCGTGGATAATCATGTTGCCGCTACCCGTAAACGACTTGTCCTCCGCATTGTCGGCGCGGTAGCCATAACGGTGTTCAAGCACCCTATATGGTACTTCAAGATGATGGTTTACAACCTTTTCTTTTCCTATCCAAGTTAGTGTTGGCATAACATTACAATTTGGTAGTAATACAAACTAAACATTTGTGGATTGCTCAGCATTGGCTTTCTTCTTTAAGCCAAGATGGTTTTCCGACTTGGATTCAGTGGCCTTCAGGATGATTTCACCCCTGCGTATGATGTAGCCTGTTGGAGATATGAACTCCAAGGGTTTCCCGTCTTTGCGCAACTTGGAATAGGTGTTGTTCAGGTATTGGACTGAAACCCCGATTTCGTCCGCTCCATACTTGTCAAATACCGCCGAAGGAGAGCCGAAGAACTCAAATCGACCGTCTTTTTCCACATAAATTACATTTCGCGCCATGTCTATTATGAATTTGAAGCCCCAAAATTACAAAAAATGTTATTTGTATCAAAAAAAGTGCATTTTTTTGAAAAAAAGTTGGTCAAAAATGTTATTTGTATCAAATAAAATCGTATCTTTGTAGCGTCAAACAAAGGAAATGATAGAAAAACAGAGTAATAACCCACAAACACTACAACAATGAACACAGCAATTTCAACCACCTGCCAAGTAATGAGCAACATCGCCATCGTAAACAATATGACCGCCACCCGCGCAAAGGTCATCGCCTTCCGTACCCACAGCATCGACAACGGAATTGTCAAGGCCGCTATGATTAACGAATTGAAAACCAAGTTAGCCAACGGCATTGCCCACTTCGTTTTCGCCAAAAAGAACGGTGAACTTCGTGAAGCATGGGGAACAACAATGGGCAACATCGCCAAGGCAAAGACTAATGGCCGTGGCGAAAGCCGTGAGAGTTTCGCCACTACCGCCTACTTCGATGTGGAAAAGGGTGAATGGCGTTCTTTCCGTTGGGAAACCTTAATTAAAGTCTTCTAAATGTCTAATCGGGGAAGGGTGCAAAGCCCTTCCCCACAATACCAAACAACTATGGAATTAGCAAACTACATTTTGAGCGTTTTAAGAATGAACTTGATGGTAATGTTTTCTTGGGGTTTCCGTAATCCCATAGCCATCAAGAACGGACTTAGATTCTATGTCAACGGCTTCAAGCATCAAGGATGGGTTGAAGTGGTCTATGATGAAGGTTGGGACTTATTTACCATCAGGCTCATCAAGGGCGGTAAGTTAGTCAAGGAAATCGAACAGGTCTATGTGGATATGTTGGTGAACACCATCGACAATGCCATTGAACGCACAGCCGACTATGCCAAAGATGTTGAGCATTGGTTGGAACAGGTCGATTGGTCGGCCTGAGCGGGGTTCAACAAAGGACAATAGTGAAACACCTGTTGAAAATCAAGAAGTTAAATATCAAGCAGGGTAAATCGGTTTCAGTTTTATATCAATCACAATCAAAATCAAACCACTATGGCACTCAAAGGACAATATACAACAGCGGATTACTTGCCTTGGAACGAGGCAATGATGTTGGTGAAGAAACTCTTTCGTGATGGTCGCTATCGTGATAGTATCTTGGTGGCCACGGGCTTTATGACAGGCTTGCGCATCAGCGACATCCTTCGCCTAACTTTCGCCGACATCCTGAACAATGAAATCCTGACCATCAACGAGAAGAAAACGGGCAAACGCCGTGAAATTCCGCTGAGCGCGGACTACAAAAAACACATTGAAGATTGCTTCAAGGCAATGGGGCTGAGCGATACCTCCAAGCCGATGTTCTTGTCCTATCAAGGTTCGGTCATCACCATTCAGATGGTCAATAAGACCTTGCACGGGCTGAAAGACCGATACAACCTGAGCGTTGAACACTTTACAAGTCATTCGCTCCGCAAGACCTTTGCCCGCCGCATCTATGACACGGCAAAGGATAGAGAATATGCCTTAATCAAGTTAAGTTCCGTTCTTGGTCATTCCAACGTTTCCATTACCCGCCGCTATTTGGGCATTAAGCGGGAAGAGATTTTGGACTGCTACGCTGCTTTGGATTGGTAAATTGACTATCTTTGTCGCCTAAACCAATTAAAACTATCAATAATGGATTACGATGATTTTGAATTAACCACCTCTGTAACACAAAAAGAATGGGATGAAATGGAGCCATACGAGAGGTTTGTTGTATTATTCAGTGACAATGGAGGGTATAGAGCAAAAGAGGGAATTCAAGAAGCGATAGGTATAGTGGAAAACTACGCTGACAAATACGGAATAAGCGATGGACAAAAGAAGTTGATGTTAAAGAACTTAGAACTTGCTCAAGAGATTGCCGAATTCCCAATAATGGATGTTAAGAAGTGGCTTGCTGATAATCAAGAAAACTAAACACTATGAAAAACGTATCATTAGAGCAAAAAGCAAAGGAGGCATTTGAATATTTTCCATTTCTCAAAGAAATGCAAGATGCCATTGACAGACAATCAACATCCGAAGACAAAAACTTAGCAAAGGAGTTGTATAGCAAAGATTTCACTGCCTCAGAAGACTACCAAGAAATGTATGAAAGACATATCATCGTGGCAGATGAATTGCTTGGAAGTTTTTTTCGATGGTATTTGAACAAGTAGAAGAAGGTGAAGCATGGATTATGCTTCAATTCGTTATAGAGACATTGGGCGACTTCTATTATGCCTATGCACTTGACAATGATATTGAAATGTCGAAATCTGCCAAGTATCAATGTGGGATGTGGCGATTAGCAGAGGCTCAATATAATTCTTTACATTTCTTAGATTGAGATTAGTGGGTAGATTTTTTTCGTCAATCTGTTGTCTCTAAAGTGCGATTTGCGTAAAAAAGCATGCTTTTTCCAAAAAACGGATAACGTCTCTAAAAAAAACGCCCCACCCCCATACACCCAACAGATAGTTGGGGCATTTAGGGGCATTTTGACCGCTCAGCCATGCAAGAATAATTCAAAGAAAAATCAAATTAAAATTATTCTTGTAAATTATTGATTTTTAATTTATTATAGCACTATTTGCGGATTGGATAAAAATCCAATAATTATCGATTAAAGCAAATAAAATCAGTGTATAATTTTTAGCAACAAAACACACATAATCAAGCATTTACATTATTCATCATCAAACAACTCAGGGTGTCGGCTCTTGATGTACTCATAGCACTCCAAAATATCACGAAAATACCCGTAAATGTTAGACTTTTGAAGCAATTCCGCTACGAAATGAGAGCAAGGCACACCATCGGCCTTGCTCTTTTCAATTCCGCCTGTCATCTCGTGCATTTTTATCCAACAGAATCCGTGTCGTCGTGAAAAAACGGCATTGCTTCTTGTATGTGAATCGCGCATTGCCTATCTTGTGCAGAAACAACAAGACGCAAACCCTTCCTTTATGGCCCAATGGCAAAAGACACAGATTCAGCGAGATAACGGAATGTTGGCTGAGGCTCAGGCTCCAGTCATCATCTCCGCAAGCCGTAGCACGGACATTCCCGCGTTCTATGCCGACTGGTTCTTCCATCGGCTAAAAGTGGGCTATTCTGCCTGGACCAATCCCTTCAACGGCGTAAAGAGTTTCGTCTCGTATGAGAAATGCCGTTTCATCGTGTTTTGGTCGAAGAACCCGAAGCCGTTGCTTGAACATCTTGACGAACTGAAAGAAAGGAACATCGGGTGTTATATCCAATACACGCTGAACGATTATGTGAAAGAAGGCTTGGAAAAAGGTGTGCCAGCCTTGGATGAGCGCATTGACACCTTCAAACGGTTGGTGGACAAGTTGGGCAAAGGCCATGTGATTTGGCGTTTCGACCCTTTAATCCTGACTGACCAAATCAGCCTTAACGACCTGCTGAAGAAAGTGGAACACATTGGCGACCAACTGCGTGGCTACACGGAGAAACTCGTTTTCAGTTATGCCGACATCGCCATATATAAAAAGGTGAAAGCCAACCTTGAGAAAAACTATGTGAACTATGCGGAATGGACGACCGCCCAGATGGAGGAATTTGCCCAACGGCTTTCTGAGCTCAACCAGAAATGGCACTACCAACTGGCCACCTGTGGCGAGAAAATAGACCTTGAGTCATACGGCATCCAACACAACCGTTGCGTGGATGATGACTTGATGATTCGCTTTGCGCATCACAACAAAGCCTTGATGGACTTCCTCGGTGTGGAGATAAAAACTATGGAAAACTCCTTGTTTGGCGCAGAGCCGATTCCCGCCAATGCCATCATGCTCAGCGAATCGCAATACGCCCTGAAGAAAAAGGACAACCGCGACAAAGGTCAACGACAGTTCTGTGGCTGCATGGTGAGCAAAGACATCGGTGAGTACAACACTTGCACGCATTTGTGCGAGTATTGCTATGCTAATGCGAGCAAGGAGAAAGCACAGGAGAATTATAAGAAACACGAAATGAATCCTTTGGGGGAAACGATAGTGGGTAAATGAATGTTTAACTCTGTGAAAAACAAAAATCTATGAGCAATCTGATTAGAATTAACAACGAATATGCAAATTGGATTAAAGATTTGAGCCTACGCTTCAGGCAAAGCCAGATGAAAGCAGCCGTAAAGGTGAACCGAGAATTGTTGAAGTTCTACTTCGTGTTGGGTGCCGACATTGTGAACAAACAAGCTGAAAGCAAATGGGGCGAAGGATTCTTCCGAAATCTAAGCCAAGATTTGAGAGATGCTCTCCCCGATGTAAAGGGGCTGTCTGAAACCAACCTAAAATATACAAAGTATTTTTATCTATTGTATTCACCTTTGATAGAGGTACAAAATGCAAGTGAAACATTCTCTTCGTTTCATCCACAACTTGTGGACGATTCGGGAAAAACCTTAGTAAATCCTCAATCTACAAAGGAAATCGAAAAACATCCACAGCTTGTGGACGAATTGGAAACCATACTATCTATTCCATGGGGGCATCACAGATTCATCATCGACAAATGCAATGGGGATACGAGAAAATACTTGATTTGGGCACTGAGCAACACGGGCAACACAAGCACCATCATGAAATTCCTGCTGTGGAACAAGCGTCTCCAACTAAACATACCGGGGTTTTTATCGGAAGAGTACAATCAGGCGGATACCATTCAATTGCTTAAAAGTAACTTCAAGACTTACATGGATTGGAGTTGGGAGCAACTCTTGAAACTTGCTGAAGAAACTTTCCCGATAGAAAAAAGCATCATTACAAACGAATTCCGAGATGCGGATGATTTCTCTGTCAGGGATTTTGAGGATTATGAGCCATGTTAAAACATGAGCAAGCAATTTTGCCCCCTCCACCCGACAATTTTTCCCCGTTTTTTGCAAAGTGCAGTTGGCATAAAAACATTTCATAGGGAAATTTTCAAATAGATGCGGGATGAAGAATTGTGGGATAAACTTATAGAAGAATAAACCCAAAGACAGGCTCACTCTTTCTATCCTGAATACAATTCTATATTGCAAAAAAAAATCCGAGACCACCTCACTTATTCATAAAAAGCGATGAAAAACATTCTATCCAAAACAACTGATGTTTCAGAAAAATGATATATCTTTGCAGAAATTATATGACTTATTATGGAGAAGTTTATCATTGAAAATTTCGGGCTGATCAAAAATGTTTCTATTAGTTTTGGCGACCTGACTTTATTAGTTGGCCCTCAAGCTAGCGGGAAAAGCATCGCATTAGAAACGCTCAAATTAGCCATAGACCGAGACCATATCATCAACACATTAGACAGATATAATTATATCATTGGCCATAATACCGACAAAATCCTCAATGTGTATTTCGGAGAAGGTATGTCAGGCATCTGGAAAGACAATACTCATATTGAATATGATGACATTTCTTTCCTTAAAAAAAACTTACCAAAGAAAGCGGATGAGACCGACGAAACACTATTTTACATACCAGCCCAGCGTATTTTCAGCATTTCGGACGGCCGGCCCAAAAATTTCATGGAATTTGACAGTTCTTCTCCATACATTCTTCGTTCCTTTAGTGAAACCTTACGTCTATTCATGCAAAATGGCATGGGACAGGCGGATGTGTTGTTTCCGATAAAAAACAGGTTGAAAGGCTTCTTGCGTCGCTCGTTTGACGACAGCATTTTCCACAATGCAAAAATCATCACCGAAGAAAGAGCGGGGCAGAAAAAAATGATTTTAAATGTGGACGACTTGAGTATTCCTTTTATGTCATGGAGCGCTGGACAAAAAGAGTTCATGCCTCTGTTACTGGCTTTTTATTGCCTTTCTGGGCCACCTTCAAATGTGATAAAAAAAGAGAAATATCGTTATGTTGTTATCGAAGAGCCTGAGATGGGGCTTCATCCTAAAGCAATAATAAGTGTTATATTACAGATTCTTGAACTGATTCAAACGGGGGGTTACAAAGTCATAGTTTCATCGCATTCACCCGTGTTTCTTGAGTTTGCATGGAGTTTCAATTTACTGAGATCCAATCCTCAACAATACGAAGCTTTATACGAATTGTTTGACATCCCTGAAATATCTCCTGTTAAGGAAATGCTTGCAGGGCTATTTGATAAGAGCATTAGAACCTATTATTTTGATAGAGAAAGTAAAAACGGAAAAGTTGTTTCCCACGACATATCTTCGTTAGATGTTACAGACACTAATAACATCGTTTCCAATTGGGGCGGCTTGTCAGAGTTCTCAAGCAAAGTTTCAGAAGTCGTTTCGAAATACTCTATTGACTATGAATAGCAATCCCAAGGCAAGTTTATTAGAGGCCGCTGTTGAGCAAACAGAAGATGTCAGAGGCAATTTCAAAGTTGGTTTTGGTGCCATAAAAAACAATGAGAGACAAAAATTTGTGGTACCTAATCCTCGTTTGATTGGAGGTAGCTTGGATATTGATTCATCTACCAAGACCAAGTATCCTGATGATTTTCGTTGGGATTATGCGGTAGAATATAATAATGAGACCTTTTTTATTGAAGTTCATCCTGGCTCAACGACCGAGATTCAAACTGTCATCGCAAAGCTGAATTGGCTAAAACAATGGTTGAAAGAAAAGGCCCCTGAAATTGATGCACTCAAACCAAAAGACAAACGGCCATATCACTGGATTTTTACGAGCAAATTTGCAATCCTTCCAAACTCAAGATATGCCAAACTACTCAGTTCACATGGCATAATACCTACTAAGCAATGGGATTACAGTAAATTATAAACACATTTTTAACCGTAATAGTTTTACTTTGCCACCCCCACTCGACAATTTGCGAAGTGCAGTTGGCAAGTTTTCCTAAAACAACATCTCTGGCTTCATCTGCAAGAATTCCTCTGCCTTGAGGTGCTTTTTACAAAATAAGTTTTATATTCTTTTGAAACACAATTATTTAAATCATATTTTAAGAATTTACTCAGTAGATTGAGTAATTTACTCAATAGTTTGAGTAATTTTACTTCACGGGGCAAAATACACATTTTTTTCAAACTGCAAGAGGTAAAAGAAAAGAATAACGCGCCGCAGACACATTTTCCGAGGCGAATTTATTGATTCTGCCACCTCCACTTGACAATTTTCCCCGATTTTTGCAAAGTGCAGTTTGCAATTTTTTACAATTTTTGTCGATTGCATTCGACAATTTTGTATTTTTGCTGGCGGAAACAAATCATAAACATACAAGAACGGCATGGACACCTTATTATTTAGATACCATAACCTGCTCAAAGAGACTGATACGAGTTTCTTGCGCTACCTGCACGACATCATCCCTTGGAACGACCGTATGATTGCCATCGTGGGCAGTCGCGGCGTGGGCAAGACCACGATGCTGCTCCAACACATCAAACTGCATCTTCCAATGGAGAAAACGCTGTATGTGTCGGCAGACGACCTTTATTTCTCCGACCATAGCCTGTTCGACTTGGCGCGGCAGTTCCACCAACTGGGTGGCGAGCACCTTTTCATAGACGAAATCCACAAATACGCCAACTGGTCGCAAGAACTGAAGAACATCTACGATGCCATTCCGCAACTGCAAGTGGTCTTCACAGGGTCGTCGATATTGGACATCTACCACGGAACCAGCGACTTGTCGCGCCGTGTGTTGACCTTTACCCTGCACGGAATGTCGTTTCGTGAATACCTTGCCATGAAAAAAGGCATCCAAATCCCGGTTCATTCCTTGGATGACATCATGCAACACAAAGTGAGCACCGAGAGTTTGGATTATCCCTTGGCCGCCTTCCGCGACTATCTTCGACAAGGTTACTACCCTTTTTCCGACAGCGAAGGCTATGACCTCCGCCTCATCAATGTGGTCAACCGCGTCATTGAGACCGACATTCCGGTTTATGCAAAGCTCAATATCAGTTCCATAATGAAAATGAAACGCTTGCTCAATGTGATTGCCGCGAGCGTGCCTTTCAAACCCAACATCAGCAAATTGGCTGGCATTTTGGACATCAGCCGTGAAACCGTGAATGACTACCTTGAATATATGACCCGCGCCAAACTGCTCAATGCTTTACACACAGCCACGGAAGGCATAAGAGGTTTGGGCAAAGTGGACAAAATCTATTTGGAAAACACCAACCTTTCATACGCCTTGACCCCTCAACCTGAAATTGGCAATATCCGTGAGAGCTTCTTCCTCAACCAGTTACAGGTGAATCATCAAGTTCAAACCGCAGCAAAATCCGATTTCCTGATTGACGGCACCTACACCTTTGAAATTGGAGGAGAAAACAAGAAACAGAAACAAATCGCGGGAACATTGAATGCATTCGTGGTGAAAGACGACATCGAGCATGGCATGTTCAACATCCTTCCGCTTTGGCATTTCGGATTGATGTATTGACAAAGGCCACAAACAACAAAAATTTTCTCTCAAAACCACCCAGTTTCCAAAATATTCGTATCTTTGCAGCCCGTTTAGAACAACAAATTTATCGTAAAAAGAAGAAAATTATGTACTTAACTGCAGAAAAGAAATCAGAGATTTTCA
>CADCML010000061.1:25639-30944 GCA_902802535.1 uncultured Bacteroidia bacterium
ACGTGCGTTGGTTGGCTTGGTAGGTAAGAGAAGAAAACTTCTCGATTATTTGAAGAGAACCGACATCGAAAGATACCGTAACATCATTAAGGAATTGGGTATCAGAAAGTAATACTTTCGGCAACCCAAGCCAACAGCAAGAAAAGGCAATCGAGCATTGCCTTTTTTTGCTATTTACGAACCCGCAAGTAAAGAAGTAGAGAAAACAGTAAAAAAACTAAACATCATGGGTCCACAAGGATTTACACAAACCATTCACATGCCTAACGGTCAGGAGATTACGTTGAACACCGGCCGTTACGCCAAGCAAGCCGACGGATCAGTCATGCTCCGCTGCGGCGACACCGTACTTTTGGCCACCGTTTGCTCCGCAACAGAAGTGGCTCCCGAAACCGATTTCTTCCCCCTGTCTGTCGACTATAGGGAAAAATACTACTCCACGGGCAAGTTCCCGGGCGGTTTCTTCAAGCGCGAGGCCAAGCCCTCCGATTACGAAGTGCTCATTTCGCGCCTCATCGACCGCGCTTTGCGCCCGCTCTTCCCCGACGATTACCACGCTGAAACCATCGTGCAAGTCAACCTCTTGTCGAACGACAAGGAGCAAACTCCCGATGCATTGGCAGCCTTGGCCGCCTCTGCCGCCATCTGCGTGTCCGACATCCCCTTCCATGGCCCGATTTCGGAAGTGCGCGTGGCCCTCATCGGCGACGAATATGTCATCAACCCGACCTTCGCCCAGATGGAAGACGCCCGCCTCGAACTGATGGTGGCCGCCTCGATGAAAGACATCTGCATGGTGGAAGGCGAATGCAAGGAAGTGAGCGAGCAAGAGATGCTCGGCGCACTGAAAGCCGCACACGAAGCCATCAAGATTCAATGCCAGGCTCAAATCGAGCTCATGGAACAGGTCAATAAGGCCAAACGCGAATATTGCCACGAGGTGAACGACGACAACCTCCGCGCCGAAATCGAAGCCAACTGCTACCAGCCTTGCTACGACTTCGCCCTTACCGGTTGCGCCGATAAGCACCTCCGCGAAGAGACCTTCAGCGGCATCCTTGACAAATATCTCGAAAAATATACCGAAGAAGAATTGGAAACCGTTGCTCCGCTCGCCAAGCGTTACTTCCACGATGTGGAACGCTCGGCCGTGCGTAACGCCGTCCTCAACGAGCGCATCCGCCTCGATGGTCGTAAGACCGACGAGGTGCGTCCCATCTGGACCGAAGTCGACGTGCTGCCCAAGGCCCATGGCTCGGCTGTGTTCACCCGTGGTGAGACGCAGGCTTTGGTGACCGTCACCCTCGGCACCAAACTCGATGAACAGACTTTGGACGGCGCCGTGGTGGAAGGCACAAAGAACTTCACGCTGCACTACAACTTCCCCGGCTTTGCCACTGGCGAGGCCAAGGCAGCACGTAGCACCAGCCGCCGCGAGATCGGTCACGGCAACCTTGCCGAGCGCGCCCTCAAGACGATGGTGCCGCACGATGAGAGCATGCCTTACACCATCCGCATCGTGAGCGACATCCTCGAATCCAACGGTTCGTCTTCAATGGCCTCAGTGTGTGGCGGTTGCCTCGCACTGATGGACGCTGGCGTACCGATGCGCAAGCCTGTTGCTGGCGTGGCTATGGGTATGATTTCGGACAGCGAGACCGGCAAATACGCCATCCTCACCGACATCCTCGGCGACGAAGACCACCTCGGCGACATGGACTTCAAGGTCACTGGTACCCGCGATGGTATCACTGCCTGCCAGATGGATATTAAGGTCGACGGTCTGTCTTACGAAGTGCTGACCGAAGCCCTCGAACAAGCCCGCCAAGGCCGTTTGCACATCCTCGACGAGATGGCCAAGACCATCACCGAGCCTCGCGCCGATTACAAGGAGTTTGTGCCGCGCATCGAGACCATGTATATCCCGAAGGATATGATTGGTGCCGTCATTGGACCTGGCGGAAAGATCATCCAAGAGATGCAGAAAGAGACCAACACCGTCATCGTCATCACCGAGGACGACCAGAAGGGCATCGTGGAAATCGCTTCGCAGAACAAGGAAGACATCGAGGCTTGCAAGGCCAAGATTCGCGCCATCGTGCAGGTGCCCGAAGTTGGCGAGGTCTACCACGGCAAGATTGTTTCCATCATGGCCTTTGGTGCCTTCGTGGAAATCATCCCGAACAAGGACGGTCTGCTCCACATCTCCGAAATCGACTGGAAACGTTACGAGACGATGGAAGAAACCGGCCTGAAGGAAGGCGATGAAATCGACGTGAAGCTTGTCGAAATCGATGAGAAGACTGGCAAGTTGCGTCTGTCGCACCGTGCCCTGCTCCCCAAACCAGAAGGCTATGAGGAGAAGAAAGGCGGCAATAGTCCACGTCCTGGCGGTAATCGTCCTGGCGGCCATGGCAATGGTGGTCACGGTGGTGGCAACCGCAATGGTGGTGGCCACGGCAATGGTAACCACGGTGGCAACGGCGGCGGTCGCAGAAAATAATTGACAAGGAGTTCTGGCGGATTTCCAGATCCGCCAGGCTTTAAATAAATTACGGTTCTGACGGATTTGAAATTCGTCAGCAGCGAAAAGGGGATTTGAAATCCCCACTTCAACGTGAGCGGATTGCAAATCCGCTCGAACGACAAAGAAAACTTATTCAAAGAACTAAATAAACTTAAATGAGGCAGTTAAAGATTACGAAGCAGGTGACGAACCGTGAGACCGCGTCTCTCGACAAGTACCTGCAAGAGATTGGTAAGGTTGAGCTGATTTCAGCCGAAGAAGAGGTTGAATTGGCCCAGCGTATCAAGCAAGGCGACAAGATCGCATTGGAAAAACTCACCAAGGCCAACTTGCGCTTTGTAGTCTCCGTAGCAAAACAGTATCAGAACCAAGGCCTTAGTCTTCCCGACTTAATCAACGAAGGCAACTTGGGACTGATAAAAGCCGCACAACGTTTCGACGAAACCAGAGGTTTCAAGTTCATCTCTTACGCCGTGTGGTGGATCCGTCAATCCATCCTACAGGCTTTGGCCGAACAATCGCGTATTGTCCGTCTCCCACTGAACAAAATCGGTTCCATCAACAAAATCAACAAGACTTACGCTAAGTTAGAGCAAGAGTTTGAGCGCGAACCCAATGCAGAGGAGATTGCCGAGGTCTTAGAAATCACGGAGCAGGAGGTGAAAGAGTCAATGAAAAACGCCGGACGCCACATCTCGATGGACGCACCGCTCGTGCAGGATGAAGACAACACCATGTACGACGTGCTGAAGAGCGAGGAGGCCCCGACGCCTGAGACCGAGCTTCTGACGACGTGCTGAAGAGCGAGGAGGCCCCGACGCCTGAGACCGAGCTTCTGTATGAGTCGTTGCGCAAAGAAATTGACCGAGCCATCTCCACCCTGACGCAAAGGGAACAGGATGTCGTCCGCCTTTACTTCGGGCTGAACGGTAGCCACCCGATGACGTTAGAGGAGATTGGCGAAAAATTCGACCTGACACGCGAGCGTGTGCGCCAGATCAAGGAAAAGGCTATACGCCGGTTGAAACACACCAGCCGCAGCAAGATCCTGAAGAGTTATCTCGGTTAAACGCAAAAAAGCCTCTCAAGAATTTGAGGGGCTTTTTTGTTGCCTTTTTCTTAATAAGTCAAGCCAAAATGCCAAAGTGGAATGACTAGGCCGTGACCGAATTCAATGTCATCCTTTACGACAACACCATTCGGAATATCTTGGATTTGTTTCTTTCCTTTCTTACGTCCACCAACTTCAAAAGTGTAATCACCAACGACAAAGTCCGATTCCCTTGAGGCAAGAACTTTGTGCATCACCCGCATCTGATTGTAGAAAAATGTCTCACGCAAGTTGCCCATTTCGGGTTTACCATTGGCTAATACCGTCATTAAACTCGGATTGTCCACATAAACCTTTTCCACTTTTCCCAAACCACGCAGACCGCCAGTATCATCGCGCAGCAGACCTATCATTCCCGCCTTTTCGAGATAAGTCAAATAGTCGGGCACATTGTTTTTGCTGACATGCAATTCTGATGCGAGACTGTCGGCATTGGGTTTGTAGGGAGCCAATTCCGCTATCACTGCCAGCATTTGTTTCAGCTTCCGCGCCGTGGAAGCCAACATGTCGGCATACTGGGGGATGTCAGAGTCAATCGTCTGCGAAATGATTTGCTCCATCCTGATGGAGAAGCCGTTTTCCTTGGCAAAGGGATAATAACCAAAGGCCATATAGTCACGAAACAACGGCAAAGGATGCGGGACTGGAAGCTCAATCTCGTGCGTTAAAATTTCCTCTAATGTATGCTTTGACGCCTTCACGCCATGGAACAATTCAAGATATTCGCGAAACGACAATCCTTGCATGGAATACATCAAGGCGCGACGGCTCAAATCGGCCTCGCCCTTTGTGATGTCAAGCACGGAAGATCCTGTGAACACGACATGCAAATCAGGATGCACATCGTAAATCTGTTTCAGCTCACGCGACCAATTGCGGTACTTATGCGCCTCGTCAATGTAAAGATGCGTGCCGCCCTCTTTCACGAAGTCGTCAGCCAAATCCACCAGACTATGGTTGGCAAAATAGATGTGGTCAGCCGAAACATACAGCCAAAAGCCATCATTCCGATGCGCCTTGAGGCGTTGCAACAGCATAGTCGATTTGCCCACGCCTCGAGGTCCGACAACACCCACCAATCTGCTGTCCCAATCAATATGGTCAGCCATATAGCGCACAAAGGCAGTAGGCGTTTGGCGAAGCATCTCCTCCATATAGGCGATTAAGGTGTTATCTATCATATCTCCTCCTTATTTTGCGGCAAAAATAACAAAAATCCCTTATATAGGGAGTTTTTTGAAGATAAAAGCACTATTATAGGGAGAATTTTACAAAATTTATCACTTAATGAAGGATTTCAACTGTTCGTTCTCACCATTCCCCTACCCTAATATGAAACATCTTTGAGGCTATTTCGATAGCAATGGAAAAGCTGATGTCGTCCTTATCTGATTCGCCTTTTGGGACTTCCATTCCGTTGTCCCAGATGGCGCAAAAATAACGTATACACATTCAAAATACAGTATGTGCAAAAAAAACGCAAACTATCAAAACACACTTTAACTGCAACTGTTTCTAAAAAACCTGACAAATGTTGCATAACGTCAATTTATCGAGCTTTTCTTAGCATCAATAGTCCGTTAAATTTTGAATAGCTACGCCGCGTAGGCGATGCCATAATATAAGAGTTCTTTGAAATCGTTGGTATTTAATAGTCTGTTCGGCAG
>CADCML010000062.1 GCA_902802535.1 uncultured Bacteroidia bacterium
TGGACTGGAACATGCCCTAAAACAGGGCGAATGCTCGGTACAATACGCGCTATGTAGCTTATAATGAGTCATATAATTAAAAAATAACTAAGTATTGTTAGCATTACAAATGATTATATTAGATGAGGTCGGATTGCAAATTCGCTCAAATGGGAAATTTTAAAACGCTTCTACTTTATTCATCCAACTTGTTACGACCTCTATAATCAATCTCTCCTTTAAAAGCAAACCCATTTTTCTTTCCATATGGGGAAAGACCTTCTACATGCACCGAAAAATCAGCAAGCTCATTTTTCAAAAAAACCATATCCGCTTCAATCTCTTCATTGAAATAAACCTCAAACGGCAAGTTAAAGCTCTGGAAAAGCTGGTATAGCATATAATAGTTCTTAAAAAAGTCAATCAATCTCTCCTTTCCATTATCTATCTTTATTAGTTCATTCCGATTCTTAAAATACACTTCCTTATCCTGAATGGGATTAAAGCCTATTGAAATGGTATAACTTTGCATACTCGCCAAAGAGCACATAATCCCTTTCTGTGTAGCATGGGCTTCCTTCAATGAGATACATGTATTTAGCCAGTTATAAGTCTTGTCTTTATACTTTCCTCCCAAATCCTCATAGTCACCCAGGAATAAAGCATTGGCTACAACAAAATAAATGCTATATGGATGTGTAGGTGTGGGTAATACTATATGAAACCCTGAGTTTAAATGCTTTCGTATTTCTTTAATAACCTCTCCTACTTTCAGTTTCTCATCTAAGAGGACTCTTTCAGCATACCTCTCAAGGCAATGCTCTTGAAATACCACCACATGATTCCGCTGATAGAATAAAGCATAGTATTTTTTATTTTTCCAGAAAAACTCTGCCATGAACTCAGGCGTATCACCGTTCACATCGCCTCTTTTCAAAATTTTGAAAGTGTTACCTTTCTTTGTTGAATAATCCTCCCACCCCAAGCTAACTATTGATTTTTGGCGTTGAGCTTTGAAACAAATCAAAGGTTGAATACGCCTTCTCAAATTATTATCGTAATAGGGCTTAACTTCAAGGTCAAAATCGGAACGAAGTTCATCCATGACTTCGTATTTGGTCATACTATCAACTACCATAAATCAACTTCTTTTAAATCATCAAACTTTATATCTTTAAATCCCTTCTATTATATCTTCATAGAACCACCATTCTTCACGATATAAATCAACGCTTTGTACTGGAACACGAATAACCTGCGGTGATGAAAAAGACACCGACCCTTCATATCCACTAGTCGGCGGAATAATCGGCAGACATGTGACTGTAACCAATCCACACTGCGAAAATGCATCACCTCTTATTCTTTTTACCGAATTAGGTATTTCGATGCTTTCTAAATTACTACAACCATAAAAGGAACGCAAACCTATTTCTTCAATAGAATTACCAAATGTCACAGATATTAGACCTGTGCAATTTGTGAACGCCCCGTAGTAACGTCCATGACCATCCATTGTATGCCCCAGTTCTTGTACCGAGTTAGGAAGGATTACAGACGTCAGTTTGGAGCAATTTGCAAACGCACCTCCTCCTATTCTACTTACCGAATTAGGTATTACAATGCTCTCCAAATTGTTACAACCATAAAAAGCAAATACTCCAATTATCTCAATCGAATTACCTAATGTTACGGATGTTAGCCCTGTGCAACTTGTGAACACTCCGTGGAGATTTTCATCCATAGCTCCACAAGACCCCAAAGTCTGTATCGAGTTAGGAAGTATCACAGTAGTCAATTTTGTACACCTTTCAAAAGCACCTCCGCCTATTCTTTTTACTGAATTTGGTAGCATTATACTCTCCAAATTACTACACCCATAAAATGCAAACTCACCAATTTCCTCAACCGAATTGCCAATTGTTACCGATGAAAGGTTCGTACAACATGAAAATGCTCCAGAATAAGGTGGATTTAATACAAGATGAATCTCTCCCGCATAATTCGCCCCTCCAATATAACATACAGAGTTGGGAATAGTAATGGATGTCAATTGTGTACAATTGCCAAAAGCACCAGCTCCAATATACATCACAGTTTCAGGAATCGTTATTGAAGCTAACCTTTTACATCCCATAAAAGCACAGACATCAATACACCTAACAGAATTACCGATATTAACTGAAGTAATATTACTATCCACAAACGAGCATGAAGGGATGACTTCAACTTGATCACCAATATTAATTGTCTCCAAAGCCGAGCATCCATAAAACCACGAATCTTTTGTATCAAAATCACTATCAAAAAAGTCAGCATTTACTTGAATAGCATTGTAATTGACCTCTTTCAATATCGAACAATTCTTAAATGCATTCTTCCCTATACTATTCACCGACTCAGGGATAGTAATGGATGTTAAACCATCACATCCAATAAAGGCTCTATCTCCAATGTTCTCTAATGTTTCAGGAAAAGCTATCATCGTCAAGCCATCACAATCATTAAAGGCCTCTGATCCAATACTTTCAAGTGAATCAGACAATGTAACAGAAGTTAATGCTTTACAACCCTTAAATATACACCATCCAAGTTCGCTTATAGATTCAGGAATAACTATCGACCTAATCCCTGAATTCATGAAAGCCTCTCTTTCAATAGAAGTCACGGTATGAGGTATATTTACAGATTTAAGCAACCTTGTATCCGCAAAACATCTCTTCCCAATTGTGGTAACGGTATAAGTCTCTCCTAAATGAGTTATTTCAGAAGGAATAACGACATCACCTCTATACTGGTATCCATAATTATTATTCCCACTACCATAAAAGCTCTCACTATTTGTTACAGCTGCGGAAATAGCATCTAATAAGATGAAATACATTTTGCTTTCATCATCAAAGACAGACTCCACCACTACATATCCGTCTTCATTAACCGCTTCAGTATCCGAAACAATTACAGGTATCTCTGGGGTATCCACTTCATTTTTCTTGCATCCCGACAACACCACTGCTACCACAAGCAAGGCAAGTTTTATTGTTTTCTTATTCATATGTTTTTTCTTACGGCTTCCAGTCCAAGAAGCGTAGGAGAATCCTTTGTTCCCCAAATTGATTGACACAAAAGAAGCGTGGAACTGACTATGTTAGTTCTCAGTCGGAGGTTGTAGGAAAGACCTTTTTCAGAGCCATAATATAGTGTCCACGCTATATGCGTAGTCACTATGCTTTGGCCCTGAAAAGTCTTGAACTTCCTACATTCCCGACTTTGAGACAAGCATAACGCTTCTATAAAACGGACTTGGCGCACCAAATCCGTGGCAAAAATAGGAATATTTTCCCAACGGAACGATTGCTGAGAGTTTTTTTCCTACTTTTGCCCCTACAACTGATAACTATCAACTGACAACTGAACAACTATGAAATTGATAGCCCCTTCCCTATTGTCAGCCGACTTCCTCAACTTGGAACGCGACATCGAAATGGTCAACCGAAGCGAGGCCGACTGGTTCCATTGCGATATAATGGACGGACGTTTCGTGCCCAACATTTCGTATGGCATCCCTGTCATCCAAGCGATTAAGAAAAAAGCCCAGAAACCCCTTGACGTCCACCTGATGATTGTGGAACCCGAGAAATACTTCGAGGCCTTCGCCAAGGCTGGTGCCGACATCATCACTTTCCATTATGAGGCCTGCAACCACATCCACCGCGCCGTGCAACAAATAAAGAGTCTTGGACTTCAAGCTGGTGTGGTGCTCAACCCACATACAACCGTGGCCGTTTTGGAAGACATCCTCGGCGACTTGGACTTGGTGCTCCTCATGTCGGTCAATCCGGGTTTTGGAGGACAACAATTCATCGAACGCACATACGAAAAGATCCGTCAACTGCGTTTAATGATTGAAAAGCAGAGCGCCCATGCCCTCATTGAGGTGGATGGCGGGGTCAACACTCAGAATGCCAAAGCTTTGTTTGAGGCTGGAGCAAACGTGCTGGTGGCAGGCAATGCAGTGTTCAAGTCGGAGAATCCGATGGAGACGATAAGGGAATTGAAGGCCTATGGCTGATGGCCCGCTTAATCAAAAAGCACGAAGTTCTCCACTTTGGGAGAAGCGAGCCATAAGCCATGAGCCATAGTAAAACAAGAATCTTAAATCTTTGAATATTAAATCTTTAAATCTAAAAACATGAGCGACAACATCTTAAAACTCAAGCCAGAAGGCATTTGGAAAGAGTTCAACGGCATCCTCGGTGTGCCGCGTCCGTCGAAGAAAGAAGCCAAAATGGTGGCTTATTTAGAGAAATGGGCGAAAGACCATAATGTGGATTACATCAAGGAAGAATGTGGCAACATCATCTTGAGCGTGCCCGCCACCAAGGGCATGGAAGACCGCCAAACCGTCATCCTGCAAGCCCACATGGACATGGTGTGCGAAAAGAACAACGACAAGAAGCACGACTTTGAGAAAGACCCCATCGAGCCTGTCATCAAAGGCGAATGGCTTCATGCCAACGGCACCACCCTCGGCGCTGACGACGGCATCGGCGTGGCTGCGGCTTTGGCCGTCATCACCGACCCGAAAGTGGAACATGGTCCGCTCGAGTGCATCTTCACCGTCGACGAAGAGACGGGCCTCACTGGTGCCATGAAACTCGACCCGAGAGATTTCACTGGCCGCATTCTCCTCAACCTCGACTCAGAAGACGAAGGTGAAATCTTCATCGGCTGCGCTGGCGGCATGGACACTATAATTAAGGTGTGGTACGAACTGGAGCCTGCTCCAGAAGACTGCACGGCTTACCGCATTACCGTGAGTGGACTGAAGGGCGGCCACAGCGGCGACGACATCAACAAGAACCTCGCCAACGCCAACAAACTCCTGACCCGCATCCTGTGGCAGGCCACCACTTGGTTCGACCTCCAACTTTATGACTTCCAAGGCGGCAACCTGCGCAACGCCATCGCCCGAGAAGCTACGGCTGTGGCTTACATCCCGAACGACTGCGTGAAGGATTTCGAGCACTATGTGAAAGACATGGAGAAGCACTTCCAGCAAGAATACCAAGTGACTGAGCCCAGGCTGAAAGTTACGGCGGAAGTGGCTGAGGTACAGCCTGATGTGGTCATCGATGAAATATCGCAGTTCAACCTGCTGAATGGCCTTTATGCATGCCCGCATGGTGTCATCGCCATGTCGCAGACCATTCCGAACTTCGTGGAAACCTCGACCAACCTCGCCTCGTGCAAGAAGAAGGAAGGCTTCTTCTTCATCCAGACCTCGCAACGCAGCTCCATCGAGTCGTCGAAGCAGGACATCGCCAACATGGTGGAAGCTGTGTGGAGCCTCGCCGATGCCGATGTGGAGCACACCGACGGATATCCAGGCTGGGCACCCAACCCCAACAGTGCCATCTTGGACGTTGCCGTGAAGTGCTACAAGGAACGTTTCAACAAAGATCCTAAAGTCAGAGCCATTCACGCCGGCCTCGAATGCGGCCTCATCGGTGACAAGATTCCGGGCATGGACATGATCAGTTTCGGTCCCACCCTGCGCGGCGTACACTCGCCCGACGAGCGTTGCGAAATCCCGACCGTCCAGATGTTCTGGGACTTCATGTGCGACATCCTGAAGAACGTGCCGACGGCTGAAGCACCCAAGGCTAAGAAAGCCCCTGCCAAAAAGGCTCCGGCTAAGAAAACAGCCGCCAAAAAGGCACCTGCCAAGAAATCCAAGAAAT
Source organism: uncultured Bacteroidia bacterium (assembly GCA_902802535.1). Taxonomy (GTDB): domain Bacteria; phylum Bacteroidota; class Bacteroidia; order Bacteroidales; family F082; genus Limimorpha. The sequence goes on from CADCML010000062.1 coordinate 5,724, forward strand.
AAGGTTTTCGTTTGACATGAAAAAGCCCGCCAAAAGTATTTTGGCGGGCTTTTTGTTTAGGTTCATTCCAAATCACTTCGTCTTATCGGGCCAAGCCGGAATCTCAGGAATATCGGGATAGTCCTTCATCTGCTTGAGAATGACTTCGATGGCCTTGTTGAGCTGGTCGTCGATGCCCTCAAACTCGCGGGCGGGGTCGTTGTCGATGACGATATCGGGGTCAACGCCATAGCCTTCAATAACCCAGTTGCCTTTCTCGTCGAAAGGTGCAAACTCGGGACGGGTCAGCGAGCCACCGTCGATGAAGGGCAGGCTGCCACGGATACCGACCACACCGCCCCAAGAGCGCATACCGATGGTCGTGCCAATCTTGTGCTTCTTGAACTGGTAGGGGAACAAGTCGCCGTCGGAAGCGGAATACTTGTTGAACAGCAACACCTTGGGGCCAAGCATCATCCGAGTAGGTTTGGTTTCAGGTTCGCCGTTGCGCATCACGTCGTACATCGACAGCTCACGGCGCAGACGTTCCACAATCATCGGACTGACATTGCCGCCACCGTTGCCACGGTCATCGATGATGAGGGCTTTCTTGTCCAATTGTGGATAGAAATATTTGGCGAACTCATTCAAGCCTTCCACGCCCATGTCGGGGATATGAATATAGCCCACCTGTCCGTTGGTGGCCTTGCTCACCTTCTCGACGTTGCCTTGCACCCAATTGTAGTAGTACAAGCCCGTCTCATCAGCGATGGGTTTCACCACCACATCACGCGCACCGCTTTCAGAGGCCTTATTATTTAAGGTAAGCAGCACCGCCTTGTCGGCCTTACCGATGAGGGCGGCATACATGTCCTTCATGTCCTTGGTACTCTGTCCGTCGATAGCGATGATGTAGTCGCCTTCCTTGGCGTTCACACCGACTTCGGTCAGCGGTGAGCGGGTCTTTTCGTTCCAGTTCTCGCCCTTCAAAATTTTGTCAATCTGATAGTAACCCGACTTGTCGCGGTGGATGCGGCAGCCCAGCATACCCATTGGAATGCGCTCAGGTTTCGCACGGTCGCCATCGCCCACGTAAGCGTGACCGATATTGATTTCGCCAATCAGTTCACCGATGAGATAATTGACATCGTTGCGGTCGGCGCAATAGGGCAACAGTTTTCCGTATTTCTCCTTCATAGCGGGCCAATCCACGCCGTGCATGTTGGGCGCATAGAAGAAGTCGCGCATCTGGCGCCAGGCCTCGTTGTAAATCTGTGTCCACTCGGTGCGCAACTCGACCCATTTCTTCATATTGCTAAGGTCGATTTCACCATCGCCACCACCTTTGCCAGGTTCGCCGGGCTTCATGCCACCAGGACCACCACCGCCAGGCATTGGGCCTTTCGGTGCGTTGACCACTTTATAACCACGCCCTTCGCGCATAAGCATCTTGGAGCCATCGGCGGAGAGTTCGTAACCCATGCCGCCGCTGATGTTCGTGACCTTCTTCGACTTGGCATCGAAATAGTTGAGGCCGCCACCATTGCGACCGACAGCCACGAAATACAAGCCATCCTCGACACCCGTCAGGTTCCAGTAGCGTCCCGCATTGACGGGCAGTACCACCACTCTATTGCTGATGCCCTCGAAATCGATTTTCACCTCCTTGGCTTCCTTTTTACCTTCGGGTTTGCCATCAGGTTTGCCACCTTTCGAGCCGGGGCCATCGGGTTTGCCACCCTTAGGACCATCTGGCTTGCCTTTGAACTCATCCTTGGGTCCTTCTTTGTCGCCTTCAGCTTTCACTTCATCGTTTTCGGTGAGGAAAGGCGATGGCGTATCTTTCTGCAAGGTAAGCAGATAGACCTTTGACATATCGATGTAGACATGGTTCCATTCCAACCAACCGTAGGTCGGACGGAAATCGCGCTCAGAGGTGAAATACAGATACTTACCGTTTTTGTCGAAGGCGGGCGAAGAGGCATTATACCAGCCATCGGTGACGACCTCATCCTTGCCCGAATCCACGTTGTAGATATGGATGCGGCTCACGGAGAAGGTGCTCGGCATGGCGTAGGCAATCCAGCGGCTGTCGGCCGACCAACAAAATTCGTCCATCTCACCAGCTAAACTTTGAGCCACCACGGTCACCTTTTTCGAGGCCACATCGACCATGTTGATGCGGTTCATCTTGTCGTCCCACAGAATCTTCTTGCTGTCGGGCGACCATATAAGACTGTATTTGTAAGTATCTGATTTCGAAGTCAATTGAATGGCTTCTTCCTTGCCGTCTTGGGCTTGAATGTAAATCTCGTCCTCACCCGTGCGGTCGCTGATGTAGGCGATGTATTTGCCATCGGGTGACCAAGCCACGTTGCGGTCATGGGCGTTGTCGCTTTGGGTCAAGTTGCGCGTGATGCCCGAATTGACTGGCACCGTCCACACGTCTCCGCGGGCACCAAAAGCCACGCGCTTGCCGTCGGGAGAAATCGTGCTTGAGTTGATGAACTTGCTGGCATCCACATACTTGGTTCGGGTTGATTTGTTGTCGTTAGCCATCTGCACGGGAATAGGATAGATTTTTCCATCGGCGAGGTTGTAGCGGAACAGTTGGCCGCCATTTTCATAGACTATGTCCTTGCCACCGAGCGAGGGCCACTTGATGTCGTAATAGGTGTAGTCCGTCACCTTTGTGGTCTGCTTGGTCGCCCGGTCATAGCAGAACAGGTTCATCGTGCGGTCACGGTCGGAGCAGAAATACACCTTGTTTCCAACCCACATTGGGAAGATGTCCTGCGCGTTGTTGTTGGTGATGTTCTCAATTTTCTTTGATTTGAAGTCGTAAATCCACACATCATCAGCCATGCCGCCGCGATAGTATTTCCATGTGCGAAATTCACGCATCACGCGGTTGTAGGCAATCTGCTTGCCATCAGGCGAATACGAAATCCAGCCACCTTCGGGCAAGGGCAGTTGCTCAGCCAAGCCACCGTTGATGTTGGCGATGAAAAGCTGGCCAACGAAGTCGTCCCAACTCTCCTTGCGAGAACGGAAAACGATGTTTTCGTTGTCCTTCCACGCCATGACGATGTTGTTCGGACCCATGCGGTCGCTGATGTCATCGCGGCCCAAAGTGGGCGTATAAGTTAGACGTGTAGGCGTGCCGCACTCAGGATAAGGCATGACGTAAACCTCTGTGTTTCCATCATATTGTGCGGTGAAGGCCAGATGTTTGCCATCGGGCGAGAAACGCGCGAACATCTCATAGCCCAACGGATCGTTGGTGATTTTGTGGGCAATGCCGCCCTTGATGTCGACAGAGTACAGGTCTCCGCCATAGCTGAACACCACGTCATTGCCGTGGATGGTCGGGAAGCGCAACATTTTGGCTTCCTCCTGGGCGCTCAAAGTGAATGCGCCCAATAGTAGGATTGAAAAGAATAAATACTTAATTTTCATAATATTATAAATTTATGATTGTGTTTGCAATGTTTTCAAAAGTTCCCTACCCTTTTCGGTTAAGTAATACTTTTGCTTGGGATGACGCGGCTTATCTGGATAGAGCATAGCAACATAGCCTTGATTAATAGCAGGGGTCAAGTATGTGTCAATAAAAAAGCTTATATGGTTCAACCCCATTCTTTGCATAATCTCTTTTCGCTCAAGATTTTCACTATTAATACTGATTATCAAACTTTTAAACCGATGAAAAACTTTGTCATTAACTTTGTCACCATCTTTATCACCAACTTTATCAGTAACTTTATCAGTGACTTTATCAGTTATAATAGTAACCTCTTGATTTTCTATAAGGTTAACTTTATCAGCAGCTTGACTAATTTCATCAGGCAACCGATAAAAATTCACCCGAATCCCGACTTCCATATCTATGTATTCCGGCTCACGCAATCCGTAACTTTTAACCATTTCTATCACCCTCGGAATGCCACTACCAAAATGCTCAAACAGCCGCATATATAGGAAAACATTGGCCAAAGCCTCATTACGGACAATAGAATAGCCCTCCTTCATGCGTTGCACGGTCAAGCCGGGCGGCAGACCTCCGGGTGAAGTGATCTCCACCCTGTCATCAAACACTACCACCTGAATATGAGAAGGTTGCAAATAGCTTCTATGCACAATGGCATTGACTAAAGTCTCACGAATTGCCTGCTCGGGAATCTCATAGACATCCTCACGATACAAGCCTTCAATCCGAGCGCCCAAATTGATTTTCGCAAGCACATACTTATACGCTTCCTCCAACTGCTCATAAACCGACCCCTCAAACTCGCGACGATCAACGAAAATAGTTCTCGTATTTCCCTTAAAAACAGCACATTTCTCGCCGCTTAACAATTCTTCGTTTTTCATGGCTCGTTTCAGATTAAAGTGCAAACTTACATAAAAATCCCGAAACACAAGCCATTGGAACAAAAACTACCACCCAATCCTCACCCGCCGCAAATCCAACAAATTCGTAGGATTGCTCCCCAGGCCGTGCACGCGCTCATTCACAAAGCGCAGCACCTCATCATAAAATAACACCACCACTGGCGCATCCCGCATCATCAGGCTATCCATCTCGGTGTAATAATGGGCGCGTTCTTGCAAGTCGTTGCACAGTAGGGCTTTGTCGTAAAGTTTGTCGTATTTGGGATTGGTGTAATGCGTGTAATTCGGTCCAGCGGGCGAAAAGTTGAGGGTCGTGAACAGCGAGAGATAGTTTTCCGCATCGGGATAGTCGGCCACCCAAGAGGAACGGAAGAAGGACAGGCTACCGTTGGACCTCATGCTACGCATCGTGGCGGGCGGCATCACCTCCATTTTGCATTGCAGGCCGATTTGCTCCACCTGACTTTGTACAAATTTTCCGATGTCGGCATAATCGGCAACGGTGGAGAGTTGCAACAAATAACCCTCCAAATGGTTCTCCGCCACCAAACGCTGGGCGCGCTTCAAGTCGTAACCATAGCCAATGGTATTACTATGTCCAGGCAAACCAGCGGGAATTATGCCGCCCGTACCAGGCTCGCCGATGCCATTGCGCAAGTAACGCAACATCTTCTCTCGGTCAATGCAGAGGCTGACGGCTTGCCGCAAGGCGCGTGAACGGTCAGGGCCGAGGCTGTCATTGGGGTCAATGAAGAAAGAGAAATACTCCGTGTTCAGATAAGGCTCAGTAATCAAGTTGATTTTGTCCTCGTATTTCTGCCGAAGTTGGCCGTCGTAGGTCAAAAGTTCGTCCTTGTAGCGTGCATCGATGCCCGACATGAAGTCAAATTTGCCTTTGATGAACTCCAAAAACGCCACTTGCTTGTCAATCAGGAAACTGATGGAAACAGCATCAATGTAGGGCAATTTCTCCCCTGCCTCATCATGCTCGAAATAGTTGGGATTCTTGCGGAAAACCAACTTCACGTTCTCCTTCCAATACTGGAACTTGAACGGCCCCGTACCTACAGGATGACTGCGGAAGTCGTTGCCATAATACTCAACGGCCTCGTGAGGCACCACCGAAGCGTATGTCATGGACAAAATGCCCAAAAATGGCGGAAATGGCTTTGATAGTTCGATTTGCAAAGTCGTATCGTCCAAAGCGGTGAAAGCATAATGGTCGTCATCATGCTTGACGGAAGAAAAAATCCATAAACCTGGCGAATTCAACTGCTTGTCCACCACGCGATTGAAAGAATAGACGAAGTCCTCGGCAGTTACAAAGCGTGACCTTAATGTCGGCGTTTCGACAGGCTCAACGACCTTAACTGACTCATGCTGCGATGGTCCCTGAGCTTGTCGAAGGGCCGACTGATAAAAACATGTGTCCTCATGAAACTGAACATCATTCCGCAAATGAAAAGTATAAATCAATCCATCCTCGCTGATGTCCCATGATTTGGCCACCATCGGGACGAGATTCATCTGGTCGTCATAGGCTACAAGGCTGTTGAACAACTGGTTGCAGGCCCAAATATGAGGCAAGTCCTTGGCATAAATCGGGTCGAGGGTCAATATGCCGGCGGATTCATTGTACTTGAAAATGGATAGTCCTTCTTCATCATCCTGCCGTTGACCACATCCAGCTACCAGCAATACAAATAAGGATAATATACCGATTATCTTTCTCATACGCAGATATTAACTACAGATTATACAGATTTTACTGATTGTTTTCCCAAAATTATTTGGCTGCAAGCAGCCGATGGGTACAGATGAGCTAACGCGGTCTGAAATCCGTAAAATTGGACGCTTGCGTCATCGAATTTGTTGTCGGAAAACTGTTTCATCTGTGCAATCTGTAGTTACTTTATTACTTGATCTTGAAACCGATTACCTCAGGATGCAAGTTGTTCAAATACTTATTGTAATCGAGGTCGTTCTTGTCCTGTTCCTTCTCCAAAGCGAGGTCAAGCACCTGCATCATGTTTTCCACATAGTGGAAGTTCAATCCATTGATGTAATCCTCCTTGATGTCCTTGATATCGTGCTCATTGTCAATGGAAAGGATGAGGTCGGTCACGCCGTTGCGTTTGGCGGCAAGAATCTTTTCCTTCACGCCGCCCACTGGCAAAACGCGACCGCGCAAAGTGATTTCACCCGTCATGGCCAACTGACCTTTCACTTTGCGTTGGGTGAACGCAGAAGTCAAAGCGGAAAGCATGGTGATACCCGCCGAGGGGCCGTCCTTCGGCGTGGCGCCTTCAGGGATGTGAACATGGACATTCCATGCGTCGAACACATCGGGATTGATGTTGAGTTGCGAGGCGTGCGCCTTGATGAATTCGTAGGCAATGGTGGCAGATTCCTTCATCACCTCACCAAGATTGCCCGTCAGGGAGAGGTGTCCCCCACCGCGACTCAAACTGACCTCGATGGACAAAATCTCACCGCCTACTTGCGTCCAAGCCAAGCCCGTGGCCACACCCGGCATGGTGTGTTTCACCTCGTCCTCGTCGTGGTGCATGGGCACGCCGAGCACCTTCCGAATGTCATCCATCGTGATTTTCTTGTCGAAAGTTTCCTCTGTCACGACCTGCTTGGCGCGGAAACGCATCATGTCACCGATGCGGCGTTCCAGATTACGAACACCAGCCTCGCGGGTGTAGTCATCAATAATGTGCATGACGATATCTTTCGGGAAGGTGATTTGCTTGCTGTCGAGGCCGTGTTCCTTCATCTGCTTGGGAATCAAATGACGCTTTGCAATTTCGTATTTTTCCTCGCGCAGGTAGCCGCTCAAATCGATGATTTCCATGCGGTCGCGCAAAGCGGGATGGATAGTCGCGAGGTTGTTGGCCGTGGCGATGAAAAGGATTTTCGAGAGGTCGTAATCCAACTCGATGAAGTTGTCGTAGAAGGCGTTATTCTGCTCAGGGTCAAGGATTTCAAGCAAGGCAGCCTGCGGGTCGCCGCTGATGTTGTTGCCACTCACCTTGTCGATTTCATCAAGAACAAAAACGGGATTTCCCGACTTCACCTTGCGCAGATTCTGGATGATACGGCCCGGCATAGCGCCGATGTAAGTTTTTCTGTGGCCGCGCAGTTCCGACTCGTCGCGCACACCGCCAAGTGACATTCTGACATATTTTCGGTTCAAAGCCCTTGCAATGGACTTGCCCAAGGAGGTCTTGCCCACACCGGGAGGTCCGACGAGACACAAAATCGGGGCTTTCATATCCTGTCGCAACTTCAGCACGGCCAAATGCTCTATGATTCTGTCTTTCACCTTGTCAAGCCCGAAATGGTCGGCATCGAGGATGCGTTGGGCGCGTTTCAGGTCGAAGTTGTCCTTGGTGAACTCACTCCACGGCAAATCAACAAGATACTGCAAATAGTTCAACTGTATGCCGTATTCCGACGACTGCGGATGGGTGCGCTCCAATTTCTTCAGTTCCCTGTCGAAAACTTCGGACACTTCCTTCGACCACTTTTTCTTCTCGGCCTTTTCCTTCAACTCCTTGACATCCTGCTCGTTGGGATTGCCGCCCAACTCCTCTTGAATGGTCCGCAATTGTTGGTTGAGGTAATACTCGCGCTGCTGTTTGTCCATGTCGTCGCGCACCTTGCTCTGGATTTGCTGCTTCAGTTCAAGCATCTGCTTCGCCTCGGTCAGCACGGAGAGCAGTCCGTTGGCTATCTCGTTGAGGTTGCGAGCCTCCAAAATCCCTTGACGCACAGGGAGTTCAGCCTCGACATTACTGGCCACGAAATTCAGCAAAAACACGGGGTCTTCAATGCTCTTGATGGCAAAGCCCGCCTCTTGCGACAAGTTGCGCGAGCGGGGGATGACTTGTATGGCCAAGTCCCTGACCGACTGCAACAAAGCCTCGAACTTGCGCGTGTTGGGTATGTCTTCCGAAGCCGCGTAAGGTATCACGGCGGCCTTCATGTAGGGTTCGTTTTGGATGGGTTCCACCACCTCAAAGCGGCGGATGCCCTGTATGATGACCGTCACGCTGCCGTCGGGCATCTCGAAAGTCTTGAGGATTTGCGCCGAAGTGCCTACCTTGTAGAGATCGTCAAGCACCGGCTCGTCCACATTCGATTCCTTTTGCGCGATGACACCGATGGGCTTGCGCTTGCGGCTGTATTCCTTCACCAACTGGATGGATTTCTCGCGCCCCACGGTGATGGGAATGACCGTGCCCGGATAAAGCACCGAGTTGCGCAACGGCATGATGGGCAGTTCCTCCGGCACCGACTCGTTTTGGCTGAGTTGGCTCTGCTCGATGGTCAGCACGGGAATGAACTCGGCATCCGTGTCAATCATATCTGAAAACAATTCAGGTTCAACTTTATAACTCATAAAAAGCGTTTTTGTTTATGGGCGACAAAATGTCAGTCCGTCGCCGGTTCACACCTTATTATATATGTGGCGCAAAGATACGACAATAATAATGCCAAGGCAAAAAAAAAGCCCTCGCGATAGGCAAGAGCTTCCCTTTTTGGTGTCGTCCAACTTACTTGGCTTCCTTCTTCTCGAAGAACTTCTTGTACTTGTTGTTGAACTTATCCACACGACCGGCGCTGTCGACGAGTTTCATCTTACCGGTGTAGAAGGGATGTGACGCACTGGAGATTTCCAATTTCACCAGAGGATATTCGTTGCCGTCTTCCCACTTGATGGTTTCCTTGGTGTTGATGGTCGAGCGCGACAGGAAGGTCACGTCGTTTGACATATCTTTGAAAACAACCAGTCTGTAATTCTTAGGGTGAATGTCTTTTTTCATCGCTTACTTTCCTTTTGATTTTGAGCCGCAAAAGTACGACATTTTCTTGGAATGGCAATCGGTTTCGGGAATTTTTTTTACACAATAATTTAAAAATTTGAAATTCAACAATTTAAACGACTTATCACTTTTCTTTATGAGTTCTTGGGGTGCAAGTAATTGGTTAGGATTTCACGCCTTGTGTCGTAATCCATCTCTACGGCGAGCACTTTTTCGGGGTCGACACCAAAATCGGCAAGTGTGCGCGTCACCAATGCCTTGAAACTGCTGTCCAAACCGGCCATAAGTATGTAATCGTAGTCGGCATCGACGATAGACTCCACTGGGTCGACATTCATACCCACCCGACGGTACTCCCAATAATACGGGTCAATCCAGCCCGTGATTTCCACCTTGCCCGTGGCATCCAAGCGGCGATTCACCAACAAAAATTAGCCAAATTCACCAATGAAATCCGTCCAAATTTACCAATGAAATCCGTCCAAATTTACCAACAAAATTCGTCCAAATTTACCAATTTGATATTATTTTTGTATTTTTGCAGCCGATAAACAACTGATTTCAAATGAATTATAAAACAAACCTTCATCAAGTCACGAAGATGCCTTCCCTGATGGTAATGATCGGCTTAGGAGATTCCCCCTACCGACGCAATGACGGCGTTTATGTAGTGCCTATCGGGTGCTTGAGGGCGTAACAAGGCTTCGTCCTAACGCGAAGCACACACCGGACGAACAGAGTAGCCAGCGCACCTGCTGAAGTCGTCGTAGATGTCGCAGTCATCATAATCGATGATAAACTGGAAGCCCTTCGCATAGACAGGCATACCCTTGTTGAGCGAACTCGACCAATAATTGCCCTTATTGTCCTCGTTACTCGACTTGTCGTCCCCGATTCTACCCCTGACAGGCAGAAAGATACTATTGCCATTCCGAGCGGTGAAAAGACAACCCTTCACCCCGTTTCTTGTAGTAAAAGTATAGCTGCACTTGGTCAACAGTTCCACCCATTCATTAATAGTCGGAGTGCGCCAGCCCTCACCCCAGTTGACCGTGGCGGCATCGTCGCTCGACTCCAAAGTCTTCAGGTTGTCGGTGAAGCCATTGTAGCCAAACTCTGGTTTTGTGCAATACTTTGTGAAATCGTCATAACCGCCGTGGCTGTAAACGTAGTTGCTGTCGGTGTAGACGGCTTTGGGTTGGGTTTCGCCCCAAGCGAAGTAATCGCCGTAACCTTCGGGATTCTCGGCACCCACGTTGCAAGTCGCCCACAACGTGCCGCTCGGCAAACCGAGGTCGATGTAATCGTGGCCGTTGTAAGAGCCGTTACCGCCATTGTGTTTTGTACAGCCTGCTGCTACAAAGCACACCATTACTGCTAACATAATAGTCATTATGGACTTAGAGAATCTTTTCATATAGATTTAG
>CADCML010000063.1 GCA_902802535.1 uncultured Bacteroidia bacterium
CCACCTCCACAATCTTCTCCCCCAAGGCCAACTGAATCATGGCAATGGTTTTGCAGGTGAAGTTGTGGCCCAGCATAAACCAACGCGAGACTTCCGATTCCTTTTTTCCCGTCAGTCGAGCCAAATCGCGCTTGGTCATGCCTTTTTCCTGTATAATTTGGTATATACGCTCAGAAATGTCAAAATTCAGGTCAAAAGCAGCTCGTTCTTGCGGAGTAATGGCGGCTGTTGCTTCCTCCAAAATAGGGGAATAATACTTTATGTTTGTTTCGGTTTTCATAATTGAAATACTTTACTTTCAATGCCTGTAATCACATTCTTTTCAATTGTAATGGTGCCGTCTTGGGGGACTCACGTTGTCGGTCTGTTCGAGAGTTTTTAAAGTTGCTGTCTTCATCGTTTTTCGTTTTTTGTTTCACAGCGCAAAGGTAATACATTTTTCCGATATGTTTAACATTAATGTGAAATAGTTCAAAAAAGAATCCTATTGTGTCACCTCCACAATCTTCTCTCCCAAGGCCTGCTGAATCAGGGCAATGGTTTTGCAGGTGAAGTTGTGGCAAAAACATTTCTATTCGCTTTTCGGGTACAACGCCCTAAACATCCGCAAAGTTTCCTTGTTGGGTTTCTTGAACTCACATGGTTCAAATTGGCAATTGTAATAAAAAGGTACAGCCGAGTATCCTTCTTCAATGTAGGCTTCCACGGTTAGAAACATACAACCAGCGGTTTTCTGCCGTTGAGCCATGTCAGCAATAGCATTCACAATGGCTTTACCGATGCCTTTAGTGCGATGCTTTTCCTCAACTGCCAAATAGGCGATTTCCAAAGCTGGATAATGATGTTTGCTCAAAAAGGTATCAACATAATTTTTCGATAAATCAGGCTTGTTGGCAGTATTGACACCCTCCGCCATCTCTTCAAGCGAATCAGAATCCAATTCCAATGAATCAAAACTGAGCGCAAACATAGCCACCAATTCAGAACCAAGATGAACCGAATAGGAATTGCAATAGTGGTTGCGGATGCTGTCATTCAAACCTGAATGGATGAAATCATCCATGGCCTGAATGCCGCAATGGAAATTGGCCAATGAAGTAGCATCTTCAATCTGTCGGATGACCAAATTTTTCACACCCATTCCACTTCGTATTTAGGAGTTGCTTCCTCGGTTTCGGTCGTTTTTTCTCTGTGCCACATGGCCAGTACTTCGCTCCAAATTCTTCTGGCGAATTCCCCAGTGATAAGTTCTCTTTTTGAATCAATGCCTAACATGTTCGTGTGTTTTTATGCCGCAAAAATAGTCACTTTTTGGTTTTGTCGCAACAATGGATGAAAAACATTCACTTCGCCACCTCCACAATCTTCTCACCCAAGGCCCGAAATTTTCAATTTTGTCTTGTATAATGACCAACCAACGGGGAATATTTGTAATTTTGCCTTCGATAAACTAAAACAATGGGTTCCATATTCGTCATACAAGGCATCCTGATTTACATTTATGGTTTCGACCATAATCCACCGCATATTCATGTGCGCAGCGGAATTGACGACTTTTCCATCACTATCAAAGACCGTGTCATCGAAGGCACGGCACGTTCAAAAACGGTTGCCATCATCAACCAGTTCATGGATGAACACGAGAATGAGTTGATGGATTTGTGGGAAAAAGCCCAAAACGGAGAAACAATCAAAAAAATACGATAGGTTATGTTACTGACAATCACAGATGTAGAATACTTGGGCGATTATTCGCTGCTTTGCTCGTTCAACAACGGCCAGCGGCGTAAGGTGGATTTGACACCGCTGCTTGCCTATCCCGCTTTTGCGGATTTGCGCGACAAAGGCAATTTCATCCAGTTTGGCCTTGATCATACCATTTTTTGGGCCAACGGTGCCGACATTGCTCCCGAATATCTTTTTGAACACGGCGTGGAGGCATAAATGCAGTTCAAAGACGTCATAGGACAAAGTGCCATAAAACAAAGGCTCATCCAAAGCGTGCGAGAAAACCATGTCTCTCACGCCCAGCTCTTTTTAGGCCCAGCGGGAAGCGGTAAGTTGCCCTTGGCTTTGGCTTACGCGCAATATATCCTCTGCCCGAACCGCACTGAGACCGACAGCTGCGGTATCTGCCCCACCTGCCAAAAGATGCAGAAGTTGGTGCATCCCGATTTGCATTTCGTCGTGCCGACCAACACCACCAAAAGCGTCAAAAGCAACCCGGAATCGGACTTGTTTATGGAAGAATGGCGCGAATACGTGCAGAAAAACGAAGGCTACATCAACGAGTCGGGGTGGTATGGTTTCTTGGACATTGAGAACAAACAGGGCTACATGTCGGTGCGTGACGCGGCTTCACTGTTGCGCAAGCTCAACATGAAGGCCTACGAGGGCGACTACAAAATCGCCATCATCTGGATGGCCGAGAAAATGCGCACCGACACGGCCAACAAACTACTGAAACTCCTCGAAGAACCGCCCGAGAAAACCATTTTTTTGCTCATAGCCGAAGACCAAGACCAATTGTTGGCCACCATCAAGTCGAGGACGGCCTTGGTTAAGATACCTGCTCTTGACACCGCTGCCATTGAAACGGCGTTGCAGCAACGTTTTGGCTGCGACCCAAAACAAGCTCACGATGCGGCCATGATTTCGGAAGGCGACTGGCTGACGGCTTGTCAATCCTTCAAGGACTTTGAAGACCATAAATTCTTTTTCACCACTTTCCAGCAATGGATGCGCCTCTGCTTCCGCGCCGCCTATTCCGAAATCATCGATTTTTCGGCCAACGTGAAAAGTATCGGACGCGAGAAACAGAAGGAACTGTTGGACTATGGTCTGCGCATTATCCGTAATTCATTGTTGTTCAACAATAATCTTGCAGAAATCGTAATGCTACCTGAGGACGAAAAGACATTCAATTCGAAATTTGCGCCTTTCGTCAATCCTGCCAATCTGGCACAAATTGTTGAACTCTTTGAGGAAGCCATCCGTCAAATCGAACGTAATGGCAACGCCCAAATCATCTTCACTGATGTGAGCTTTAAGATGATAGGTCTATTGAAAAAGAAATGAAAAGAAAAAGTATCATAGTGCTGTTTACGATGTCTATTCTGTGTTCCTGCAGCACTGATGTCGACATCTATACGGGTTATTATAAAGATACTACTATTGTATATGGTGTCATAGATGTGGCAAACGATACCAATTTCATTAGAATCGTAAGGGCTTTTTCGGGAAACAATGATGACTCGTTCAATGCAAATGAAATAGCCTTGATTGAGGACTCATCAAATTATCCAGGCAAGTTGGACGCCCGACTTTTCGAATATAAAAAAGTTTCAGGAGAGAGCTTCTCACCCACAGGCCGCGAAATTGTATTGGATACTATCACCCTCCACAACAAGCAAGAAGGCCTGTTTTATGCTCCCAACCAAAAAGTATATTACACCACAGAGCTTTTCCATGTCAATAATGCACGCGAAAAGTATAAATACAAACTACTGATTTCCAAGCCTAACGACACTATCTCATCTGAAATAAGCTTAATAGGTGGCACAAATTTCCGTATCAGCAGCCCAATGTTGTTTTTCAAAGCCGAAAATGCTGGAATACGAAAGTTTCTTTTTACACCAGACGACAATGAGGCTATATATCAAGTTACCATGCAATTCAACTACAAAGAATTAAAGCAAGGTCAAGATACGGTATACAAGAATGTCCGCTGGTCATCAGGCCCCCACAGCACGTATGAGCTGGGGCATGAGGGCCAAAACCTTTATTTCACATATCGTGAAGACGATCTTTTCACTCAGTTGTCAATGTCCATTGGAGACGACATCCACTATGTGGAACGCTTTTATGACAGTTTCGTCGTGTCAATATATGCCTATTCCAAGGAATTGGACGATTACATTCAGATAAGCGCAGCCACTTCAGGCATTGAATACTGCTACACCAACATCCATGGTGGCTTGGGCATATTATCTTCCTGTCACGAAATCAAAGAAAATATCGAAATTTCCGGCCGCGCAAAAACAGACTTGCTTTCCATGCCTTGGGGATTTAAATACATCGGCTACAACTGAAGCCAGCGATTTATTCCAAGACCTCGATAGTCCTCATTTCAAACTGGATGGGGTTGCCAGCCTCGAAATAACGGACATCGTGCAACACCCTGTCGAATACATAGTTCTGGATGAGCACGAAGTCCTCACCGCCGTTGATGAGGGCATACATGCGGTCGCGGTCAACATCGCCAAGTTCGCCGCTGAAATCGGTGACGCCGTTCAGTATCAGTTTCCTGAATGTCGTCATGTCCTGAGTCTTACCGTCCTTGCCTGTTAGAACGATTCGATGCACGAAAGGTGAGCTCGTGATGGAATCGATGCGCTCTTGGGGCAAGGTGTTGGTGAACAAAGCCTCAAAACGCAGGTCGCTGAACGACGAAAGCATGTTGATGACCTTCAAGGTGTCGTAAGGCAAGTCCTTGTTGTCGCACAGGCGTGTGAGCTTGTATTGGTGCTTCCCGATGTTGTCGATGCGGAAGCTGCCTTCGGGGTCTTCGTTGAAATCCACCTCAACAGACTGAATGTCAGCCATGTTCTCATTGAAGATGGTATGGTCGCGCCAATCGTCGGGGTTGGCGGTGAAGCGCGTAGTGATGAAGCCTCTGAAGCTAGGAATATAGACGATGTAAGCTCGGTCGGCACCTTCCTTCAGCATGAAAGTGCCACTGCTGTCCATGGTGGCATCGCCCACATAAAATACCTTGGTGCGCTTTTCGTGGTAGAACAGCTTGATTTTGTCGAACAGATTGATGCGCGGCACCATCTGATAGACTTCCACCTTGGTGCTTTGTGACGCCAATTGCTTGATAATGTTGTCGTGGCTGGCTACGGAAACGGGCATCTTGACGCGAATTTTGTATAAGGTCGTCAACAGGAACTGCACTTGTTTGGAATGTGCTGTGTAGGTGCCGTTGAGCGTCCAACCGTTCTCCTGACGTTCGAGCAGCGACTCCCTTTCCATGCGGTCGGCCAAATAGATTTTCGTGACAGAGGCCGTGTCCCACACCTGGAAGTCCGACGACTCGCCCTGTAGGGTGGAGAGGTAACGGTTGTTCCAAATCAGGACACCGGCGATGACGACCAAAATGGCGGTGATGACAATGGTAATGCGGTTATTTTTCTTCATGATGTTCTGTTTTGCTGTATTTGTTTTTCCTGACGAGAGCCAAGACAACACCAAATAGGATGATGAGCGCAATGGGCATCACGGTGTTGATGACTTGCCATTTCATTCTTTCGCTGTTCACCTTTTTCGTGTCCAACAGGCGGATGGTCAATTTGCGCGAACGGATGTCAATCATGCTCTCACCATCGACCAAGTAACTGACTGCATTTTCGATGAATTCCTTGTTGGTGTAAGTAATGCCTGTGTATTTGTCATAGCCCAAAGGCAGCGGATTGCGGTCAATGTCAAACTGGTTGCTGATGAGGTCGCCGTCGGCCACCACAATCATCGCTGTCGGCACGCTTTCTTCCATGAAGTCGGTGGCTTGGTCGTCGACGATTTCCTGCGGGATTCGGTTGGCATACAGCGAAGTGAAGTTGCCTTTCAGCAGGTAGGCCACGTTCTTTCCGCCCTTCACGTTGAACATGCGTTGGTCGGGTGCTTGGCGCAACATGGCCAAGGTGATGAAGACGGGTGCTCCCGAAACCTTGGTGTCGCCCGTGGTCTTGAGCAAAGGAATCTGCTCGACGCCGTTGGCCGAGGTGGTGGCATCCATCGAGCTGACAAAGTCGGCCTTGATGCCATTCATGTTGCGCACCATGGGATGGTCGGAGGCGGCTTGCAGCAAGGGGAAATAATACCACTTGAATCGGGTGTATTGAGGCTGGTTGCCCACCATTCCGCCTGTGCGGACGGCGATTTGGGCGCAATTCCAAGCCAGCAGCAAATCGCGGTTGAGGCGCACGCCATACCTGAACAGCATGTCGTCGAGATTGAGGTCGAGCTCCATGGCGATGGTTGACTCTTGGTTTTGCAGGCTGTCCATAGTGGCGTACACAGGCTCCACTAACCAAAGCACCTTTCCGCCGTGCATGATGTATTGGTCGATGAGGAACTTGTCCTTCTCGTCAAAGGGTTGCATGGGTTTGGCGATGATGATAGCATCGTAGGTAGGGAAGACCCTCACGTCTTTTGTGGTGTCCTGTGTGCGGTGCATTAGGGCGTCAATTTTGCCGTCGATGGTCTGTCGCTTCACATCATAGTTTTTCGCCAAGGTTTGGGCAATGCTGCCCAGCGATTCGTTGCTCAACTCGCCGTGGCCATCGATGAAAGCGATTTTCGGTCTTTCCATGCGGGTGACCTTTTTGATGGCATCAATGAGGTAGAATTCAAGGTTTTCTATCGATGAGTTTACGACATATTCATCGGGTTGTCCGTTTTGTGTTTCGTGCAACAGATTGACGGCGATTTCGGTGTTGTTGCGGTAGCTCACCAAAGCGCCAGGCCAAATGATTAGCTGCTTGGACGAACCATCGCTGCCAACGGATTGCCATTTGGTGAAATCCAAGCCCGACTGGTAAAGTTGGGTGTATTTGTCCCTGATTTCGGCATCGTTGTCGCCTTCGCCGGGGTTGATGAACTCGTAGTCGATGAATTTCGAGTAGGCGCGAAACTCGTCCAGCATCTCCTTGGTTTCGCGGCGCATTTTCTTGTACTCTGCAGGCAAGTCGTTTCCGTCGAGATATACCCTGAAATACACATAATCATTGACGTTTCTGAGTATTTCCTTTGTGGTGGGGGATAGGGTGTAGCGTTTCTCGCTTGTCAGGTCGAAGCGGGTGAACACGTAGGAGCCAATCACGTTGACCAACACCACGATGGCTATCGTGACGAGGAAAGTGACGATTTGGTTTTTCTTCAGGTTCTTGCGTTTGTTTTCCATCGCTTGCCTCCTTTACCATTTGCGGCTCGAAAGAACCAGTTTAGTTGCACTCAGGAAAATCGCAATCACGCTGAGGAAATACAGCACGTCGCGCGTATCGACCACACCACGGCTCAATGAGCCATAATGGGCGTTCATG
The DNA here is from genome assembly GCA_902802535.1 of uncultured Bacteroidia bacterium. Taxonomy (GTDB): domain Bacteria; phylum Bacteroidota; class Bacteroidia; order Bacteroidales; family F082; genus Limimorpha. The sequence goes on from CADCML010000063.1 coordinate 7,101, forward strand.
CCCAATTGTTGGATGAACAGGTCGACGTGGCCAAACAGCGAGAGCGAGTAGATGAACTCGAAGCCAATCAGCAGGAATCCGCAGAGGAAGACCGAGATGATGAAGGCCAGTATCTGGTTGTTGGTCAGCGAGCTGCAGAAGATGCCGATGCTGACGAAGCTGGCACTGAGTAAGAAAAGTCCGATGTAGGAACCCCAGATGCCACCGCTGTCGAGGTTGCCTTTGGGCAATCCGAGGTGATAGATTGAGATGTAATAGATGAAGGTCGGAATCAGGGCGAGCAACACCAAGGCTACGCCAGCCAGGAACTTGGCCCAGATGATTTGCCAATCCGACAAAGGCTTGGTGGCCAGCATTTCAATCGTGCCAGTGCGGTTTTCCTCGGCGAAGCTGCGCATGGTGACGGCGGGCACGAGAAAAAGGAACACCCACGGGGCAAGTATGAAGAGGCTGTCAAGGTTGGCGTAGCCGAAGTTCAGCACGTTGAAGTCGCTTTGGAACACCCAAAGGAACAGGCCGGTGATGAGGAGAAACACCACAATCACCATGATGCCGATCAGCGAGCTGAGGAAGTTGCTGATTTCTTTCTTAAACAGTGCGTACATCCCCAAAATGATGATTATTCAATGATCATGTCGAAAGGCAGGCGGGCTTGGATGCCGGTGTTCTTTTGCAGGTTCTCCAAGCCTTGGATGTAGTCGTAATACACGCCAAGCTTCTGCTTCATGACGGCATCAAGTTTGTCATCGTTGCCGCTCATCGACTCCATCAAACGGGTGAAAAATTCCTTCTGCTTGGGCCATTCTGTCACTTTGTAGTCATTGCCGAGGTTGGCTTTTTGAACGGCGTATGCAATGGCATCTTCCATGTCGCCGAGTTGGTCGACGAGGCCAAGACCGATGGCGTCAGCACCGGCCCAAACACGACCTTGACCGATGCTGTCGACGTAAGCCTGGGTCAGGCCACGGCCTTCAGCGACACGGTTGGTGAAGTCGTTGTAGGTCTTCACGACCATCTGTTGCAGCTTGTTGTATTGGAACTCGGTGAGCGGCTGGGTGATGCTGCCGAAGTCGGAGTTTTCGTTGGTTTTGGCCACATCGAAGGTCAGGCCGATTTTGTCGTTGAGCAAACCTTGTGCGTTGGGGAAGGTTCCAAACACACCGATTGAACCTGTGAGCGTGGTGGGGTCGGCGAAGATGTAATCACCTTTGGCCGAAATCCAATAGCCACCCGATGCAGCATAGTTGCCCATGGAAACGATGACGGGCTTCACTTCCTTGGTCAGGTCGAGCTCGCGACCGATGATGGCTGAAGCCACAGCACTGCCACCAGGCGAATTGACGCGTAGCACGACGGCTTTCACGTTTTCGTCCTCGCGGGCTTTGCGGATGGTCTTGGAGAGGTTTTCGGAATAGATGCCCATCTCCTCGTCGCCCTTGCCGTCGTAAATCTGACCTGAAGCATAGATGATGGCCACCTCGTTCTTGCTCGTGTTTTTGTCATTATAGGATTTGGCGTATTTGGTATTGCCCACGGCATTGATGCTCTTGTTGCTGCCTGTCAAGCCTTTAAGTTCCTCCAAGACTTGGTCTTTGTAGTACAAGTTGTCGACCAAACCGTATTCCAAGGCCTTGTCGGCATCGAACAAAGTTTCAAGATTGTCGGCGATTTGGTTCAACTGCTCCACGCTGATGTTGCGGCTTTGGCTGATGCCTTGCAGGATTTGTCCCCAAACCGTGCCCAACAGCTTGTCCATCTGCTCGCGGTTGGCTTCGCTCATCTTGTCTAAGAAGTAAGGCTCAACGGCGCTCTTGAATTTGTTGTTGGGGCCGCGCACAATCTGCATTTCGACATCGAGTTTGTCTAAGAGGTGCTTATAGAACATGATTTGTGTGGCCATGCCGTGCAAGTCGACGGCACCTTCGGGATTGAGGAAAATCTTGTCGGCGACGGAGGCCATGTAATAAGCACTTTGGCTGTAGGTCTCGCCGTAGGTGACGAGAAACTTGCCCGATTCCTTGAACTCGTTGAGTTTGTCGCGGATTTCCTGCAAGGTGGCCGTTGAAGTCGGTATGCTGCTCAGTTCCAAGTAGATACCTTTGATGTTCGGGTCGGTCTTGGCGTGTTCGATGTTGCGAAGGATGTCGTTCAATCCTGAAGCATCAATCGATTCCATAGATTGGAAGTCGATGGCGCCAAAAGGATTGTCGGTGGTGCGGTCGGGGATTTCGTAGTTGAGCTTCATGTAAAGCACCGAGTTGGGTTTCACGGTGGCGGAAGTCTCTTCCGTTTTCGACAGGTTGGAAATCATGTGGGAAACCACTCCGACCTTGATGAAGAAGTTGATTAACAATGCAATAAGCGTTCCGATGAACGCAGCGAGAACAACTTTTGAGAATTTCATGATGTTATGTTTTGTATGTTTAGGCCGCAAAATTACATAAAAAAAACTTACCTTTGCCGAAAATCTCAACGATGGTTGCTGAGCATAATGGAAGTATGGAAAAGTGTTGCGTGCTTTTCGGGTCGAATATGGGCGACAAGAACGGCATATTTGCCCAGGCTTGCCAGCTTATTAATAATAGGTGCGGCCGGATTGTAGCGGTTTCTTCCCCTTATGAGTCGGAGCCTTGGGGCTTCGAAACCGAGGAGTGGTTCCTGAATCGGGTCATTGTTGTCGAAACCACGATGGCTCCTGAGGATATGTTGAGGCAACTGCTTGAGATTGAACGAGAACTGGGAAGGGTACGGCATCCCGAGTCGGAAGGCTATACCTCACGGACAGCCGATTTGGACATTTTGTATTTCGGCAGTCGGGTGATTTGCACCGACACCCTGATCGTGCCGCATCCTCGGCTTCATCAACGGCGTTTTGCTCTGATACCCTTGTGTGAGTTGGCCCCTGAATGGGTACATCCCATTTTTGGGCTGACGCAAGCAGAACTTTTGGAGCGTTGCCCCGATACACTCGTTGTGAGAAAAATGACAACTAATCAGATTGATTAACAATGAATTATAACTACATAGCCATAGAAGGAACCGTGGGAGCGGGCAAGACCAGCTTGGCCACGCGCATTGCCAAGGACTTTAACGGACGATTGATTTTGGAAGAGTTTGAAGGCGACAAGAACCCGTTTTTGCCCAAGTTTTACAAGGAGCCGGAAAAATATTCGTTTCAGCTGGAGATGACTTTCTTGGCTTTGCGTTTCCAGCAGTTGAAGGATAAGTTGGGAGTGCTTGACCTGTTTCACGACTTCATCATTTCGGACTATTATGTGGCCAAGTCGCTGATTTTCTCGCGCAACAACCTGCAAGAGGATGAATACCAGCTGTTTTCGCGGTTTTTCAACATCATTTTTTCCGACATGCCCAAGCCCGAGCTTTTGGTGTACCTCTATTCCGGTGTGGAGCGTCTGCAGCGCAACATACGCCAACGTGGGCGCAGTTATGAACAGGAAATCAGCGATGCCTATTTGGAAAACATACAGCAAGGCTATTTTGACTTTCTGCGTCAGCAGCAGAACAGCATGAGAATCCTCTTGATCGACACCAACCGCATTGATTTTGTGGCCAATGAAGGCGATTACCAACGCATCATCGACGTTATCGACAGGCCCTATGACATCGGCCTGCATAGGGTGTCGCTGTGATGGTTGCCTTATTTCTTGATTTGCTCGAAGCCCTTACCGTAGGCTCCCATCACGGTGTTCATCGTCATGAAAGCTTTCGGGTCTTCCTCTTTCACGATACGTAAAATCATTTGCGACTCGCGCTTGTGGGCCACCACCATCAGGATGGGGCCTTCTTTCTTGGTGTACCAGCCCGTGCCATTAATCACTGTCACGCCGCGCTGCATTTCGTTGGCGATGCGGTCGGCCACTTTGTCAGGCTCGGAAGTGAAGATAAAGGCTTGAACGGTTTGCTTGTTACCCGTCAGCACAAGGTCGATGCAATAGCTGCACACGCCCATCACCACGAAGCTGTAAATGAAATCTTCGACGGTGTTGCCCACGATGAAGCCGCACGCGATGATGATAATGTCGCAAAGCAGGATGACACGCCCTTGCGAGATGTTGCGGTATTTGCAGACAATCATGGCGATGATGTCGGTGCCTCCTGTACTTCCCCCTTGGGTGAAGGCCACGCCGATGCTCAAACCCGCCAAGCCACCGCCGAGGATGGCCGCGAGGAAATGGTCGCTGACAAAAGGCTGCATTGTGCCTGCCATCATCGGGTCAGTAATGAAGTGTTGCAACAACGACATGAATGTCGAGGCCACGACGATGGAATAGCCCGTCTTGATGCCAAAGCCCACGCCGATGACCTTCAGTGCAATGGCTAACAATATCGCGTTGATGACGAACACGGAGATACCCGTGGAGAGCCCCGTGCCCCAATAAATCAAGGCCGCGATGCCGCTCACGCCGCCGCCCATGAGGTGATTCGGAATGAGGAAGGCCGTCCAGCCCAAGCACATGGTGAATAGAGCCAAGGTGATGATGATGTAACGCTTGGCTTCGGCTAATACTTCTTTTTTGGAGGTTTTCATTTTACGTGAATTTAGACCACAAAAGTAGAGATAATTTGGAATATGAAAAGGGAATTTGTTTATATTTGCACATTGAATCATAAAAAGGAAGAACATGAAGAAAGAAGAAATACAAGCGTTGTTCCAAAGTTATGAGGATGCTGTTTGCTTGATTGACAACACAGAATGTTGGAGTGCAAGAGAATTGCAACAGTTACTTGGTTATAGTCTTTGGCAGAATTTCACGAAAGTCATCGGTAAAGCAAAAGAAGCTTGTCAAAATGTTGGGCAAGAAATCAACGATCATTTTATTGACGTCAATAAGATGATAATAGCAGGGAAAGGTGCTCAACGTCAAGTAGATGATATCATGCTCACCCGGTATGCTTGCTACCTTGTAGCCCAAAACGGTGACCCGAGAAAGCCGCAGATTGCTTTTGCCCAAACCTATTTTGCCGTGCAAACCCGTCGTGCAGAACTGATAGAGCAACGGTTGTTGGAGGTTGAACGCGTGAAGGCACGGGCTAAACTGCAAGAAACCGAGCGTAAACTATCGACAGCAAAGGTAGTCCTTATTCCCACAGAAATTCCAACTCTTCTCGGTTTACTTGAATAAATCGTTCAGTATCACTTGCTGGTTCACATCCTTCGAGTGTTCGCCACGCTGCACCCCTTCGGTGGTCACCATCACTAATTGCACCGAGTGCGTTTTTCTGTGCTGCTTGCTGGCAAGGAACGCATCGATCTTGTTCGCCAGTTCGCGCTCATACTGTTTGTCTATCACAAACTCGTGCTCGCTGAATTTCATTTCGCAGAGATAGTCCGTCCGTTCGCCCTTCCATTCCAGCACTAGGTCAATCTGTGCTGCATCACCACTCGGAGCCATGCCTCTCCAACAGTAGTTGCGGCTGATGGTCGCTATGTGCAATGCCTGTTTCATCTGCTCCAAGTGCTCAATACACAGCATTTCGAACGTGTTCCCAGCCCAAGTGTAGAACGAGGATGTACGTTGGATGGACCTCCAGTTGCCTGCATTTGTACCCTTGCCGTGGATGAAGTGGAGATAGAACAGCGAGAAAAAGTCCTTCAGCTGATACACCGTTTCCACCCGCTCCTTGCCATACCTGGGATATTCTCGCGTGATACCCGATTCGTGCAGGTTGTCAAGTAACTTGCTGAAAGTCCCGCCCAATTCCATGCCTACTGCCTCGGCCAGTTCTCTTCGCGTCATGCCATAGAACTTCGTCCCCAACGCCTTCACCACATCCACATACCGTTCCGATGAGGCATACAAGCCTGTATATACGTCCTTAAACTCTTGGTCAATCTTTTCATCCTTGAAGAAGAAGTCGTCGATGTTCTCCGTCAGATTCTTTTCATTGTTAATCCGGTCCAGATAATAGGGTATGCCACCGAAAACCATGTATGCCACCGAAATTTCGTACCGTGACAAATGGAACCCATGCTTCTTGAAATACAGCTCGCACTCCTTCAGCATGAACGGCAGCAGCTTGATGGTTCCTGTCAGTCGGCCATGCAATCCGCCATAGTCACGAATCACATTGTCAAGCATCCAGCTTGTAGCCGAACCACACACTATCAGCACAATGTTGCGCTGTCGGTCAGCCCATGAGTTCCAGAAATACCCCAGCTCCATAATCAACTCCGTCGATTGAGGCCCAGCCAGCCATGGCAACTCATCCAAAAACACCACACGACGCTTCGAACGCACGCCTTCCAGATATTTCTTCAGAAGGCGGAAGGCCTCGCGCCAGCATGTCGGTTTAGGCGTGTCCTCGGGCATACCAAAGTCCAGCAGGCTTTCGTAGAAATGATCCAACTGGATTTGCTTATACGTGCGCTCATCCTTATCCTTGATATATGCCCCGATGGCTCGGAACGCAATTTTGTCTTTGTACACTTCCTCCACAAGATACGATTTGCCTACACGCCTACGGCCATAAATGGCCACAAACTCTGACTTTGAGCTTTTCAGAAACCGCTCCAGTTTCGTAATTTCTTCCTCTCGTCCTATAATGCTACTATATGCCATGATTCCTGTATTTTTGACGATGCAAATCTACAAAATCAAATACATTCCCCAGAAAAAAATCAGCCGTTTTCAACATTTTTTTCGAAAATGGCTGACTTTTTCTAATACAAAATCCAAAAAAATGCATAGTTCAATCTGACTTCATTTTCCCAATATATTGGGTCAAACTCGCAATTCAAGGCCCTTTGCATCATATCCATTTGTGTCTAATTTTTTCGTACGACAAAAAAATAAACCCTATACATTTTTTTCGATAGATAAAAATGGTTGTAACTATAATTGTCCGGCTGAGAATTAGAGGTATTTGTAGCTGATAAATTGATAGTTGAGAAAACAGATGCAAAGGGTCTGCTTTTTTTTCATCGATTCTTTGATTGAAATGCGTATTATGTTTTTTTCGTATCTTTGACGGCTGATAACTTATACTAATCGAATAGACTTTTCCCCTGATGAATTATTCCGCAGGACAAAGAATAACGGTGAGAGACGAGGACTTCCTCATCAATAAAGTTGAGCCTAACTTTGACGGTGGCATTATACTTTATGTTACTGGACTCTCAGAACTTGTAAAGAACCACACTTATATCTTTGACACTAGTATTGACAAAGACATCCGTATTGTGGACCCGCTCAACACGGTGCTGGAACCTGACACCGATGCGCGTTGCAGGAAGACACGCCTGCTTATTGAGACGGCCATTCGCAACAATCCTTATTTCTCAAACAAGATTACTATTGCGCAGCATGGAGCCTTCAATCCTGCTGCCTATCAGATGGAACCGGCACTGAAGGCTTTCGACCTGCCGCGCCCGAGGCTGTTGATTGCCGATGGTGTGGGTCTTGGTAAGACCATCGAGGTGGGTATCTTCCTTTCGGAAATGATCAGACGCAACCAAGGGAAACGTATCTTGGTGTGTGCCCTGAAGTCGATTCTGGCGCAGTTTCAGGAGGAGCTGTGGAACCGTTTCGCGATCCCGTTGGTGAGGCTCGACAGTTATGGCGTGGATAAAATTTCCTCAGAGATACCGCTCAACAAGAATCCGTTTGACTACTACGACAAGACCATCATTTCCGTTGATACGCTGAAGAATAATGCAAAGTTCAGGGCGTGGCTGGAGAAGACACGTTGGGACATTGTGGTCATTGACGAATGCCACACGGTGGCCAACGACGCAAGCCAGCGTGGTGACTTGGCGCAATTCCTGTCGGAGCATTGCGATAGCATGATTCTCACTTCGGCCACTCCGCATAACGGCAATGCTGACTCGTTTGCTAACCTGATGAGGATGCTGGAGCCTACCATCATCCCACGTGATGGTAACTATACGAAGGCAGATGTGGAGAAATACTACGTGCGTCGGTTCAAGAAGGATATTGCCGATGCGGCCACAAGGAACAACTTCCAAGACCGTAAGGTTGTTCCCGTCAATGTGGAACTCAACGACTTGGAAGAGAAATTGCTGGCTTTGCAACAGTCCATCAAGTTCCGTTCGTTAAAGGAACAAAACGATGAGGAAAAGAATGACCTGTTGTTTGCCTTCTCTTTGTTCAAATCTTATCTGTCGTCACCATGGGCTGCGAAAAAGTCCATCGAGAATAGGATGGAGAAGAGCAATTACAACTTAGAGGAGTTGGATGCGCTGTTGGAAATCGTTAATGAAATCATCCAAAAAGGTGCCGATAGCCGCTACGCCACTTTCAAAAGCGTGCTTGATGGCCTTGGCTGGAAAGGAGGAAAGAAGGACGAAAGAATCGTCATCTTCACGGAGCGTATCGAAACGATGCGTTATCTGAAAGAACGCTTGATGAAGGATTACGGCTTGAGTGATGAAACGGTGGTGCTTTTCAATGGCTCGCTGAGTGATGTGGAGCAGGAGGAACTGGTGAACAACTTTGGCAAGGAAGATAGTCCCATTCGGGTGTTCATCTCAAGCGACTCAGGCTCGCAGGGCGTGAACCTGCACTATTATTGCCACATTATGTTCAACTACGACCTGCCTTGGTCGCTGATTACCTTGGAGCAGCGCAATGGCCGCATCGACCGTTACGGACAAAAGAGGACACCATTCATCTATTATCTGGTGGCCAAGTCGAAGCAGGAAGGTGTGCGCTCGGATTTGAACATTATCGCCAAACTTGTCCAGAAAGAAGAACAGGTACACAATTCGCTCGGCGATGTGATGTCGGTGATGGATCTGTATAGCGCAAAGAAGGAAGAAGATGCCGTGTTGGAAGCCTTGAAGCATGGAGATGCCGATTTCATGGAGGACAATACGGAAGAAAAGAAGACAAGGCGGAAACGTGGCGGTTTTTTCTCCAAAGGCGCGAATACAACGGCTGCCGTTGAACATCCCGACCCTTACGAAAAGCAACTTTCGTTGTATCCCAACGATTTCGCGTTCTACAAAGACCTGTTCGCAGAACTGCAATCCATTGGCGGATTGAAGCCGCACGAGGTGGAAGTCAAAGAGGGTGAGCATCCCTACGTGGAGGTGGCCCTCACGAAGGAACTGAAAGAGGTCTTGTATGATGTCCCACAAGAGGCCTATCCGCGCGACGGCATCTTAGAGCATTATTGGTCGAGGTTCCAGACTTTGTATGATTTACATCCCATCATCCAATACCTATTGACCAAGCTCACGGCAAGCGTGGCAAAGAACCAGGCCTTCGTGGTGAAAAACCAGATGTTTGAGCAAGGCCATGCTTACTACCTGTTCTATGGTAGCCAAACCAATGGACTGGGGCAAAGCCTCATTAGTAAGTTCTTTGTGGTGCCGATGGGGAAGGATGGTGCCATGATTGGCCAGCCCGTTTCGCTTGACGATTTCATGAAGAAATATCCTATCGACAAGGAGTTCTGGCGGATGGATGTGAGTCAGGAGGATTTGGATATTCTACAGGGCAATCTGCAAGAGGCTGTTGAGATGGGCGAGGCGATGTATATGTATCAAAAGCAAAGTGAACAAGGCGCGAAGATGGAAGACCAGCTGAATGCCTATAAAGATAAACTGAACCGATGGCTGAGCATCGACGGTCAACAAGTCATAGACCTTGACGACGAAACGAATCCTGCGGTGAAGATCATGAAGTCGAAGCAGCAGTTCATCGAGAACCTGTTTACCTTGGACAACGTGGATCCTTATCTTAAACTCATGGCCGTGTTTTACAACTTTTAATCCTTGAACCTATGGCAGACAATATCAAATATCGTTTCATACAGAATGTCGGTGACTATTTCCCAGCCGGCTATTTCGGTGAGGACTTCTTGGAAAAGGTTCAGAAACAGGCGGGCTACAATGCCGAACAGATGAAGGCGTTGTGCCAACCCTACGTGGCTTTCAAGGCAAGGTATTACGATTACAAGAACGACATCATCAACATGAGGATGCGGCGCAAGGATGCCATCACCTATACACACATGTTCCATGACGACTTGCTGAAGGTGATGGGATATAATCCGAAAAACGCATACAAAGAGTTCGTTACTGTCAACGAGGATCGCAATGAAGTGGTGCCGGTGAGACATATCCTGCGCCATGGGTCGAAGACCACCATGCTTATCATGGAGATGCAGCACCTCATCAAGATGGGCGATGAAGAGCCCGACGGACTGTTTGAACAGCAATACGACGACGGCAAAGGGCAAAGAGACAAGCAACGCTATTGGGCTGGCCAATGGTCGGATGTGTTTGAAGTGCCGGAAGGCTGTAAGATTTCACCTGCCGTAGTGAACAAGGCCATTACTTCCATTTTCCTGTTGCCCGAAGAACGCAGACCACATTTCATCCTGCTGTTGGCAGGTAACACGGTGTTTCTCTTCGACCAAGAAAAATGGAACAGAGGATCCTATCTGATGTTTACGTTGGACGATCTGTTTTCGCAAGCGTCTATCACAACCTTCAGGAATTATTATGCCTTGTTCCATTTGTTGGTGTGCAAGGAAACCCTGGCCGCCGACAGTGAGACGGTGCTGATGGATGCCTTGATTGAGGAGAGTTACAAGAGTGCCTACGAAGTTACCAAGGACCTGAAGAACGGCGTGGTGACCGCCGTGGAGACGCTGGCCAACGAAGCACTCTACTACATGAAATACGTGGCCAAGAAACCGTTTGGCAAATACGACGCAGAAACGGGCGAGTATGACGAGACCGACGATGATTTTGAAGCTGAGGTGAAAGACGACTGCCTGACCATCATTTATAGGCTGTTGTTCGTGTTTTATGCCGAGAGCCGCTCCGAATTGAACATTCTGCCGACCAACGACGAGACCTACAACAAGGGTTATTCCCTTGAAATGCTTCGAGACCTGGAGCAGGTGCGCCTCATTAGCGATGAAGCGAGAAACGGGTATTTCTTCGATGAGTCGTTGAAGAAACTCTTTGCCCTGTTGGGTGGAGGTTTCAACGAAAACATCTCAGCCGACGATAAGCGCAACCGCAGTTTCCGTGTGAGACACATCGATTCGCCTTTGTTTGATGACCGAAGGTTGAAGCATTTGGGACAGGTAAGAGTTCGCAACGTGGAATGGCAGAAAATCATTTGTGCTCTTTCGCTCAGTAATAAAAACGGACGCTGCGGGCGCATCAGCTATGCCAACTTGGGCGTGAACCAGTTGGGCAGCGTTTATGAGAGCCTTTTGGCTTATCGAGGGTTCTATGCCGAGCAAGATTACATCGAAGTACACAAGGCCAATGCGCCAGAGGATGGCACTTTCCTGATACCCTACAGTCGTATGGATGACTTCGACATCAGTGAGGTGTTGACTGATTCGAATGGTGCGCCTGTGATTACCCCCAAAGGCACCTTTGTGTACCGACTGAATGGACGCGACAGACAGAAATCGGCCAGCTACTACACGCCTGAAGTATTAACGCGAAGCACGGTGAAATACACACTGAAAGCCATCTTCGATGAAGTGGCTGAGGGCAAGCGCAAGGCGACAGACCTGCTCGACTTGAAGATATTGGAGCCAGCTATGGGTGCTGCTGCTTTCCAAAACGAGGTTATTAACCAATTAGCCGAAGCTTATCTGCAATACCAGAAACAGCAGTTGCGCGAAGCTGGAAAGCCCAACTGGTATATTGAGCCGGACCATTATCGTGATGAGCTACAAAAGGTGAAAGCCTACATTGCCACGCACAATGTGTATGGTGTTGACTTGAATCCCACTGCTATTGAGTTGGGTAAACTCTCGCTCTGGCTCAATGTGATGCATAGGGATATGGAAACGCCGTTCTTCAGCAACCGACTTGCCGTAGGCAATGCCGTGGTGGGTGCCTGGCTGAAGGTGTACGATAGGAAAGATGTTTACGGAATACTGAAAAAGAGTGGCCGAAACCAAACTCTGCAGCCCAACCCGTGGTGGGAGAAAGCGCCGCACAAGGTGAAGTTTTATACCAACAAAGTGAACCGTTCGATAAACGAAGTATATCATTTCCTTTTGCCTGATGCCAATATGTTGGGTGTGCGTGGTCTGAAAGAACAAAAGGCGGCCCATCCGGAAGCCTACCGTAGAATGACCACAATCCTGACTGACTGGAAACGGGCCATCAACTTTGAGGATTTTTGTGTGCTGCAACGACTTTCGAGCAAGATTGACTATCTGTTGAAAGAGTATTACCAGTTCCAAATCAGCATAGAGAAGCAAACCAACAACAAAAAATCGATTTGGGGCATTCCTGGCGATCCTATTATCAACATCGATAGCTATTATGAAAAAGAGCGTCTCAATGATACCCGCTATCGCCACGACAGCGCCTACTTCAAGCTGAAGATGGTGATGGATTACTGGTGTTCGCTGTGGTTTTGGGAGTATGAAGATGCAGCAGCCCTACCTACACGAAAAGAGTATTGGGCTGACATAGAGGCGCTTTTGGATGTGGACAATGACAAAATAGAAGCGAGAACGCGCTCGGCCATGAAAGCCGCCACCGATGCCAAGGGGCAATTTGACATGTTTGACAAGATTACCCAGCTTGACTTATTTACCCAGCCGGTGAGCATGGCGAGCGAGGAACCAGTAGAATATGTGGCGATGACCCAGGAAGAATCGGAAATTGTAACGTTGAGCAAGGAGCAGCTGCTTGCCGAGACGCAAAGCCATACCACCCTGTTTGAGGATTCATTCCGCTTCAAGATAGTGAAGCGCTATGCCGACCGCTACCACTATTTCCATCCCATGCTGGAGTTCCTTGAAGTATTCTGGTTGAGAGATGGTTTCGACATTATTTGTGGAAATCCGCCGTGGATTAAGCTGGAGTTTGATGAGGTGGGTATTATTGCAGAAAAGTACCCAGAAGTTGCTATTCGTAACATGTCGGCTCCTGATGTGCGTCGCAAACGGAATGAATTGTTTGGCGCAAACCCACAATTGGAAAAGCTATATAGAGAAGAGGAATCGGAAAATGTTTGTTCGAGTGTGTTTCTAAATGCATACCAAAATTATTCTTTACTGATAGGCCAACAGACGAATCTTTATAAGTGTGTGCTGACAAATGGTTTTTCTATGCTTTCTGACAATGGCCATATGGGAATGCTACATCCAGAAACGGTTTTTGATGATTCCAATGGGAGACCTCTTCGCAATGAGATGTATAGAAGATTGGAATATCATTTCCAATTTCAGAATGCTCTTAATTTATTTGCCGAAGTTGCACATAGAGAAAAATATGGTTCAAATATATATGGATGTAGGAAAAGCGATATATCATTTGATAGCATCAATAATCTATTCCATCCAAATACAATAGATTTGTGCTATATCCATGATGGTCATGGTGTATGTGATGGAATTAAAAACAATGGTGAATGGAATTTGTCCGGCCACCGTGATCGCATAGTCCATTATGATGAAGTTGGATTAAAAGTCCTTTGTGAAACATTTGAAGAAGATGGAGAATGGCAAAATACTAAACTTGTATCAATACATGCAAAAGAAATACTAAACGTATTAAGATCCCTATCTGTATTTCAGAAACATGTTAGAGATTATTCCTGCATACTTTCTGAAGGATGGCATGAAACAAATGATGTGGTTCGAGGTATTATTAAAAGAGATACAGATTATCCTAATTTTGTAGATTTACAAATGATTTATAGTGGTCCGCATATTTTTGTCGGTAATCCTTTATATAAAACACCGAAAACTAGTTGTATAGGAAAAGCAGATTATGATGTTGTAGACTTAACCGCTATTAATAGTGATTATATTTCAAGGACAAATTATATTCCTTGCATCTCATCTCTTGCAATAGTCCGTTAAATTTTGAATAGCTACGCCGCGTAGGCGATGCCATAATATAAGAGTTCTTTGAAATCGTTGGTATTTAATAGTCTGTTCGGCAGC
>CADCML010000064.1 GCA_902802535.1 uncultured Bacteroidia bacterium
TCCTCGATGAGGGCTTTGTGAGACACAACCACGTTCTTGAACTCTTGGTTGATCTTCACGACTTTGAATTCCATCACGCTGTCAACAAACACGTCGTAGTCGCGAATCGGCTTGACGTCAATCTGCGAACCGGGCAGGAAAGCTTCGAGGCCGAACACTTCGACGATGAGGCCACCCTTGGTGCGGCTCTTGACATAACCGTTGACGATTTCGCCGCTTTCGTAAGCTTCGTTGACGCGATCCCACGACTTGAGCAACTCGGCTTTCTTGTGGGAAAGGATGAGTTGGCCGTTGGGACCTTCTTGGTTCTCAACGTAGACTTCCACTTTGTCGCCCACCTTCAGGTTGGGGTTGGTGCGGAATTCGGCAACCGGAATGACACCGTCAGACTTGAAGCCGATGTTGACCACCACTTCGCGATCGGTGATGGCGACGACAGTGCCTTCGATGACATCATGGTCAGCAACCTGACTCATAGTGCCGGCATACTTCTCTTCGAGCTTGGCACGCTCGTCGGCAGTGTAGTTGTCAAACTTCTTGTGCGACGAGGTCCAGTCGAAATCTTCGGCGGGAACGGGTTTTTGTTTGGGAGCCTTGGGCTTCTTCTCGACCGGCTTTTCAGCTACGGGAGCGTTTTCGACAGGGGCTTCAACGGCGGGATTTTCCACGACGGGAGCCTCATTGGTGATGTTTTCTTTTTCTTCCATTGTAGGAATGATGTTGTTTTTGTTGTACTCGTTTCAGTCCCGAAAACCTGATAACGAGGAGGTTAGACTTGAAGTTTACCATCCGAAGCACCTTTTCGGGCCGTGCTTGGAATTGGGCTGCAAAAATAGGAATAATTTTCTTAATTTCAGCTGTTTCAGCAAATTATTTTTCCTGACGCAAAAAAGCGAAGAAGATGAATGCTTTTTCACCCTCTTCGCCTGAAACAATGCGCCTGTCTAAACTGACGAAATCCTATTTTTCTGATTGTTTGTATAGGAGTTTGAAATGCCTCTCCCCTGCTTGTGCCGACGCGCTGAACGTGTAGCTCGGCTGTTGCAGCAGGTCGATGTCGGTGCCGGTTGTGGGGTCAATCAGGTGGAGGGCATCGAAGTCGCTGTTGATGGCTTTCACTTTCAGAGTGGCATCACCGCTGTTTGGTGTGGTGAAGACCAATTCTATGATATCGCTCTTTTTGTCAAAATGGGCGATGGCGAAATCTCCTTGTTCGTTACGGATGGCGAGGCTCGGTGCGTTTTGACCCAAGTCTTCGACCTTGTCCAAACCAACGCCTTGACCGAAATACACGAAGGCGCGGTCGTGTCCGTCGTCGCCCTCAATGCTGATGCGCAACATGGCTGTTCCCGTCTTGACCACACCCGACTCCGAATAAGCCTCCTCGGTGCTCTTGGCGATGGTCAGCTCGGTGGCAGCTATGGTTTTCACCAAGATGCCTTGTCCGGGCTGGATGGCATCCTCGAAGTCGTGCACTTCCCATGTGCCTTCGTTGGTCAGGGTGTAATAGCCTGGCACAAGATTGGCGTTGTCGATTGCACCGCCCGCACCTTTGTAGATGTCATGCGGGAACGGGTTGCCGATGAGGTTGAAACCGCTGAGCGGGTCGTCGGGTCGCTCTGTGTAGGTCAACGAATAAGTAACAGCCGTGTTGTTCAGCGTGCCGGTGAAGGAAGGCGAGAAAGTGCTGTCATTGGCATACAAGTAGCCGCGACCGTTTTCAAAAGCGTTGAAGTCTGCAAGGTTGACTTTGTAGTTCTCCCATTCCTTGTGATTAAGGCTGGTCTCGTTGAAGCGGTACAAGTCATAATTGTTCGTGACAAAGCCGCTGCCCGTAATGGTCGCGCTGTTCATCGGCGAGGAGATGGTGTACCAGCCATTGGAGTTACTGCTGTTATAGGCGGTGATGTCCTTCTCCATTGTGGCGGCCACATTTTCCGAGGCATTGATGAGCTGGGCGCCGTCCTTGATGACCAAACCCGTCGCTGAGGTATTGGTTAAAGTGCCGGTGACGGTGAGGGTTTTACCTGCTTGCAGGGTGAGCGTATGGCCTGCGGTAATGCGTAAGGCCATCACTGTAGCGTTGTTCTTGTTGAACGTGCAATTGGCATGAATAGAGACCGAATCATTGGGTCCAGGCATCACACCGCCGCTCCAGTTACTGGGTTTGTTCCAATAGCCTTCCGTGACGAAGCGGAAGGGATACATTTCTATGATATTGATGAACTCGTTCCAGCCCGCCGCATTATGGTAGACTTCGTAGCAACCGTTAGGTACATACAAAGGAATGGTTTTGGGTACCCCATTAAAAACACTGGAGCCCAACGTGGGTGGCGTTTCCGCAAGCACAGTAATCGAGGTCAGGGCGTTGCAATAATAGAAAGCATAGTTCCCGATGGAAGTCACGGAATTGGGAATGTCTAACGAATTTAAGCCTCGGCAAAAAGAAAGTGCCCAATTTCCAATGGAAGTCACGGTATTTGGAATGGTCGTGTTATTGCAGCCGGCAACCAATTCGTTGGTGCTGGTTTTAATGATGGCGTTGCAGTTTTCACGGGAGTCATAAACTTCGTTGTCTGAGGCTACTGTGATTTGTTCCAAAGCCGAACAATTATTGAATATATCGCTTCCGATATTGGCCACAGCACTGCCGATACTTGCCGAGGTCAGATTGCTGCAGTTATAAAACACATTGCTTCCAAGGTAAGTTACGGAATTTGGGATAATCGCCGAAGTAAGGCCTGTGCAACCATAAAATGCTGAAGTTTCGATGCGCGTCACTGAGTTCGGGATGTCTATGGCAGTCAAGCCAGTGCAACCGTAGAATGCAGCACTTTCAATGGTGGCCACGGTATTCGGGATGACCGTGTTCTTGCAGCCTCCTATCAGTGCATTGGTGCTGGTCTTGATGATGGCGTTACAGTTGTTTCGTGAGTCATATACCGTGTTTCCCGCATCAACGATGATTTGTTCCAAACTTGAGCATCCAAGAATAGGATTTGTCCCGATGGAAGTCACGGAACTCGGTATGGTTATCGAGGTCAGGCTTGAGCAAAAAGAAAACGCTTCCCTTTCGATGGAAATCACGGAACTCGGGATGTCAATCGAGGTCAAGCCAGTGCATTGATAAAACACTGTGCTTCCAATGGTGGTCACTGAATTGGGGATGGTTATCGAGGTCAGGCCGCTGCACCGGATAAACGCAGAGTTTATTATGGAAACCACGGAATTGGGAATAACAACGGTGGCCAAGGCTGTACAACCTTGGAACGCATAGTCTTTGATCTGGACAACGGTATTGGGAATGACTGTTGAAGTTAAGGCCGTACACCCGGAAAACGCATAGCCAGTGATGAAAGACAGTCCCGTGAAATACTGCAACTCATCAAAAGCAGTGATGTTTTTGTTGTTTCTGAACACAGTACCCAAATCTGTCACCGCATGGGCTTCAAGGTAACTCAGCTCGCCGTCGCCGTTGGAGTCCCAGTTGGCCACGCAGATGGATTTCACAATGCTGTCAGCGAAAGTGATAACTCCATTCGGGATAAAGTTGGCCACCAATGTCTTGTCGCCAGCCACAATGAAGGAATACGTCTCTTCGTTGGAAACTCCTCCACCATTTTCCGACCAGTAGGCAAAGAAATAACCCTCGTTGGGTGTGGCTGTCACGGTGCAGATTTGGCCACCTTGGTATGATCCGCCACCGGTTACGTTTCCGTAGGCGGCATTGTTGGCAGTGACGGTAATCACACCTGGACACAGTTCATAACGGTTGGAAAAATCGCACCAACCAACGGCATTTTGATAAGCATTGGAGAAACCACAAGGCACATACAATGGGATGGTTTTGTTTATGGAACTAAGAGTATAATTATTACCTATTGTAGGCGGATTTTCTGCCCAAATCACCATCGAGGCAAGGTTATAGCTTGAATAAAGAGCATAGTTTCCGAGGGAAGTCACAGAACTGCCGATGCTAATTGAAGTCAGGCTGGTGCAATTCGAAAATGCGTAATTCCCAATGGTAGTCACAGAATTGCCGATGCTCGCCGAAGTCAGACTTCTGCAATAATAGAACGCATATTGTCCGATGGAAATTATGGAATCTGGGATGTCTATCAAAGTCAGGCCACTGCCATAAAACGCATATTGTCCGATGGTGGTTACGGTATTCGGGATGACTGTGCCTTTGCAGCCGACAACCAACTCGTTGGTGGCAGTCTTGATGATGGCATTGCAGTTGTCGCGAGAATCAAACACTTCATTGTCTGACGCCACGATGATTTGTTCCAAAGCCGGACAATAACTGAACACATTGCTTCCCAATGTGGCCAAAGAGTTACCGATGCCTACCGAAGTCAGGCCACTACAGCTCGAAAACGCACTGTTCCCGATGGCGGTTACAGAATTGGGAATGACTATCGAGGTTAGGCCCGTGCAACCGTAAAACGCAGATTCTCCGATGGAAATCACCGTGTTGGGGATGATCGTGCTCATGCAGCCGGCAATCAATGCATTGGTACTGGTCTTGATGATGGCGTTGCAGTTGTCGCGGGAGTCATACACCAGGTTCTCTGCATCGACGACAATCTGCTCTAAACTGTTGCAATTGGAAAACGCACCTCTTCCCATAGAACTCAAGGTTTTCGGAAGGTTTAACGAAATCAGGCCGCGGCAACTGGTGAACGCATCATCTCCAAGAGTAAACAGGGAATTGGGAATGCCCACCGAGACAAGGTCATAGCAATACGAAAATGCGCTCTTATCGATGGTAGTCACACTGTTGGGAATAACTATAGTGGGCAGGCTTTCGCAACTGGAAAAAGCAGATTGTCCGATAGAAGTCACGGTATTTGGAATGACTATCGAAGTCAGTTCAGTACAGCCATAGAACGCTTGGTATCCGATAGAAGTCAGTCCGGTGAAATATTGCAACTCATCAAAAGTAGTGACGTTGGTCTTGTATTTGAACACGGTGCCTAAGTCCGTCACCAAATCAGCCTCGGCGTAGCTCAGTTCTCCATCGCCATTGGTGTCCCAATTGGCCACGCAAAGGGCTTTCACGTTGGCATCAGCGAAAGATATATTGCCATTCGGGACAAAATTCGCCACCAAGGTCTTGGAACCCGTCACAGGGAAAGAATAAGTCTGTTCGTTGGAAACTCCAGTGCCGTTGTCATCCGACCAGTAGCTGAAGAAATAGCCTTCGTTGGGAGTGGCTGTCACGGTGCAGATTTCACCGCCTGCAAAAGAACCGCCACCGGTTACATTTCCATAGTCGGCAACGTTGGCCGTGACGGTAATCACTCCTGGACACATTTCATAATAGTTGTGGAATGTGTTCCAGCCTTCAGCGATTATATAAGCTGGGGATGCACCACAAGCCACATACAAAGGAATGGTATTATTAACATAACCAAAAACATAACTACCCATGACAGGAGGGGTTTCCGGCCAAAGAAATATTGAAGTCAGATTTGAGCAATAGTAAAAAGCCTCAGTTCCGATGGAAGTCACGGAGCTCGGAATGGTTATCGAGGTGAAGCCTGTGCACTTATAAAAAGCGCCATTTCCTATGGAGGTCACGGAATTGGGAATGTCTATTGAAGTCAGGCCGCTACAATCATAAAACGCATAGTTTCCAAAAGAAGTCACGGAATTTGGAATGGTTATCGAGAGTAAGCTGGTGCACCCATAAAACGCATTGGCTCCGATGGCGGTCACAGTATTCGGAATGACTGTGTTCTTGCAGCCAATAACCAACTCGTTGTTGCTGGTTTTGATGATGGCGTTGCAGTTTCCTCGAGAATCAAAAACTGGGTTGTCGGCTGCCACTGTGATTTGTTCCAAAGCCGTACATCCAGCAAACACATTGCTTCCTATGTAAGTCAAGGAATTACCGATGGTTACCGAAACCAAGCCACTGCAACCAGAAAACACATTGTGATCGATGGAAGTCACTGAATTTGGAATAGCTATAGAGGTCAGGGTGCTTAGGTCTCTAAAGGCAGAGTTGTAAATGCTGGTCACGGAATTCGGGATAATCGTGTTCTTGCAGCCCGAAATCAGTTGGTTGGCACTGGTTTTGACGATGGCATTGCAGCCGTTTCGGGAGTCATACACAGGGTTTCCTGCCTCGACAACGATTTGCTCCAAGCCAGTGCAACCAGAAAACACTCTATCTCCAATAGAAGTCACGGATTTGGGGATGAATATCGAAGTCAAGCCGATGCAGCCAGAAAACGCATCGTAATTTATGGAATTCACTGCGTTCGGAATGGTTATCGAGGTCAGGCCGCTACAGTCTCTAAACGCATAGCTTCTGATGGCGGTCACGGAATTAGGGATGGTTAATGTGGTCAGGCTGCTGCATTGGTTAAACGCATAGTTTCCAAGATAGGTCACAAAACTTGGCAAGACTATCGAGGTCAGGTTTTTGCAACCGTAAAATGCATTTTCACTAATGAAAGTCAAACCCGTGAAATACTGCAATTCATCAAAAGTGGTGATGTTGGTCTTGTTTCTGAACACCGTACCCAAATCCGTCACCGCATCGGCTTCGGCATAGCTCAGTTCGCCGTCGCCGTCGGTGTCCCAATTGGCCACACAAATGGCTTTCACGTTGTCGTCAGTGAAAACAATATTGCTATTCGCGACGAAATTCGCGACCAAAGTCCTGTTGCCTGACACCAAAAAAGAATAAGAATCTTCATTGGAGACCTCAACCCCGTCCTCTGACCAATAGGCGAAGAAATAGCCGGCATTGGCATTGGCTGTAACAGTGCAGGTATCACCACCTTCGAAAGAGCCGCCACCCGTCACGGTTCCGTATCCGTCATTATTGGCCGCAACTGAAATCACACCAGGGCAAAGTTCAATGAAGTTGGTGAACTCGTTCCAGCCTTGGGCATTTTGATAAGCCGGGGAGGAAGAACATGACAAATACATTGGGATGAACTTGTTTACATTTCCAAACACGTTGTTTTCCAAAGTGGGTGGAGTTTCCGGCTTAACAATGGCCGAACCCAGTTTCTGGCAATAATAAAACGCTCCGTATCCAATAGATGTCACGGAACTCGGAATAGCAATAAATGGCAAGCGGAGGCAAAAATAAAACGCGCAGCTGTCGATGCAGGTCACCGTATTGGGAATGACTACCGAGGTCAGGTAGAAGCAGTCATAAAACGCGTACCTTCCGATGGTATCCAGTCCGGTGAAATACTGCAACTCATCAAAAGTAGTGATGTTGGATTTGCTTTTGAAAACCGTGCCCAAATCCGTCACTGCGGCGGCTTCGGCGTAGCTCAATTCACCATCGTTGTTGGTGTCCCAATTGGCCACACAGAGCGCTTTCACGCTTTCCTCGGCGAAAGAGATGTTTTGTGCTTTCGTCATTCCCACAATGCTCATTAGCAGGATGAACAGGGCTGCACTTGATACCCTTTTCAGTTGTAAAGCAATTGCATTCATTTTAGTGGTGTTTTTATCTCATTCTTTTCTTTAGTAACTATTCAAAATTAAACTACATCAGTTTTTGACTTCGGGACTTTTCGACTATGACTATTGACTTTGACTATGACCGCTTTTACAATAATGAATGAAGTTTCTTCTATTTCTGTTGAAGTGGTCATAGTCATTGTCACAAGTCATTGTCATATAGTCTCGCGTCTTTTATGTAAACTAAATCCGCTCATCTACTTATCCTTATGATTATCGGTGGCAAATTTAGGGTTTTATTCAAAGAAACATAAGAAAATACGAAAAAAAGTCACGGACGATTCGTATTGAACACCAGCCTGAACCGCGATTCATGGTCTGACATCTTGGACTCAAAAGTATAGGACGGTGTTTCCTGAAGGTCAACCATGTCTCCCGTGAGATTGTCGAAAAGGTACAAATATCTGACATTCAGTTTCTCCGTGTTGATGCAAAAGGTGTAAGCACCATTCTTTCCTGCCTTGAAATTGACAAACATCTCGCTTACATCGTCCGAACTAACCACAGCATAGTCCTTGCCTTCAATGTTGAAGGACAGCTGGCCGTTGTTCTCACCGAATCTGAGCTTTTCGAGCGAATGGCCTTCCCCGATGTGGATGATGGCATTGTCAATCGAATTACCGTTTTGGTAAACGGACAGGTTAATTCGGCCCCCACTCATTTCGGGAGCGTTTTTGGTGAAATAGATGGTTTCGTTTTCCGAAGCCTCGTAGAAAATGCTTTCCATGGGTGCTATTGCCCCCGCCGCAACGGCTTCCAAGTCGTTCCTGTCGGCATTCATTCTATAATAAGGCAGGGACTGGTTGTCGGCATTGACGAGATAGGCGTCACACACGAAGGGGTTGCCGATAAGATTCCAACCGACAAAATGATAGCCATCGCCTGAAACAAAGCCTACGGATTTGCTGAAGTTGACATTGCTGGGTCTGAGTGTGCCTGATAAAGTCAGCTTCACGTCGTTTTGATTGGCGTAGAGGTAACCGCAACCACCAGATGACAGCGTGAAGTTGCTCTTCTTGTAGTTTTTCCATTCAAGGCTATCGGAAGCATTGGCAAGCCAATAGTAAAGGTCGTAGTTGCCGCTTGTGAGGTTGATGTTTTCGGTCTCTGGATTGACGTTCAATGTCAGCGGGTTGGAGATGAGGTAATAATCGCCTGCTCCAGAACCATAGCCCACGATGTTTTTCTTCACCGTTGCGCTGACGTTCTCGGAATCATGTATGAGTTGCGCACCATCCTCAATGACCAAGCCTGTCGTTGCCGTGTTGGTCAGGGTGTCCGTCACAGTGAGTGTTTTCCCCGATTGCAGGGTGATCGACTGCCCATCCGAAATAGTCAGTGCGGCCACTGTGGTGTTTTGGTCAAGTTGGCATGGGGCATCAATGATGACCACATCATTGGCTCCCGGCAAAGTACGGCCTTGCCAGTTGGAGGGTTCGCTCCAGTTGCCGGCTGTGGTAAAATGGAAGGTGTTTATACTTGGATGGATATCGATGATGGCCAAATTATAGTATGAGAGCATATATGGCCCTGGATTCATGGCTGAAATGGAATAATAACCATTACAGGTTCCACCCCACCCCCAATTGAAATGCAATTGGTCACTAGTATTATAGCCATCACAAACGAAACCATGTCCACCACCACCCTCCATGTTGAAACCAGAGTAATGAATCGGGCGACCTAAGTCGAGACAATTCTTCATTAGGGTCAACCATTCCGCATCGCTATAGTCGTCTCTGAAAACTATGGACAATTCGTCCGAATAGTTGAAATAGTCCACCAAAGCCGTGGCGATATCAGTTGGGTCCGCCCCAGAAAAAGTTGGGCCATATCTCATGTCAACTGCCACACCACAATGCCACATCAGGGTGGCGACCGCATTGATTTCGATAGAGGTAGACGAAGATGACAAGTTATTGGGCATATTAGCCCAGTCGTATGTAGTGGCTCCAAAATTGGCAGTCTGTTGGGGATAACCTTTAGGGGTGTAAGTGTGCGACCCAGTTCCCGTTTCTGGATAGCCCCAATAATGCAGAATCTGGGCAAAAGAAGTAGCTGCACAACCCGTCAATGTATGCCCACAAGGTCCGTTTGAATTCAACGGGCAAAGCTCATTATAGTAGCAGTTTTGATTCCAGATGTCCGTCAGAAGAGGTGTTACTTCGGTAGTAGCGCTTCGTTCAGTGAGACGGCCAGCAGCTTGCACCCTTTCCCATTGCTGTGTCGTGGTTTCGTCTTGGACATGATTCTCAATACCATACTGAATCAGTTCCACAAAGCCCTGCAAATACTCCTGCAATTGGATAGGGATGTCCTCTATTTCAAATGATCCTTCGTCTGAATACCCCAAAATCGGTGTGGCGCAATCATCGGCTGAGACGATGACAAAGCCGTTTGGCGTGTTGAAGATGTGGAAGGCATCGTTATTGCTTTCGGTTCTATAAGTCGTCACAAGTTGCAGGTCTTCCGCGCCACGTACCGGCATTTTGGCATTGGCGTTCACAAATTTGATGGCCACTTCGCGGACGGTTTGCATTTCTACGGGTGCTGCTTGGGCGGACAAAGTTGTGGCAATCAGGAGCGAAAGTATGAACTTGTTTTTCATCGTATTTAGATTACATCTACGGCGTCGCCCGCGTAAACACCACCGTCTCGCCTTCAGCCTCAGCCTTCACGAACACGGCCGTGCAAGGCGGGACGGGTGTATCGGACGATACCGCAACGGGATTGATGCCTGTGCCGTCGGATTTCAGCACATAGTATTCTCTGTTGAGGTGGGCATTGCAGGGGAACGGGTTGCCCACGAGGTTGAAGCCCGACAGATTGGCTTCTTCAGTGTAACTCAATGGCACACTGACGGTGTTGGAACTGTTCTCCAAAGTGCCCGAGAACTCAAGGGTGACCTCTGCCCCGTTGGCGTAGAGGTAGCCTTTCGTGGCCTCCAATTCCGTGAAACTGTTCTCCGTGTTTTTGCTGTTCTTCCAATAAACAGTCGACTCATCATAGCCATACAAATCGTACTCGCCTTCAAGCAGATTGTTTATCGACTCCACGCCAATGCTTCCCGTGAGCGGCAAGGCAATCAGATGCCAGCCGCCACTTGTGCCAATAATCGAACTGATGGCTTTCCGTACCGTGGCCTGCACATTGTCGGCATTGTGAACGAGTTGCGCGCTGTCCTCTATGACCAAGCCTGTCGCTACCGTGTTGGACAAGTTGCCCGTAACCGTGAGGATTTTCCCCGATTGCAGGGTGAGCGACTGGCCATCCGAGACGGTCAGTGCGGCCACTGTCGCGTTTTGGTCGAGTTGGCATGGGGCATCAATGAAGACCTCGGCATTGGCTCTCGGCAAAACGCCGCCTTGCCAGTTGGAGGCGGTGCTCCAAGTGCCTGCGTTTGTAAAGTGATAGGGCGGAATGCCAAAGATGACTTGGTTCTTCTCCAGCATGAGCGTGCCTGTGTAACCGGATGGATTGCAAGGATCATAGTTTGTACTATAACCATATATGTAAATGGCCTGGTTTTCATCGGTGGAGAACGTGCGGCTTCTTGTATATTCATCTGAGCTGCCGTCCACAACCAGTGCAACATTTGACGAACCATCATAGGAGAATGGTGTATCGAAATTGAAAGTCGACCAACCGGTTGTCCTCATGATGACATTGCCACTGAACACCAAATCGCTCTCCGATACGGGAATCCAGTCTGATCTGCTTTCAAATGAAGTCTTGTCGGTATTAACCATATAGATGTCCAAGTGAAGGTTGGTGATAGATGAAACTTTGCTGAAAAACGACACGCTTGAGATTTGGCAAGCTGCACCTCCCATCTCTTCGGCTGTGTAAATCTGCTCCGACAACGAATAACCATAAATAATCGGCAAATAATAACTGGTATTGGTCGCATCGCCGATGGCAAAACCGTTGGTTATCTCTTGGAAATTCGCCACATATTCAGCCGACTCGGTCACGGTCAAAGAATAGGTGGAAAGATAAGATACCACGGTTCCATCCTTTGTCCAATAGTTGAACACATGGTTAGCATCGGGCGTTGCTGTGAGTGTGATGGGCTGATTGAGGTAGCAATCCCCGCCTCCACTCACCGTACCGCTGTTTGCAGGATTGGCCGTCGCCGTCACCGTGTAATCATAGCTCGGGATACCAAAAACAACATGATTCTTATATTTTATACGTGTACCTGTGTAAGCGGATGGATTGTATGGGTCATAGTTTGTAATAAGACTATTTACGCAAATGGCCTGATATTCATTCGTGGAGAATGTGCGACAAAATACGTTACCATAATTATAAGAAATTGCGTTGTTGTCTATTATCAGTGCAAGATTTGACGAACCATCATAGGAGAATGGTGTGGGGAAATAGATGGTCGTCCAGCTTTTTGCGGCCATGGTAACACTGCCACTGAACACTTGATCCGCCTCTGTGACCGTAATCCAATCGTTGGTACTGTTAAAAGCAGTCTTGTCGGTATTGACCATATAGATGGACAAGTTGCATTTTGTGGATGTCTCCGTGTTGAAAAACGACACGCTGGAGATTTCGCAGGCTTCACCTCCCATCTCTTCGGCTGTGTAGATTTGCTGCGTCAGGGAATGGTGGGAATAGGTAGGAAGAAACGCATTGGTAGACATTGGCATCCCTATCTCTATGCCATCCAACGGTTCGAAATAAGCCACATATTCCGCAGCTTCAGTAACATTCATGTTCAATGTGGGAAAATAGGAACAATCCACACCGTCCTTAGTCCACTTGTCGAACACATAACCTTCGTTAGGCACGGCTGTAAGCGTGACATGTTGATTATAATAGTATATGCCACCGGCGGTTACCGTGCCTCCTTCTGAGGGATTGGCCGAGGTCGTGATATTGAATGGCAGTCCAAAATGGGCCACTAAATCTCTATCGTTCATAGCTATGAAAGAATAGTGGGCTTCAGTCGAAACCGGTTCACCGTTCTCAGTCCAATACATAAAACCATAGCCTGCATTGGCCGTTGCCGTCACTGTGCAAACATTTCCACAGCTAAAGGTTCCTGAACCACTAACAGTTCCATAAACTGAAGATTCGGTCGCGACCGTTATCTGGTAGGTAGTGCCATAATTACAACTGGGATGGATGTTGATGATGGCCTTATTGCTTGAATTGTAGGAATGACCTCCTGGATTCAATGCGCCGATGGAAAAATAGCCATTATGATATCCATTCCAGCCCCAATTAAAGTGCAGAAGGTCACTGGAGTTGTAACCGTCACACACAAAAGCATGACCACTTCCATACGCATTAGAACCACTATAATGAATTGGGCAACCTGAATCAAGACAATTCTTCATTAAGGCCAACCAATCTGCAGCGTTATAGTTACTTCTATAAACTATAGACAACTCGTCAGAATAACCGAAGTAATTCTGCAATGCCGTTGCAACATTTGTAGAGACGGCTCCAGATGCATCCGGACCATAGTCCATATTAACAGCCACACCACAATGCCACATCAATGTGGCCACTGCATCGATTTGGGTTGAAGAGGATGAGGAAGACAGACTATTGGGCATGTTTGCCCAATCGTATGTGGTGGCACTAAAGTTGACTGTTTGTTCGGGGTAACCATCAGGGGTATATGAGTGTGACCCCATTCCATTGATAGGATAGCCCCAATAATGCATAATCTGTGCAAAAGAAGTGGCCACACAACCAGTAAGACAGCGGTAGTGGTATGTAGCTCCAGCCAAACTATCTATCGGACACATTGCATTATACGGCCATCCTTGTCCCCACATCGAGGTAATCAGTGGCTCCACCGCCTCGCCATCGCGATTGTCATTCAACCGCCCTGTGGATTTCACCAACTCCCATTGCTGAGCCGTGGTTTCGTCATGTACATGATTCTCAATGCCATACTGAATCTGTTCCACAAAACTCTGCAAATACTCCTGCAATTGTATTGGAATATCTTCCAAATCGAAAGGCCTGCCCTCATCGGAATAACCCAAGATAGGTGTGGAGCAGTCATTGGCCGAGACGATGACGAAGCCGTCCGGCGTGTTGAAGACGTGGAAAGCGGCATCGTCACTTTCGGTTCTGTAAGTTGTCACTAGTTGCAGGTCTTCTGCGCCTCGCAACGGGGTTCTTGCATTGGCGTTCACGAACTTCACCGCCACTTCGCGGACGGTTTGCATGTCAACGGGATTGGCTTTTGCGGCCAAGGTCGTGGCCAGCAAGAGCATGAGCAAGGGTATGTGTCTGTTTTTCATCTTATTTAAGGTTTTATTTGTTGACAAAAATAAGGAATATTTTTGAGGAGTGAGTGGAAAAATGTTTTTTTTCTCAAAATGTTTTGGCGTAAGGCCTCAACTAGTATGTCCCTGATATAAGTTAGGCAGGCCTCAACAGGTATGTCATCCCGATGCTGGATTGTGCGGTGGCATGGGATCTATGCCTGTTGAGGCCGTCCAATTGGTCTTTACTGCTTGAACCGCCTCCTATAGATTGACTACGTCGAATCTTCGATTTCCCGCTTACGCACAAGCCCCCGTGGGAATGACATAGGAGGCTGGCTCTTACTTTACCAAGTTTGCTGGGCTTTGCTCCCACTCCCGCTTTGCGTCATTGCGAGGCACGAAGCAATCCAGAGATGAAGCTCGTTTCCTGGATTGCTTCGTCGTTCCTCCTCGCAATGACGCGAAGCGTGCAAACGCAAAGCGTGTTACTGCGTCACCCGCGTAAACACCGCCCTATCCCCCACCGACACCGCCTTCACAAACACCGCCGTGCAAGGCGGGATGGGGGTGCTGCTTGGTATGGCCACGGGTTTGATGCCCTTGCCATCGGCTTTCATGATGTAATACTGCCTGTCAAGCATGGCTTCGCCGTTGAACGGGTTGCCCACCAAGTTCCAGCACTTATGTTCGTCGTCCGCGTCGTAGGACAAAACGACTTCGCAGCTGTCGCCGATGTAAGGCATGCCTCTGAAGACCAGGATAACCGTGTCCACGTTGGCGTAGAGGTAGCCTTGGCCGTTGACAAGGTTGAAGCTTTCGTTTTTGTAGTTCTTCCATTCGTTGCCTTCGTTCGATGGGTCGAAACGGTATAGGTCGTAGTGCGTTGCGCTGTCGGCAATCATGTTGCTGATAGTGGGTAGAGCGAGGGTGTCGTACACTGGTGAGGCAATGAGCTGCCAGCCACCGCTTCCCGTGCCGTAGCCGGCGATTTCCTTGGTGAGGATGGTGTAGGGGTTCTCTGTGATGAAGCCAGTTTCCATGCCGTCGATGGTGACGGTGCCGCAGGTACTGTTTTTGCCCGCGCCAATGGTGTTGTTGCAGTCTTGGCCTGCTGTGGCGGTGACCATGTTCACACCGTTGGTAATGGTGATGGTGCCGCAAGAGGAATAGTGGCCGCTGCCGATGCCCGCAGTCCATTTACCGCCGGTAGCCGTAACGATGCCGCCGCTGATGGCGATGTCGCCGCAAGAGAAATGGTCGCCGCTGCCGATGCCCGCAGCATAGTCACCGCCAGTGGACGTGACGATGCCGCCACTGATGGTGATGTTGTCGCAAGAGGAATGGTCGCCGCTGCCGATGCCCGCAGCACGTTGACCGCCAGAGGCATTGACGGTGCCGCCACTGATGGTGATGTTGCCGCAGGAGGAGGACTCACGGCCGCCGCCGATGCCCGCAGCACGTTGACCGCCAGAGGCATTGACGGTGCATTTTTATAGCCATAGCCGATGCCCGCAGCATATTGACCGCCAGTGGCCGTGACGGTGCCGCCGCTGATGGTGATGTCGCCGTAAGAAGAATTGTAGCCGCTACCGATGCCCGCAGCATTTTGACCGCCAGTGGCCGTGACGGTGCCGCCGTTGATGGTGATGTCGCCGCAAGAGGATTGGTCGCCGCTACCGATGCTTGCACCATTGACAGCGCCAGTGGCCGTGACGGTGCCGCCACTGATGGTGATGTTGCCGCAGGAGGAGGACTCACGGCCGCCGCCGATGCCCGCAGCACGTTGACCGCCAGAGGCATTGACGGTGCATTGTTGGTAGCCACTGCCGATGCCCGCACCCGAGCCACCGCCAGTGGCGTTGAGCGTACCGCTACCTTGGAGGGTGAGTGTCTTGTTTTGGGGTACGTAGATGCCGGGGTTGTCTTTTCCCCCTTTCACGCTGTTGGTCGTGCCTTCGGCCAAGACGATGACGGCATCGCCCAAGCAGGTGATGCCCGCCCACCGGTGGCTGCTGTTGTTGGGGATGGCGGTGTTGTTCACATCGCTGAATAGAACCGTGGCACCGTCGGCAATTCTGACTTGGGTTTCAGTGCCACCTGTGCCGGTGAGCGTGTCGCCGTCATGGAGCAGCACGACTCCGCTTTCCGAGGTCAGTGTAACTAAGGTTACTGCGGTCACAGTCACCGCCGCCGACCCTATCAATGGATTGGTTCCGCCGTCATGGTCGATGGCATGCAACTTCACCCAATAGTCGCCCGCATCGGCAACAGTGATGTCGGCTTGAAAACCATGGTCGCCTGTGATGTTATAGTAGCTGTTCACGTCTGGTCGTGGCACGTCGGCATGAATGAGTTGGGCAGGAATGTATAGGTTGGAATAGTCTGAGTCGGTATAGATATAGACTTCCACATCTAAGGATTCCGACGGGGCGTCGGGGTCGTATGTCCATCCCTGCACATGGATTTTGCCGAGGCCACCTGTACATTCGTCCAAGTCGGATTGCGGCTGATTGAAGGGCTGCACGGCGGTGGTGACGTGCATGAAGATGTGGACATTGCAAAAGTTACAGCCCGAATTCAGGTCGTAGCCAGTGTTGCCGCCGTTGGCACCTATGGCACCGCTTTGGCTGTTGTCGAAAATGATGTTGGAAACGGCGAGGTGGTTCGACAAGGCATCCTTGGTGTAGTAGAGGTGGATATAGTCGCCGCCCGCACCTCTGTTCAGGTCCCCTTGGCTATTGATGAAACTGGTGCTTCCTTGGTATGGGACGAGGTAGTAGGTGCGTCCCTGGTGGGTCAGGGTAGCAGGCGGATTGTTGCCCGTCTTGATGTAGAAGCCAGTGATGGCTGTGCCGCTGCTGCCCGCGCTGCTGCTCGTTTTTAAGAGCAAGTGGATATAGTCGCCGCCAGCTCCAGCGTTCAGGTCTTGCTCGATGTCGATCCAGCCCTGCTGTTGCAGAGTATCTATAAGTTCAGTAAACTGGCTTTGGCTATTGTGGCCAGCGACCATCACGTCGGTGATGAAGGCGATTGAGGCCGATGCCGTGAGGCTCATGGTGAGCATGAGGAGCAGTGTGAGGGCTGCTCGTGAGATTTGATGCGTGAGATTTTTATTCATAGTTCGTCTATTTTATTATGTCGTTGCTTGTTCGTGTCCCCCCGACTGCGCTGCGCTTGCATCGGGTTGAGGTCGGGTCGCCCGTGTATGTGCAGGGACTCACGTCGCCTGCTTACTGGTCTGTCGCCCCTACGGGGCTGGGCCTGCCGGGGTGCTGCCACGGGTCGCGACCCGCGGTTACAGTAGTGTCGCCCCTTCGGGACGGGGTTTCAAAGTCACAAATGTAGGGAAATTTTGGATTTTGGGGTGAAAAAGCCGATTTTTTCGTTTAATACTCTTTGCGGATGGACCTTACCAGGCTTTGCTCCCACTGCCGCTTTGCGTCATTGCGAGGAACGAAGCAATCCAGGATAATAGCTCGTTTCCTGGATTGCCACGCTTCGCTCGCAAATCGTCAGATTCGAAATAGTCAATGACGGCGGCAAGTAACGCCTACCTACTGTAAGCACTACAAGCCGCCGCATGAAAACTGGACGGATTAACGACTAATGCAACTATCTACCCATCCTCTTTACAAACCCTACTATCATCTCCAATACCTCAACCGAAATAGTCTCATCAATGGTGAAGTATTCGTTGGGCGAGCCTGTTTCGCAATGCTGGAACAAATGGTTCAAGTCGGGCATCTCGCGCAAGGTCATGTTGGTCTTGCCGTGCTCGGTGATGATTTGTTCGTAGGCGGGAAGATTCTGTGAGGCAACTACTTGCACATCCTTCGAGCCATTCAATAGCAAAGCGGGACAATTCGTCTTGACGATGGCCTCAGTGGGGTCATATTTTAGGAAATAGTACATCCACGGCATGGTAAGCTGGCTTACGGTCTGCTCGGTCAGTTCCTCGCCATAACCCCAGCCTTTCACCAACTGGCGCAAAAGGCTGTCGGCCTCTCTCCTATCGTTTGAGGCTTCGATGATGTCGTACATCTGTCGTGAGGCCGTACTGTTAAAGGTAATCATCTCGTCCGTCATGCCCGATGCACGATTGATGGCTTCGCCCTGCGCGATAAGGAGCTCTACCCCGTTGACTGCCGGTCCCGCCAAGGAAATCACAAACGCCACCTCAGGCCGACGTGCCGACACCATGAAATTGATGATACCGCCCTCGCTGTGACCCAAAATACCCACACGCGAGGCATCGATGTGCTTTTGGCCGCGCAGGAAATCGAAAGCGGCTTCGGCATCGTAGGAGAAATCCAAGCTGGTGGCCATTTCGACTTCGCCACCCGAGCCGCCCATGCCACGGTCGTCGTAGCGCAAAACGGCAATGCCACGGCGCGACAGGTAATCCGCGATGACCCAAAACGGGCGATGGTTCATCAGTTCCTCGTCGCGGTTCTGCTGGCCACTGCCCGAAACGAGCACCACAGCGGGAAACGGGCCGTCGCCTTCGGGAATGGTTAAAGTGCCAGCCAAATCGAAGCCATCCTTTTCGTTGCGGAATGTCACCTCTTCTGCACGATAGTTGAAGGGTGGCTTGGGGTCTTGCGGACGGGTATGTTGGGCTTCCTTCGTGCCTTTCACCAAGTCCAAAGGGAAATTCATTCCGTGTTGCGTGAACTCGCCTTCGATGGTGCCGTCTTTCAGCACGCCCGAATAACTGGCATCCAACGCCGACATGGTCATTTGCAAATGGTTGTCCTCAAAAATAGTCTTGTCAACAGGTATGTCCTTTGCGCCCTGCGCAGGAACGTCCAATGTGGTGGAATAACCGTTTTCTGTAGCTTTGATGTCGAAGCCCAATTCCAATTCCATGGTTGAAAAACTCAGTTTTCCCTTCCAATAACCCTCAATCTGCGCGAATGAAGTCTGGAAGGCCATAAAAGTCAATAAGACAATGATGTTGATTCTTGTTTTCATAACTTATCGATTTATAATTTTTTACGGCATCGTGTCGTCCCGAGTGCCCATGAACATCCGAATCCATCCAAAAGGTGGTATGATAAGGAAGCACACGGCAAACCAGAACCAAAACGACTTGCCGCGCCTGCGTGCTATCAATCCTCCTATGACGGCTTGCAGAACATAAAGGAATACTACGAGAATAATAATCCAAGTTTCTTTGTCCATAATGCGTTGTTTTTACGAGGTTTATTCACAAGTTCTCCGTAAGGGGAACCCTATTTATGATAGATTTATGTAAGATTTGTTTCCAAAAACAAACATCATTTACTTCTTTTTCCTCCCGCTCTTCTTCAATGCTTCAGCGATAATCCATTGCAGTTGCCCGTTGACGGAGCGGAACTCGTCAGCGGCCCATCGTTCAACGGCTTCCATTGTCTCGGCATCAACGCGGAGCAGGAAGGTCTTGTTGCCGGTATTGTCTTTTTCCTTAGCCATGGCTTATCTCTCCAATTTAGATATTTGTTGTTTCACTTTTGCAATCATTTCAATCGTTTCCTCTTCCGTAGCACAATTGAGGTAATACAATCCGCCATCCACGGTGCGCACTTCGAGCAAGGGACCGCCATCGTCGCAAACGAACAACATGCAACTTTCGCCCCCTTTCTTGCGGAAATGCCCAATGCCGACATTTTCAGTGGCTATGCCGTTGGTACGGATGGGGAAACTGGGCCAGTCGGTCAATAGATTGGCCTCAGTAATGTCATTTATGGGAATCGAGGCACTATAGCCGCTTCCCTTGGCCGTGATGTAACCCCCTGACACTTCAACTGTTGCAGGCTTGTTGCCTTTGAAGAAGAAAATTAGTATCACGGCAAAAGCCACAACGGTAATGATGACACCTATCCAGTTTTTCCGCCTTTCCTTCTTGCCTTCCTCCCCTTGCAGGCCCAAGTCGTATCTTTTGCTCAACAACATGCAAGCCACAACAAGGGCCATCATCACCACGACAAGCACGATAAGATGAACGCCCATCGGGACATGCACCATGGTGGACAAGCCGCCAAGCAGCAGCATCGTCGCGCCGCAGATGAGGAACACATTGCGAAAAGCTCGCTTCAAGCCGTCCAAATCGACCTTAGCCAAACGTTTTTTCGACATGGTGTTCACGCCCGAAATCAGCATCGGGTTACGATACACTGCCCAACCCGAAAGCATGAGGATTACACCTGTTATTAAATCTATCCAAAACATTACTTTACTCTTTATTCGTTATAATTCTGTATTATGCTTTTAAATCCATGAAATAAGCGATCACAATGCAAACAAACACCTATTACTATGCTAATTAGACCACTCATTTTTTTTGATTTTACGTGGAGACGCAAAGCATTGCATCTCTACAAGTTGACCATTTTATTTCCGATTTTTTCTTTCAGTTCTTCTATCAGTTGCCCAGTCTCCTCCGGCGTTTTCCGATTAACGAGGATGAGGCCGAATTTCGTGTACATCTTCAGATAGGGTGCCTTTTTGCCCAATAGGTAGAATCTGGCGTCGGTTCCGTCCTTTAGACGAAACCTGCCTTTCTTATAGCCTAAAATGCTATAGCCGTTTTCACAATACTTGATGTTGGGCAGCGAATTGACAACCAGCACCGAATCAATGGCTTGATAGGACATTTCAGTGCCATAGTCACCTCTGATGGAGAGCGTTTCGTCAAGCGCTATCACTTCGCTTCCTTTATACTCCCAATAGAGAATTACAACCAACAATACGACCGCCAAGGCCGACACAACCAAAGGCCATTTCGGGACAGCGCCCATGATCCGCCATTTTGCTATAAAGAGAGCAAAACCTGCAATAATGGACAAGGCAAGCATTATGTATGTGGGGTTCATCCCAAAAAGCCAGCCGATTACGCCTGTCAGCATCCACAAGATTCCAGTAATCAAATAGTTGACGAAATAAAACTTTTGTATTCCTGGGGGCAATTCGGCATCAGGTTGCAACGCTTTCATTTTCCGCAAGTTCCGACTCTTCATCGGATCCCGCCTGACTTGAAAGGCTTTAAAGATGGGAATCAAACCAAAAATAATATATACGATTAAACCAGCCATAGAAGATTAAATCAATGCAACATACCAAAAATAGGCCGCAACAGCCAGCAAAGATACAGAGAGCAACAGCACGATGACTAAACTGATCCTGTACCTCTCATTCTGGCTCAGCACCATTTTCCAAAACAGCAGCAGCATCACGACGGTCATCACCATGATAATCGAAAAGAGGATTTCCTTCTGGTAAGTTTGCCATTGTGGAATGCTTAACACCACTGTCAACAAGAGCAACATAATGCCAAAGAGTAAGAACACGATGAAACCCCAACGTTGTTTTTCAGGAATCGTAAGTTCCCTGTTGCCAATCTTATACGCCATCCCTTTATAGACGATGTCGGGGCGGAACTTTCCGAAAATCGCCATCGCGATGGAGGCGATGCCGGTAATGATTAATACTATTGATATTGTGTCCATTGTTTTCCTTATTATGATAGTTTTTTCCACGCTTTGCGTCATTGCGAGGAGGCACGACGAAGCAATCCATGATGCCTATTTTCTGGATTGCTTCGCTTTGCTCGCAAATGCTCCGCATTCGACGGAGTCAATGACGCGAAGCGGCAGCCGTTTTAGTATAAACTACCAGTATTAACCACTGGCTGTGCCGACTCGTCGGCGCAGAGCACCACCATCAAGTTGCTCACCATGGCGGCCTTGCGTTCCTCATCAAGTTCAACAACGCCTTCGTCCTTCAGCTTGTCCAAAGCCATCTTGACCATCGAGACCGCGCCTTCCACAATCTTTTCACGGGCCGAGATAATGGCCGCAGCCTGCTGACGACGCAGCATCACTGCCGCAATCTCTGGCGAATAGGCCAAATAGTTGATTCTTGCTTCAAGCACTTCCAAGCCCGACATGGTGAGACGCTCATTCAACTTGGCCAAAAGCACATCGTTGATTTCCTTGCCGCCCGAACGGAGGGTGAGTTCGCCACTTTCGGCCTCGTTTTCGTCGTAGGCGTACATGCCCGCCACCTCGCGCAAGGCGGCGTCGCTCTGCACCGTGATAAAGCTCTCGAAAGCTCTCATGCGGTTGCTGACTGTCACAGGAGCCGTGCCCGAACCGCCGCCGGCCATCGTTTGCGAGTCAATCTCAAACATGGCTTTGTAGGTGTCCTTCAGTTTCCATACGAGGATTTGCCCAATCATAATCGGGTTACCCGTCTTGTCGTTCACCTTGATGTTGTCGGGATTGAGGTTGCGGGCGCGCAGCGAGACCTTTTTGGAGGTCATCAGGAAATTGACCCAGTGGAAGCCAGTCTTGGTGAAGGTGCCTTTGTATTGGCCGAAAAACAACATCACCATAGCTTCGTTCGGCTCCAGCTTTCGGAAGCCGATAGGCAGAATGCAGGCCAAAAACAGGCCCACAACCGACGGTATCGGTGTGCCGATTTGCTCTTTACCAAATGCAACCATGCCCCAAATGCTCAAGGCAATAATAGCGAGTTCAACAAACAATGCGACGAAACCGTTCATCGCGAGACCCTTGAATTCAAATTCTTTTGTTTCCATAATGATATTATTTAAATGATATTATTTTGATATTATTTTGATGCTGCAAAGATACATTAATTTTGGAACATGCAAGAAAAAAATGCATTTTTTTTGAAAAAAATTTCTTTTTATGCATTATTTTTGCGGTGACAAATCGAAGTTAAACCTAAAACTTATTCAATATGAAGAAATTAGCACTTTTTTGGGCTTTGGTCGCAATGCTGATGACCAGTTGCTCTTCCTTGAAGATTGTGGATCAGAACGCAGCTGTGAATGCGGGAGCGGCCGCAGTGCAGGCCCTGACCATCAGCGATGCACAAATCAAACAGTTGTGCAGCCAGTATATGGTGGAGACCGACGGACAGAATACGATTCTGCCTGCTGACAACAGCTACACGCAACGCCTCAACAGAATCATGGCCAGATTCCACAACATCAGCGACTTGAACCTTAACTACAAGGTCTATCAGTCGAGTACGGTCAACGCTTTTGCCAGCGGTGATGGCAGTGTGCGCGTCTACACCGGCTTGATGGATGCCATGAACGACGACCAAGTTTTTGCTGTTATCGGGCACGAATTGGGACACCTTATTAATAAGGATGTGCGCGATGCTTATCGTGCTGCCTATCTCGTGGTGGCTGCCCGCTATGGCATCGCTGCGGTCAACACAACTGCGGGAGCCATTTCGACGGGATTCCTTGGCGATTTGGGTCAGGAATTGGCCAGCAATGCCTACTCGCGCCGTCAGGAAACCCAAGCCGACGAGACCGCTTTCCAGTTCTGCATCCAAAACGGTGTGGACCCCTATGCCATGTATCACGCCCTCAACGTGTTGATACAACTGAGCGGTCAAACCTCACAACAAAGCAAGTTGGAAGAGTTGCTCTCCACCCACCCCGACACCTACAAACGTGCTGCTCACATCAAGGAGTTGTGCGAGGCTGCGGGCTACAAGATGAACGCTTCCGGTACTTCGTCGGGTAGCGGTGCCAAACCTTCGTCTGGCTCGAATGTCACGCCCAAAAAGACCGTAACGCCAAAGCAAGGCAACGGCAACAACAATAATAACAATAACGGTTCGGGCGGAAAGACCATCAAAGTCGGAAAACACTGAAACGTTCCGCCAATTGCTTGAATTTCTGCCCTCGCTCCTCGAAATTCCTGTATTGGTCATAGCTCGATGCGGCAGGCGACAACAAGCAAATGTCGCTCTGTTGGGCATGGGCGGCAATGTAGTCGAAGGCTTCTTCCATGGAAGCATAATAGAATAAAGTCGGCCCTTCGACGGGCTCAAGGACCACGGTGTTGCAGGTCGTTGAGCCTGTCGAAACGCCGTCTTTTCTTATTAATTCCATCATCCTCTCCCCTGCTTTACCAGTGAACAGCAGATGCGCAATGGGATGCTCTTTCAGATAGTCCACAAGCGGCTGGTAATCAATGCCTCGGTCGAAGCCGCCGAGCAACAGGAAATCGACGCGCCCGATAGCCTCGCAAGCCGAAATGGCCGCCTGCGGAATGGTGGAGATGCTGTCATTAATAAAAGTCACTCCGCCAAACGTGCCCACAGGCTCCAAACGATGCTCCAAAGGCTTGAAAGTATATAAATAAGGTATCAATTCCCGATAATCAACGCCGTATGAATCGCATGCCAACAAGGCCGCCTTGATGTTTTGGTAATTGTGCTCCCCTTTCAGTGGCAAGGCCGTGCGGTCAATCAGGTCATCAAAGTCGAACAAATTGAAAACCTTGTTGTTGACATACAATTCTAAAGCATCGTCCAGCAAGGATTCATGAATGATGGCGGTGTCGTCTTCGCCCATGAAACGCAACAGATTGAGTTTGGCAGCTTTATAACGTTCCATTGTGCCGAAATGGTCGAGATGTTCCTCAAACACGTTGAGCAGCACACCCACGCGGGGACTGTTGTGCACATATTCCAACTGGTGTGCCGAAAGCTCATAAACAACAATCGTCTCATCGTCAATGTCATCGATGATGTCGAAGCAAGGAATTCCGATGTTGCCCGTCAGAATGGCCTTGCGTCCTGAGGATTTCAGCAGATGGTAAATCAAGCTGGTGGTCGTGCTTTTGCCTTTCGTTCCGGAAATGCCAATGGTTTGGCCATGGAACTGTCTGAGAAACAAGTCGGTCTGCGAAGTGATTTCCACGCCTTTCGTGTCAAAGTCTTTCAAGGAAATCCCTGGTGTCTTGACGACGATGTCGTAGTCGTACATGGCCTCAAGATATTGTTCGCCAGCATGTTTCACGCCCTCCATCGCGTTCTTGTCGGCCACCGCCACGACTGCATCGGGCAGGTATTTCTGCAAAAAGTGCCACGTCGATTTGCCTTCGCGACCGAAGCCGAGGATGAGAATGCGTTTGCCGCGAAGCCGATTCAGAATAAGGTCATACATAGAGGCGTGATTTTAGGATTTGCTCGAATTGGGCAGGCAGGAAATGTTGGGTGTTGAAACGATTGAGTATTTCTTCTACAGTCGGTCCTTCGACAAGCTTTGGGACTTTGACAAAACCAGCGGTTGAGTCTGTTGAAATGCCCGCAGCCTTGATGCAGGCACGCACTTCTTCCACTGTTCCGACACACTCAAATGGTTTCACGGGTGCCGTACCGTTCAGTTCCTCGAAAATCGGTTGCAGACTTTCATCAGCCATCAAGTCCTTGCCGAAAATGGACACTAATTTCTCTCGCGAGAGGAAGGGCGAAAGAATAATCCACGTGAACAGGCACTTGGGGCAATGGCAGCACCACGAATCGGTCTTGCTGCCTACATTGCAGCTGCGGAACACGGGATGATAGGCCTCGCATTGCGCAAACAGCTTGGCAATCTGCAACTCGCTCAACGGGCGCAAGAAGCTGAAATACTGTACTTTGTCGTTCAAGTTTTCGGCCACATAATTGCGGAAATCGCGCTCAAACTCAAAGGATTTGCTGTACTGGTGGTTGATGTTTGTCCCAGGAACGGTGCTTTCGTTGGCGCTGTTCTCGTTTGAGAGCGCGATGTATTTTGAACGGCTCCCGAAGGCCACCAAAACACTGATGAAAGCCAACAAGGCCGAGAAAGGCGTATGTCCGTTGAGGTAGCCTTCCGCATTGAGTTGCAGCATGGTCGGGTCGAGGGTGCGGTTGATGACGATATATTCATCTTCCTTGTAACCTGCTGTTTTCATGCAGTTCAAAGTCGCGCCTCTTGGGTTGACAATCAGCGGAATGATGGGCATTTCATGGCGCAGACATTCCAAGGTTACCACAGAGTCTTTGCCGCCACCGATGGGAACCAGCACCTTCTCCTCAAAGCTTATGCTGCTGTCCATGTCATTCCGTGCGAAAGCAGTGTTGGTGGAAAAGGAATCTATGGGCAGCATCGTTTCAATCTGCATCAAATCCGCTTCCGAAACCGAGATGCTGTTCAGATAAAGGAACTCTCCCAATCCGTTGTAATACAGTTTTTTCCAAAACTTGATTTGGTTTTCAGTCAAAACGAAAGGTTTCACCACCACCTTTTTCGGGCAGGCGATTTTCCAATAGCTCACCAACTCCGTCATGCCGATTTGGAACGCCAAACGCTGCAAAAGATTTTCTGGAAGATTGTCCCAGTCAAAAAAGGGCTTTGCGGGAATTTCGAGCGTCGGACGGAAATGGTAGCAGTCGTCGAGGTTGAAGTCGAAGGCCAGCGACAAGGCGCCGTTTTCGCGTTTCACGCTCTGACGTTCGAAAGTGAAGGTCGAAAACGTCTTGCGGAAGGCATCAAATTTGGATTGGTTGTCGGTGCGTTTCAAAATCGTTCGTTTTTATGGCACAAAATTACGAAAAGTGGGTCGAATATCACGTAAAAAGTCTAATTTTGCAGTATGGATTTGGGAGAAAAGTTCAAAATACACAGTAATTCATTGGAGCCGAAAGCGGGTAAAATCCTGATTTCCGAGCCTTTAATGAACGATTTCCATTTTGGGAGGTCGGTCATTCTGCTCGTTGACCATGAGGAATCGGAGGGCAGTTTCGGCATCATCATCAACAAGCCGCTGAACATGATGGTCAACCATGCGGTGGAGGACTTCGCTGATTTTGAGGCACCTGTCTACC
This sequence comes from uncultured Bacteroidia bacterium, assembly GCA_902802535.1. GTDB lineage: Bacteria > Bacteroidota > Bacteroidia > Bacteroidales > F082 > Limimorpha. The sequence continues at coordinate 26,403 of CADCML010000064.1, forward strand.
TTGGCGGTCCCGTGTGCGACAACCAATTGTTTTTCATCCATACCCTTGGCAGCATCATTCCCGATGCCTGCCCCATCATTGACGGACTCTATTGGGGCGGCGATTTGGACACCCTTAAAACTTTGATTTCCACTGGTATCGCTAATGAGGATAACACCAGATTCTATTTAGGCTATGCGGGTTGGGATGCTGGCCAGTTGGTCGAGGAGCTGGTACGTAACTCATGGCTTATCAGCGACATCACCGTCGAGCAATACCTGCAAACGCCACCCGAGCACATGTGGCAAACCTTTGTCAACCAAATGGGTAGCCGTTATGAGATGTGGCAACGTTTCCCGAAGGATTTCCAGAACAATTAAAATAAATTATTAACTTAATAAATTAGAAATGAGCAATTTAAACAAACTCTTTCCAAAAACGATGTTGTTGCTTTGTGCAGCAGCGTTGATGTTGTTTGTCGGTTGCAAAAGGAAAACCGAAAGCAAGTACAAGTATGAAACTGTGAAGGGCGACCTCACCGAAGCCCGTATCTACACTTTGGACAACGGCCTGACCGTCTATCTGAGTGTCAACAATGAAGAGCCGCGCATCCAGACCTACATCGCCGTGCGCACCGGCTCGAAGAACGACCCCGCTGAGACCACTGGCCTCGCGCATTACCTTGAGCACATCATGTTCAAGGGTACCAACCACTTCGGCACTACCGATTACGAAGCCGAAAAACCTTTCTTGGACGACATTGAGGCACGCTATGAACGTTACCGCACCCTCACTGACCCCGAGGAACGCCGCATCGCTTATCATGAAATCGACTCGGTGAGCCAGTTGGCCGCCCAGTATTTCATCCCCAACGAGTACGACAAGCTCATGTCGGCCATCGGTGCGGAAGGCACCAACGCCTACACCTCTGAAGATGTGACCTGCTATACCGAGGACATCCCCTCGAACGAAATCGAGAACTGGGCCAAAATCCAGGCCGACCGTTTCCAAAACATGGTCATCCGTGGGTTCCACACCGAGTTGGAGGCCGTTTATGAGGAGTACAACATCGGCATCGCTCAGGACAGCCGCAAGGTTTGGCAAGCCATAAATGCCATGCTCTATCCAACGCATCCATACGGTACACAGACCACCATCGGCACACAGGAGCACCTGAAAAACCCCAGCATCACCAACATCAAGAACTACTTCAACAAGTGGTACCGCCCGAACAATGTGGCCATCTGCATGGCCGGCGACTTCAATCCTGACGAGGTCATTGCCATCATTGACAAGTATTTTGGCAGCTGGCAGCCTGGCGAGGATGTGAAACAGCCCGAGTTTGCACCGTTGAAGCCCATCACCGCGCCCAAAGACACTACCATCTATGGTCTTGAAGCCGAAAACCTGATGCTTGGATGGCGTTTCGACCGTGGCAACTCTTTGCAAATCGACACCCTCGAAATGATTGGTGCAATGCTCAGCAACGGCACCGCAGGCCTGATTGACCTTGACATCAACCAACAGATGGCTATGCTTTACGCATGGGGCGGTCCGAGCACCAACCGCGACCACTCCTGTTTCCTCATAGGCGGTTCACCCCGTCCTGGACAAACTCTCGAAGAAGCCAAGGACCTGCTGTTGGCCGAAATAGAAAAACTGAAAAACGGCGACTTCTCCGACGACTTGATTCCTTCGGTCATCAACAACATGAAGCTCAACCATTACAACTCATTGGAGAGCAACATGTCTCGCGCCGACATGTTTGTCACCTCGTTTATCCTTGAAAGACCATGGAAGCAAGATGTGGAATATCTCGACCGCATGTCTGGCATGACCAAGGAACAGATTATGGCTTTTGCCAAACGCCATTTCAACGACAATTATGTGGTGGTTTACAAGCGCCAAGGTGCAGACGAGAACCAAAAGAAAATCGACAAGCCTGCCATCACGCCCATCCCGACCAACCGCGACTTGGTCAGCGACTTTGTGACCGAGGTTCAAAACTCCGAAGTGCCGGATATCCAACCCTGCTTCGTTGACTTCAAGAAAGACCTGACCTTCGGTACCACCGATGCCAACCTCCCCTACATCTACGTGCAAAACAAGGAAAATGGCCGCTTCATCCTCGCTTTCCGTTATGATTTCGGCGACGATGCCGACCTGCGTTATGAAACGGCTGGCGATTATCTCGAATACCTTGGCACCGACCAGATGAGCAACGAGGAAATCAAGCAGCAGTTCTACAAATTGGCTTGCGATTACTTCATCAATGTGGGTGCCCGCAATATCACCGTCACTTTGCGCGGTTTGGGCGAAAATATGCCCGAAGCTTTGGCCCTGCTCGAAAACGTGATGCAGAATGCCCAACCCGACCCGATGGTGGCCGAGATGTGCATCCAACAGTTGGAGAAATCTCGTATGGACAACAAATTGAAACAACACAGCAACTTCAACGCTTTGGTGCAATATGGAATCTATGGTCCTTACAACTCCCAGCGCAATATCCTTTCTATCGAACAGATGCGCCAACTTGACCCGCAAGAGCTGCTCGACCTGATGAAGAACCTCAAGAACTACAAGCACACCGTATTATATTATGGCCCGATGAGCGAGAAAGAGATGGCCGATGCCGTCACCGCGAATCATAAGACGGTCGCCGAGTTGCAAGACGTTCCCGAGGGCAAGCACTATGAGATGCAGCCCACGCCCGAGAACGAAATCCTCATTGCACCATACGATGCTAAGAACATCTACATGCGCATGATTCACAACGAAATGCGTCCATGGAAACCTGAAGAAGCCGCAGTAAAGGCCTTGTTCAACGAGTACTATGGCGGTGGCATGAACACCATTGTCTTCCAAGAGATGCGTGAGGCCCGTGGATTAGCCTACAATGCCTATGCCGCATACATGGAACCCAATTATCAAGACCAACCGGAGTATTTCTTCACTCACATCATCACACAGAACGACAAGATGACGGATGCCGTTGGTCATTTCCTGGAAATTCTCAACGATATGCCTGAAAGCGAGCAGGCTTTCGGCATTGCTAAAGAGGCCTTGACCAAGCGTTTGGCCAGCCAACGCACTACCAAGTTCGGTCTCCTCAACGCCTGGCTGAATGCCCAAATGAAAGGCATCGACTACGACATCAACGAGCGTATTTACAACGCTTTGCCTAACCTCACCCTGCAAGACATCGTGAAGTTTGAGCAGGAGCAGATGGCTAACAAGCCTTATCGTTACGTCATCCTCGGCAACGAAAAGGAACTCGATATGAAGGCCTTGGAGCAACTCGGCCCCATCAAGCGCGTTTCCACTGAGGAGATTTTCGGATACTGATTTGGACTTTGGCCTATGGCCTATGATAATGGCCGCTTCACGATGAGGTGGAAGCGGCCATTGTTTTTTACATAGGAATAATATTTATGAGACCACAGTCATCAAATCAGACTTTGTGATTTCCGTCAGCATTTCCTTGGAAAGGTTCTCTTGTTTCGAAAGTCGGTTGGCTTGTCGCTCCAAGGTCTTTTCAAATAGGTTCCTGACGAAGCGGGCGTTGCCGAAGTTCTTGTCTTTCTCCGCAACGGCCTTTTCGAGCAGCGATTTCAGTGCTGTCTTTGCCTCGTCGGTCATTACATAATCGTTCTTTTTGCAGTTTGCTTTAAAGATTTGGAACAGTTCGTCGGCATTGTAGTCGGGGAAATAGATGTAACGATTGAAGCGCGATTGCAAACCAGGATTGGAGTCGATGAACTGCTTCATCTCGTCGGAATAGCCTGCGAGAATCACCACAAGGCGATCGCGGTTGTCTTCCATGCGTTTGAGCAAAGTGGCGATGGCTTCCTTGCCGTAGTCATTATCGCCACCACCTGCCAAACTGTATGCTTCATCAATGAACAGCACTCCATCTAAAGCACGGTCGATGATTCTGTTGGTCTTCGTGGCTGTCTGTCCCACATAGTCGGCCACCAAGCCTGAGCGGTCGGTTTCCACCAAATGCCCTTTTTTCAATACCCCAAGGCTTCTGTAAACATCGGCCACGATGCGGGCCACAGTCGTCTTGCCCGTTCCGGGATTGCCCGTGAAAACGCAATGATATGAAACTGGTGTGGTTTTCAGCCCTTTCTTTTCACGTTCTTGTTGGATTATGATGTAGTTGCGTAGCGTTTTCACTTCTTCCTTGACGCTGTTGAGGCCAATAAGACCGTCAAGGTCGTCGATGCCGGGCCGTTTGGAATGGGTAGTGCCGTTGCCGTGAGGTGCGCTGAAAAAGTCGTTCATGGCCTCGGCCAATTCCTTGGCGTAGGAGGCTTTGCTGAAGACCAAGGTGCAGTTTAGTGCGGGGATTTCAACGCCACCGTATTCGAAAATGGGGCGTTTATCACCATATTCGTCTGTCCATGAGCCAATTTTTTTTGCATCGTGAACATCATCGGCCCAAATCAAATTCTCCTTTAGTTTGATTTTTACATAGTTGGCCTTAAAACCATCGTATGGAATAATTTCCAACTCTCGACTTGGACTTGAAAACTCGTCTTTGCACAAAACAAGGAAATCGGGGTAAAAGTAATAGTATCTATTGAGGTCAAAGTTTGGATTGAACACGGGTATGTCACAGTATGCCCCAACCCAGTTGCATCCTTCTTTTGAACTATAAATGGAAAGGAAGTCGCGGTCTAATGTTGGAGCGTTTTTGAAGGAGGTTCCATCATACTCGCTGACTGTTGTTTGAATCAACCATTTTTTGTCGTAGTCTTCTTTGGCGAATAGTTTACTGAATTTACGATAAGCGTCGGCAGATTCCGAGTTCTCATCGCCTAAATGGATTCTGATTTTGTCTATTTTTTGGCAAAGGGCTTTATATTCTTCATCGTAAAGTTTACTTTCTTCCGAATCAGGATGGTCATGATCCCAATGATGAGTGAATGGTTCGAAAATCAAGTCATAGCACTTGATATAATTCTCAATGAATGGCTTGATTCTTTCATCTTTTTCGGCTTTAAGGTATTCTTCGAGTTTGTCCTTTGTGACGCATACTTTTTTTTCTTCAGATTTGTTTTCCTCTTTGACTTCAATTTGTTCCAGCAAAGCCGCAGTAGTATCCTCGTTTGTGTTTTCATTTCGC
>CADCML010000065.1 GCA_902802535.1 uncultured Bacteroidia bacterium
CGTGTAACAAAGCCCTGAAAGGGCGAAACAAAAACAACCCGATGCAAGCAAAGCGTAGCTTCGGGGCAAACAAAAAACGAATATGACAATATCCATCATAGTAGCAATGGCCGAAAACCGCGCCATCGGCAAAAACGGCGACCTCATCTGGCACAACTCACGCGACCTGAAGCAATTCAAGAAAATCACCTCGGGACACACGGTCATTATGGGTTACAAGACCTATCTCTCGTTACCCAACCAAAAGGCATTGCCCAACCGTCGGAACATCATCCTATCCACACACTTAGACGAGGCTCCCGAAGGCTTCGAGGTGGCCGCATCCATCAAGCAGGCCTTGGAAATGGTGAAAGACGAGGAAGAAGTTTTCGTGATTGGCGGCGGCATGGTGTATGAGCAGTTCCTCCCTTACGCTGATCGGCTCTATCTCACCCGAATCGGCAAAAGTTTCGAGGCCGACACCTATTTCCCCTACATCAATTTCGAGGAGTGGGATTTGGTGGATTTGGAAGTGATTGACGACGACCCACAAGTAGATTACTCGTATCGGTTTGAAGTTTGGGAACTCTCAAAGTGCTGATAGTCCTTATAGCGCGTCCAATCGCCACCCCAGTGGAAACCATGTTGTCGGAATAGGCGATAACACAGGTCGCCTTTCTTGATTTTATAGGGGGATTGTCCTTCCCTGTCGACAAACTCCTCGCTTCCAGCCGGTTCAATGATGGTTTGCCCGTTTTTCACCTGATAATAGGGATTATAGCGTGGATTGATGTCGACCGCCATGCCAAAACTGTGACGAGAAAGCATCCCACCCGCCGTGATTTGCCGTTGGTTGAAGCAAGAGGTGTTGTTGTCGCGCATCGAGGCCTCATCATCGCCGCCATACACATCGACCAAACGCATTCTTTCGATAGGATACCCCGCCAGAAACAGGGATCTAAAAATCTCCATCAAATCCTCAGCTATCCTGCTGTTGCACACCATTTCGCCAACAATAGCGTTGCCGTCGGCATCGCGATGCAACACTTGAAGATAGCGCAAGTCGTCCCAACAGATGCCCGCCATCTCCTTATAAGAGCATCCCTCCATCTTGGTCTTGACCGGTTCAGGAATCGATGACGACCTAAAAAAAACCTGAAAGCCATAGACTTTGAGGAAAGGCTCGGGGACGACATCGCCTGGACGGTATCTGCCTTGGCCCCATGCCAACGACACCATGAACAGCAGCCACAATCCTATGAGCAAGCTTCGTTTCATCGGGGCGCAAAAGTAACAAAAAAACGGCTGCCTCGCGAAGAGACAACCGTTTCCGTACTCATCTCAGTTGCATCAACGGATGACCGTAATGCGCTTGGTGATGTCGCCATTGGCTGTAGACACGCGCACCATGTAGACACCCGACTCGGCATGGCTCAAGTTGATGTCAACCGACTCGCCACCACATTCCATGTCATGGACCATCTGGCCCATCATGTTGTAAACCGTGACATGATTCATGCCTTGGCCTTCCACGACGAAGTGACCCGTAGTGGGATTCGGGAAGATAGCAACGCCGTTGGCATCCAGTTCATTGACACCATCCAAAGAATAAGGAACATGCAGATAGAACCTGTTGTGGTCGTTAATCCAATAGGCGGGAGCCGACAAGCAGTCCAAAGCCTGATAATAGGCATAAATCTGATAATAATAGTCACCATCTTCGGTAAGGGCATTGTCGGTGTAGCTGGTAGCACCTGCACCCGCCAGCTTGATTCTTTGGTAAGTGCCGTCTTCGCCAAACTTCCTATAGATATAGTAACCCGAAAGGCCCTCTGAAGGCACAGGTTTTTGCCACATCAGCTTGACTTTGAAATTGCTGGTGTATTCGAAGGTGAAATCTGTCGGGGCGTAGCACTCGCCAGAAGTGGCGCACGACTCGTTGGAATACTGACCATTTTCACCGCCATCATAGAAATAGGCGACACGGTAGCAGTGACCGCCCAGCTCAGCGTCCTTGTCAATGAAGGAATTACCCTCGGGAATCAAGCGATACAGGAGGTTGTCTCGATACACTGTATAACCATAGCCTTGGGCTGAAATCGGATCCCATGAAACGAGAATGTCGGTCGGATTTTCCTCATCAACAGTAGCGATAAGGTTGGTGGGGCAACCGTCGCCAATCTGGTTGCCGCAGCTGTTGTTGCCATCGTAGAAGATGCCTTCTGTCATGTTAGCGGACGGACCTGAATAGGTATAGATTGTATTATTCTGGGAATCCTTGATAAGGAAGCCCATATTGAAGGAGTCGCCATAGGTTTGGGGCGTCCAGCCGAACGAAACATGACCCAGAGGCAACTCGATCGGGAAGTTCTGCAAAGTCGAACTGGTGGAGGTCACCGTGTAGATTTCCTTACCTGAAGCATTGTATACGTGGATGGCTGCGCCACGGAAACCATTCATGGCAGCCTGGGTGATACTGATGGTCCAGCCGCAAGTGGGACCGAAACTGATATTGTTCGCATAAGCGATTTTACCATGCTTGCCATCGGTCAAGGCATAGATTTCATAGTTGAAAGCATCAAAGCGAGGCACCTCGTTGTCGACATAAGTCATGGTGGCACCTGGGGTGACATTTTCCTCAATGTGGATAATACGACCATCGCGAACTACAACAATCTGGTCAATGACCGTCAGGTTGGTATTGTTCAAGGTCTTGGAAGGATTGGTCCAGGTCAACGTAGCCTTAAGTTCGTTGTTTGCAGCGGGAGTCACCGTGAAATTGGTGGGAGCCTGAGACGTGCCATTATAAACTTCAACAGGAACGAAATTGAAGATAGCACCATCGTAGGAAGCGGAATACTCGATTTCATCGAAATCAATGAAGTTGTCGCCAGAGCCGCTCCAACCGAAATTCCAGTGCATCAAGCCAGCATCGTCGTAACCGTCACAAACGAAGGCGTGGCAACCAACAGGACTACCGGCATCGCAACCTGAGTAATACACGGGCCATCCCATGTCGATGTGTTCCTTCAGCATATTGTACCAGTCTGTATAAGAATAGCTGTTTCTATCGCGACGCACTGCTTGATTGGTGTAGCTGAAATAGCTGCTAATCGCAGGGGGAACACTTTCGGAATTGGCACCGCTGCCGTCGGGAGCGTAGTTCATGTGAACGGCAACACCGCAATGATACATCAACGTGGCCACTGCTTCCTTTTGGACTTGCGGCGACGAGTTGCCCAAGCTGACGGGCATGTTTTCCCAGTCATAGGTGGTCTCGCCAAAATTGGCAGTAAGACCTGGATAATAAGGATAGCCTTGAGAGCCGCCCGAATTGTAGGTAACGGAGCCCGTTCCCTGCAGAGGATGGTTCCAATACTTCATGATTTGGCTCATGGCCGTGGCCACACAACCCGCATAGCAACGTCCGCCAGGGCCATTGCTTGCTTGAGGGCAGTACAGATTGTAGGGAGAGTTTTGGTCCCATTTGGTTTGCATCAAGAACGTTGATGCCTTACCACCGTTTCTCGAAATCAGGCGACCAGTATTGGTAACCAGTTCCCATTCGGCGGCTACCTGAGGGGTAGCAATTCCCGAGCGTCCTGTACGTCCGTCGATGATGGCATTCAGACGGTATCTCAAACCATCTGGCATATTGTCGACTGGGAACAGGCCGTCCTTGGAATAACCCAAGATGGGGCGGAAATAATCGTCGGCCGAAACCATGACGTAACCTTTGTCGCCCACATTAAACACATAGAAGCAAGCCTCGCCGCGATATGACGTACCCGTGTAAACAAGGGTAAGCTCGCTGTTCTCACGAGATTGCTCAAAGTTGGTCTGGACAAATTGTTGTCCCACATACTTGGCTTGGTTCAGGTCGACTGGATTGGCGTGAACCATTCCGATGCCGAGTGCCAAGGCGAGTAAACTCAATAAATGCTTTTTCATTGTAGTTGAAATTTAGATTAGATTCTGATTAAGCGTGCAAATATAGAGATTTTCCCGAAAGGAAGTGCTTTTGTTGCACACATTGTCGAAAAAAAATGTGTTAGTGGGCAATCATGACACGGCGCGACAATACTCCATCAACGGTTTGCAACTTAAACAGATACACGCCTTCGCTCCATCCCGACGCGTTGATATTCAGTCCGTTTCCTTCACATTCCATTTGGCAAACCAGTTGTCCCAAGGCATTGTATACCGTGACATGAGTCAATCCATCAGCTTCAACGCGCAGGTTTTGGTCAGCAGGATTTGGGAACAGACGGTCTGTGGTCATTACGGATTCGGCGACTTCCGTGGGCGAATAATACACCTTGAGGTAGAATTTGTTCGGGTCGTCCTTGATGGATGCCGGTGCTGAGGTGCAGTCGGTAGCACTATAATAGGCATACAAGCGATAGTAATAATCGCCCTCAACATTGGCTGAATTGTCGATATAGCTGGTCGACGATGCGCCCAACAGCCTGATTCTCTCGTATGTTCCATCCTCACCGTCCTTCCTGTAGAGATAATACCCTGATAGGCCGTCATGAGGCTCTGGCTTTTCCCACATGAGCTTGATTCTGTAGTTATCACCCACATACGTAAAGTCGAAATTGGTGGCACCCATGCAGTCGCCCATCGAGGCACAACTCTCGTTCGACTCTTCCGACTCGCCACCGGCATCCAACGCCCTGACCGTGTAGCAATGTCCATCGCCATGGCTCTCGTCGAGATACGTTCTGGCGGTTCCATCGTTCACCATGGCGTACAAGTAACCGTCGCGAAACACATTGAATCCATATTGTGGGTCAAAGTCGGATGTCCAAGTAAGAAGAACGCCCTCGTCCGTCGCCGACGACAGCAAACCATAAGGAGCATAGGTGATCGGGGTATTATCGCATCCGTTATTGGTATTCAAGAAGATACCTTCTTCCATTGCCGAAGCGGCACCCGTATAGGTATACACCGTATTGTTGCCTGCATCCTTGATGAGGATGGCCATGTTGCCCGAAGGATTGTTGGAAGCCGTCCAACCAAATTTGACATGCCCTAACGGAACAGCAAAATCCAGTGTGGCGGGAGTTGAGTTTGTGATAGTCATGCGCTGAATCTCCCTACCAGTGATGGAATACAAGGAGACATGACCTCCGTTCCAGCCTTGCATCGACGTGCTCTGCATAACCATTTTCCAGTCGCAAGAAGGCGTCACCAATACATTCTTAAGGATAGCCGAAGCTCCACGCTGTCCGCCAATGATGGCATAAACAGCATAATCGAAACTGTCGAAATAAGGAATGGTTTCATCGAGGAAGGACATTTCTTCTCCAGGAGCCACGCCATCTTGGGCATAAATCACTTGTCCATTCCTGGCCACAACGATTTGGTCGATGGTTTCCAAGGCGAGGCCCGTCAACGTTTGCGTAGGATTCTTCCAAGTCACCATTGCCGAAAGCAGTTTGTCAGTCGAGGGAATCACCTCCAAGTCGGTGGGAGCAGCTGAAGTTGCCGCATAACGCTCAGCTGGCACATAGTTGTAGATGACGCTTTCGCCATCCGTATAGCCATGATCGTCAATATCGAACCAACCATCGCCGCTGCCGCTCCAACCCCAGTTGAAATGAACCTGGTCGTAATCGTTGTAGCCGTCAAGAACGTAGGCATGGCCTCCTCCACGATGCACCATAGGCCAGCTCATGTCGATGGCCTCAATGAGGAGCTGCATGTAGCTTTCGTGGGTATGGTCTTCACGACGGATGTTGACCATCTGGTCGGTATAGAAAAAGTACAAAGGCATCACATTGCACAATTGGGTAGTGGCGGCACCGCTGCCTGAAGGCTTATAGTTCATGTCGACCGACACACCCGCATGGTAAATCAATGTTCCAACGGCTTCGAGTTGCTCCGTGGGAGAATTGTTACCAATGGTGATGGGCATGTTTTCCCAATCGTAGGTCGTCTCGCCGAAGTTGGCGGTTTGGGGTCCATATTGGGGATTAGATTCAGGAATGTAGGTATAGCTTCCCTGGCCTTGCAGTGGATGGCACCAATAGCGCATCAGCTGAGCCGCAGCCGTGGCCACACAGCCCGCGTAGACGTGTCCGCCAGGGCCGGCGGCATCAACGGGACAGCAAATATTGTACGGATAATTCTGGTTCCATTTAGTTTCCACAAGATATTCGTCATCGCGTCCGCCGTGGCGCGACACCATGCGACCAGTTTGTTCCAGCATCGTCCAGTCGTTGCTCACCGAAACGGAAGCCGACGGCGCCTCTGCGGCCTCCATCACCCCTTGGCGGATGCTTTCAAGATAGTCGGCCATTGCAGGTGCCATGTCGTCAACGGGGAAACGGCCCTCGTCGGAATAGCCTATGATGGGACGGTAATGGTCGTCGGCAGCGATAATCACAAAGCCCGTCTCACCGACATCGAAGATATAGCAGCAGGCCTCTCCCCTGTCGGAAAGCAAGGTTTGCACCAAAGTCAATTCATCGCTTTGGCGCGTGAATTCAAAGTTGGTCTTCACGAAGGAACGGCCCAAGTTTTGGGCAGTCGACACATCGACGGGCTTGGCTTGCAACGCCATAACCGATGACACCAACATAACTATTATTAAAATGCTCTTTTTCATATTGTTACAGCTTAATGATAATACAACAAAAATCGGGAAGAAAGCAGAAGCCTTCCTCCCGATTCAGAACTTATTAATTAATGCATGACTGCAAAACGCTTCGTCATGGTGCCTTGGGCCGCCTTGACGGTGATGGTATACAAACCCGAAGCGAGATCGGAAGTGTTGATGACCACTCCGTCTTCGGTGCAATGCTGCCTCATCACCACCTGACCCATGACATTGCAGATGGTCACCTGTTCCAAACCCTCAGCCTCAACGCTCATTAAGGTGTTGGCGGGATTAGGATAGAGGCTGAGGCCAGCTTCATCGTTCTCACTCACCGAAGTCACTTCCACGTGGACATAGTCCGTATCATAACCCGTCCAGGCCGGCGTTGATTCGCAATAGCTGCGATAAGCCGTCACTTGATAGTAATAGTCGCCGGCATCCACGAGGTCAAAATATTCGCGCAAGGTCTTGTCGACGGTGGCAACCAGCTCATAAGCAACGCCATCCTCGCTACGATAGACCTTGAACGACTGCGGATCAACTTCGTAATCCCATCTGAGCAACGTGCCAAAGCCCTCGTTGGTCCACTGGTACTCGCCGCTGAGGTTGGTCGGAGGCTGACAGCCATCGCAATCGTTGTCGCCCGTATAGAGGGTGGCAGGAACCTGGTTGGAGTTGCCCGTATAAGTGTAAACGGAACCATTGGACGAGTTCTTAATGTTGATGGTCAGGTTGCTAACCGGTGAAGAAGGAGCCACCCAAGTGAAGGTAACAGTGCCCTCAGGCACACGTATCTGCTGGCTAATGGGCGTCGAAGAAGTCATCGTAACCTCTTCAATCACAGTACCGAAGGCATTCTTCAATTGAATCTTGCCGCCATTCCATCCTTGGAAGTTGGTGGTTTGGCCAACGATTTTCCAACTGCAGGTGGGACCAAACTGATACTTGAACTCAGTTGGACGGCCTTGTGCGCCATTGGTAACAAAATACAAACGATAGGTGTAGCAGTCGTATTCAGGGACGATGTCTTCAAATTGCATGACCTCGCCTGGCACAACATTGGATTGGGTGAAAACCTGTTGGCCATTGCGAAGCAGGACGACTTGATCAATGTTTGTCATGTTGTTGCCGTCAAGAGATTCCAAGGGGTTGGTCCAGCTGACGATACCCTTCTTGGACTGGGCATTCTCAGCAACGACATTCAAGTCCGCAACGGCAGGAACAAGTCCATCATAGACATAATCGGGAATCATGTCGAAGATGGCAGTCTGATACTCATTGAAATGGCCGGAATACGTATTCAAGGCATCGATGGCGAAATAATTGTTGTTGAATCCACTCCAGCCCCAGTTGAAATAGAACTTGCGATCGCTCTCACGATAGCCACAGCAAACGAAGGCGTGACCACCGCCATTATCGCTGCCCGAATAATAAAGCGGGAAACCTTCCTGCAGGTTGGCAATCAACATTTCTTCCCATTCTAACTTGGTGTAACTGTCGCGATCCAAATGAATGGCGCTTTTCGTATAGCGGAAATAGTTGGAAATGGCATCAGGAACATCTGCAGAATAGGCACCAGAACCATTATAACCGTACTGCATATTGACCGCAACACCGCAATGCCACATCAAGGTAGCCACAGCTTGATAATTGGAGTTGTTGCAAGAGTTAGGCATGTTGGACCATTGATAATACGTATTCTCGAAGTCGACTGATTGTGTAGGATAGCCCGAGGGCGTATAGCTGTGCGAACCCTGACCGTGGTCGGGCCAATTCCAATATTTCATCACCATCGACATGGCAGTTGCCACGCAGCCGGCATACACATGTCCACCAGGACCATTCGGAGCAGTCGGGCAAAGGAAGTTGTACGGATTGTCTTGGTTCCAGTTGGTGGAAATCAATGGAGCCACATCGCTGCGCGTGCTGCGTCCGCCTTGAATGACACCAGTGTTGCTGATTTGTTCCCATTGCTCGGCAATTTCGGGATCAGCGATCATGTTGTTGCTCACGGCATACTCGATTTGGCGGGCATAATAGCGGAGGTAATAGGCCAGACCGTCAGCGATGTTATTAGCATCGAAGCAGCCTTCCTCACCGAAAGCCAAGATAGGCAAAGCCACATCGTCGGCAGCCACAATGATGTAACCGCCATCGAAGTTGAAGACATAAAGGGCATTGCTGCCACTCTCAGTCGTTTGGGTATAGGCAAGGTCGAGATGGGTCACCTGTCTGTTGGTGTTGCCTTGCACATACTTCAAGCCCAAATGACGAGCCTGTTCCACGTCGACGGGCGAAGCGATGAGTTGGCCCACACAGAGAGCCAAAGTCATCATCAGAAATAAAGTTTTTCTCATTGCTTTAAAAGATATTAGATTATTGATTTTGAATTATTTACATCTTAACAACACGCTGTACAGCCGAACCGTTGCCGGTATTCACCTTGACGAAATAGATGCCGTTTTGCAGCTGGCTCATGTCTATAGTGGCGCGACCATCTTGAGCCGCCGTTTGCATTACGCATTGGCCGACAACGTCATACACACTCACGGTGGTCATCTCCTCAGCTTCAATGTTCAATTGACCCGAAGTGGGATTGGGATAGAGCTTCACATTCATCTGATTCTCATCGACGGAAAGATTGGTGACACGGATGAAATCTTCACCGTTGGCGGTCAAGGCAAACTCGGACTCACATTCCTCATACACGGCCTTCACTTTATAGGATTTGTCGGTGATGTCGATAGCGATAGCCTCTTCATAAAACAATTCTGTCAAACCCGTCACATCCGTGGTGTCGTTAAGCTGATGATTGATGATGACAACGGTATAGCTATCAGGCACACGGTCTTCGGGAGCATCCCAAGCGATATGTGCCATCCCCAATGGCTCTTCCCTACGCAAATTCGTCGGTGCCGAGCAAGGCAAGACGGGCGGTTCGGGCGCAGCAGGCATTTCAATGCAAACTTCATTGGAATGGGTTTCAAAGTCTTCGCCATGCGCAACGATTTGGTAGCAGTAGGTTTCGCCTAATTCAAGGTCAGCGTCCTCGAAAGTCCCACTTGTAACTTCGCTGATTTTCTCTCCGTTACGCATTATATCGTAAGCCGTGGCTTGATAGGCAGGCTTCCAACGCAGGCTTATGACGGTATCCTCCTCATTATAAGCAGCTTGCAGGTCTTTCGGCTCGTTCGACCAGTCCACGTTGATAAAGAACTTGTCGCTGTCGAAGAGGTCGTTGGCATAGGCCGAAGTGCAATCGGTGGCGCTGTAATAGGCCTCCATGACATATTGGTATTCCGTACCTGGAGTTGCACTTTGGTCCTTGAAGGATGTCGTGCTGGCAGAGGCCAACTTGACACGTTTGTAAGGCGTATCGGCAGTCTTGCGGTACACCAGATAACCCGAAACGGAGCTATTGCCCGTCGACGACCAATTCAATTGCAATTTATTGTCAGCACCGTATGAAAAATAGAAATCCCTTGGCGGTTCGCAGTCGGAGCCTGAGGTGATGCTATACTCGTTGGAGCTTGCGGTTTCGCCGCCACTGCACAATGCAGTGATATAATAGCGATGGCCGCCAATGTCGGTGTTTTCGTCAACATAGGTAAGTTCGTGCGACATGTTGAAGAGGAAGCCGTCGCGATAGATACAGTAGCCAAACTCTGGTGTGTGGTCCGAGTCCCAAGTGAGGATGATGGTCTGGTCGTTGTCAGGGTCGACGGTGGCCCTCAAGTTGTAGGGTGCATCGCAAGTATTCTCGCCGCCACAAGTGTTGTTCAACGTGCGCAGCAAGCCAGCTTCCAATCCGGATGAAGGTCCACTGTATTCGTAAACCACTTGATTCTCGGTGTCTTTCACCTTGAACGAAATATTGGTAATAGCAGAACCGGGCTCTGTCCAATACAAATTGTTGTTGCCAAGTGCCATCTGGAATTTTTGAAGCGTGGCCGACGACGAATTAGACGTCAAGAAATCGATGTAGGAACCCGCAGCGTTTTGCACCGTGATGCCGCCTCCTTCCCAGCCTTGCATACTGGTGGAGGTCATGGTCACCTTCCATTCGCAATAGGGACCGAAAACGGCCTTGGCGTGGGTAGTGCGACCGAGCGACTCGCCGTTCACCGCCAGCACTGCGTAATCATACTGGTCGAAGAAGGGCACCTCGTCATCATAGCTCATCACTTGACCAGGTTCAACACCTTCAATCTCGTGTACGATGAAACCGTTGCGCTTGATGATAACCTTGCTGAGAGTGGTCAGCGGGGCACCTGTCTCAGTTTGTGTGGGATTGGTCCAAGTAAGGTGACCTATCAACGAAACATCGCTATCAATACTCACCTCAAGGTTATCAGGACCTTGGGGCATTTCATTGAAGATATAGTCAGGAACAAAATCCACCACCAAGCCTTGGCTGCCGGAATACTCGAAGTTCTCACCATCGATGAGGAGGAAGCCGCCACCCGAGCCGCCCCAACCGTAGTTGAAGTGGAACAAACCGTCAACGTCGTAGCCGTCGCAAATGAAGGCGTGCCCCCCGTCCTGGCTGTAACCAGAGTAATACAAAGGAATGTTTTGGTCGATTCTGGATTTCAAGAGAGCAATCCATTCGTCATAGGTGTAATTGCCATTCCTTGAGACGAAGGTCGAGTGGTCGGAATACGAAAAATAGGTGTTGATAGAGACTGGCACATCTGCCGAAAAGGCACCGCTGCCGTCAGGTTCGTAGTTCATGTCGACACTCACGCCGCAATGGTACATCAGCGTGGCGACGGCCTCTTTCTGCTCTTGCGTCGAGCCGTTGCCGTAAAACTCAATCATGTTGGCCCAATCGTAAGTGGTGGCACCGAAATTGGCGTACTGTTGACCATAACCAGGAGCATTGTAGCTATGCTCTCCCGTTCCCGTAACAGGCCATTCCCAATACTTCATGATTTGAGCCATGGCTGTAGCCACACAACCCGTGGGACATCCCTGCGGAACATACATGTTGAACGGCACGCCCTGGTCCCAACGCAGCTGAATCAAAGGCTCAACGACGGCAAGACCTCTTTCGGTATGCAAACAGCCGTTTTTTTCGAGGTTCATCCAGCGGGCAACGATGTCGCCTGTTGCAGGACTGCCCTGTTCCACCACCGCTGCGATGCTTCTCGAAAGCTCGTCCATCATGAAACGCAAACCATCGGGAGCGGTTTCATAGGCGAAATTGCCCTCATCGGAATAGCCGAGGATGGGTGATGAGGTGTTGTCGGCAGCCACGATAACGTAGCCGCCATTAAAATTGAAGACGTACATTGTCGCCATGCCATTGTCGGTGTAGTGGGTGTAAGCCAGTTGCATGTCCTGCACGTTGTTTTTGGCGAACAAAGCCTTGTGCTGGACAAAATTGAGTCCCAAACGTTGCGCCTTCGCCACATCAACGGGACGTGCTTGTAGTGTGATGATGCCCAAAAGTAAGGCAACAATAAGTAGTAAATTTTTTCTCATGGTTGATGCTTTTTGTGTTTTACTTTTGCTTTAAAGCGGCAAATATAAACATTTTCAGGTTTTCTGTTCCTTTTTCTTTGCTGCGGGGAACAAAATATTGTTCAAAATGAGCCTATAGCCCGGCGAATTGGGGTACATGTCCAACTCCGTGGGCGGGTCGCCGACGATGTGTTGGTAGTCTTCAGGGTCGTGGCCGCCGAGGAAAGTCCAGAAGCCGTTGCCGAAGTTGCCGTGGATGTAACGATCCTCGTTGAGCGCGGCATTGTCGCCCAAAACAACTACGGAAGGCTTCACATAGTTTTTGTTGAAGGCCGTGGTCTGCCCCATAAATCCTTTCACCAAACGCTCATGGCATTGCGTGAGCATGGTCGGAACGGGGTCCCACTTGGCCGAAAAATCGAAAAGTAGGAAATAGTCGTTTTGTTCTTTCACTTTCTGCATTCGGCCTTGGGTGACGTCAATGTTTGAGATTTCGTATTCCTGCGGGTTCACCGACACGGAGAAGTCAGTGAAAGCGAAGCAGTTGTCGTAATTCAGCCGTTGAGGGTCGCCGTTGCGGATGGGGTCGCCGTCGAACATGTATTCGCAGATGTCGAGCCCGTCGGCAGCCAAGGCCACATCAAAGCTGTCGGGGGCCGAGCACATCGAGAACATATAGCCTCCACCTGCCACGAACTCACGGATTTTCTTCACCACGGCCAGCTTGAGTTGCGAGACTTTGGTGAAACCCCAGCGTTGCGCCGTGGCTTCCTGCGAACGCACATCTTCCTGATACCAAGGGTAGTTGCGGTAGCGAGCCCAGAATTTTCCATACTGCCCCGTGAAGTCCTCGTGGTGCAGGTGGAGCCAGTCGTAGGTGGGCAACACGCCTTGCAGCACCTCATCATCGTAAACCACATCGTAGGGAATCTCGGCGTAAGTCAAAACCAAAGTGACGGCATCGTCCCAAGGCAGGTTGTTCTTCGGTGCATAGACCGCAATGCGAGGCACTTTTTGCAGTTTCATCTCATCCATGTTCACACCTGGATCGGCGATTTCGGCGAGGATGGCATCGGCCTGCGCATCGGCGATGACGTTGTAAGACACATTGCGCATCTTGCACTCGCGCTCAAACATGTCGTGGTAGGGAATCAGGTAGCTCCCTCCCCTATAGTTCAGCAACCAACTGATTTCCACCTCACGTTGCAGTACCCAGTAGGCTACGCCGTAGGCTTTCAGGTGGTTGGTTTGTGTGTTGTCCATGGGGATTAGGAGGTAGGCGGCTTTTGTTGGGAGCCACAAAAAAAACAATAATGCTATAATGATTGGTCTTTTCATTGATTTCAAGTATTCATCAATTATCTTTTCAACACTCTCCAAACGCCACCTCTATCAGGACCTTCTCGTAACAGGCAACCTTTGGCTTGGAGTTTTTTGATATGCTCGTATGTGTTTCGGCGTGTCAATCCGATTCTATTTGTCATTTCAGTGATGGTAATATGAGGATTCCCTTCCATTATGTCAAGGAGCATCAGGTCATAATCAGAAAGACCAATCTGGTGCTTTTCTCTTGTTGTACCCCCTGTTATACCCCCTGTTGTCCCCCCTTTCATATCCCCTTTCATACCCCCTTTCATACCCCCTTTCATATCCCCTTTCATATCCCCTTTCATACCCCCTTTCATACCCCCTTTCATACCCCATTGCTGGCCATAGTCTGGACGCAAAAAAACAACACGGAAACATCCTCTTTCAGCAATGAAACTCGGAGCCGGCATACTGACATCATTGCATTGCTCCTGCATCAATTCAATGCCTCTCCCCCACGTTTCCAAATATTTTCCAAAATACATCACTTGGGCGATAAGAGGATTATGGGCAAAAGAAGAATGGGACTGCAACAACTCTTCAAGAGTGACATCCTCGGGCAGAACGCCTGAATTTTCCACTTCAACCCTATCGTCATAAATGGCAATGCTCACAAAACTATTGGGAAGGTGGTAGATTCTGTGTGCCAAAGCGTTCAACAAACATTCACGCAAGGCCAAATAGGGAATCGTCAGTACCTCAACACGCTCCGGCTGGCCTGTAACAAAAGAGCCAGACACATTCAGATGCTTGAAGAAGAAAGCCATACCCTCGTCATAGAGGCGGAAAATATTGCCGCTCGACAAACGGTTGTCGATAAACTCCCGCTTCGTGATTCCCGCAAATCTTGCCATCTTCAACTGGAATTGAATCGGTGCAAATTCCTCTTTGACAAAAAGCGCAGAGGCCGCATTTTTCAACACGCCATTGACCGACAGATGCATCGACTTCAACACATCTGTCAACTCCTTGTGCATCATCCTTTCTGGGATGCGTCCGGCCTCCACACCCGCCCTGACAAGCCTCCAAATGGCGTCTTCGTCAAGATGCTCCAACATTATTTCGGGATTTAGTTCTTCCTCCCATAGTTTTCGGCGGGCATCCTTTTTCCGCAACAGTTTCTGATACATCTCTTGTGGCATCAATTTGGTTGTACTTTCCACCCGATAGTAGGGTCTGCCGTCAAAGACGTATGGCTCTTCCCGGAACAAGGACTTATCCAAATGAAGCACAATGACATAGAAGCCAGGTTTGTCTTCCAATTCGACATATTCCACCTCCAACGAAACTACAGGTTCTATCTTGCCCAACTCCAATGCGATTTCCCTTCGTGTGTTGTCAGTAACCTGTTGGCCAATGATTTGCAATGTTGCAGGGGCAATGCCAAAGACCAACCAACCTCCAGCGGTGTTGAGGAATGCGCAAGCCGAGCGCATACCATCCTTCAACTCGCCCGTTGTCTTCTTCAACTCCAATTCACGAGTTTCGTCTTTGTTTATCAGCGTTTGGATGTCATTTAAGGTCATAAAAGCCCAAATTTTCAGGCCACAAAGTTACGAACTTTTTTCCAATGTCTTAACTCTTTAATAATCTTTCCCCATCCCAACCCCAGCGCGTCGCCAAACGCAAGGAATCAGGACGGGGCGGCTTTGTTTTTCTCCCGCTTTGCGTCACTGCGAGGCACGAAGCAGTCCAGACCTGAGGCTATAATCCGGATTGCTTCGTCGTACCTCCTCGCAAAGACGCGAAACGTGTCATTCCTTAATCCACTTCCCCGTTTCAACAAGGGTCGTTGAGCCTGTCGAAACGCCCGTTGTATAAACCTTCCAAATATATGTTCCAGAAACCCATCCCCCAGCATCAATCCCCGTCACATTCTCCGTAATATCCTGTCTATGTATAAGCCTCCCATTCATATCATACACCTCCAATCGTGCATCCTTCAATCCCGTCCTGATATTCAGCACATTTGGCAGGAAACTTGGTGACGGTAGTCCAGTGTTGCGTTGTATTGTCAAGGTTTTTCGATGAGAATACAAGGAGCGTCCCGCCATCGTAAGTTGAAATAATACTGTATGCCAAACTATTGATATTGCCTTTGTCCAAATCATAAAACAACGTTGAAACAGTGTCCAAGTTGGCATCAAGCCGTTCAATCATTATCCAAGAGTCCTCGTTGAAAAAATAGCCATAATTTAAAGTGTAGCAGAAATAAAGTTCATCGTTATTTGTCGTTGAAATCGACCTTTGCCGAGCTGGACAATCGTATGAATCCGTGCTTCTTACCCTACATTGCAATGCCGCGACGGATGGCGAAGGGTCGTCAATGTTGTCATCATAGTCATAAATTCTGACATCGGCTTGCTCATCGCCGTATTCGCGCTCAATCTGTGTTGATAAATAAGTCGTTCCGTGTCGGCTTCGGGCGACACTCATTTTTGAGAAGGTGCGATAATCAGAGACATCGGTATGGCTGAATTGCTTCGTTTTCAAGAGATTCAAATTGTTGTCAAAATAGAGAGCTTGACCTTGAACGGACGCATTGGTGGTGTTGAATCTGCCTGGATAATACATCAAATAGCCGGAATCTGTTTTCACCAAATGACAACGACCAAGCAGATGCTCAACAGCGCCGCCTCCGCCATTCGAGACGCTCTCATATCCAATCTGATCAATAAGTTCCCCTTCAAAAGTCATTCTAAACATAAACAAAGAATCAGGACCTCTTGGGTGGTCAACATCGTGGCTATATGCTTTGAAATAAGCTCCAACTATTACCCCATCGTCAACCAAAGGGGAAAACAGGCAGAGCGTACCGCATTGCTCATTCGGATTCAATTGCCACGATGAGTTTTGAACTTCAAAAGTGTCAATCTTTATATGATGTTCGAAACACTCCGTAATGTTCATTTGTTCATCCAATTTGTACAATCCGAGAATAGCGTCATCAGGTGGATTGTCGTAGTTCAAGAAATAATTGAAATACGAGAAATCATGGTCGGGATTATAGGCCATCAAAGCAAACAACTGGCCATCGTGTTCAAAAGTATAAGGATTTGCAGCTCGATATGCGGGCTTAAAGAATTCGTTATATGCCAACTCCTCTCCATTAAAAGAGAATTTTCGCAATGCTGGATGAGGTGAATAAAAATCCCCGTAACCGCTTTTGAAGAAATAGCAGCACGACGCGACTACGATGCCATCCGAAGTCTCGTAAGCATCCAGCATATGGGTGATTTCATTCTCACTGGTATAGTATTCGTAAGATTGTTCCCACTCCTGTCCAAAGGCCTTGCCCCCGAAAAGCAGCGCGAGGGCGAAAACGATTGAAATTCCGTGTTTTGTGCTCATGGTATTATTGTTTTATCCATTTTCCAGTTTCTACTTCCTTGCCGTTTGATATCACCTTCCAAACATAAACTCCTTCAGCCCATCCCCCAGCATCAATCCCCATCACATTCTCCGTAATATCCTGTCTATGTATAAGCCTCCCATTCATATCATACACCTCCAATCGTGCATCCTTCAATCCCGTCCTGATATTCAGCACATTCATCAACGCCTTCAAAGACCTCAGCAGGGAACTTGGTGACGGTGGTCCAACGTTGCGATGTGTCATCAAGATTCTTTGATCTTGAAACCAGCAAAACGCCACCATCCCTTGCAGATGTGATACTTTGGGCATGGCTATTGATTCTTTTGCCAGACTCAACGTCATAATAAAGAGTTAGGAGCGTATCTAAGTCAGAATCGAGCCTTTCAATCATCATCCATGAATCCTGATTGTCGTAAAATCCAACATTTAAAGTATATGCAAAAAAAGACGTGTTGTTTTCGGTCATTTCAACCGACTGCAATATGGCTGGCAAATCGTAATTGTCGGTTTTTCTCTCAATATATTGAACAAAAGGAATAATGTTTGATTGGTTGGCAACGTCATCGTCCAGCTCATATAATCTGACATCACGCATATATGAATTGGCATTTGAAACCGAGGAAGTTACCAAATATGTCGTGTTGTGATGACTACGCTTGACTGAAATGTTTGTTATGGAATTGCTGGCGGGTTGTCCGGCTTGATCCATGTATCTCGTCCTCATCAAATTAAAATCCTTGTCATAATAGAATGCCGTGCCTTGATGTCCCGACTGATTTGATCCGGCAAAGAAAATGTAATGCGAATCGGTTTTCACGAAATGATTGCGGCGATAGCTCCATTGCATCATTCCGCCTTGGGTGTGCCATTCATAACCTTTCCGCTGAATGATTTCGCCGTTGAAATTCATGCGGAAAAGAAACAAGGTGTCGTGTCCTCTCGGATTAAAGTAGTCGTGGCTCACCATCTTGAAATAAGCACCCACAATATCACCGTCATCATCGAAGGCTGAGAACAAAAACAAGTTACCGCTATGCTCGTTTGGATTGTTTTCCCATTGCTCAGAACGGCATTCAAAGGTATCTATTACATAGCTATGCTCAAAGCTCTCTTCGATGTCAAGATTGGAATTTAGTTTGTATAGACCTAAAACGGCATCCGCAGGAGGATTGTCGTAGTTTTTGAAATAATTGAAATAAGTGGAATCGTGGTCGGGGTTATAGGTCATCAAGGCAAAAAGCTCGCCATTGTTTTCGAAAAGATACGGTGCGTATGATGTCGTGCAATATCCTAGACGGAAGAAATCATTTCGTGCCATTTCCTGCCCATTGGCAGACAACAACGTCACGGCAGGGTGAGCCGAATAGAAATCTCCAGCACCACTTTTATAGTACAGGCTTGAACTCAAAGCGACATTGCCATTTGACATCTCAACGGCATCATAAAGTTCGAAACACTCATCGTCATTCATCGAGTATTCTATGGAATGTTCCCACACCTGCCCAAAAGCCTTGCCCCAAAACATCAGCAGGAGCACAAGCAGGGTGTAAAGTCTTGTTGATTTCATATTGTTATTGTTTTATCCATTTCCCCGTTTCAACCTCCTCGCCATTGGCAACCACTTTCCAAATATATGTCCCCGCAGGCCACCCTTCAGCATTTATCGAAGTAACATTCCCCGTTATCTCCTGATTGCAAATCAGTTTTCCAGATAAATCATAGATTTCCACGCGGGCGTTGTAGGGCTGCCCCATCGTGACAACGGTGCAGATATTAAGCGTATTGCCACCTGGGTTGGGATAGACTTCCATAGCCGGTTCAACCAGCTGCTTCTCTATGCCCCATGGATCGGTCACATAAGCGCGAATCATGAATTGGAGCGTGGATAAACGGTCATCAGTTTCACCCATGTCCATCCACTTGTTTTCCTCGAATTGCACCCATCTAGCGTTGGGGTTGGCTGAAACCAAATTTTCTGAACAAGCGGCTGAGTAGGTCTCGGTCACTGTAAGTTCAGAGAAGACAATCCACAGATATTTCGTGGTGTCGATGTCGATAGGGGTTTCCAACTCAATCTCATGGAACCACCATTCGCATAATGGCGTCACTATTTGCTCAGCCATCAATGTGCGAGGCATGTAGTCTTCGCCATAATATACACTCATACGCAAATCGCCCGTATTCCAGTCGTTCTCAAACAAGGCCACTTTGGTCAGAACATGGCCTTCATAGGATTGGAGCATGGAGGAAGGAAACGCCACCGCCCAAGAAAACGGGATGTTTTCAGGCATATAGGCGACATTTGTGTAATAGTTGCCGTTGTCATAATAAAGCCATTCGCTGTATTCGAGATTGAAGTCCTGCGAATGCGTTACGGCTTTAGCACTTTTGGCATCGAACAAGTCCGTGGAAAAGTCTGTCGTGTCTTGTGCTTGCAACGTCACCCCTCCCGCCACCAGCAGGAGCGCAAGCAGGGTACGTAATCTAAACATTCTCATAGCTCATTGATTTTTAAACAATTTACTTCACAACAGATTTCATCGTAGCCCTATCAACAGTAAGCAAATACATGCCCGCAGGCAGAGCCGAAACATCTAACTGTTGGTTGTCGCCCACGAGGTTGCCCGATAGCAAAATTTGACCCATAAGGTTGGTGATACGGTAGGTTTGGGTCGGAAGAGATGCACGGCCGTTCGTTTCAACGAACAAAATGCCGTTGGTCGGGTTGGGATAGATATTGAACTGATTTTCAGCGGTTTCATTTACCTTGTCAGGATCCCTGAGACCGATTACGGGGAAGCCACCGTTGACATTGTCCTCGTCCTCCAGCCATACACATTCGCCCATGGCACCATGATTCAAAGCCTTAACCAAATCTATGGTGCCGTATTGCGCCTCATTGAGAATCCACGAGGTGGATGTCGGGCCTTCGATGAACACACATGACCCCGGAAGCTCAACATAGTTGTGACCCTCCAAATTATAGACATGGATCGGAATTTCCTCGTTACCATACCAATAGCAGTTGCGGATGGCTGTATCGCTCATAATCGCCGGAATGACATGCCCGTATATTTCGCTGAGCAAATTGGGATTCGTCGGTTTGATGATTTGGCCAGAATTGTACACATTGTAGACAAAACCCTCTGTGGGCGAACCTGTTATACCGCCCATCTCGATGATGGCATCACTCGAAGTAGCCACGGCTTTGAGGTCGCCAGTATTGTAACAATTGGAGAACGAACCATCACTGCCTGCAATGCCGCCCACAAGAATCGCACTGTTACCCTTGCCGGTGACCAATGCCCTGTTGCCACACATCCGTATCGTAGTGAAAATCGGTGTCCCAATGATGCCTCCGGCACTGCATCCCCCCATCACCTCGCCCGTCGTATGGTTGATGCAACATTCAATCAAGCCGAAAGAGCCGCCTTGCCCCACCATGCCACCAGCTGTAGTCTCGCTGGAAACCTTACCGTAATTGTGGCAATTCCTGATGATAAAGCTACCTTGCCCCACCATTCCGCCTGCCGAAAACGCGTTCGTCATACCTCCAATGTCACCTTGATTCACGCAATGCTCGATGACCAAATTGCCGCCGTCCATAGTGGTGTAGCCCGCAATACCACCCAAATACATGTCGCAGTCCATGATCTTTGCCCGATTGATGCAGTCCATGATGAAAACGGTATCGTTTCCAATACCGTCAGCGACAAAATGCCCAGCAATGCCGCCCACTTTGTTGCCATACGCTCCAATCAAACCATCTACGGTACAATTAATTATGTTGGAGTTGAACGACAAGCCGACGACCATCCCTGCATAATCACCGAGCGTCAGGTTCGATTCGGTAATCTGAATGTTTTTGACGACCGCATCTTCAGTGCAACCGAACAAGCCCAGAACATCTTGATCGTTCACATACATCTCCCTGATGACATGGTCGTTACCCTCAAAAACACCCATAAAAGGCTTGGAAGGCAGAATGATAGGATTGGTGGGATGCCATTCGGTTTTCACAGTACCGATAGGAGTCCATAAAAAGCCTTTGGAACCATTCAGGTCGATGTCTGCAGTGAGCATATAGCAATTCGGGTTGCCACCGTCACCGTTGTTGGTTTCGTAAGCCAGCAGGGCCAATTGCTCCGCCGTGGCTATTTGGTAAGGGTTTTGTGGCGTGCCGTCGCCACCATCGTAAGCCTCGGCGATGGAGCCGTTCCATGGGGCTTGCGCTCCGCAAATCATTCCGATTGCAAGCAAAACGGATAAAATACAATGTCTTTTCATAACGGTAGATTTTTTAGCATTAAACTCCCACAAAATTATATGAAAAAAACGTCAAAAAAGCCAATTCCATTGGCCAATCCACTATTTATTCGGTAATTAATATTGATTGTCAACGGATTATGAAAAATTTTTCCACTAAAAAGTTGTTGGAAATCCATGATAAATTCGCAAAATTCGTTTCATTCGCCGACAAAAACGACGGCGAATTATACGAATTAAGCGAATTTTTCACCCGATAAAACGCTCCCAAAGTGCTTCAAAAACCTCGGTTTGGGTCTTTTTCTTGATGGCAGTGCGGTATTTCGACACAGTGTTTTCGCGCAGGTCGAGAATGTCGGCGATTTCCTTCATGCGGAAGGGGAAAAAGGACAATACGCTGATGTCGAGCTCGGTTTCGTTCAGGTCGGGATGGGCAGCTTTCAATTTCGCCAAAGCATCGGGATAGGCCGTGTTGAACACTTCGAGGATGCGGCCGAAAGTGTTGTTCCACTTATCATCGTAAATGGCCCGCACCTTCATCCGCAGTGCCTCATTCGCCTGTGCCTCCAAGGCACCGTGGGCCTCTTGCAGGTCGCGCTGGATGGCCTCGTTCACTTGGTTCATTCTCTTGCGGTAGATACGATGGTAGACGACAAAGGCTGATGCCGCCAACAGCAGCAAGGCCACAATCACGCAAACAGCTCGCAAACCCTTCACTTTTTGCGCCTGTTTCTGTTCGCGCAAGGCGGTCAAACGGGCATCGCGCTCAGTCTTGTAATTCTCGTATTGTTTTACGGCAAGCATCCCATCGCTCACCCTATCCGATTCGGCTTTCACATAAGTCTTGTTGAAACTATGGCAAAACGCAGCGCTATCCGAATTACCCTCCTCTTCATAGATTTGTTCAAGCAGCGACATGATTGCACAACGCTCCAAATCACCCGTTTTGGCACTCAATATTTTCAGCAGATATGGCTTCGCTTCAAGGCGATAAGGCGAGTGATACATACAAATGCCGAGACTGACAGAATCATTCGCAGTGCTCATTCCACGCCGCGCCTTGAATGCCATCGTGTTGCGTTGCACCATGAAGCATGAGTCAAACTGGTGTTGGTCATAGTACAAGTCCGACAACACATGCTGGGCAACAAAATAGTCGTTCAAGTCACCAGAAACCGTGTCCAAATAAGGCATCACGAAATCGTGATAACAGCGTGCGGAATCATGTTCCTTAAGCGTCGAAAACGCACTGGCCAATTCCAAACTGGACCTTACAATCCAGGTCGTGTCCTGAACCCTGCGCTGATAGGCCAACGCCCATTGCAAAGCATCGATTTCAGTATTGCTGGCCATCTTCCACCGAAATACGTAGGCCATCTGGTAATAAGCGCGTGATGCAAGCAGCATCTCCTCATCGGTCATGTCCTCGGGCAGATACTCCAGCTTTTCGGCCACTTGGATGAAATACGGTAAAGCCTGCATCAAGCTGTCCTGTTGAAGGCAGACAAAACCGCTATCATAATGGGCTTTAGCCTCTTCCAAGTCTTCGGGCGAGGCGTGTTGCGGCATCCTCTCACATGCTATCATGCAAAGCAGGACAAACAACCCTAACGTGTGACGAAATGCTTTCATGGCGGCAAAAGTAAAAATTTTCCCAATTTGTTGCTCAAAATGGGTTCAATTCTTTGACTAAAAAAGCCAACCCCATCCCAACCTCCAGCGCGTCGCCAAACGCATGGAATCAGGATGGGGCGGCTTTTGCCTTTCTCCCGCTTTGCGTCACTGCGAGGCACGAAGCAATCCAGACCTGAGGCTATGATCTGGATTAACTTCGTTGAATCTTCGATTTGCTTCGTCGTACCTCCACACAAAGACGCGAAACGTGTCATTCCTTAATCCACTTCCCCGTTTCAACAAGGGTCGTTAAGCCTGTCGAAACGCCCGTTGTATAAACCTTCCAAACATAAACACCTTCAGCCCAATCTGTTGCATCAATCGCCGTCACATTCTCCGTAAGGGTTTGACTGTGGATGAGTCTTCCGTTGGTGTCGTACACCTCCACACGGGCATACTTCAATCCCGTCCTGATATTCAGCACATCCTTCCCAGGATTAGGATAGGCGTTAGTTCTTGAAAAAACCACATTTTCAGTAACTCCCCAAACCTCTCCAAATTCAGGGACTGGAATGGAATAGCCTTCAATCCATTCCCGATACAGGTTAGGCTCTTCTTGTGCATTAACCCAAGCATTTAGTGCCTCAACCAATCTGTCAGTTTGCGTTTCGCCAATCACGACTGGTTCCGATAACGCCCCATCGCCCATGTAGATATAGGGAAGGAATTCCGTGCAATTGATCGTCTCGCCCAAATTAGTGCCAAACAACCCATTCCATCCTTGTTGTCCACTGACATCGGCAAAGCAATTTTCAACAACACTGCCCTCCGAGTTGTATGCCACAATACAACCTTTATTATAATGACCAGTCAAATAGTCCAGCAATTCCGAATAGCAATTCCTTACAATGGCATTCTTCCCGTTGGAAACAGTTTCGTTAAAACACACGATACCACCCATGTTTTCATCGCTGAAAGATCCCATCAGGCTTCCGTAAAAATAGCAGTTCTCCACAATGGCATCAGCATAATCGCCTTCACAAAGGTTACGCAAGACGATACCGCCTACATCTATTGCCCCAAGCTGAGAATACCTATCCATTTCGTAGCAACAATTGCGAACAATAGAATTGCGGTTCAAGCCGACAACGCTTGCCATATATGTCCCGCCGGCATGTGCATTTCCTACTGCTTCCAACATTTTAAGCCTGCATGTACAACCGTCCACCACTGAGAGGGAATCCGCAACAGCGGCAACAAGTGCGTCATAATAAAGCTCGTATGTTCCTGTATTCATGTCAAATGGATGCATATAAGCATAAAAACCGGAATTGAGCGACAGGTTTTTCACCGTGCCATGATACAAATAGCCAAACAACCCCATATCCATTCGCATTTCCTCTCCCAAGGAATTAAGTATAAACAGTCCATCAATACTATGATCTTGACCATCGAAGGTGCCCATAAAACGGTGTTCACGGTTTCCTATGGGAACAAGGTTCATCAAGCCGTATGTTTCTTCAAGGTTAAGGTCGGCCATAAGTCTTACGGTGCGTCCGTCAAAGTTGTCAGGATCACAGCCGTTCAGTCCATTCACCACACACGAAAGCCAAGCCAAACCTTCAGGTGTGTAGATTTCCACATTGCCTTCGGCGTCAACTACATAGCCTTCAGGCTGTTCGGTTACGACATCAGCCCAATAACCGTATTCAAGCGTCCTGTCGTTTTCCTGCGCTTGCATTGTCACCCCTCCCGCCATCAGCAGGAACACAAGCAGGGTGTAAAATCTTGTTGCTTTCATCGTACCGTTATCTTATTAGTGTAAACTTTTCCATCCGCATCCGTGACACGCAGCATATAAACCCCTTGCGGCAAGTCTGCAACAGGAATTTCATTCGTATCGCGCACGGTCTTCACCAACTGCCCCAAAGCATTATACACCTCCACTTTTGCAACTTCAACGCCTTCAATTACAACTCTGTCCTTTGCCGGATTGGGATATATCGAAATCGTTTGCGAATCGTTTTCTTCAGGAAGGTTTTGATATTGAGGATTGATGTAATCGCAATTGTTCCAGTAATAACTGACATGACCTATTTCCGTATCTGAGTAGCACCTCAAATAACCTCCTTCATTAGCATCGAATGTCCAATGATCTTCTGGAAACAAATAAACGCCTATAGGTCCAATTCGTTCAATGACTCTAATCGTATAAGGCTGTTGTCCATACATATAATCCCCATATCCCCAATTAGAATCTTCTGCGTCAATAATATCAATGTATCTCAATTCTGTGCCATTGATGGTGACAGTTCCTTTTCCTTGTAGAATCATAAAACCAGCCGTATCGCCAATTATGTAATCTTGTTCAACGGGAACAGTCCAGAAGTCGCCAACATTGGCACCAAAATCAAACCATTTCATAAAGGATTGGTTCCGATATAGATATACGACATCTCCCAAGCACATTACAAACTCTGAAGGCTTATGGTGTTCATAAACACCTTCTTCTCCGTGAAGGAAAGGATCATCAATATAAACCACTTGTTTTTTTTCAAGTTCCACGCAATTGAATCCATCTATGATAGTGTCTTTTGTTGCCTTGATGTTGACATAACCTTCTTCAAACATCCCA
>CADCML010000066.1 GCA_902802535.1 uncultured Bacteroidia bacterium
CTCAGGAATTTTGCTAGACAAGGTCATGGTGAGTTTCAATACTGGCGACCGTTTGGAGAAGTTTGTTTTCAAAGAGGGCAACGCAACCCTCAGCATCCCACAAGGCGGCAAAGAGCTCGCTATTGCCTGCGCCGAGAAGGTGGGGGAGTTGCCTCTCAACTTCAAGGCAGCCAAAAACGGTGAATATACCATCACTGTCAACCCAGAAGCGGTAGAAATGGATTATCTCCACCTTATTGATAACATGACAGGGAACGACATCGATCTTTTGGCATCGCCGAGTTATTCCTTTAATGCCGAGACGACGGATTATGCTTCGCGTTTCCGTCTGGTGTTTTCCGCCAGCGGGGATGCAGACGGCGACAATGAGGATTTCGCTTTCGTCAGTAACAACGACATCATCATTAACGGCGAGGGAACGGTTCAAGTGATTGACATGACGGGACGCATCATCGTTTCTGTTGACGAAGGCACACGGTGCATTCCTACAGCGGGGATGACCTCGGGTGTGTATGTTTTGCGCCTCATCAATGGCAATGATGTGAAGACGCAGAAGATTGTGGTAAGGTGACGATAGCCTATGCCAAAGCGCCAATAATTGGATTACTATTCGTAGCAAAAACCTCCATCTCGATTTGAGGTGGAGGTTTTGTTGTTTATTCAAGATTGCTCAGTGCATAAAGTGGAATGATGTCCACATGCCGCTGTTCAAAGTTTTCCTCCGGGTCAAAGTAATCGAATTGCCCGAAGTTTTCCAATGAGGTTCTGACGGCATTTTGAAGATGGCGTTTCCGCATGAAAATCCAAAGGCTCTGCATACCGCCTTGGGTGTTGGCTTTTACTTCTATGGGCAACACCTTCCCGTTTTGGGCTTTAAGATAGTCAACCTCTGCGTTGCTACCTTTGTTCGTATTGTGCCAGTAGTGCATCTCGGCTTTCTGGAAACAATCGCGATACTTTTGCATCTCCAATCCGGCAAACATCTCCGATGTGCCACCTTTGTTGACAAAATCCAAGTCTGATGCCATTAAGATGTCGGCAGCGGGAATGTCAAGCATGGTCTGCATTACACCTAAATCAAAGAACAGGTACTTCACATAACTGTCGTTCTCCTCGGCTCCAAGAGGCAAGCCGTTGCCATTGGTGTGTTTCACTGGGGTTATCAATCCAGCCAAGGTCAGCAAATGCAAGGCATCTCGAACAACAGAAGAATGTACATCCCTTGCAGCAACGGCATACACAAACTTGCTTCCAATTTGAAGTGCCACAGAACGAAGCACTTGCCTGAGCAAAACAGGTGACACACGTTTCTTGTATTTGTTGAAGTCATCTTCGTAGGTCTGAATGATGTCGGTATGTACATGTGAAACTTCAATATAACTATGCGTTTCCATCCATTCTGTGACAGCAGCAGGCATACCCCCAACAAGGTAGAATGAACGCAGTTGGTCCACTAAATCTTTGTGTGCCTTTTCCGTCATAGGTTCTGTGCTGGTGGCTTTCTTTTTATAGTTTACCATCAACTCAAGACCTTGAGCCATAAGGAATTCGTCAAACGAGAAGGGGTACATATAGAGTGATCGTATTCTCCCAACGCCAAATGAGGGCAGTTCCTCAAGTGCAAACTCCAACAACGAGCCAGCCGCAACAACATGAAGTTCAGGATAATCCTCCTTGAAGTAACGCAATGACATGATGGCTTCTTTCGATATTTGAATCTCATCGATAAACAGGAGCGTTTCGTTTGGCACGATGGGTATTCCCAAGGAACCGCTCAGCTTCTCGCAGGTTTTCTTCACGTCGATGTTCTCCGGAAATAGTTGAAGCAAGTCAGGCTGTTTTTCCAAATTGATTTCTACAAAATAACGGAACTGTTTGGCGAGTTCCCTTACAGCCGTTGACTTACCCACTTGTCGCGCACCGCGTATCAGTAGCGGTTTGTGCCGTGGATCATCCTTCCATTTGAGAAGTTGCTCGTCTATGTGTCTTCTGTAATAAGTCATTTTTTTGTTTTTGATGGGGCAAAAATACAAAAACCATCCAAAAGTAGGGGCAAAAAATTGTTAAATTCATCCAAAATTCAGGTCAAAACCAAAAGTATGGGCAAAAAATGAGAAATTTTCACCAAAAATAAGGGCAAAAACTGGTTTTAAAAGGTTCGTTTGCTTCCTTTGCTGGCATGAATTTCCACAAATTGACCATGAATTTTTCATTAATTACAGATTCCCGTGAAACTTGTTCCCAGTTCTACCCAAGCAAATGATTTTCTTCCTACTCTGTGCCTTCACAAAACGAAAGTCAACTCAAACGACATGATTTTTTCGCATAAAAAGTGATATTTGAGGCTTTTATAATATAAAAAGCATTATTTTTGCAGCCGAGATTTGAACATTTTGTAATGGAGATTTGAACATTTTGTAATGGAGATTTGAACATTTTGTAATAGAGATTTGAACATTTTGTAATAGAGATTTGAACATTTCGTAAGCAAAAATTGAACATTATGGAGTTTAGAAGACCGATATTTTCGGAAGTCCTCGACCGAATGAACGAGCCTCGGCGGTTCATCCAAGTGCTGGCAGGGCCACGTCAGGTTGGAAAGTCCACATTGATGGATCAGGTGTTGGCTGATTGCCAATTGCCGAACTATCTTTATAATGCCGACGGCATCGACGAGGAAGACACGGATTGGGTTCGGCGGATTTGGGAAAGCACCAGAAGCCAAATGGACACACGGCAACAGACCGAGGCGGTACTCGTCATTGACGAAATCCAGAAAATCAGGAATTGGAGCGAGATTGTCAAGCGTGAATGGGATGCCGATACACGGAGTCGCCGACAACTGAAGGTGTTTCTCCTTGGCTCTTCAAGGTTGATGTTGCGCAAGGGACTGACCGAGTCGCTTGCGGGTCGTTTTGAGTTGATACGTTTGGGTCATTGGACTGCCAAAGAAATGAATGACGCTTTCGGCTGGACGCTCGACGAGTGGATTTATTACGGCGGCTATCCCGGCACGGCGGCTTTTGTCAAGGATATTCGGCGCTGGCGGAAATATGTCAAAGAGTCG
The DNA here is from genome assembly GCA_902802535.1 of uncultured Bacteroidia bacterium. Taxonomy (GTDB): domain Bacteria; phylum Bacteroidota; class Bacteroidia; order Bacteroidales; family F082; genus Limimorpha. The sequence continues at coordinate 3,068 of CADCML010000066.1, forward strand.
CTTGTGGCTCCAGCCATCGAAAAAGATGTCATTATGACTTCCAACATCTACAAGCCCGCTTTGATGAAGCAATTGTTTGAGTTGGGATGCTCGTATTCGGCTGAATTGCTGTCGCTTACCAAGACTTTGGGCCAATTGCAAGATGCTGGCAATGTTACCACGTTGTCCTCCTATTTGGGGATTCTCAACGAGTGTAACCTACTGACTGGCTTGCAAAAGTTTGCCAACGATGAAGCCCGTCGTTACCAGTCAGTACCCAAATATCAGGTCTATAACAATGCCCTCTTAACTGCTTATCGTGGAACCACTTACGAGAAAGACCGAACCAATACCAATGTTTGGGGCCGTTGGGTGGAATCTGCCGTGGGTGCCTATTTGCTTGGTGGTGCCGATGAAGGAGGCTACAAAGTGTATTATTGGCACGAGCGTTCCGATGAAGTCGATTATATCATTGTGCGTCAAGGAGATGTGGTTGCATTGGAAGTGAAAAGCGGTCGGCGCGGGATGAATAGCGGCTTGCCTAAATTCCGAGAGCGATTCAACCCCAAACGAGACCTCGTCATCGGGACGGACGGCATTCCTTTTGCCGACTTTTTTAATATGAATATTGAAGATTTATTCTAACAAAAACCCCTCCGCTTCAACCGAAACGGAGGGCTTTGGTTTTTGATAGGGCAGGGGACTCATCCCTTAACCGCCTCGGCCACAGCCTTTCCAAGGTTGTAGAGCCTGTCCCAATCCTCCTCACGGATGGGTGCGCCTTTCACCTCGACATTTTCGGCCACGAGGTTCCATTTGCCTTCCTCGGCGTATTTGGCCAGGGTTTTCACGCCACCGCCGCTCCAACTCATGCCTCCAAACAAGCCATAGCACTTGTCTTTCGGCTTGAACTCGTTGATTTCGTGGGTCAAAAGGGTCATGTCGGGGAACATGCTGGCGTAATGCGCGCAGGCCCCGATGATGACGCCTTTGTATTTCCAGATGTCGCTCATGATGAACGAGACCTCGGTCTTGGCCACATCATAAACCTTCACTTCCTTGATGCCGGCTTCGGCTGCGCCACGTGCCACGATGTCGGCCATTACGCCGGTGTTGCCGTGCATCGAGCCGTAAACGACGACCACGCCTTCTTCCGACTCTTGCTTGCTCCATTGCGTGTATTTGCCGATGACCCAAGCCAAATTGCTGCGCCAAACGAGGCCGTGCGATGGGGCTATCATCTTGATTTCCAAGGCACCCAATTTCTCAATGGCTTTCAGGGCTTGCATGGCCACCTTGCCGACGATGTTGGCATAATAGCGGCGCATGTCGTCCTCATAGAAGGCCAAATTGACTTGGTCGTCGAAGATGCCGCCGTTGAGTGCACCGAAGCCGCCGAAGGCGTCGTTGCTGAAAACGATGCCGCTCCTTTGCTCGTAAGTCACCATCGACTCGGGCCAGTGCACCATCGGCACCATGAAGAACTGCAAGGTGTGGCAACCGAGGCATAAAGTCTCGCCTTCGGCCACGGTTTTCTTGTTTTCGATGGGGCCGTAGAAAGCCTCCAAGGGTGAGAAAGTCTTGGCGTTGCCAACAACTTGAACTTCTGGCCATTCGCGAATGACGGCGGCGATGCTGCTACTATGGTCGGGTTCGTCGTGATTAATAATAAGGTAGTCGACCTTGCGGCCTTGCAGCACCGATTTGATTTTGAAAAGATATTCCTCGATGAAGCCCGCCTCAACGGGGTCAATCAAGGCAACTTTCTCGTCCACAATGAGGTAGGAGTTATAGGAGACGCCGTTGGGCAGTTCGATATGGTTTTCAAAACGGTCGGTGCGGCGGTCGTTCACGCCGACGTAATAAATGTTTTCGGTTAATTGTATTTGTTGCATAGAATCAATTGTTTCGTTGTTTTGTAGAGACGCGCCGCGGCACGTCTCCACAGCTAAAAAACCTCCTCAAAATCCTCCTTGCCGTGTTTGCAGAGCGGACATTCGATGTCGTCGGGGAGGAAATCACCCTCATAGATGTAGCCGCACACCTTACACACCCAGCGGCGCTTGCCGTCCTTGGGTTTCTCGGCGGGTTGTGGTTTGGGCTTGATGTTCTTTTGGTAGTAGTCGTAGGTCACGGAAGGCTTGTCGGAAAGCACCTGAGCGTCAAGCACATCGGCGATGAACATGGTGTGTGTGCCGAAGTCGATGCTCTTGGTGACTCGGCAGGCCAAATAAGCGTTGGTGTATTTCGGGATGTAGAGCACATGGTTCACGGCGCGGTGTTCGGCCTCGCAGTCGGCGAACTTGTTCACCTTGCGGCCTGATTGGAACCCGAAATGCTCAAAAACTTTCATCGGCGTTTCGGTGGTCAACATGCTGACATTGAACACACAAGAGTCCTTGATGAGGTCGTGCGTATAATTGCCTTTGTTGACTGTCACAGAAATGCGCAGCGGGTTGCTCGTGACCTGAACCACAGTGTTCACAATGCAGCCGTTGTCGATGTTGTCGTAATTGGTGGTCAGGACGTAAAGTCCGTAACCTATGTTGAATAATGCCTTGGTATCCATTATTTGTTGCATTAATTGACTAAGGACGAGGGACTTAGGACGTGGGATGCCCCCAGTCTTATAGTCCCATGTCCTAAGTCTCTCATTTATTCCATGACAGAGAAACTGTCCTTGCCGATGCCGCAAAGCGGGCAGGACCAACTGTCGGGAATGGCCTCAAACGGGGTGCCGGGGGCGATGCCGCTGTCGGGGTCGCCTTTTTCTGGGTCATAAATATAACCGCAGACGTCGCAAACGTACTTTTTCATGTTGTGCGTATTTATTGATTAATAATGAGTTAATAATTCTCAGCTTTGATTTGGAAGAAAGCCTGCGGGTGGTTGCACACGGGGCAGATTTGCGGAGCCTTCTTGCCGATGACGATGTGGCCGCAGTTGGCGCATTGCCAAACGGTGTCGCCCTCGCGTGAGAAGACGATGCCGTCCTCAATGTTTTTCAGGAGTTTGCGGTAACGCTCCTCGTGTTCCTTCTCGATGGCAGCGACCATCTCAAACAATTTGGCAATCTTGGTGAAACCTTCCTCGCGGGCGGTTTGGGCCATGCCGGCGTACATGTCGGTCCACTCGTAGTTTTCGCCGTCGGCGGCCTCCTTGAGGTTGGTCATGGTGTCCGGAATGTCGTCATTATGAAGGAGTTTGAACCAAATCTTGGCGTGTTCCTTCTCGTTGTTGGCCGTTTCCTCAAAGAGGTCGGCGATTTGGTTGTAGCCCTCTTTGCGGGCTTTTGAAGCGTAGTAAGTGTACTTGTTGCGGGCTTGTGATTCGCCGGCAAATGCAGTCATCAAGTTGGCTTCAGTTTTTGAGCCTTTTAATTCCATAATAATCAGATTTTAAGTTAGTTACAAAAATTTATCCTTGTAAAAGGGTAGGGGATAAACCCACTTTTCGGGGCAAAGATAGCATTATTTTTTCAGTAGTGCAACACAAATTCCGTAATTTTGCGCCATGTTTTGGAACCGAGACAAGAATCAGGGGCAAATCATAGGCGACTGGCCCGATGCTGAGCGGCCGTCGTACATCCCCAAATACCATCTTCACGACTTTGCCGCCATCGACTTCGAGGCCGCCAATGCCGAGCTGACGAGCGCGTGCAGCGTTGGCTTGGTCATCGTGAGGAATGATGAGATCGTCGACCGATTCTACAGCCTCATCAAGCCCGTGCCGAACAAGTATGATTTTTGGACGACCAAGGTGCACGGCATCAAAAAGAAAGACACGGAGAACGCGGAATCATTTCCTGCGGTTTGGTATCGGGTCGCTCACAAAGTGGCGGGTTTGCCGATGGTGGCTCACGGCATTTCGTTCGACCAACGTGTGTTGCGGGCGTTGCACGAATACTATCACATCAAATACCCGAATTATCCGTTTTATTGCACGCATTTGGGCTCGCAGCAGTTGGTGCCCGATGTGGAGAACCACAAGGTGCAGACCGTGGCCTTGCATTTCGGCTACGACATGAAGAAGAACCACCATAATGCCTTGGCGGATGCTGAAGCTTGCGCGGTGATTGCGATGCATATTTTCTGAGATTTTTGGAGCAAAACACCGTGTGGTAGTGGATGCTGAAATACTCTATTTAACATAATATGTATTATTTTCCAAAAGGAGATTTTCGCATAAACGGAAAATTTTCGGGAAAATGAGCTTTTTTTGTTTGACAATACCAAAATGATAAGTAAATTTGCAGTTCAAAATTCAGGGGTCAACTCCATTGAATTTTGAATCTTAAATCTTTGAATTTTTTAATTTTAAATCAATACACAATATGGAAATTACCGGAAAAGTTGTCAGACTTGGCACTTTAGTTGAAGGCACCAGCGCACGCGGACCTTGGCGCAAACAAGAACTCATCATCGAGACGGAAGAACAATTCCCCAAGACGGTCTGCCTGATTTGCTGGACGAACCAAATCGACGAGGCACAGAAATTCGCGCCCGGACAAACCATCAAGGCTCAGATTGAGATTTCGTCGCGTGAATTCAACGGCAAATGGTACACCGACGTGCGCGTGTGGCGTTTCGACCCCGTTGGCGTTGCTGCTACGCCTGCCACACCTGTCGCGGCTCCCGCTCAACCCGCGCAACAACCCATGATGCACCAAACTCCGCCTGCCGCCATGCCCACTCAGGACTATTATCCACCGGCGAGCGACGACAGCGTGGACGACCTGCCCTTCTGACATTATGTTAAATGCAAACCAACATCCTCAATAGCGACACCATCTGCGCTATCGCTACGCCGCATGGCATGGGCGCGATTGCAACGGTCAGAGTTTCGGGTGCCAAGGCTTTCCCGATGGTTGCTGCTCTGTTCCAGCATCGTGGCAAGTTTTTGGAAATCAGCGAAATCGTTTCCCACAAGGCCTATCATGGACACCTTATTAATAAAGGTGAACTGTTGGATGAGGTTTTGGTGACTTTTTTCAAGGCACCACACTCGTTTACGGGCGAAGATTCGGCTGAAATCAGTGTGCATGGCTCGGTGTTTGTGCAGCAGAAATTGTTGCAGGTGTTGATTACCAATGGTTGTCGCATGGCCGAGGCTGGCGAGTTCACCCGCCGCGCCTTCGTCAACGGGAAATTCGACTTGGCCCAAGCTGAAGCCATTGCCGACTTGATTAGTTCAGAAAGCGAAGCCGCTCATCGCGTGGCTATCAATCAATTGCGTGGCGGCTTCTCGAAAGAACTTCAAGTGCTGCGTTCCAAGTTGTTGGAAATGACCTCGTTGATGGAATTGGAATTGGATTTCTCTGAAGAAGATGTCGAGTTTGCCGACCGTAGCCAACTTAAAGCATTGCTTCAAGAGGCGTTGGATAAAGTAAACAGGCTCAAGGATTCGTTCCGATTGGGCAATGCCATCAAGAATGGCGTTCCTGTGGCCATCGTTGGGCAGACCAATACAGGAAAAAGTACGCTCTTGAACGCCCTTTTGGGCGAAGACCGTGCCATCGTGAGCGACATTGCCGGCACCACCCGCGATACAATTGAAGAAACGCTGAATATCAACGGAATACTGTTCCGTTTCATCGACACGGCAGGCCTGCGCGAGACCGAGGAAACCATCGAGAGAATCGGCATTGAGCGTTCCTATCGGAAAATCGCTGAGGCTACGGTGGTCATCGGAATGCTTGACGCGACGAAAGACATTGAAAATCTGCTGCTTGCAGCACACGAAATCCTCGAAAAAATCGACCTTGAGCATCAGCAACTCATCCTTTGTATCAATAAGGTGGACACGCTCGACGACCAAGGCGAAGCCCTGTTGGGTCGACTTCGCGCCGACTTGGACAACGACGAAATCATGGTGATTTGCCTCTCGGCGAAGCACAAGTTTGGCTTGAACGACTTGTACAACACCCTGAAACACAGCCAGCCCCTCTCCTATCCCGACGCCACTTTGGTGACCAACGTGCGGCATTACGAAGCCTTGACCCATGCCAACGAAGCCCTTCTCAGAGTTAAAGAAGGACTTGAAATAAACATACCTACCGACTTGGTTTCCCAAAACTTACGTGAAGCCATATATTATCTAGGAACGATTACAGGCGAAATCACTACAGATGAGGTGCTCGGTTCCATCTTTTCCCGTTTTTGCATCGGTAAATAATTAATTATGAGCAAGTTAAAAAACAACACCTCTAAAAGTATCCGCAACAGGTCCAGCGTCGCCATCCTCATCACAGCGGCGGTGCTCATGTTGCTGATTTCGGGCATCCAGCAGTATTCTGCACGCAAGCAAATCCGCATTAACTTGGAGCGCAATGCCGAAATGGAATTGATTATCAAGGCTATATATGTCAGACATTCGCTTGAGGATGTGAGTTTGGCATTACGAAACCGCAGTTGGGAATTCGAGCAGTTCCTCCCCTATCCTGATTCCCTGTTTGATGTCACGCGCCGCATTGTGGAGCAAAACCCCCATTTTGCGGGTTGTTGCATTGCCATGGTCCCCGACTACTATCCTGAAAAAGGCCGTCTTTTCGAGCCTTACACCCTGCGTCGCGGCGAGGTGATTGAAACCTTTCAACTTGCTTCGGAGGAACATGATTATAGCATAAATCCGGATTTCATCATTGCGGCTGAAAACGACAGTTCCTTTTGGAGCGAACCCTATCAGGACGAAGACTACCCAGATGTGACGCTCATCACTTATACTTTTCCAATTTACGATGCATACGGGGACATGGCAGCCATTGTCGGTGTCGACTTAAGCACAGAATGGCTTAGTAAATTGCTGAATTCCAGACACATGTTCCCTTCCTCATACAACCTTTTGTTTTCAGGTAAGGGCAGGTTGATTTTTAGTCCTATTGGCGAGATAAAGCATAAGGATGTGGAGCAAGTCATGGGCTTTATTAATGACACCACCGTCGAACACACGACAACCGCTTCAGGGCGTATCACAGTGATTTCCTTCGTCGACTGGGAAGACCATGCCAAAGGATCGGTGTATTATTATTCTCCAAGGTCCATCAGCCCTTGGAGTATCGCAGTCATCAATTACGACGACGAGGTGTTTGAGCCTTTGATAAAAATGCAATGGAGAAACCTGCTGTTGACCTTGGCTGGTCTGCTGATTCTCGCCTTCATCATCCAGCGATCCGCCAAGAACATCTCCAAGCTGCAACAGGCCACGTTGGAGCGCGAACACATTGACAGTGAGTTGAATATCGCACGGAAAATCCAGATGGACATGTTGCCCAAAAGTGAAGAAACCGCATTGCGCGACGACTGCAACATTGTCGGCTCGCTCGACCCTGCCAAAATGGTTGGTGGCGACCTTTACGACCATTTCATCCGCGACGAGAAACTCTTTTTCTGCATCGGCGACGTGAGCGGAAAAGGTATTCCCGCCGCCTTGGTGATGGCCGTGATGCACACGCTATTCCGTTCAATATCAGCGCATGAGAGCAATCCAGCACGCATCATGCAAGCGTTGAACGAGACAGCTTGCCAGCGCAACGAGCAGAACATGTTCGTCACCATGTTCATTGGCGTGCTCGATTTGCCTACGGGACGCTTGCGCTATTGCAATGCCGGCCACGACAAGCCCTTCGTTATCGGCGAAGAAACCAAGCCATTGCCTGCCAAGCCACATCTGCCTTTGGGCGTGATGGACAACATGGTTTACACCATTCAAGAAACCGTGTTGCAATCGGGAGAAAGCCTGTTCCTTTACACCGACGGCCTGACCGAAGCAAAGAACGAAAGCCACGAACAATTCGGGTTGAAGCGTGTTGAAAAGGGATTGCGGGATTGCATTGGGAAAGAATCCAATACATCGGAAAACCTCATTCGGACAATGACCAATCGGGTGAACGCTTTTGTCGACGATGCCGAGCAAAGCGACGACCTCACCATGCTTGCCATCCAATATACGCCCCAGGAGAAGCACATCATCTATTGCGAAACCCTCACATTAATCAATAAATTGAGCGAAATCACGAAACTCAATGCGTTTGTGAAGTCGGCAACAGCGACCCTGAACATGGAAAGCGGGCTCGCCAACAAAATCAAGTTGGCCGTCGAGGAAGCCGTCACCAATGTGATTGACTATGCCTATCCAAATAATACTGAGGGCAATATCAACGTAACGATTGAGGCTGACGAGAGCCGAATACGATTCATCCTTACAGATTCGGGCGCAGAGTTTGACCCCACCGGCGTAAGCAAGGCCGACACCACCCTCACCGTTGACGAGCGTCCCATTGGTGGTTTGGGCGTCTTCCTTGTGCGCAACCTGATGGATAGCATCAACTACGAGCGCGTTGACGGGAAGAATGTGCTTCGGATGGAAAAAAGGTTTCGGTGAGAGGAAGGAGAAAATGGGAAACAAAAAATCACCAAATTATTCCGCTGACTTTCAGAAAAACTATTTATCTTTGCAGGCAGAAAGGAGGTTGTTATGACATTAACATCGTTTTTTATAGTCGTAGGTATTATTGGCCTTGTGTCGTTCATCGGAACCATCATATATTTCCGTCAAAAAAGGCCAACTGACCGCTGGGTGGGTTGAATGCTCCCTGTCAGACATGCATCAACTTTTCACGCCGCAAAAATACAACCTTTTTCCCATTCCGCAAGCCTTTCGGCAAAAAAAATGTCTTCTTGTCCCTGACAACCAAATTTTTCCCTACTTTTGCTGGTTCTTTTTTCGGGCGGGTGGCCTCGTCCCGAAGGGACGATACTATAGTAACCCTCGACAAGCGCAGCGCAGTCGGGGGGAACACGAACAGACAACAACAATATAACAACATAACAAAATGAAAATAAAAAGTCTAATCAAACACAACCTCATGCGGGCGGCCATGACGCTCGCCCTCGTCTTGGCCTGCGCTACGGCGTGGGCAGACAACGACCCGGTCAGTTACATCGCTGCCAACGGCTCGACACAGACTTGCACCGATTACACCGTGCTCCACACGGGCGATAATGTCAGCAACCTTCCTGGCGGCTGGTATGTTGTCAGCGAGAATGTCGAGTTTAACAGCCAATTGTATTTTTCAGGTAGCGCCTCTATCATCCTCTGTGACGGCAAGACCTTGACCGTAAACTCTGGCAACTATAATAGCATCAACGTCAACTACGCCCTCACCATCTACGGACAGAGCGGACAAAGCGGTACCCTTAATGCCACCTGCAATTCTGGCACCAACTCTCCATGCATCTATGCGCGCAACGATATCACCATCAACGGCGGTATCGTCAGCGTCAACGGTGAGATTGGAATCCGTGGCCCCGTCATCACCATCAACCGTGGTACCGTTACCAGCACTGGTAACCTCATCGGTATCTGGGCTACCAACAACGTCATCATCAACGGCGGTAAGGTCAGAGCCACGGGGGACTCCTATGGTGTCATGGCTAACAACAACATCACCCTCGGCTGGACGAATTACTCCGACTTCATCAACGCCAACAGTTACTATGCAGTGGACGGAAGCGTCGCCATTGCCACCGGCAAGACCTTATACGACGACGCGACGGCCTATAGTGGCACACTCACCAGCGACCAGATACAGGCCATTGCCGGCCAGACGCTGTGCCCCTACAGCACCAACGATTTCACCGTCAACACGGATAGCACGGAGTACACCATCCACACCGCCACGGGCTGGGACGTGTTCTGCGATGCCTTGCAGGACAACAACACGTGGAACCACTTCAGCGGCAAGACCGTGAAACTCGGTGCCGACATCAGCATCACGCAATCGGCGGGCAGCGCGGGCAACGAGTTCATGGGCACCTTCGACGGCGATGGAAAGACACTCACCGTCGACATCACCGAGACCACGACGCAGGGCACCGCACCCTTCCGCGAAATCAAAGGCGCTACCATCCAAAATCTCGTTGTGACGGGCAGCGTCGTCGGCACCATACACGCCGCCGGATTGGTGGGCTTCGCCCGTGGCGCCGATGCCTCCACCGTGAACACCATCACCAACTGCAAGGTGGCCACCAATGTCACCGTCACCACCCCCAGCGGTAATAACTACCACTGTGGCGGTGTCGTGGGCCACGCCTTCCACTGCACCCTCAACATGAGCAACACCGTCTATTGCGGTGACATCACCAACAGCGGCAACTATGTGGGCGGCTTGCAAGGCTGGAGCGACGGCAACACCATCAATTTCAGTCACTGCCTCTTCGTCGGCTCGTACAGCGGCACCACAACGGGCACCGCCTTGTTCCATCCCGTGGCCGTGCGCTACAACAACAGTGCCACCACGGCCGACGTCAGCCATGTTTACTACACCGCAACGCCCACACTGACCAACAGCAACTATATCGCCGCCGACGGCACCAAGACCACCGGCCGCACCACCGCACCAGACAATTTGGGCAGCCAGGAGGTGACTTACAGTTTCATGGGTATGACCCTCTATGAGAACGGCCTCTTTTACAACGGCCTCTATTACGTTGCGCCGACACTCAGCACCGACAACAGCGGCGCCTATCTTATCAGTAGCGTGGACGACTGGACCAACTTCTGCGATATGCTCTACGACAACGCCACATGGGATCGCTTCATCGGCAAGACCGTGAAACTCGGTGCCAACATCACCGTGACACAGATGGCGGGCGGCAGCAACCACGCCTTCACCGGCACCTTCGATGGCAACCACAAAACGCTGACACTCAACTACGGCACCGTCCAAGCCCCCATCGATGCCGAGTTCGTAGCCCCCTTCGTAGAGGTGTCGGGCGGCGCCGAGTTCATCAACCTCAACATCGACGGACATATCTACGCTGCCTACACAGGCTCCAGCGACCCCGGCGTGGGAGGACTCATCGGCCACCTCTTTGGCGGCATCACCATCGAGGGCTGCACGAGCACGGTTGAAATCAACTCCACAACAGACAGGGTTGGCGGCTTCGTGGGCCTCTGCGAGCAGGCCGTCACGTTCACCAACTGCAAGAGCAGCGCCGTCGTCACCTGCACCGGCAGTGGCAGCGGTTTTGTGGGCTGGAGCCGAGATTCCAACTATACCATTGCCTTCTACGGATGCCTCTTCAATGGAAAGATACTCAAGAAGAACGGTGTAGGCAGCGGCAACGGCGGCTTCGTGGGATGGAAGGGTTACCACAAGACCGTCGAGATTACTAACTGCCTCGTTGACCCTGCCGCTGTTGCTGAAGGCGAGACGATGGCCGATGACAACAGCGCCACCTTCTGCCGTTTCAGCGCAGACACCAGCTTAGACAATCAGGCCACCACCATCACCAACTGCTACTACACCGAAACATTCGGCAACGCGCAAGGCAATCAGGCCCACAGCATCAGCGGCGGCGATTATGTCACCGTGGGAAACGCTGGCACTGCCAGCAGCGAATACACTACCAGCGGCCTCATTTTCTACAATGTGGGCCTCAAATACGGCGACGTGCTCTATGCTGCCGCAAACGACGAGGTGAGCCTCACCCTCGCCCACCAAGACCGCGAAGGCTACGACTTCATCGGTTACACGGCTACCGCTGGCAATCTCAATGGTTCCTCACTCACCATGCCCCGTCACCGACATCACCTTCACCACGGCAACGCTGAACTGGAACGGCTTTCAGGAGAGTTACAATGTGCGCTACCGCACCGTCGGAGCCAACGAGTGGCAGACCATAGGCGGCATTGCAGCCACCACTACGACGCTCTCCGGACTTTTGAGCGGAACAACTTACGAATGGCAGGTGCAGGGCCTCGACTGCAATGGCGAAGGCGGCACCACCGAATGGAGCGAGGCGGGCACCTTCACCACGCTATCTACTTGTGAAGTGCAGCCTTCCGAACTGGCCGCCACCGACATTACCTTCACCACGGCCACGCTGAACTGGAACGGCTTGCAGGAGAGTTACAGTGTGCGCTACCGCCCAGCTATCGTTATCTTCAATGAAGGCTTTGAAAGCGGCACCATGCCTGACGGCTGGACAAGAACCGGCGCGTATTGGCAAGTCACTTCCGGTACAGGATACGCTGGTTATACTGGTGCAGCAACCGGCAACTATAATGCAGGGTGCTATATCAATAATTCTAACGCTTCAGACATACTCATCACTCCCGTCATAGACTTGGGCAACGTTGTTTCAGCCACATTGAGCTTCAACTTCTTGAATACGGCTTGGGCTGGAGACATCAACATCTTGAAGGTGCATTACAGGGTGGATGAAGGGGAATGGCATTGGCTTTACACCTACGAAAATGCAACTGGAGGCTGGATTCCTGTTACCATCAACCTTGAAGGCTTGGCAGCCAACTATCAGATAGGCTTCGAATGTGAAAATAATTATAGTTATGGTATGGGTATCGATGATGTTAAGGTTATAGACAATGGCGCATGGACTACCGAAAACAATGTCCTTAATCCGTTCACTCTCACCGGCCTCACGCCCGAAACGCCATACGTTTGGCAGGTGCAGGGCCTCGACTGCAATAGCGAGGGCAGCACCACCGAATGGAGCGAGGCGGGCACCTTCACCACACCGAATCCTTGTGAAGCACCTTCCGAACTGACCGCCACAGACATCACCGCCACCACGGCCACGCTGAACTGGAATGGCTTGCAGGAGAGTTACAATGTGCGCTGCCATCCAGCTATCGTTATCCTCAATGAAGGTTTTGAAAGCGGCACCATGCCTGACGGCTGGACAAGAACCAACGAGTATTGGGAAGTCACTTCCGGTACAGGCTTTAATTATACTGGTGCAGCAACCGGCAACTATAATGCAGGATGCTATATCAATAATTCTAACGATTCAGACACACTCATCACTCCCGTCATGGACTTGAGCAACGTTGCTTCAGCCACATTGAGCTTCAACTTCTGGAATACGGCTTGGGCTGGATACATTAACATCTTGAAGGTGTATTACAGGGTGGATGAAGGGGAATGGCATTGGCTTTACACCAACAGCAATGCAACTGTAGGCTGGATTCCTGTTACCATCAACCTTGAAGGCATGGCAGCCAACTATCAGATAGGATTCGAGTGTGAAAGTCATTGGAGTTATGGCATGGGTATCGATGATGTTAAGGTTACTGGGATAAACACCAGCGAATGGACAACTGTAACCAATGTCAGCAGTCCGCACAACCTCACCGGTCTCACGCCCGAAACGCAATACTTATGGCAGGTGCAGGGCCTCGACTGCTATGGCGAGGGCAGCACCACCGAATGGAGCGAGGCGGGCACCTTCACCACGCTGCCCCTGCCCCTGCCCGTCAGCTACATTGACGAGAACGGACAAGAACAGACCTTGCAGCCTGGCGAATACACCGTGCTCACCGGCACGGAAACCGAACTCGGCACAGCAGGCCAAGAAACATGGTGTGTCGTGCATAGCACCCTCGACTACTCCCAAGGCATTCAGCTTTTGGGCAACACCCACATCATCCTCTGCGACGGCGCAGCCATGAACATCGGCAGCAGTGAAAGCCCTGTGTCGGGTCCATTTCCAAAAAATGAGGGATTCTCCGGTAGTGGAAACAATTTGTCCCTCTATGCACAAAGCGGCAACACCGGAGCACTCACCATCTATTCCCAATCGAGTTCATTCGTTGTCAAGGACCTCACCATCGCCGGTGGCAACGTGAACGCTACTTCACGATCCAATGTCACAGTTATTGGTTGTACTAATAACCTTACTGTTTGCCGTAGCTCGTTGGAGATCCATACAAATGGCCCTGCTGTTCAAGCCAACGATGTTACTTTAAGCAACGTTACTGCCAACATCAATTCGTCAAATAGCGTTGGTTTTGTTTGTTCAAATTTCGCTGTTGACAACAGCCAGTTGACGGTCAATACTCGCGGTGAGGCAATCGGGGCCAACAACGGCATCATCCTAAGCAACGTTACTGCCAACCTCAATTCGTCAAATGCCGTTGGTCTTATTTGTTCAAATTTCGCTGTTGACAACAGCCAGTTGACGGTCACTGCTCCCAATCCAGCAATCCAGGCCAGTAACGTCATCACCCTCGGCTGCACCGCCGCCACCGATTTTATCAAGGCAACCTCTACCAATTCATTACCCGATAGCTACATTGGCACCGTGAAGATTGCCGACGGACAGACGCTCTACGCTGGAACCAACGCCTACACCGGCACGCTGACCGACGCACAGAGGCAGGCCATAGGCGGCCAGAAGCTCACCAATGTCGCTCCCCCTACCTACGACTACATCGATCTCGATGGCACAGGGGCAACACACACTGCCACGGTCATCGATGCCGACTACATGCCCACCTCGCTATCGGGATGGTATATCGTGCAGGGCACGGTGAACTACACCAACACGATTAATCTCGGAGGCGACACCCACATCATCTTGGCCGACAACGCCGTGATGAACGTCACCGCGTCAGAAGGCAATTATGGAATCCAAAGCACCAGCGATAGCAATAGCTCCCTCTTTGTTTACGGACAGACCGGCCAGAGTGGCGAACTGAATGTGACGAGCAATAGTTTCGCCTGTTTTATTTCTGGAGGCGACATCACCATTGCGGGTGGCAAGGTGACAGCCTCGGGGGGAATAATAGGCATATACGCTCAATACACCAACAACAATGGCGGTAATGTGACGATTAAGAACGCCACGGTGACGGCCACAGGAACAAGTTATTTTGGTATCCTATCCGAGTATGACGGCAACATCACCATCGACAACAGCAACGTGACGGCTACCTCCACAGGAAGCTCTGGCATCTATGCCGGGAATGGCAACATCACCATCGACAACAGCAACGTGACGGCTACCTCCACAGGAAGCTCTGGCATCAATGCCGAGAATGGCAACATCACCATTGCAAGTGGCACGGTGACAGCCTCGGGAAGCTCAACCAAATTCGGCATCTATACTGTATACGGCTCAGTTACCATCAACGGCGGCCAAGTGACGACCACTGGAAGCATCGGCATCTATACTGTATACGGCTCTGTTACCATCAACGGCGGCCAAGTGATGGCCACTGGAAATATTTACGGCATCTATGCCCAAAACTCCAGCGACAACATCACCCTCGGCTGGACCAACCCTACCGACTACATCTATGCGAACAAATACTATGCTGGCGGTACTCTCTCCATCGCCGAAGGCAAGACCTTCATCGACGAGGACGGCCAAACATACAGCGACACCATTGCCCAAGCGGACGGAGCCTACCCCATCGATGGGAAGACGCTGTATCCCTACAGTGAGAACGCCGTCCCCTATTTGGACGAGAACGGTCAGCAGCGGTACTGCATAGCCTACACCACCCTCACCGGCACGGAAACCTCGCTCGGCACAGCAGGCCAAGAAACATGGTATGTCGTGGACAGCGATGTCAGCTTCACCGACTTAACAATCAACGGTGACATTCACCTCATCCTCGTTGACGGCAAGACGATGAACCTAAATCATGAACAAGGGTTTATAACACTTTGGGGCCAAGCCAACTTGACCATCTATGGCCAGACCAACGGCACAGGCACTCTCTCTTCTCTTGGTCTGATTAGCGCAATGAATATCACTATCAATGGCGGCATAGTCAATGTCAAGGGGGACGGCTTCTTCAAGGAGGAAAACTTCATTCCAGCCATTTGGTGCGTGGGTGATATGGTTATCAACGGAGGCAAAGTCTATGCCCAAGGAGATATGGGCATAGTAGTAGCAAGCATGGGTGCTAAGTCTGATGACATGACGACCTATAACTTCACGCTCAACGGCGGCCAGGTGACAGCCATCGGCATGAGTACAGACATGGGCATTATTGCAACTGGCAACATCACCCTCGGCTGGACCAACCCTACTGACTACATCTATGCGAACAAATACTATGCTGAAGGTACTCTCTCCATCGCCTCGAGCAAGACCTTTGTCGACGAGAACAACACCCCCTACAGCGGCACCATTGCCCAAGTGGACGAAGCCTACGCCATCGACGGGAAGACGCTGTATCCCGATTGTGTTGTCATGAAGCAAGTTGCGGGCTACGAAGAAGGCAACGGCGGCTGGGTGTTCATCGCCTCGCCCGTGGCGGGCAGCATTGCGCCTTCGGAAGTGCATAACCTCTTGGGAAGTTATGACGAGGCCACCGGAAAATACGACTACGACCTCTACCGCTTCAACCAAAGCGATGCCAATGGAAAGGAATGGCAGAACTGGAATGCAACCACCACCGAAAACCACCCCGACTTCACCTCACTCGTCAACGGCCAAGGCTACCTCTACGCCACCAAGAACACTAAGACCTTGGTCTTCACGGGCCCGTTCATCACGGACGCTGAGTCGGTAGCAGTGGGGTTAGAGTATGATGCCACCGATGACCACAAGTGTTGGAATTTGGTGGGTAACCCGTTTGCAGATACGGCTTACGTTGACCACGATTTCTATGTGATGAATGCTTTAGGCTCCGAAATCATTGCCGCCGAAAGGGATTATGTTAATCCGATGGAAGGCATTTTCGTAAAGGCAGAAGGTGAATACGACGATACGATGATTTTCAGCCTCCAAGCACCTTGCAAAGGCCAAAGTTCCAAGCCCAAGCATGAGCAGATGGTTATCAACCTCAGCCGTGACCGTGGCAGTGTCATCGACCGCGCCATCGTTCGCATGGGCGAGGGCCAAACGCAGCCCAAGTTCCAAATCAACCGAAACAGCACGAAACTCTACATCCCGCAGGGTGGCACGGACTACGCCATCATCACGAGCAATGGCCAAGGCGAATTACCGCTGAACTTCAAGGCCGAGACGGACGGCACCTACACGATTACGGTGGATGTCGACAATGTGGAACTGGCCTATCTGCACCTGATTGACAACCTGACGGGCGCGGATGTGGATTTGCTGGCCTCGCCAACCTACACCTTCACCGCCAAGACGACGGACTACGAATCGCGGTTCAAATTGGTGTTTTCCCGACCATAAGACCAAATTTTTTCCCTACTTTTGCGGGTTCTTTTTTCGGGTGAGGTGGCCTCGTCCCGAAGGGACGATACTATAGTAACCCTCGACAAGCGCAGCGCAGTCGGGGGGATACGAACAGACAACAATAATATAATAACATAACAAAATGAAAATCAAAAGATTAATCAAACACAACCTCATGCGGGCGGCCATGACGCTCGCGCTCATCTTGGCCTGCGCAACGCCTTCCGCCGCTTTCGCGCAGAACCTGGCCGATTACACCTTTGCCACCGGCCAGGATGGAAACCAATGGATTACGCTGAGTAACAGTGCCACGCAGATTGTTGAGTCAGGCAAGGATGACGCTTGTTCTTCCCTGACCGACATCGGCTTCTCGTTCACGTTTGGCGACGGGACTTACACCCAGTTCTGGGCCAACTCCAATGGCATCTTCAGTTTCAACAGTACTCCTACAATCAATTACAGCAATCAGTTTAATTCGAGTAACTGCACTAAGAACCAGCCCAAGATTTGCGGAATATCCAGAGACATGAGTACCGGCACCGACGGCTATGTCAAATATGAGTTGACTGGCACATCACCTAACCGCGTCCTGGTCTGCGAGTTCTATCTTTTTGGGAATGGTTCAACTATTATAGATCCGGCCACTATCAAATGGCAGGTGCAGCTCCATGAATCCACCTCCAAAGTTGTTATAGTTTACGGTGCGTCCTCATCTGACCCTTATTATTTCCAGATTGGCCTCAGCCAGTCGGGCAGCGACATCTGGACTGTCGACCCTTCAACGCATGAGGCTACACATCTCACGGAAGGTGTAGAGACCCAATATAATGTTTGGCCTGGTGAAAATCGCTACTACGAATTCGCTCCCCTTCCCTTCTCCATCAGCGACGACGGCAATACCTATACCATCAACAGCGCTGAGGGCTGGGGCATGTTCTGCGACACACTGACCCTAAAGCCCAGTGGCTACTTCACCGGCAAGACCGTGAAACTCGGCTCCAACATCAGCATCACGCAATCGGCGGGCAGCGATGATCATAGGTTCATGGGCACCTTCGACGGTCAGGAACACACGCTCGACGTGAACATCACCGACACAGGGGAACAAGGCACCGCGCCCTTCCGCTTCATCAGCAACGCCACCATCCGCAACCTGCACGTCACCGGCACCGTCACCGGCACCACCCACGCCGCCGGATTGGTAGGCAAGGCCAGCGCCGGCACCATCCTTATCGAGAACTGCCTCGTGGAGGCCAACGTCAACTCCACCGTAGGCAACAACAGGCACTGCGGCGGCATCGTGGGTCACGGCTTCGGAGGCAACAACCCCGTCGACCTCACCCTGCGCAACTGCGTCTATGCCGGCACCATCACCTGCGACAAGAACTACATCGGCGGCTTGCAAGGCTGGAGCGACGGCAACACGCTCACCCTTGAGAACTGCCTCTTCGCCGGCAACTACCAAGGCACCGCGACAGGCACCGCCGCATTCCACCCCATAGCCCTGCACAACACCGGCAGTGCCACCAACCTGACGGCTACCAACGTCTTCGCAGCCGTGGCACCCACCGCGACCAATGCCAACTTCATTGCCGCCGACGGCACCAAGACCACCGGCCGCACTACCGCCCCTGCTGGCCTTGGCACTCAGGGGGCGACCTACAGTTTCATGGATATGACCGTCTATGAGAACGGCCTCTATTACAACGGCCTCTATTACGTCGCGCCGACGCTCAGCACCGACAACAGCGGTGCCTACCTCATCAATAACGAGGACGACTGGACCAACTTCTGCGACGCGCTCTACAACAACGCCACGTGGAACCGCTTCAGCGGCCAAACCGTGAAATTGGGCGCGGACATCAGCGTCAGCCGCATGGCCGGCTACGACAACCACGACTTCCTCGGCACCTTCGACGGTAACCACAAAACGTTGACCTTCACCGCCACCGCAACCGCCAGTTACTTGGCACCTTTCCGTAACGTGTTGGGCAACAGCGACACCGACCACGCCGTCATCCACGACCTGAACGTGGTGACCAACATCACCGCCCACGACGAACGCCACATGGCCGGACTCATCGCCTTGGTGTGGGGCTACGTGGACGTGACCAACTGTAATGTCACGGCCAACATCAGCAGCACCAAGGGCACCAACAACCCCACTGACCTCTATCCCGCAGGCATCGCCAGCCAAGTGGTCAAAGACGCCCAAATCGCAGTGAGCGGCTGTACCGTCGACGGCACCATCAGCACCGACGGCAAGTACGCTGGCGGAATCATCGGCATCGCGCAAGGCTCGGCTACCATCACCGACTGCCTCAGCAGCGTCACCATCAACAGTAGCACAGAGGGCGACGGCACCCACGGCGGCTTCGTAGGTGTGCAGGGCAATTACGACGGCAAAACCATCACCATCGAAGGCTGCGTCTTCAACGGCAGTCTGCTCGGCGCATCGACCCACTCCTGCGGCGGCTTCGTCGGCTGGCGCAGCCAAACCGTCAACATCACCAACAGCCTCTTCGTACCCGTCCAGGTCACTATCAACACCACTGATGGCAGCACGCCCTGCGCCACCTTCGTCCGCAACTGGACAATGCCCGACAACGCAAACTGCTACTATACCGACGCCCTCGGCACGCCCCAAGGCACACAAGCCTACAGCATCAACAGTGGCGAGAATGTCATAGGGGTGTACAATACTAGTGATTATACCTACACTTACAACACCAGCAGGCTTTATTTCTACAATACCGGCTTTTGCCACAATCGAGGCCTCTCTACTTATAAACAATATGCAGCCGCAGGCGACGAAGTGCACATCATCATAAGTACCACAATTTCCTGCGCCGACTTCATCACCGAACCTGCCGGAATCCCACTGACACTCAGCAGCAACGGCGCCTACCGCTTCTTCACCATGCCCAGTTCCAACGTGACCATCAACGCCGCATGGTCATCGTCTGCCATCGTCAGCGACTTCCCCTGGACGGAAAACTTCAACGACCTTACCGATGACACCTCCATCCCCGGCTGCTGGAATTACATGGAGATAGAGGGAATATTCTTCGATCGGTGGGGCTATTTCACTACCGCCATCAACGGCTACGGCGCCACCAACGGCACCAGTTACGACGGCACGAATTGCGTGCGGTATAATTCTTTCAACAACTTCAACGGCACAACCAACTATTTGAAAACCGTGCCCCTCAGCCTGCCTGCTTCACCCGAGATGCAGTTGTCCTTCTGGTACAAGAACCCCGCAGGCGGCGACTTCTCCGTTTACCTCTCCACCGACGGCGGCGACACCCACACGACGGCCTTGGCCACCGGACTCACCAACCAGCAGGAATGGACCCCATACACCATCAGCCTCGGCGCATACGCCGGGCAAGAAGTGGTCATCGTCTTCAAGGGAACCTCCAACCGTAACTATAATGGCGATGCCTACATCTACTTGGACGAGGTCAATGTGGAAGATGTTCTTCCTTGCGCCAAGCCCACCCGCCTCATGGCCACCATTCTCGGGACGCAGCGCGTTCAACTCGGTTGGACCAACGGCGACGAAGACCAGACCGCCTGGCAAATCTGCCTCGACGGCGACGAAAGCAACCTCATCGCTGTCGATAGCAATCCGTTCATCCTCGACAATCTCGAAATCCTGAGCACCCATACCGCAAAGGTGCGCGCCAACTGCGGCGGCGACGGCGTGAGTTACTGGAGCAACGAAGTGAGTTTCACCATGCCGCTCCACGACCCCGTCAGTTACCTTGACATGAATGGCGACACACAGCGATGCATTGATTTCACCGTGCTTGACGGCTCGGAAACCTTCCCTCTCGCCGCAGGCTGGTATGTGGTCGAGGGTGCGCTCAACTACAATCAGACCCTCACCGTCAGCGGCGACGTGCATCTTATCCTGAAGGACAACGCCGTGATGAACATTGGCACGGCGGAAACTCCCATCAGCGGCAATGGCTTCGGTGAGTCTGGCCCAGACAATTTCTCCATCCATATCTATGGCCAAAGCACGGGAGAAAACAACGGCCAACTCAATGTATATGCCTCGCAAAATGGCATCTGGGCTTACGAGGGCGACTTCAACTGCAGCAGCGCAAGGGTTTCGGTTACCGCATCCAGTTATGGCATCTGGGCATTGGCTTATAATTATTCCTCAAAAGGCAACATCAAACTCAAGGATGCCACGGTCACAGTCAACTCCACTAATGACCATGCTATCTATGCACAGGGCGGCAACATCAACATCGATGGCGGCAAGGTGTCGGCCACGGGAAAAAACTATGTTATTTACGCATACAAGCAATACTATGATGGCGGCAACCTCACCATCAGCGGCAGCCAAGTGACGGCTAACGGAGGCAACTACGGCATCTTTGCCAGTGGTGGCAGCCTCAACATCAGCGGTGGCCAAGTGACGGCCAGCGGAAGCACCTACGGCATCCTTGCCTCAAGTGGCGGCCTCAACATCAGCGGCGGCCAAGTAACGGCCAACGGAGGCTACGGCATCTATGCATACGGTTGCACCATCACCCTCGGCTGGACCAATCCCACCGACTTCATCCATGCGGACAGTTATTACATTGACTACTCCAACTCCAACATCACCCTCAGCCAAGCCTTCATCGACGAGGAGGGCAACCTCTACAGCGGCACCGTCGCCAAAGTGAACGGAACCTACGCCATCAACGGGAAGACACTGTATCCCTACATTGAGGGCAGCGTGCCCTACATCGACGAGAACGGCGAGCGGCAGTTGTGCTTACAGGGCAACTACACCCTGCTTGAAGGTACGGAAACCTCGCTCGGCACAGCAGGCCAAGAAACATGGTATGTGGCCGACGGCACGCTCGACTACAGCCAGACCATCACCCTCTACGGCGACGTGCATCTCATCCTGAAGGACGGTGCCGTGATGAATGTTGGCACAGAGCAGCAGCCCATTAGCGGCGAATATGGCATCGGCGAAAATGGCTCACTCCACATCTATGGCCAGAGTGCCGGCAGCGGACACCTTTATATTTATTGCGAGGAGTATGGCATCTCCGTCGATGACGACTACGAGCAGAACGGCGGCAATGTCACCATCAGCGCTGGCATCCACGGCATCTTCACTGGAGGTGATGTCACTCTCCGCGACGGCACGCTCAGCACCATCGGCGACTCCTACTACGGCATCAGTGGCGGAGGCAACGTCAACATCCTCGGCGGTAAGTGCACAGCCAAGAGCAAACAACGCTTAACTGGCATCAACGCCAATTCTGACGGCAGCATCATCCTCGGCTGGAAGAACGCCGACGACTATATCGACGCCAGCGGCTACTCATTGAGCAATAGCAATGCAGTCGTACAGGTTGCCGACGGCCAGGCCTTCATCGACGAGGAAGGCAACACCTACAGCGGCATCATCGAGCGAGACGGAACAACCTATACATACCCCGTCGACGGGAAGAAGCTCCTTCCTTACATCGAGGGCAGCGTTCCCTACCTCGACGAGAACGGCCAACGGCAGTTGTGTACCGAATACACTGTGCTTGACGGCACGGAAACCACACTCGCGGCAGGCTGGTATGTGGCCAACGGCACGCTCAACTACAATCAGACCCTCATCCCCAGCGGCGATGTGCATCTCATCCTGAAGGACAACGCCGTAATGAACATTGGTACGGCGGAAACCCCCGTCAGCGGCAATGGCTTCGGTGATGCTGGCCCAAACAATTTCTCCATCGATATCTATGGCCAGAGTACGGGAGAAAACAACGGCCAACTCAATGTATATGCCTCGCAATATGGCATTTGGGCTTACAACGGCGACTTCAACTGCAGCAACGCAAGGGTTTCGGTTACCGCATCCAGTTATGGCATCTGGGCATTGGCTTATAATTCCTCAAAAGGCAGCATCAACCTCAAGGATGCCACGGTCACGGTCAACGTCCCTGGCAGTAATGCCATCTATGCACAGGGCGGCAACATCAACATCGATGGCGGCCAAGTGTCGGCCACGGGAAACGACCATGTTATTTACGCATACATGCAATATAATGGCGGTAGCATCACCATCAACAACAGCGATGTGACGGCCACGGCCACTTCGGACTATTGCATCTTTGCCAGTGGCGGCAGCATCACCATCAACAACAGCGATGTGACGGCCACTGCCACTTCGAACTATTGCATCTATGCATACGGCGGCAACATCAACATCATTGGCAGCACGGTGTCGGCCACAGGTAATGACTATGTTATTTTTTCAAGCAGATATTCCAATGGCGGCACTATCTACATCAGCGGTGGCCAAGTGACGGCCACGGCCACTTCGCACAATAGTATCTTTGCCGGTGGCGGCGACCTCCGCATCATCAGCGGCCAAGTGACGGCCAACGGAGGCGACTACGGCCTCTATGCCAGTGCTGGCAGTCTCTACATCAGTGGTGGCCAAGTGACGGCCAACGGAGGCAACTACGGCATCTATGCATACGGCGGCACCATCACCCTCGGCTGGACCAACCCCACCGACTTCATCCATGCGAACAGTTATTACATTAACTACTCCAGCACCAACATCACCCTCAGCAAAGCCTTCATCGACGAGGACAATGCGGTCTATAGCGGCACCATCACCCAAGTGGACGGAGCCTACGCCATCGACGGGAAGACGCTGTATCCTTACAGCGCAGACTTCGTTTATAAGTCTGTCGCTGGTTATGGCGACAGCGA